>CBFHHA010000031.1:0-28959 GCA_965655625.1 Flavobacteriales bacterium | reverse complement strand
GATCCTGAATTAGATTTGTCTTCTTACAAATTGCCTCCTATAGATTTATTGGAAACACATGGTCAAACAACAGGTATAAACATAAACAAAGAAGAGCTTGAGGCGAATAAAAATAGAATTGTCGAAACTCTCTCGAACTACAAAATAGATATCGATAAAATAAAGGCAACAGTGGGTCCGACTGTTACTTTGTATGAAGTAGTTCCAGCGCCAGGAGTAAGAATTTCAAAAATAAAAAACTTAGAAGACGACATCGCATTAAGTTTATCTGCGTTAGGTATTAGAATTATTGCCCCAATTCCTGGTAAAGGAACAATCGGAATAGAGGTGCCTAATTCTAATCCTCAAATCGTTTCGATGAAGGCACTGATTAGTTCGGATAAATTTCAGAATTCGAAATTTGAATTGCCGGTAGCTTTAGGGAAAACTATTTCAAACGAAACTTTGATTGCAGATCTGACTAAAATGCCTCATTTACTTATGGCGGGTGCAACAGGTCAAGGAAAATCTGTTGGATTAAATGCGATACTTGTTTCTATCTTGTACAAGAAACATCCATCTCAAGTAAAATTTGTATTGGTAGATCCAAAGAAAGTAGAGCTTACTTTATTCAATAAAATAGAAAGGCATTTCTTGGCAAAATTGCCCGGAGAAGAAGAAGCGATTATTACCGATACGAGTAAAGTTGTGGCAACCTTAAATTCGCTGTGTATTGAAATGGACAATCGATACGATTTATTAAAAGATGCGCAAGTAAGAAATATCAAAGAATACAACGCTAAATTTGTTCAAAGAAAATTGAATCCAGAACAAGGGCATCAATTTTTGCCTTACATAGTTTTGGTTATTGATGAGTTTGCAGATTTGATTATGACAGCCGGAAAAGAAGTAGAAACCCCAATTGCTCGAATCGCTCAGCTAGCCCGTGCCATTGGTATTCACTTAATTGTAGCAACTCAAAGACCTTCTGTTAATGTAATAACAGGAGTTATCAAAGCCAACTTCCCGGGGAGAATTGCTTTCCGTGTTACTTCTAAAATAGATTCTAGGACAATTCTTGATACTGGTGGAGCCGATCAATTAATAGGAAGAGGGGATATGATTTACTCTACAGGAAGTGATATCATCAGACTTCAATGTGGATTTGTTGATACACCTGAGGTAGAGAAGATTTGTGACTTTATTGGAGAACAACGAGGATATCCCAATGCGCTTTTGTTGCCAGAGTACATAGATGAATCCGCTTCGACAAAAGGATCGTTTGATGACGAAGATCGAGATGATAAATTTGAGGAAGCGGCACGCATTATTGTGATTCATCAGCAAGGTTCTGCCTCGCTATTGCAGCGAAAATTAAAATTAGGATATAATAGGGCAGGAAGAATCGTTGATCAATTGGAGTCAGCAGGAATCATTGGGCCATTTGAAGGAAGTAAGGCGAGAAAGGTTTTGGTGCCTGATGAAATTAGTTTGGAACGGTTATTGGAAGAACTTTAAGAGCAACGAAAAAGTGCAAAGAAACCATTTTATTTACCTAAAGTTATCCCTTTGTTATGCACCTTTTTCGTCCTCATAAAAACTATTAATTTTACCCATATAAATAAGGAGTAATAAAAACACAGAATGAAAAAAATATTTTTAATTGCAGGTTTGGCTATAATTTCAATTGCGGTAAATGCGCAAGAAACTTATCAAGAAAAAGATCCGAAAGCAAAAGCGATCTTGGACAACCTAAGCAAAAAACACCAATCACTTGACAATATTGTGATAGATTTTACGGCTACTTTTTCGGGAGCCAGAATTAAAAAACAAGTGCTGATGGGAACCGCTTATAAAGCGGGTAAGAAATACGCCTATTACACAGCCGATTACATTGTGGTAAACAACGGAAGGTATAATTGGTTATTTGTGAAAAGTGAAAATGAAGTAACAATCACAAGCAATGAAGATGCAGAAGAAGAAAATGGATTGATCAGCCCTTCTAAATTGATGTCTATCTGGGAAAAAGGATTCAAGTATCAATTTATTGGAGAAGGAAAAGTAGGAAGTAAAACACTGCAAGAAGTGAGATTATTTCCAGACAATCCTAAAAAATCAAAATACCACACAATTACTTTGATTATTGACAAGGTGAAGAATGAACTGAACGAAGTAACAATAAAAGGAAGAGATGGTGTAAACATGAATTACGACATCAATAGTTTCAAATCTTCTCAGGCAATTTCGTCTTCTAAGTTTAAGTTTGACAAATCGAAGTATCCTAATTGTACGGAAAACGACCAACGATTTTAACATCAACTTTTAGGTGATTTTATGCTTCTTCTAGTGTAAAAAAAAGTGGAATTATCCGTTGTTTAATAAGTTCTGACATCGACTATTTCTCCGCTTTCATAATGTGGGTCATTATCTATTTGATAAATAGAATCAGCAATAACTTGAGGACTTGACAATTCGTTGTTTTTCTTCATGTCAATGAATCCTTGGACATTACTGAACTCTGATTCCTTGCTTTTTCGGATTTCTGCTTGCATCTCTGTATCTATTATTCCTGGATAAATAGAAAGGATATGAACTGGATATGGAGATTTTTCTTCCTCTACAGCCATAGTTTTGGAAAAACTATCCATCGCTGATTTTGTACTGCAATACACTGACCAACCGTGGTGCGAACCATGAGCTGCCCCGGAAGATATGTTTCTGATTTTCTTGGAACCTTTAAAATCGCGTAGCATTTTTATGAAAATAGAACAAAGAACCATCGGTGTGGTATAGTTTAGTGTAATAGTCGATTCAATATCTCCGCTAGGGATATTTGGCAGAGTATCTATTTTTCCTAATTTCCCTGCATTATTAATGAAAGTAATAGAATCTGGATTCTTTTCTAGTATCTGATTCAGTAATGTTTCAAAAACTGTAATTGACTTATTTAGGTCGCTTAAATCAATTTGAATAGGAGCTATATGATTTTTCTTTGCTTGTGGAGTTCTTGCTAAAGAATATATTTGGTAACCTTCATTTTTGTATTTCTCAGTCAATGCTTTTCCAAGCCCTTTACTTCCTCCAGTAATTATAATAATGTCCATTTTTTTCTAAACTCAGTTGGTTTTATAAATGTAGGAATAAAAAATCAACCATTATTGAAGGTTGTTTGTGGAATTATAAAAAAGAAAAAGGTATTTTTGTCTAACAAATAAGAGCAATGACAAAACAAAACGAAGAAAAGAAACCTGACCAAGTAGTATTTGACGAAAAATCCGGAAAATATGATGCTGCCATCAAAGAGTATGGTACAAACGTAGGAGCTCCGAGTATTTCCACAACCAATGTGAAAACTTGGAAAAATGTAGGGATTTCGAAGGTGAATCATATGCTCAAACAAAAGTTTAATGAACTCCAGGCTGAGTACGAACAGATGATGGAAGAGTACAAATGGAATGAACTTATTTATAACACGGAATATAATTTCGAACCGATTATTGGAGAGGTCTACTATCTCTATCACAGAGAAGATGAGTCTACTTTTTTGAGTGTTATTCCGCCCAGTAGTTTCAAAAAATATGAGTTTATTGGCGCATTCCGATTAAGTTTTGAAAAAATGTGGATTAAAATAGAAATAGAAGAATAAAAAAAGGCCCTCTGTAAAGAGGGCCTTTTTTTATTAGTCACAACACCTAGAATCATTAAAAGGTAGAGGTAATTCCAACTTGAGCGATAGCTCGAGCTAATCCAACTTCCACATAGGCACCAAGATTATCTGTGATAAAGAATCTCGTTCCAAAAGTTGCTTCAAGTCCAAGAGGAAATATAGCCTTGATGTTCAAATTATCAATTGATGGGTCTCCTAATACACTTGTCCATTTATTACTTCTGTAACCTGCTGCCACGCCAAAATACGGGTCTATAAAATCATGATCACCAAAATGCCAATTAAATCGGAGCATTATATTATAACCAGTTCGGGTGATTTCATTTCGATAAGTAGTCTGGCCAGATTGTGAATTGAATGTGGCAATTCCTTGTAAGTAGGAAAAGTTTAACCCGAAACCAAAATTTTCGGAAATTCCATATTCATATTTAAAAAATAATGGTCCCGTAGAAGAATAGGAGTAATTCGTATTGGATTCGTAGGTGGATAAAATAGTATTGCCAAGATTACCGAAACCGTAGCCTGCACTTATATTGTGCGATTCGCTTTGATATATTTGGCTGCTTGCTATTGATGATAGTAGAAAAGGGGAGGCTAATACTAGCAGCCCAGTTTTAATTTTGTTTTCATGTTAGATAGATTTAAGTTTCTTAAATATAGAAAAAAAATAATTTATTCACTATTAATTTTTTGTTTTAAATGATAAATCGGTTTTTCCTGTATCCACAAGAAAATTCCCCATTAATAATTTTCTTCCAATGAGGATTGGAAATCTCATTTCTCCACGTTCTGTCAAAGAAAGTTCAACTTTATATTTTTCTTTAAAAATCAATACATCAGAGGTAATTACGTACCTTTTCTCGGAGATTCCATTCGAACTTTTTACTAATTTTTCTTTAAAAGTAGTAGAAGTGAATTTTTTTCCATGGTATTTTTGATGAGAAGGATCGAGTAAAACGAAAGAAATTGCTTTCTTCCCATTCTTCGTAAATGCTTTGATGTCTCGGCAATGAATCGAGGAGGAGTAAGCACCCGTGTCAATTTTCACGTCTATTTCTTCCAATTTGAGTCGAGGAAAATCAAGAATATCTTTTCTTCCAATAATTTTTTTCTTCATCGTATTTAGATCGTAATTGAACTCATCGTTTTTTGAGAATCCTTAAATTCTTCAATAATTTCGCACACAATTTCGGCAGCAGGTTTTATTTCGTGAATCAATCCAGAAATCTGGCCAATTTCTAATTCACCTTCTACTAAATCGCCTTCAAACATTCCTTTTTTAGCTCTCCCTTTTCCCAATAAATTTGCCAATTCGGAGGGTGAAGCGTGGTTTTGATAAGCTTCTGAGACTTTCTGAAAAAATTCATTTTTGACAAGTCTTACAGGAGTTAATTCTTTTAGTGTAAGCAAGGTATCTCCTTCTTTTGCATCTACCACAGTTTCTTTGAATGCTTGGTGGGCCGAAGACTCAGGTGTCGCCACAAACCTACTTCCTATCTGTACAGCATCCGCTCCAAGAGTCATTGCGGCAAGCATTCCTTTTCCGGTTCCAATTCCTCCAGCAGCAATCAATGGAATGGTAATCTGTTCTTTCACCATTGGAATCAAACAGAAAGTTGTTGTTTCATCCCTTCCGTTATGACCACCAGCCTCAAATCCCTCAGCCACAATTGCATCAACACCAGCTTGCTGGGCTTTTAAGGCAAACTTTACGCTTGATACGACATGAACCACAATAATTCCATGCTCTTGTAGGTGTTTGGTCCAGGTTTTTGGATTTCCCGCTGAGGTAAACACAATCGGGACTTTAAATTCAATGATAGACTCGATGTGTTTGTCAATATCAGGGTAGAGCATCGGAAGATTAACCGCAAAGGGTTTATTGGTTGATGCCTTACATTTTTGAATTTGTTCTCTTAACACTTCTGGATACATAGATCCTGAACCAATGATTCCCAAACCACCCGAATTACTAACAGCCGATGCTAATTCCCAACCACTACACCAAATCATCCCAGCTTGTATAAGCGGGTATTCAATTCCAAATAATTTTTTAATTCTGTTCATAATTTTATCCTCTTATTATGAGTAAAGTTATCTCTTCTTTTGAGTACTCCACAAATTTTTTTAAAAAAAGCAAGAAAATCTAGCTTTATGACGGGAGTCATGGTTTGCAATTATCGAAAGATTGTTCTTTGTGTTGTCATTACAAGATTCTTATTCAGAATCACTTTAACGTATGACATGAGTCATATTTTATAACAAACCAAACTAATATTTTTGTCAAACAATTAACAAAACAACTAACAACATGTTAAAACAATTATTTTTTATCTCGGCTTTGGCCGTTTCTACAATTTCTGCAACAGCACAACTTGTTTCGGATTCAGTTGCAATGGGACCTGGTTATTCAAACCAAGTTTTTTACCAATTATCAACGGGAAATAAAACAATGGCAAGTTCCACAGATTGGGATTTACAGTTTTTCTCCAGTTTATTTTCTGCCTCTATCCGGGTTAATAATGGATTTGATGTTGAGTTATACCAAGCAGCAAGCACAGATACCACAAACTTTGCAACCTCTACTTTGGATACTTCTACTCTTACAATCCTAAGAGATGGTTACGCAACTTGGGAGACCGATGCTTTTACCTCTCAATCTACAGGGCATCCTAATTACGGATGGGGAAAATACCAAGGACTAGGAAATTTAGTGGGATTTAAAGTATACGCTATTAAATTGACCTCTGGTGTGTTCAAGAAAATTTGGATCAAAGAATTTAAAACAAGTGGAGAACTTACATTTACTGTTGCTGATTTGGACGGGTCTAATTCATTTACCAAAACGCTTAACAGAACAGGATATAGTTCAAAAAGACATTTTTATTATGACATTGAAAATGATTCGGTATACGACTCAGAGCCTTTGAAAAATGAATGGGAATTAGTTTTTAGAAAATACTCAGACCAAGCAGGTCCAGGTTTCTATAACGTGACAGGTGCTTTAACAAACGATGGTTTGGCAATTGCGCAAGTAAATAACACACCCATTGCCGATGCAAAAGCAAACTGGAACTTGCATACCTATGACAGTACAATTAATATCATAGGGTATGATTGGAAAAGTTTTAATATGGGAACTTTTAGCTGGGACATCACCGATTCACTTTCATTTATTATGAAAGATTACAACGGAGATGTTTACCAACTTGTATTTTCAGGAACGACAGGAGCAGGAACCGGAAAAATGTATTTCACCAAAGAATTGTTTTCTACAGTTAGCCTTGAGGAAAACTCACCAGTATTGAATGTGGGGGTTTTTCCAAACCCAGCTCAGTCATTCTTAACAATCAACTTTGAATTAGAGAATGCAAATATTCCAACGCAAATTAGATTATTGGACATAAACGGAAGACAAGTAAAGTCTATTACTTCTAATTTCATGAATTCAGGAGTGAACCAAATCAATACAGATGTGTCGGATTTGAAACAAGGAATATATTTACTGCAAATTACTGCTGGAAATAAATCAATTACGAAAAGAGTTGTAAAACAATAAGAATAAATGGGCGGGAATACACTCTCGCCCCTTTTTTATGAAAAATCTGATTCACATATCTCTTTTTATTCTTCTGGCTTCAGCCGGAATTTCTCAGACTTATTCTGTGGTTATTGTGGATGAGCATGATGTGGCATTGCCATTTGTGAGTTGTGAAATTAATTTTTATTTAAACGGAGAAAAACTCTCAAAGCAAACAATTTCTTCTGGCCAAGGAGAAATTTTAGTAAAAAAGGAATGGACCAATATTAAATTAAAATTGAGACACATTGGTTTTCAAACAAAATTCACTTCTTTGAATAAGGGCGATACCAAAGTAACGATGTACCGTGATAATTTAGAGTTAACCACGTTTGTGGTAACGGGACAATATTCGGAGAGTTCGGTGGATAATTCTGTTCATAAAGTGAAAGTCATTGACTCAAAAAGGATTGAAGCGCAAGGTGCTGTAAATCTCCAAGAATTAATGGAACAAGAAATGAATATACGTGTTTCGCAAGATAATGTATTGGGTTCTTCGATGAGTATTCAAGGGCTGTCTGGAGAAAATGTAAAAATCTTGATTGATGGAGTTCCTGTGGTAGGAAGAATGAACGGAAATGTTGATTTGTCACAAATTAACCTAAACAACATCGAAAGAGTAGAAATTGTAGAAGGACCGTTATCTGTTAATTACGGAACAAACGCACTCGCTGGTACGATTAATTTGATTACCAAAAAGAATAAAAAAAGATTTGGCGCAAGAGCCGAAGGGTACTACGAAACGGTAGGTCAGTACAATTTTAATGGAAGTGTAGATTTTGCAAAAAAAACGCATGCTTTCACGTTGTCTGCAGGTCGAAACTTTTTTGATGGATTTTCATTTGAAGACACCTCGCGTGTTCAGCAATGGAGACCGAAAGAGCAACTATTTGGCTCATTGAAATATTCGAACACCTACAAAAAGCTTTCTTACCAATTAACCTCCGATGTGTTTGAGGAAAATCTTGTAGCACGAGGTGCGCCAAGAAAACCTTATGGCGAGTCTGCTTTTGATGATTATTTTACTACGCATAGATTGTCCAATGCCTTGAACTTAACTTATAAAATTAAAAAAGGACAAGAAATAGCTGTTTTGGGTGGATACAATTATTACCAAAGAACAAAAGCCAAATACTTGAAAGATTTAGTCAATATAGAGTACACTCTAATAGATGATCCCTCTACATCAGACACTTCTGTTTTTGATTTGATTTTTTCTCGAGGAACTTACTCTTACTCAAAAGACAGCTCAAAAATTAACTACCAAGTAGGGTACGATATCAATGTGGAATCCAACCGAGGTGAACGAATTGCCGAAGGTCAAAAGCAAATTGGCGATTATGCAGTATTTGGGAGTATGGAATACCGACCAAATTCTAAGCTAGTAATAAGACCAGGACTAAGATATAGCTACAATACGGCTTACGAAACTCCACTTATTCCTTCTTTAAACCTAAAGTATCAAGTAACAAGACATTTAACTTCAAGAATTTCTTGGGGAAGAGGTTTTAGAGCGCCTTCATTAAAGGAATTGCATTTTTTGTTTGTGGATTTGAACCACAATATTCTTGGAAATCAAAATTTACAGGCCGAAAGTTCGGATAACTTGATGCTACAGTTTGCCTACAAGCGAGGAGTAAAAAGAGGGGTGTATAATTTTGGTTTAAGCGGATTTTATAATTCAGTTCGAAATCAAATTAGCTTAGTGTTGCAAGACCAAGCAGAACAGTTGTATTCGTACAAAAACATAGGAGAGTTTTACAGCCAAGGAATCAACTTTACATCCGGGTTCAAATACAAAACTTACCGCACAGATTTAGGTTTTTCTTGGGTAGGTAGGTATAATTTAGAATCCATTAGCGATGCTTCAGTTGATCGATTTTCTTACACGCCAGAAGTAATGGCTAGCTTTGGTTACGAAGTAGAATCATGGAACACAACCTTTAATCTTTTTTATAAATACACCGGAAAAGTACTTGGGTACTTTGATGATGAATTGAACGGTGTTTCGCAGTTCGAAATAGATGATTACAGCATGATGGATGTTTCGGTGATACGGTATTTTTTCAAAAAGAAAATGAATCTTACAGTAGGAGCCAAAAATTTATTTGATGTAGGAAACATCGTTTCGGGACAGTTTACGGGAGGCGTGCACAGTGGAGGTGGTGGTAACATCCCTGTGGCGTGGGGAAGAACTTATTTTACAAAATTGGTATTTAATTTTTAACTTTAAAACATGAAATACACATTCTACTTAATAGGCTTGATTGTTTTTACTTCTTGTTTGAAGGAGGAAGAGCCAATTCCACCTTTTGATAGAGGCGGAATTCAATTAGGAGGGATTGATATCAATGACAATGCCGATTATTCCAAGCAAATATATTACGACATCGAAAAGAATGAAGTGGTAAGAACAGTGGATAGATCATCATGGGATTTGGCTTTCGAAACAACACCCACTGGTGTTCACATTGTGACAAATACGGCAAGTAAAGTAACCGTTTCTAAAACGGGTGAAACTAATTTTAATGCCGTAACAGATCTAAGTACACTTACCTTGAATTATAAATGGGATGATGCTTCCGGAGACGAAGACTCTTTGGCCTTAAGAGATTGGATTTCTGGCGGAGTTCCTACAAATGAAGTGTTTGTGGTAGATAGAGGAGAAAAGCCTAGTTTGGTAGCGAGAGGATTCAAGAAGCTTAAAGTAGTTTCGGTAAACTCAAGTGAGTTTGTTATTGAATATGCCAATATCAACGGAACCGATTTTCAAACAAAAACAATTCCTAAAAACACGAACCAACACTACACTGCTTTTTCATTTGATGAAGGAGGAAAAATTGTGGAAGTGGAGCCTAACAAAACCGAATGGGACTTTGTATTTACTCAATATTTAGCAACTTTTTATGACCTGACTCCACAACTGAGTTATTCGGTAAACGGAATTCTGATTAATAAAAAAGAATGCAAAGGAGTAAAAGTTTTTGATAAAGAATTTAGCGAGATTAGCTTGTCAGATGTCGGTGTATACGTATTAAACGACTCGGCCAACGTAATAGGTTTTGAATGGAAACAATACGATTTTGATGAAGCTACGTATGCCGTAGTTCCTGGCATGAATTATATTTTGCAATCAAAAAAAGGATTGTATTATAAGCTTCGAATGGTTGATTTCTACAGCACAACAGGACTAAAAGGAAGTCCGAGATTTGAGTTTGAATTGCTGTAAAACCCTACCAAATTAAGGTTTGTAATTCTCGTACCAATCAAAATTCTCCTTGATTACTTCGGTTTTATTCTCCCTCAAATAGGATACAAATTCTGAAGCAATAGGACTCAGTTGTTTTTCCTTTTGCCAAATTAAATTCCATTGAGTAGTGATCGGTAGACCCTCAAAAGGAATAATTTCTAACTCTCCATTGCTTAATTCACTTTTGAGACCAATAATTGGCATGATCGAATATCCTAGCCCAGCCAATACGCCTTGTTTCACTGCCTCATTGGAGGTAAGTACAATCTTCTGAACTGGCGTTATTTCGTTTTTACTGATAAAGTTTTCGGAGGTTATTCTTGTCGCAGAACCTTCTTCTCTCAATATTAAAGGAAGTTGGTTTAATTCCTCCAACTTAGTAATTTTCAATTCTGATTTCTTTTTTATTAAGTACAAATCGTTGCCCATCAGTTCGATTCGCTCAAAGTTCTTTAAATCTGGTAAAACAGAAACAAGAGCAAAGTCCGATTCGTTTTTTTGAAAAGAATCAATAACGGTGGATCGGTTTGTTACATCAATTTGCAAATCAATTCCTTTGTGAATAGAGTGGAAGCCAGCCAAAAAATAGGGCATGACATATTTGCCTGTTGAGACAACCGAAATAGTAAGGTTGCCATACAACAAGCCTCGGTATGCATATTTTTTATGTTTGATTTTTTCTACCTCCGCAAGAATTTTTTTACTTGCTTCAGCTATTTCTTTTCCAAAATCGGTTACGTGAATTTTTCGGCCAATCACCTGGATCAAAGGAATGTCGAATTGCTCTTGTAAGTTTTTGAGCTGTATAGAAACAGCAGGTTGGGTAAGATGGAGTTCTTCTGCAGCTCTTGTGATACTCTCTTTCTCAGTAATTTTGACAAAGATTCGTAATTGATGAATAGTATAGTTCATAAAATAAATTAATGATAAAGCTAAAAAAATATAAATGAAATTATATGAATAAATTTTGTCAATTTTGCATCACAAATAAAATCCACTATGAATATAGATTTACTTCTACAAAACCTCACGAATCCAGCGCTACTATTTTTTGTTCTTGGGCTCGTTGCGGTCCAATTAAAAAGTGACTTGGCAATTCCGGAGGGGTCTTCAAAGTTCATTTCGCTTTATTTACTGTTTTCAATTGGTTTCAAAGGAGGACAAGAACTTGCCCACAGTGATCTCGGAATGGATACTCTTATAATTCTTCTTTTTGGAATTTTCTTAGCTATCGTAGTTCCATTCTACACTTTTTTTATTCTAAGAAAAAGACTTGGAGTGTTCAATGCAGCAGCAATTTGTGCTGCTTACGGTTCGGTGATTGCTGTCACCTTTGTAACAGCTGTTTCGTTTTTAGAATCGCTCCTAATTCATTTCGGTGGTCACATGGTAGCCGTTATGGCTCTTATGGAGGCTCCTGCAATTATTGTAGGAGTGCTGATGCTCAAAATATTTAAAAAATCGAAGAAAGAGGAAGTAGGCGAAGAAAAAATGTCTTTTGGCTCCATTGTAAAACATTCCTTTACCAATGGAAGTGTAGTGTTAATTGTAGGAAGTTTGATCATAGGTTTTCTGGCCAGTGAAAAACACGCTGCAGGAATCGCTCCTTTTACCACAGATTTGTTCAAGGGGTTTCTAGCAGTTTTCTTATTGGACATGGGAATCACAAGTGGAAAAAAATTATCAGCTTTCTGGAAAAACGGATTTTTTCCTTTTGCCTTTGCGGTGATTATTCCTTTTATAAATGGCTGTGTAGTCGCTTTCTTCAGCCCTTATATTTCCGATAGTTTAGGTGATCAACTCTTGTTTGCAATTTTGGCAGCAAGTGCATCGTATATTGCGGTGCCTGCTGCAATGAAACTGGCAGTGCCCAAAGCCAATTCAGGACTTTATGTACCAATGGCTTTGGCAATTACTTTCCCATTTAATATCACTATCGGAATGCCAGTTTATTTATATATTATTCAGTACATTGCATAAGATTAATTCTTGAGCATATGTTTACAAATCTCTCTGACAACATAAGTCAGGCGGCACATTTTTTGAAAATTGGGAAAGCGGTTGCTATCCCTACAGAAACTGTGTACGGATTGGCCGCAAATATTTACAACGAACAAGCCATTAGGTCGATTTTTGAATTAAAAGAAAGGCCTCTCAACAATCCGTTGATAGTTCATATTCACTCTTTTGATCAATTAGAGGAAATAGCTGTTGATATTCCTGGTGTGGCTTATCAATTGGCAAAAACTTTTTGGCCAGGTCCGCTTACTTTGGTTCTGGATAAAAATCCAAGTATTCCTGATGTTATTACTGCAAACAAACCAACAGTAGGGATAAGAATGCCCAATCACCCTGTTACTCTTGAGCTACTAAAATCTATCGATTTTCCTTTGGCAGCTCCAAGTGCCAATCCTTTTAAGCGTATAAGTCCGACCAATCCAGAGAGGGTTTTTGAATATTTTGAGAACAAACTTCCTTTTATTCTCAATGGTGGAGAATGTGAAAACGGAATCGAATCTACCATTATTGGGTTTCGAGAAGGCAAACCAATTATATACAGATTAGGCGCATTGGCACAAAACAAAATTGAGGAAATAACCGGAAAAATAGAAGTGCTGAACTCAGATAATGAAGCTCCTGATGCTCCCGGAATGCTCGATAAACACTATTCGCCAAGAACCAAATTGATTTTGACAGAAAATATGGAGGAAGAAATAAGGCGAAACGGGGGTAAAAAAATAGGTTTGTTGTCTTTTAATTTTTTCGATTCTCAAGAACTTGTTCTGGCACATAAAATTTTATCCGTAACCAGCAATTTGGATGAAGCTGCTCATAATTTATATGAGTACCTGCAAGAGTTGGATCAATTAGATCTTGAGGTTATCATAGCCGAGATGATGCCCAAAAAAGCTTTAGGAAATTCCATCAACGATCGACTGAAAAGAGCTTCTCACTCGTAGTGTTACAATAATTTCGCTATTTCAGATTTAATCTCTTCTGGTGTAGTTTGTGGAGAAAATCTCGAAATTACGTTGCCATTTTTATCAATCAAAAATTTCTCAAAATTCCATCTAATTTCATTGTCTCCTGCAATTGCTTGCTCTTTTTTCAAAAACTTATACAATTCATTGGCATTTGCTCCATTTACTTCGGTTTTTTCGGCCAATTCGAACGTAACGCCATGATTTATTTTGCAAGTCTCTACCATTTCTTGGTTGGTCAATGGTTCTTGGCCTCCAAACTGATTACACGGAAACCCTAGTACTTTCAATCCCTTGCCGCCAAATTCTTGATGTAATTCTTCTAACCCAGTGAACTGCGGAGTGAGCCCACATTTGGTAGCCGTATTCACAATTAATAAAAGAGAGCCTTTGTGTTCATCCATCGATTTTTTATCACCGCTAGGAGTGGAATAAGTAAAGTCATAAACATTAGTAGCTTTCATATCTGTTTGGTTTAATTCGTTTGATTCAGTTGGTTTGGTTTTCTTTTCAGCAGCTGAGCAAGAAATAAAGAATAATGCGCTTAGCGCGAAAATAGAAATTGTTTTCATAGTTAAATTTGTTTGAGTGCTTTTATAATTTCTCCTTCAAAGGAAGCTGGTTTTGCTTTTGGAGAAAATCGTTTGATTGGTTTCCCGTTCCCATCAATCAAGAATTTTTCAAAATTCCATTTAATTCGGCTACTAAATACTCCCGATTTTATTTTACTTTTCAAAAACTTATAAATCGGATGTGCTTTACTTCCATTTACGTCAATTTTTTCCATCAATTGGAAAGTAACTCCATGGTTTATTTGGCAAGTTTCTTCCATTTTATCATTCGATACCGGTTCTTGACCCAAAAATTGGTTGCAGGGAAATCCTAAAACAACAAGGCCTCTCTCTTTATAATCTTGGTGTAATTTTTCTAGTCCGGCAAATTGCGGAGTGAGTCCACATTTTGTAGCAGTATTTACTACCAATACTACTTTTCCTTTGAAAGTTTCCATATCCACGGATTCTCCGTTTGGTTTGTTTGCTGAATATTTATAAAATGACATAGTGTGTTTTTCTCTTTATCAAAAGTAGGCATTAACCTACTTTAATTCCATTTTTAACCGGTTTATCTGTACTTAATAAAGTGATCTCATTTTCTTGACCCAAGGTACCAAGAACTAAGCATTCACTCATTTTGTTTGCTATTTGTTTTTTAGGAAAATTGGTGACTGCAACTATCTGTTTACCAATTATTTCAGAAGTATTGTATAAAGTAGTTATTTGAGCAGATGACTGCCTAATTCCGAAATCTCCAAAATCAATAGTAAGAAGGAAAGACGGATTAATCGCTTCTTTAAATTCAGTAGCGTTCACAATTGTTCCAACCCGAAGTTCCATTTTATCAAAATCTCGCCAAGTGATTAGATTCTCTTTGTTCATTACAGTATAATTTGTAATCCATCGTAAGCCAATTCTATTGATGAGGGTAGCTCATTCATTATGTCATCGTGCAATCCTAAAGTGTGGCTCATGTGAGTAAAGTAAGCTTTCTCGGGCTTTATTTTATTGACTATTTCCTTTGCTTCATCCAAGGTGAAGTGAGAAATATGAGGATTTTTCTGTAGTGCGTTCAGCACCAATACTTTAGTTCCTTTCACTTTTTCGAGCTCTTTGTCAGAGATTAAATTCATGTCGGTGATGTAAGTAAAATCACCCACTCGAAAACCAAAAACCGGCAACTTGTAGTGAAGTCCTTCTATCGGAATAATAGTTTCTTCATTGATAAGAAAAGGTTTGTTCTCTATTTCGTTGGCATTTATTCTTGGAATTCCAGGGTAATTGAATCGCTCATCAAACACGTAATGAAATTCTTGCTTTAATTGATTCAATACCCGTTCATGAGCATATATTTCAATTTCTTTCTTGTGTTTAAAACAAAAAGGACGAACATCATCCATTCCTGCCACATGATCTTTGTGCTCGTGCGTGTACAAAATAGCGTCAATGTTTTTGACCATTGCCCTTAGCATTTGGGTTCTAAAGTCAGGACCAGTATCAATCACCAAGGTGTTTTTCTCTGTTTCAATCAACACAGAAACCCGGAGTCTTTTGTCTTTGTCATTTTTGGAACTACACACCTCGCAATCGCAAGCAATTACGGGTATTCCTTGAGATGTTCCTGTTCCTAAAAATGTGACTTTCATTCTTTTTAAATTAGACCGAAACGGCTGTTTCTACCATTTCTTTTAATGCTTCAATACACAAATCCACTTCTTCCTTTGTGTTGTATTTACTAAACGAAAACCTCAACGGAACATAATCAGAGGCATTTGGGTAAATTCCTCTAATCACATGAGATCCTTGGTCTGCGCCAGAATTACAAGCACTTCCTCCGGATAATCCAATTCCTTTCATATCTAGCTTGAATAACAACAAACCGTTGTTATCATTGTTGGGAAATGAAACAGAAAGCACGGTGTAAAGAGAGTTATCAGGACAGCCATTAATTCTAATCTGACTACCAAAATGAGCCATTAATTCATTCTTCATGTGCTCTTTTAGTTCCGCTATGTGTTGTTTATCATGTTCTAGGTTTGAGTAGGAGAGAGAGAGTGCTTTGTGCAGTCCGCAAATTCCTATTAAGTTTTCTGTACCAGCTCTCAGTCCTCTTTCTTGCCCTCCACCAATAATCATAGATTTTGGCGAAATAGATTTGTTTACGTAAGCAAAACCAATTCCTTTGGGTCCGTGAATTTTGTGACCGGCACAAGCGGCAAAGTGAACTCCCATTTCTTCAAAATTAAGCGGGAAATGACCCACAGTTTGAACCGTGTCTGAATGAAAATAGGCGTTGTATGTTCTACACAAATCACCCACTTTCTTGATAGGTAACAAAGTGCCAATTTCATTGTTTGCGTGCATCAGCGAAACAAGAGTCTTCTTTTCTGAACTGGACAAAAGCTCCTCTAAGTGAGTTAAATCAACTTCTCCCTTTTGGTTCACAGTTACATAACTTACTTCAATATTGTGAAGTTTTGCAATGTGCTTAACCATACTCAGTACTGCTTTGTGTTCTATTTCAGATGATATAATTCGGGTAACTCCCAATTCTTCTACAGCACATTTTATAGCTAAATTATCTGCTTCTGTTCCGCAAGATGTAAAAGTTATTTCCGAAGGTTGTGCACCAAAATACTCAGCGATTTCTCTCCGACATGTTTCCAATGTGTTTTTTGCTTTTCTTCCAAAAGAATGGGTAGAAGATGGGTTGCCATAATTGTCTTTCATACAATCGTGCATCGCCTCAATCACTTGTTCATCAATTTGAGTGGTGGCTGCACTGTCAAAATATATTGCCATATTAATCGGTCTTAGTTGTTTATGATTTCGTGGATATCATCCATCACTTTTTGTGCAATTTTAGCTGCACTTTCTTCTGTTTTGCTCTCAGAATATACTCGGATAATAGGTTCGGTATTCGATTTTCGTAAATGAACCCATTCATCGGCAAAATCAATTTTTACTCCATCGATATCGTTTACCTTTTCATCTTTGTATTTTTCTTTCATTTTCAACAAGATATCATCCACATCAATTTCTGGAGTTAACTGAATCTTGTTTTTACTCATTTCATAATTTGGATAAGAATCACGTAATTCTTTCGAGGTCTTTTTTTCCTTAGCTAAGTGAGTTAAGAATAATCCAACCCCAACAAGAGCGTCTCTTCCGTAGTGGGATTCTGGGTAAATAATACCTCCATTTCCTTCTCCTCCAATTACTGCATTTTCGGCTTTCATTTTTTCTACCACATTTACTTCTCCAACAGCAGAAGCAAAATATTCTCCACCATTATGGTTTGTCACATCGCTCAAAGCTCGAGTAGAAGATAAATTGGAAACTGTGTTTCCTGGAGTGTGGCGCAAAACAAAATCTGCAACTGCTACCAACGTATATTCTTCTCCAAACATAGAGCCATCGTTGCACACAAAAGCCAATCGATCCACATCTGGGTCAACTACTATACCCAAGTCGGCTTTTTTTTCTACCACCAACGCAGATATTTCCTTTAGATTTTCGGCCAATGGTTCTGGATTGTGCGGAAAATGACCAGTAGGTTCGCAATATAATTTGATTACTTCTACCCCAAGCTCCTCGAGAAGTGCCGGAATAAAAATTCCTCCCGTGGAGTTCACTGCATCTACCACGACTCTAAAACCTGCTTTTTTTATCGCTTCTTTATCCACTAGTTTTAAACCTATGACAGATTCAACGTGTTTCTGAAGGTAAGAATCATCATTTGTAACACTACCTAGCTCATCCACAGATACATACTTGTAGGTTCCCGAGTCCGCAATTGAAATTAATTCTTCTCCTTCCTTTCCTGAGATAAATTCACCTTTTTCGTTCAATAATTTTAAGGCATTCCATTGTTTGGGATTGTGACTTGCGGTAATAATGATACCACCGTCAGCATTTTCCATTGGAACTGCGAGTTCCACAGTAGGAGTAGTGGATAGACCCAAATCTATTACTTCAACACCCATTCCAATTAGGGTTCCGTTTACTAAATTTGCTACCATTTTGCCAGACAATCGAGCGTCTCGACCGATGACAAGTTTTATGGAATTTTTGTGTGTTCTATTCTTTATAAATTGTGCGTAAGCCGAAGCAAATTTCACAACATCTATGGGTGTTAGGTTATCGGAAATGGTTCCTCCAATGGTTCCTCTTATCCCAGAGATTGATTTGATTAAAGTCATGTGTCTTTTCTGATTTTGACAAAGATAACAAAAAATGACCTTTATTTACAGGAGTAAAACCTGTGAGATATGAACCTTATTTTGGGGATAAATCGTTTTGAAAAAGGGCTTGATAAATAAAGGTTTTTATTTTTTCGGTTTGGTAAGAAGCCTTCGTTTTGCCAAATTTTGCGGCTAATAGGTTCCTATGAATAGAGCTAGAAAAATAGGTGAAACATACAAAAGTATACCGCTTTTGTTCAAAGAAAGCATTCCTGTGCCAATTACTGCGGTTGTTGTAAAACTTGCCAATGAGAAAACGTACAAAACCATAAAGCTTGCCCATAAATTAGGACGAGGACCAACAATTCCTCTCACGATTGTTCCAGTTTCTGTTTTTTCTAAATTGAAGGTTGCATAAGGTGACCAATAATGCTGCTTGCTAGGGTGAATCTCTATCGTGCAGTGATTATGTTTCTTAGAAAACAGTAATTCATTCGAGTGAAATTGCTCATGACGTATGAGCATTTCACTTACTTTATCGGGATTAAGAGTTACTTCGTGTTTTATTCTGGGTCTTACAGTTATCTCCGACATAGCAGGTTCATTTTATTAAAACTACTACTGATAAAGGAAATAACCCAAAATATTGATATCAATCACATTCTACCTCGAAAGGCAAACAGGAATAGGGGAGAACTTCAAAATATCCTTAACTTTGAGTTATGATTGCAACCTATATCAAAAAGCTCTTTTCTCAATTCGAAAATCTCGTGTGGTTCACTGCTTTATTGATGGGGATTGTGTACATTATTACGGTTCCACCGTTTCAGGTTCCTGATTCGCCCAATCACTTTTTTAGAACTTACCAATTGGCAAACGGAAATATTTCGCCAATCTCGGAGAATCGTTCCGTTGGAGGATACGTGCCAGAATCCTTTCATTTGTTTCAAGAAACATTCACACCTTTCCGCTATAATCCTTATCACAAAATGGAAAAAGCGGTATTAGAGAATACCAAGAATATAGAGCTACACGAGGATAAGAAGGTTTTTATGCACTTTCCTAATACAGCAGTTTATTCTCCTGTTTCTTACATTCCTCAGGTAATTGCTATGAGAATTGGACTCTGGTTGCATCTCCCCCCTTATTCTTTATTCTATCTCGTAAAAATGGCTTCATTCCTCTGCTGGATGATCATGATGAGAGTTGTGTTTAAATTCTTACCAATCAAAAAAAAGTTATTCGCGGTATTGCTCCTACTTCCCATGTCATTGTTCATCAATTCTTCATTTAGCGCAGACATGATGATTAATGGATTAAGCTGGATGTTCATAGCTCTTGTTTTGAACCTTGCTTTGGCCAAAGAAATTGTCACTGCTAGGATAAAATTAGTTCTTCTTCTGCTCATAACGCTTATCGGCTTGGCAAAACTGGTTTACATTCCGTTAGTTTTGTTATTGTTTCTTATTCCGGCAGCGAAATTTGGTAGTAAACTAAAAATGACCGCTTTTGTTTTCTTATCCATAGCAAGAATACAGAGATCAGGTAACTTTGGGTTATCAAGCAGATATGAATTTACAAAAGGAATTCATCCAACAAAACAAACTACACACTATCGAGGTGTTCGCTTCCTCTTACGTGCGAGAGTTTGGAGATATGATGACTGGCTACATTGGCAATTTAGGCTGGAATAGATTCAAAATGCCATTGTGGTTTATCGTGTGTGCTTATTGTGTCATTTTGTTTTTTGCTTTTGGCAATTCCGGAGACACTTATTTTCTCTCTGTCAAACAAAAAATAATCCTTTTTGTTGTGGTTGGAATCACCACCATTCTTATTATGCTTTCTCAATACCTTACTTGGAACCCAGTGGGGAACGACAAACTTTGGCCCTTGATGGGAAGGTATTTTACACCCGTTTATCCCATGCTCTTTCTTCTGTTTTCCTCAAAACGAATTTCAATCCCAAGATGGAGTACAGCCGTATTTATAGTCTATGCTTTGTTGGCAACAGGATACACAGCAAATAGAATGTTTGATTCTTTTTACTCCAATAATCCTTTGAAAAAGGTTTGGGAAAGAGATTTTTCGGACAAAACAGCCAAAGAATTGGAAAATGAGCATTCTTTTGAGTTTGGGGTTGTCAATGGAAACACCAATTATGTGCAAGCCCAAGATTCTACGACTAGTTATTGGATGGAACTAACTCCAAAAAATCCTTTTGGATTTCCTGTAACATTCAAATCTGTTAAAAAAGGAGACAAAATTACGGTAAAGGCCTGGAGGAGCAACGAGAATGTTCAATTTGTGTTTGATGACAAACCAAATAGTGATTACTACACGGCAACTTGCCATTCTACAAAAAAATGGAAAGAAGGCTTTGAGTTTGTTCAAGAAACCTATTTCTGCCAAGAAGATTTTGAAGAATTAAAAGTGTACCTCTATTTCACAGGAGGCGACTCGGGTTATGTGAAAGAGTATGCAATATCATACTTTCAAGCACAATGAGAAAAATTAACGAAAGATCAAACATTAAAGAATTGGTAACGAGGTTTTATGCCACGATAAAAAAGGATGAATTACTTGGCCCCATTTTTCTACAAATGTTGCCCACAGATGAAATTTGGGCTTCGCATCTCGAAAAACTGACCGATTTTTGGAAAACGAATTTATTTCATGTAATTAAATTTGAAGGAAATCCCATGGAAGCCCACCAGCGCACAGATAAGAAAAGTGAATTTAGCATCACTCAAGATCATTATTACCATTGGTTAATGATTTGGAACAAAACGATAGATGGCTTATTTGAAGGCGAAAAAGCAGAACTTGCTAAAGAGAAAGCGAGAAGAATGAGCACCCACCTTTACCTCAACATGTGGAAACACAAACCAAAAACTACTGAATAGTTAGTTCGTAATTGGCGAGTTGTTTGGCAATATTCTTAAGGATTTCAAATTTTTCATCTTCGTCATGATTTTCCGAAAAATGAGATTTCAAAATCAACTGGGCTTCCATGATTGACTCTTCCTCAAAAGGTCCTTCCAAATTATCAATTATCGTGTAAGCCTCAAAAGCCTCCATAAAAGTACCTTTGGTGGCAGCTTTCACAAATTTATCCATGTGTTCGTGAGCATTAAAACCAGTTTGCCAAAATGAATTAAGAACCAATTCTCTTATGGAAGAGTTTTTATTGGTCTCTAATTCTTTCAATAAATAAGGAATGGCAGCAGTTGACTTGAGTTCGAGAATGATATTTTTAGATTCTTCTACAATGCTTTCCTCCTCATTCTTTTCAATTAGTTTGAATAAGGCCGGGATAACTTTCTCATTTCCTTTTGAACGAACTCTTTTGAGAGCTGAAGTAAGCGTTTTTGAGTCATTGGAAGCTAAATCTAAAAGAAGATCTTCTACAATCTTATTGTTCTTGTCGTTTGTTGTCATTGCCTATGATTTTTTTTGGAATACAAAGATAAGGGATTTTATTAATCCCAGCTTGTTTCATAAGGATAGAAAGATATTTTAATTACTTTTGAAACTATGATTCAAAACGTTTTAAAGCTAGCGAATAACCGTAAATTCCAATGGGGATTTATGATTGTATTGGTTGGGTTAATTACAGCGCAGAGATTGTTTGTAGAGAACGAAGGGTACTCACATACTTTGTACAACAACTACCTTATTTTTCAAGAATCATTTTTTCATTTACTGAATAATGAAGATTTGTATGTGGCCTATCCTAACTCTTATTACGATTTGTTTAAATACAGTCCGAGTTTTGCCCTTTTCATGGGACTTACAGCCCATTTTCCTGTTTGGCTGGGCTTGTTTCTCTGGAATTTACTGAATGTCGCTGTGTTATATGCTGGAATGAAAAAACTGAAATACAACATCCAAAATGGATTTGTATTTGCCTTTTTATTTGTGTTAATCGAACTCATTACAACGACTCAGAACTCTCAAAGTAATGCGTTGATTGCAGGGTTAATTTTACTAGCATTTCATTCCCTCGAAAACGGGAAAAACAGAAAGAGCGCATGGATGCTTGTTTCAACGGTGTTTATCAAGCTATTTGGACTCGTAGCTTTTGTTTTTTACTTATTTCATCCTCAAAAATGGAAATCTGCTTTGTGGGTGATAGCTTTTACCTTGCTACTCGCGCTAATTCCTTTGCTCTTTATCGATGCTCAATCGCTCTTTTCTCAATATGAAAGCTGGTTTCATTTATTAGGAAATGACCATTCCAACGAATTAAAGTTCTCTGTGATGGGTTTTTTGAATTCGTGGTTTGGCGTGCCGGCTTCGGTTAAGAATTACCTATTGCTTTTGGGAGTGCTAGTTTTTGTTTTTCCTCTGCTTCGATACAAAAGATATGGAGAGCTGCGATACCGTCAGTTATTTTTATCAAGTGTATTGCTTTGGGTCGTATTATTCAATCACATGGCAGAATCGGCTACTTTTATTTTGGCCGTTACGGGAATTGCGGTCTGGTTTTTTACAAAGAATAAAGTAACCGTTATCGATAAGGTACTTTTGTTACTTACTGTCTTATTCACTTTGCTTTCTCCCACAGATATTTATCCAGAATTTATTAGAAAAATGTATTTTATTCCCTACACGGTAAAAGTTATACCTTGCATATTGATATGGATAAAAATAAACTTTGAACTACACGTTGTGAATGAAAAATAATAAAATACTATTCGTATTTTCTGAGGGTTATGTATCTTCGATAAAATTTAAGAATTATGGCTATTTATTTAGATTTCGAGAAAAAGATAGAAGAGCTAGACGAGCAATTGGCTAAGCTAAAAGACATAGAAAATAAAGGAGAGGTGGATGCTTCTGCGACTGTTCAGGAATTAGAACAGAAAATTATAGATACTAAAAAGGAGATTTACGATAATCTGACGCCATGGCAACGAGTTCAGGTATCGCGACACCCTGAAAGACCGTACACTTTAGCTTACATTGAATCAATTACCGAGGGCAATTTTATTGAGTTTCATGGCGATAGAGGAGTAAAGGACGATAAAGCAATGGTGGGAGGTTTTGGTCTTCTTGACGGACAATCTGTCATGTTTATTGGGCAACAAAAAGGAATCAATACCAAGCAAAGACAGTACAGAAACTTTGGTATGCCAAACCCTGAAGGTTATAGAAAAGCGTTACGATTGATGAAAATGGCTGAAAAATTTAACAAGCCAATCGTTTGTTTGATTGACACACCAGGAGCCTTTCCTGGATTGGAAGCAGAAGAAAGAGGACAAGGCGAAGCAATCGCAAGAAACTTGTACGAAATGATGAATTTGACAGTTCCCGTGATCAATATCGTAATTGGTGAAGGTGCATCTGGCGGTGCTTTAGGAATTGGAATTGGTGACAAAGTATTGATGTTAGAGAATACTTGGTACTCAGTAATTTCTCCCGAATCTTGTTCTTCTATTTTATGGAGAAATTGGGAGCACAAGGAAGAGGCAGCTTCGGCTTTGAAACTGACCGCCAAAGACATGAAAAAAAATAAATTGATTGACGGAATTATCAAGGAACCTGTTGGGGGAGCGCACTCAGATAGAGAAGCAACTTTCAAGAAGGTGAAGTCGGAAATCAAAAAACACATCAAAGCCTTGTGTGAACTAAAGCCTCAAGAATTAATCGATTCTAGAATAGAGAAATTTACCGCTATGGGGGTTGTTCAAGACTAATTTAAAAGCATGAAATTTATTCTTGGAACTGTTATTTCTCTGTTTTCATTTTTCATGCTTTATTTTTTTGTCGCTATTTTTTCTCCAGATTTTTACGAAGTCGAGAAAACTCAAGATTTTTCTCAATCTAGGCAGATTGTTTGGCACAAGTTTTCTGGTTTTAGAAACTGGGAAAGTTGGTTGCCTTGGAAATCACAATCTGATACTATTCACTATACTTATTCAGGTGTTTCTGGCAGAGCAGGAGCAAAGGTAGCTTGGCATTCGCAAGAATTTGGTTCGGGGAGTAGGATGGTTACTCGCATTGAGCCTTTTGTCGAGTTGGAGTACGTTTTGCGGCTTAAAGAAAGAAACTCTGTTACCAAAAATATCATTCGGCTTTCTGACAACGAATCTGGCACAACAGTTTCTTGGAAATCAAGAGGAACTCTTTCTTTTTGGGAAAGACCTCTTGGTACACTAGGAATATTACAATCGCAAATAGGAGCCGATTTTGAAAAAGGATTGAAATCGATTGAAAGAGAATTAAATTTCAACTAAATAGAATTTTTCGAGCGTATTTGATCTCGAACTTTCTAATAAAAATGACAACTTTAAGTTGGTAGCAGCGTGATGATTAAATTCATACACCGCTTTCTCTTCGTAAGTTTTAAGCACATCAGCAATTTGCGACTCATTCACAAAAATATAATTTCCGTTATTGGTATAGTCTTGAAGTTGATACACATTTTTGTAGGTCACATTTACATCTGCGTATATATCAAAAGATAGACTTTGAGCGTTATTCGAAAACAATTGGTTCACCCTAAATTCTTTGCTCTTAACTGCCGCTTGATACGGTCCGTCAAAACTCACTGCTTGAGGTAAAAAATGAAAACTAAATACGAACATCACAATTGCGAAACCGAGTAAGGTTGTGTAGATAAGCTGTATTTTTCCTTTGTAATTTTTGTACAAATAGGTCATGCCAATCATTCCGGTAAATATAGGAAGCCACATAAAAATTGATTTTGTAGGGAAAAACAAAGTCAAAACAAGAACGGAAACTGAAATAAAAGTAAAATTGAGTAATACATGAATCCATCTTAAGACAATGTACCACGTGCTTGTTTCGGTTAATTTGTAAACATACCAACCTGCCAAAATAAACCACATTGGAAAAAACACGTAAATATAATGCGGCAACTGAAACTGTGATTTGGACATAGCCAAATAAGGGATCACAATCGCGCCAAGAGTATAGAATTCGTGCTTGTTTCGGTTGAGAACTGATTCTTTTATTTTTTTGAATAATCCGAAAACTCCTAAAATAGACCAAGGTAAAAAGGACCAGAGAAAGGTATGGACAAAAAAGAAGAGGGAAGAATCATTTTTCCATTCTTTGTTGCTTCCCGTAATTCGACCAAAAGACTGATCCCAAAAATAAAATTTAAGACCAGAAGTTCCTTTTCCTTCCATTCCTGATGCTAAATTAAACTCCTTGTTGGGTTGTAAATCAAATTGATGGTAAAGTCCCCAAAGCATAGGCGAAATGACAAGTATTGAGATTAAAATCCCCACCAGCCATTGCCATTTAAATATATTGTGCCACTCTTTCTTTACTAAGAAATGTAAGCCCAAACTCAAAACTGGAACCATGAGTCCAATTGGACCTTTTACGAGCATCGCCATGCCAATTCCAATAAACCCAAGAATAAGGTTGAGCCATTTTGAGGTTTGAACGTAGGTAATTAATTGCCACAAAGAAAACACCACAATTCCCACCAAAATCGTATCCGTTCGTACATCTTGATTGATTAAAATAACAGCAAAAGAGGAGTAGAAGAGTAGGGAGGAAATTTTTCCAACCTGAGTATTGTAAAGTAACTTTCCTAGTCTGAAAGTGGAATATGTTCCCAAAAGAGTAAAAAGAAAAGAAGGGAGTTTATAAGCAAAACTGGAGACACCAAATAATGAAAATGAACCGGCAGATAACCAGAAGTGCAAAGGAGGTTTGTCTAGGTAATCATTTCCTTTGTGAAAAATCTGAAGCCAATTTTTGGTTTCCATCATCTCGGCACTCAAAGAGGCATAGATAGTGGCATCAGTCCCGTAAATAAGGGTGAACAATCCACGAATATAAAAGAAGCTAAAGCAAGCAAAAATAGCCCAAAATGCACGATTTGATATCAGATGTTGTTTGTTTTTCATCTTTGTGAAATTAGTGAATTAGGCTGGTTTTGGAACTTGGTCGTTCTTCTATTTTCCACAAGAATCCTTTTAATTGCTGATCTTTGAGCGTAACGTCTTGAATGGGCAAAAGAATTCCGTCAGGCTTATTGAGAAAGGCAATTTGCTTGATTGTTCCTTTTTCGAATTTAATTTTCATTTCGCTGCAATCAATTTTGTTTAATCCTTGGGCTGGCTCTCCTTCTTCTTGAGTAAAATAGAGGCTTTGCCCATTTCCTGTTACAAAAACAGTTCTGATTGTATCTTCACTGAAAATGGCTTTTACGTTCTTTCCTTTAATTTGATTATACTGACCAGTTGGAATTGTGTCGTTGGCGGAGGTATCGATTACCGAAACTGCATCAATGATAAAGGAATTGTCTCTCAGTCTTAGTTCTTTTATTCGCTTGGCCGAGAGTAAGATAAGTATTGTGTCACCGTTCATCTGACTATTTTCTGACCAGATAAAAGGGGAGTGGAACAGTTGTATCAAGGAATCGGACTGAACATAAACCATGGAATCGCATACTCCTTGTAAATCTGTTTTAAAAATACGGACATCGTGGAAACAGAATAGTTGATTGTTTTTGGTAGAGTCAATTTTCACAACCTTGATTGTGTCTGCTGATAAAAATAAGGTGTCTTCTTCCTCGAACCATTTGCTAACCAAGGTGTGACCCGTAACAAAAGATTGGTTGTTCGTTTCATTTCGTGTGCCATAATCTCCCGTCACAATGATTTGATTGACAGAGTCTTTCAAGCTAATATTGCCGATTGCTCGTCCCAAACCTATATTTCTGTCGTAATAAAGTTTGTCCCCTTTTATTGTATGACCGTCCGATATGAGGTAAGCGTCTTCATTAAACTCCGAAATATCATTTCGAGTGTCATAGAACCCATTTCTACAAAAAATTAAATTCCCATCTCCTTTGATGAATGTGTTTCCTGAAAAGTAGGCAATTTCTGTTAGTTCATTATAATCCAGAGTGTCTGAAGTCATTACATATTCTGGATTAATTAACTTTACATCACCCTTAAAAGAAAGCGTTTTGTAATCAGAAAAATAATACCCTAAGTTACTGGTTAACGTGTTTTTATTCTTTTTGCTTACCACTTGTCCACCTTCGGTGTAATAGGCAGTATTGTTCGTTAAATCGTAGCGAATAGAAGGAGCAGTTAGAGTTAAATCGTTTTCAATTAATCGTACATTTCCTCTTACAATCGCAATTCTAGTTTCCCCCACATAATCCAACGAATCTCCGTACAAGAAAAGAGAATCTCCTTGATTAATTCTTACGTTTCCCACAGCTTTCAAAAACTGCAATTTGGAGTCGAGTAAAGCAAAATCACTCCTCATAAAAACACTGTCCTGCATGAAACGAGCATTGCCCACAATTTTTGCCACATTAATGTTTCCGTTCTGCGGTATTATGGAATCTGCGCCAATAAAATGAATTAAATTATTGGAGGTATCATTAAGTAAGGGGTCACCTTTTATTTGCGCTTGATTAAGAAAAGGAGTAAAAGCAAAAAAAACAACTACCAGAAAAATTCGATCAGTTGTTCTTGAATTATGTTGTGTATTGTTTTTCAACGTAAGCTTTTGTTTGATGAAAGGGTAACGATAAAAAAACAAGTATATTTTAGTTTCTAATTAACGTTTGGTTTCTATTTGGTCCGACCGAAACAATTGTAATAGGTGTTTCAAGTTCGCTTTCAAGAAATTCAATGTAATCGTTAAGTTGTGATGGGATTTGGTCAATCGAATCTAGCTGAGTTAGGTCTTCTTTCCATCCTTTTAGTTCGATGTAAACTGGCTCAATTTTTTCATCGCAAATATCGTACGGAAAATAATCGAACAATTCATCACCGATTTTATAATGAGTACACACTTTAATTGGGTCAAAGCCAGATAAAACATCTGCTTTCATCATACTTAGTTCGGTCACACCATTGACCATAATCGCATATTTTAATGCGGGTAAATCTAACCATCCGCACCTTCTTGGTCTACCTGTTGTTGCTCCAAATTCATGCCCCGCTTTTTGCATATCTTCTCCCGTTTGATCCATTAATTCAGTTGGGAATGGACCACCTCCAACACGTGTAACGTAGGCTTTGAATATTCCGTTTACTCCTTCAATTTTGTTTGGAGCAATTCCTAATCCTGTAGCTGTTCCCGCAGTAACCGTATTAGAAGAAGTCACAAATGGGTAGGTTCCAAAATCTATATCCAAAAGTGTTCCTTGTGCGCCTTCTGCTAGTATAGATAATCCTTCTTTCATTTGCGCATTAAGGAAATGTTCACTGTCTATAATGTTTAGTCCTCTCAAGAATTCAATGCTTTTGAACCATTCAGATTCCATTTCGGATAAGTCATAATCGAAATTCTGAAAATCCAACATTTTACAATGTTTAGACTTCAAGTGTTCATACTTCTCCTGAAATTTTGGACTTAAAATATCTCCCACTCTCAATCCATTTCTGCCTGTTTTGTCCATATAAGTTGGACCAATTCCTTTTAGCGTAGATCCAATTTTCTCTTTTCCTTTCGCTTTCTCCGAAGCTGCATCCAATAATCTGTGTGTTGGTAAAATCAAATGTGCTTTTTTCGACACGAATAGCTTGTCGTTTATCACAACATCCATTTTTGTTAAAGCATCAATTTCTTTTTGAAAAATTATTGGGTCAATCACAACACCATTTCCAACCACATTAAGCACATTGTCTCTGAAAATACCCGATGGGATAGTGTGTAAAACATGTTTTATTCCGTTGAATTCAAGAGTATGCCCCGCATTTGGTCCACCCTGGAATCGGGCGATAATGTCGTATTTTGGGGTAAGTACATCCA
>CBFHHA010000030.1:0-30048 GCA_965655625.1 Flavobacteriales bacterium | reverse complement strand
TAAAATTAGGCATTTTTTATCTTCTCGTAGATCAATTCTTGGGGAGATTTTTTGGTCCCTTAAAAATCAGGAAACCAAAAAATCGTTTTGATTTTGAAATCTTTGAGAATAAACCCAAAACATCAATGTATATTTTTATACTTTTGGGTAATTAAATGTTAAAAACAAATTTATGAGAACTGACCAATTTCAAGCGCCAGACTATTTCAATCTAGATGATTTATTGACAGATGAACACAAATTAATTCGTGATTCGGCACGTGATTGGATAAAAAAAGAAGTGAGCCCAATTATAGAAGATTACTACGAAAGAGCTGAATTTCCTAAGCAAGTTATTCCAGGATTGGCAGCCATTGGTGGATTTGGACCCTACATTCCAGAGGAATATGGAGGACCAGGATTGGACCAAATCTCATACGGACTTATTATGCAAGAGCTAGAAAGATGCGACAGTGGTTTGCGATCTACTTCTTCTGTGCAAAGTTCGTTAGTGATGTACCCAATTTTTGCTTATGGAAACGAAGAGCAAAGAAAAAAATACTTACCAAAACTAGCTACTGGAGAATTTATTGGAAGCTTTGGATTGACAGAACCTGACCACGGAAGTAACCCGGGAGGAATGTTGACTAACTTTAAAGACATGGGAGACCATTATTTGTTGAATGGAGCAAAAATGTGGATTTCTAATTCTCCATTTTGTGACATTGCCGTAGTGTGGGCTAAGAACGAAGAAGGAAGAATTCATGGACTGATCGTGGAAAGAGGAATGGAAGGATTTTCTACTCCAGAAACTCACGGAAAACTGTCGTTGAGAGCTTCGGCAACCGGAGAGCTTATTTTTGACAATGTGAAAGTTCCAAAAGAGAATTTATTGCCAAACAAAAATGGATTAGGTGCACCACTTGGATGCTTGGATTCAGCAAGATATGGTATTGCTTGGGGTGCGATAGGTGCTGCGATGGATTGTTACGATTCTGCCTTGAGATACTCGAAAGAAAGAATTCAATTTGGAAAGCCAATTGCGAGTTTCCAATTGATGCAAAAGAAATTAGCTGAAATGATTACCGAAATTACCAAAGCACAATTACTTACTTTCCGATTGGGGCAATTGAAAAATGAAGGAAAAGCGACTACTGCTCAAATTTCGATGGCGAAAAGAAACAACGTAGAAATGGCTTTGAATGTAGCCCGCGAAGCAAGACAAATTCATGGAGCGATGGGAATTACCAATGAATATTCTATTATGCGCCACATGGCAAACTTGGAATCGGTAGTGACTTACGAAGGGACTCACGACATTCACTTATTAATAACAGGAATGGATATAACCGGAATACCAGCATTTAAATAACTGATACAACTTGCTAGGTTATGCCGAAATAGAATGAAAGTAGTTTGGTTTTTTACCAAACTGCATTGAATTCATTATCGGTATCACAGGGATTCCTGCATTTAAATAAATTTCGAATCAATTAGTATTAGAAAGCCCACTTTGAAAAGATCAAAGTGGGCTTTTGTTTTTATTGAGTTTATATTTTTTAACCTTTAAATAAAACTTCGTTTTGGAAACCGTTAAAAAAGTGAAGAACTACTCGATGTTTTTGTACAAGTCCCTCCATTAGAACAAGGGCTGCAATACGCCAAGTCACTCTCGTACTTTACAATGCAACCCAACAACTCGCTGGAACAGTCAGACGTTGTACAACTAGTACCGGAGAATGCTTTTAACTTTCCTGATTGATCTGATTTAACGTAAAAGGCTGAGGAATATACCTCTCCTAAAAAACCATAGAAAAAGAACCATCAGACAACTCAATGATAGAAACATCCGTGAAATTTCCTTGAATATTAGAAATTTGAAAAAGATTATTGGTGTAATTTTCAAGGATTTGTGATTTATCAATAGTTAACTGAGGCAGGTCATTTACCATTTCTCCAACAATTCTCCAGCTTTGGAATTCCATTTTTACTTCTTGCTTCTTTACAGATGTTGAATTAATTGTATTGGGAGAAGTCTCAGTTTTATTACAAGACCAAAACACGAGAGATAAAAGTGCTAAGATAACACTGGATTTTAAAATTAAACCTTTCATTTTATTACGTTTTATATGGTTAACGCAAATTTACTTTTGATACAGGAGAGAAATTTACTCACCAAACGGCAGTCATTTTTTTTGACAAACTCCCGCTAGTACACAACGATTCTATTAATTTTTATTCCTAGTTATTTTCTCGTTTGAGCAAAGAACAAGCCTCAAACCTTATTGGTATTCCTTCTTATTTTAATGAACTGTATTGTTAGATAGCAGAATCAAATTATAAAATCTAAAATCTAAATCCTAATAATTGGGAACCTTTTTTCAAAAAAAGCATCCATCAGTCGTCCATTATTTCGAGATGGCTTTTTTTATTTTATCGTCCTTCAAAACCAACACTCCACTCTTCCCAACTTCAAAATCATCAAAATTATGGTTAGCTGAAAACACCAATTTCTTATCGAAATTGACTAAATCGTAGCTAAAAATGTCGTTTTTTACTCTGAAAAAGACCTTCTTTTGATAAAACTTCACATTTTGGGCATTATCTAATTGGATGCGTTTTTCATAATTGCCAAACAAATCGAATACGAACAATCCTTGGTTGGGGTCAAATAAATAAACTGAGTTATCGTATTCCACCAACTGAGTTGGGTTAATATCTCTTTTTACCAACTGGCCAATGTTCTGAAAACAACTCATTACTTTTCCGTTTTTATCTGTTTTTATGAGTGTTTGGGTAGTCATAGAATACAACCAAAATGAATTGTCTCTGTTTGATAAGCAAACGAGATCTATCCACTCAAAAAAACCGAGCTTAATCTCATTGGTTTGGGACAAGGTATTGTCCAGCAAAACCACTTTTTGCTGTTGCTGGTAGAATAGCATCAATTGCAAAGGGTTTCTGGTATCTAGCGAGGTAATTGCCCCATTACTAAAAATGGAATTCATTTGAATCGTGTCCATCTGTGGCGACAATTTCACGATTTCCATATTCGAAATGTGGTAAAGGTTGCCTAACTTATCTTGAGAGATAAAAGAGGAGCTATCGGGAGTCTTTTGTGCAGTTTTGACTGTTGTGCAGGAGAAAGCAATTAAGATAAATCCTATTAGCAAGAGTGATATTTTGGTTGTTCTTTTCATTTAATTTTTCATCGGTCATTCTGAACTTGATTCAGAATCTCAAAAAGCGTATTTCACTTTGTCATTCTGGATTCCGATCGAGGATCTTAACACGCGTACATTTCAATGAAAAGATATCCTGGTTCAAGTTAAGGATTACATTTATTGGTTATTCGACTTATTTACTCCTCATAGTTTTGATACAAGAAATCATTGTACGGAAACCTTGTGATGTGTATTTTCTTTACTTGCGCATACATTTTCTTTCTCAACTCTTCAATATTGAGCTTTTCGTGAGCAGAAATAAAGATACAATTGTCTTCATTCATTCGGTTCATCCAAGTTTTCTTCAGCTCATCCAACGATATATTCACTCTCAACACGGGAGTCAAATCATCTTCGTCTTTTTTTACGTATGAAAAAGCATCGATTTTATTGAACACCAGAATAGTTGGCTTGTCTATGGCTTCAATTTCTTTTAAAGTCTCATTTACGGTGTGGTAATGATCTTCAAAAGCTGGATGCGAAATATCTACCACATGCAGCAATAAATCTGCCTCACGCACCTCGTCCAAAGTAGATTTAAATGACTCGACCAACTGGTGAGGAAGTTTACGGATAAACCCAACGGTATCTGCCAACAGAAATGGGATGTTTTGGAACACTATTTTACGAACTGTTGTGTCCAACGTAGCAAACAACTTGTTTTCGGCAAATACTTTTTCTTTTCCGAGCAAGTTCAAAATAGTTGATTTTCCTACGTTCGTATAACCTACTAATGCAACTCGTACGAGTTTCCCTCGGTTTTGTCTTTGAGTAAATTTCTGTTTATCAATTTTCTCCAATTTCTTCTTAAGCAAAGAAATCTTATCTCCAATTATTCGTCTATCTGTTTCTATTTCAGTTTCTCCAGGTCCTCTCATCCCAATTCCCCCTTTTTGCCTATCGAGGTGAGTCCACATCTTGGTTAGTCTTGGTAATAGATATTGATATTGAGCCAACTCTACTTGAGTTCGCGCATGGGATGTTTGCGCTCGACTCGCAAAAATATCGAGAATCAATCCGCTTCTATCCAGAATTTTTACTTCCAATTCTCGTTCAATGTTTCGCAATTGAGAGGGCGAAAGCTCATCATCAAAAATTACTAAATCGATAGAGTTAGACTTTACGTATCTTCTAATTTCCTCTAATTTTCCTTTCCCCACAAAAGTTTTAGGATTTGGGTATTCTACTTTTTGAGTAAATCTTCCGTGCGTTTGGGCTCCGGCTGTTTCGGCCAAAAATGCCAGTTCATCCAAATACTCCTTTACGTCATCTTCTCCTTGCATCTGAGTAATTACTCCCACCAACAAGGCTTTTTCTTCGATATATTGTACTTTCTTATTCTTTTCTATCATAAAAAATGGGTTACTTTAAAAATGGGTTATGAGTCTTTTCGTGACCAATTGTTGTTTCGGGGCCGTGTCCGCAGTATACAACAAAATCATTAAGTAAGGTAAACAATTCTCGTTTGATACTCTCTAGCAACGTTTGGTGATTTCCTCCGGGCAAATCGGTTCTGCCAATACTTCCTTGAAACAGGCAATCTCCGTTGATCACAAATTTTTCTTCATTGGCTACAAAAACAACATGACCTGGTGCATGACCTGGCACAAATCTTATTTCCAAACTCGAATTACCCCAAGCTACGCTTTCTCCTTCTTCCAAGAAATTACTTGGAACTTTACACCCGTCATAATTCATAAAACCATAGGAAGCAGCATAGGTTTCCACTGAGGTTAATGTCTCAAGATCTTTAGAGTGGATAAACAAATCTACATGGTATTTTTCCATCACAAACTTATTCCCTAATACATGATCGATGTGACTGTGTGTAGAAAGTAGTTTGGTTACGGTTAGTCCATTATCTTCTATAAAATTGCTCAACTCTTCTTCTTCGTGCGGTTCGTAACAACCAGGATCAATGATGACACACTCTTTGGTTTCATCAAAAAGAACGTAGGTGTTTTCCTGGAAAGGATTGAATGTGAATTTTTTTACTGAAATCATAACTAGGTTAATGAGTTTTACAATATAAAGATTGCTATTAAAGTAAAGAGAACAAGGAGAATTAAATATTGCCAGACATTGACAAAGTAGGGGTTAATTTTATCCCAATTTTCTTACCAAAGAGGCAGGGTTCTTATTATTTGTGACAAAGTTACAAGATAATCTCACACGAAGTAACAAAACTAGAGAGGAACTCTTGGGGTTCAATCAAGAAAACAAACCACCAGAACTATCCAACAATAATTGGTAGCTCATAATCAAAGGATTTTTATTAATTTAGAAATGAATCAATGAGAAAATCCCATGAAAAAATCTAAAAAATTTATTCTAGCAGTAGTTGTAATTTTAGTTGCTGCCATTGCCATCATACTGTTAAACCCAGACTTAGTAGATTCGAAAGAACCCGCAAAAGTAGAGGAAAGCGAAGAGGTTCAAGAAACAAGCCAAGAGTTACGTGACGAAATTTTTGATTAAGTTTCCTCTAAAACCTAAAAGTCGCTCCTCCCATTATATTTATACCTTGCACAGGGTATTGGTAATACATTAAATACCGTTGGCTAATAAGGTTATTGAAATTCACAAAAGCAGAAATTGTTTTGCTGTATCGATATTCAAACCCTAAGTTGAAATCAACAAAAGCATCCAAATTTACAGAGTAAGATCCATCTGTTTCTTGGGTTACATCTTCTCCTGGTCCATTAACTCTCGCCTTTCTCTCTCCCACGAAATAGACTTCCGAACGAACCAAAATTTTGTCGGCCAAATCATACACGCCACCCAAGGTAATATCGAGAGCTGGAAGATTCCATACATGTTGCTGATTAAGAGGTGAAAAAAAATTGTACTTCCCCTTTAAGAAAACACGTAGTTTATCATTTTTATCATACATCACTTGAGCGCTAATCTCTGTTACATCAAGTGAATCGTATATCACATTCATTCTGTTGCCTATCGAGTACACTGTATCCGTTACAAACAATGCTTGTCCATACACACTTTTCCTTGAAGCTTGCAAGTTGAAAGAAATTGTACTCGAAATACTTCCTCGTACACCTGCGTATATATCATAGCGTGTATCAGTATTGGCCAAAGTAACTTGAGATAGTAAAAAAGGATTCTCCGTGGTGAATGACTTGAATGAGTTTCTTTTTAAACCACCTTTAATTCCAACGTACGGAATGAAAATATCAAGAAAATTATATTTCGCCTCAATATTTGGGCGAAAATGAAACCTTGTTTTGTCTTGAATGTCAGCAAATACTCCAATTCCAGCCTTTACATACCATTTTTTTCCCGATGTAATAATAGACGGAACAACTTTGATAATTGTGTTGTTGATAGTAATGGGATCTGAAACGATTGATGAGATAGGATTCTTCATCAAGTCTTCTTGACTGACGTAATTATTAAAATCTACGCCAAAATCAAGGGAATACTGCTCGGAATTAATCAGTTTTTTTGCATTAAAATCAAGTATTATGTTGTTTTCTTGAGCCTTGTATTTATCCGAATAATTGTAATAGGCCAACGAACCCGCGTAATTTAATTCTCCTGTATCGTTGTCAAAAGTGGAAGTGGATATTCTCGCTCCAATATTATTAAATGCTTGATGAATTAATTCTTGATCGATGACAGTATCTTCTGAATTGAAACCATAAAAATGGTTTGCATCTCTTTGGTAGTTCAGCTCTCCTTTCCAGTAACTTTTTTTCGTAAAATGCTGATAATAAGCAGAAGCACTATTTTCACTCAATCCACTAAAACCCGTATTTTCCAGAGAACTATTAGAGGAAATATGTCTTCCTTTAACACCCCAACTGCTGTTTCGTGACCTCAGCGAATTGTAGTAAATTTCTGCCAAAGGTGTGGTATACATGCCAATCCCACCTTTTATGTATCCTCTTTTCAATTTATCAAGTGGTTGGATCACTTTTAATTTTGCAGGAGAAATGGGTTGCAGTTGCAATTCGGATGGTGCGGTGTATTCATAAAAGACGAACTCAGATTTTATTTGGGTTTTCGAGGTGTCTTCTACCAATGAAGGAACCAAACCAGCTTTGGGCGTTGGTTTTATGCTTCTATTCCCTCTACCAATGGCATCTATTTCTTCAATAATGGTGTCGTTCTGTGCAAAACTTTGGAACGAATACATTGATAAAAAAACAACTGCTACTATATAAGATAATTTTTTCATACTTGAATTTTACTCGGTAATTTCTATTTCAATTAATTCCTGGGTTTTGTTATCCTTTGCTTCCTCGGCAGCAATTATTGCATCAAGCTTGGCTTGAGCTATTGTTTTAATCTCATCCTCTCCTTTGTAGTAATCAATTACACTTTGTAAAGTCGCTTTTGCCTGAAAATTGTCTTCCAGTTTTACATAAACATCTGCCAAAAGGATATATCCTTTGGCCAACCAATAATCGTAGGAGGGTTTTTGCTTGAGGTAGCTGAATATCTCTGCCTCGGCTTGTTTGTATTCATCTGCCATATAATGAATTTCGCATAATTTATAACCTGCTTCGGCTTTGTCAATATCTGTAGAAATTGCTACTACTTTTTTATACCAAGTTGCTGCATCCGTGTTATTTCCAAGCTCGTAATACGAATTCGCTTGAATCATAGAAGCTTCCTCCTTCTCACTTTTATTCAACTGACTTTTTGCCAACACTTTACTGGAGTATGCAACGGCCTCTGGGTAGTTTTTTAGTTGGTAATGAGTGAGCATCAATCCTTTGTTCATCACCGGAATTTTTAATTCATCGGTATTTATTTTTTCTAATTGTGCATAAAAGGCATTGGCTTGTTCAAGATTCTTTAACCTAAAATTGATGTTCGCCCCGTGAAACAGCGCTTCAACCATATGCTTTTCATCCTTTTCTATCACTTTGTTGTAATGAAACAAAGCCGTTTCATATTCTTTGTTTAGGTAATTACATTCACCCAAGTAAAAATGAGCGGTCACGAAATTTCTTGGCGCTTCAATCTTACTCAAATAGGCCGAAAGCCCGCTGATTGCATTGTCACAATCGGCATTTAAGTAGGCTTGATTTGCTGGATACCACAAAGTAGAATCTAGTTTGGATTGAGAATACTCCACTCCCAGCGAAGTTAACACATCCGGGAAGTTAGCAATTTTATTTTGAGCCAAATAGGACTTTTCCAGTTCATTCACTGCGGCTTCTCCCTCAACAGATTTTGGGTACTTTTGAATCAACGTTTTAAAAGCAGTTTCTGCCTCCTCGTATTGCTTATTTCGCAAATATATCCCACCTATCTCTAGTCTTGATTTACGCTCTTGGTAAGTGCCTTGTTTGGTTTCGGCTAGTTGGCTGTAAAACTTAAGCGCCAACTCATTCTTATTTTGTATCCGGTAATTGTTCGCCAGCTCAAACTCCGTATTGGTCGCATAATTCGAATTTGGATGATTCTTTAAAAGTAAATTTAACAACCTTTCTTTTTCGGGATAATCTGCCAAGTATCCGCTGCTTACTGATTTTTGGTACAAGGCATAATCCACATTTTGTTGATTTAGCTCAATGGCATTTTGGTAATATTTTACAGCTTCTTCATCGTTTTGAGTTAAAAAATAAGCATCTCCTAATCTCAAGTTTGCTTCACTCATTTTCTCTTTATCCGTAGAGGATTTAATGAAATTTCTGAAAGCCAAAATACTTTGCGGATACATTTTTTGTTCAAAATAAGCATACCCAATGTTGTAATCAACAGTTTTGGCAAGGGCAGAATTCACAGCTCCAGGCATCGACTTATAGGCTTGATATTCAGATATTGCTTGGCTGTATTTCTTTTGTTTGTAATGAGCTTCTGCAATCCAAAATTTACTCTGAGAAGTGAGCTGAGTATTTACTGGATAATTATTTACATCCTCGTAGTGCTTAATCGCTTCTGTGTAGTTTCTTTTGTAAAACAATTCAGTTGCGCGGTTGTAACTGAGCTTTTGGTAGGCTTCTTTTATCTTATAATTTTTGTTCTCAATTCGATTTATCGACTGAAGGGCTGCTTCATAGTTTTTCGTAGTTGTGTACACATCTAGCAAATATTCGTATACTTCATCCGTTTTTGTCGATTTTGGGTACTCTGTTAAGAATTTATGAAAAATTTCGGTGGCTTCATCATACGGATTGTAACTCAGTTCATAGGTCGTTTTTGCATACCCAAACAAAGCATCTTCAGTCAATTGTAAGTCTTTACCTAAGTCGTAGGCTCGCTTAAACGCTGTTTTAGCAAATTGCTTTCTATCTGTTTTTATGTAGCATTCTGCCAACAAAAAATTACATACTTGGGCTCTCTTCGTTTCTTTGGATGCTACTCTTCCTAAATATTTTACCGCGTTTTCGTAGGCCTCTGTTTTGTAATACGAATAACCTAATTGGTAATAATCATCGATTGATTTCTTAGCCGTTTTCGAAAAGTAATCTGTCAAATAAGGGATTGCTTCCTCGTATTGCTTGAGCTTAAAATAAGAAGAGCCCAAAATTCCCTTAATCTCGGCTTCTCTCTTTATCCCTTCGCCTGCAAGTGCGGTTGGAATATACTCAATAGCTTTGTCGAACTTTTTTTGTTTGAAAAGAATTTGTGAAATATAGTAAGGCACAATTGGGCTAAATCCAGGATCTTTTTCTATGTTTCTAAAACCCTCTAGCGCAGTTTGATATTTCTCATCTTGATACGAAAGGTGCGCATAATAATACTGAGAAGGACCGTAATAGTCCGATTCCTTTAAGTCCTTAATTTCATAAAAAGCTTGTTTTGCCGAGGCAAACTGATCTTTGTTAAAATAACTATATCCCAATTTAAAAAAGTATTCCGTTTTTTCATCTTCCGACAAATCGTACTTATCGACTTTTTCATACCATTCTATGGCATCTCTAAATTTCTTTTTTCGGTAAAAGTCATTCCCCAACAAAAAGAATATTTTTTTTGTCTTTGGTGAGTCTGGGTGTTTCAGCGCAAACTGGGACAACAAATACTGGGCATCTTTATGAAACAACTCAAGTGCACAAATGGCATGTAAATACTCTGCACTTATTTGTATCTCATCTTGCTCATCAGCAATTTGCTCAACTATAAAACTGAACTTTTCTTGAGCTGCTCCAAAAGCACCTTTATCGTACAATTCTAGTCCGTCACGGTATGCCTTATACTTTTCGGTATAAGTCGTTGTAAGTTGAGTCCAGGTTGAACCAGAAACAAGAAAAATTCCAATAAAAATGAACAGGGAACGAAATATTTTCATCATGCTTTTATTTTTTTGGCGTACCAGTCAGTACTTCATCAATCATACCGTATTCTTTTGCTTCACCGGAAGTCATCCAATAATCTCTATCACTATCCGCCCATACCTTGTCATAATCTTGTTTTGAGTGATCCGCAATAATGGTGTACAATTCTTTTTTCAGTTTTTGAATCTCTTTCAATGTAATTTCCATGTCGCTTGCTTGACCTTGAGCTCCACCCAATGGCTGGTGAATCATCACGCGCGAATGTCTCAGGGCCGATCTCTTTCCATCTGCTCCTGCACACAACAACACAGCTCCCATGGATGCTGCCATCCCGGTACAAATCGTTGCTACATCCGGCTGTATATATTGCATTGTATCGTATATTCCTAATCCTGCATACACCGATCCTCCGGGAGAATTGATGTATATCTGGATGTCCTTTTTAGCGTCAACAGATTGTAAAAACAATAATTGAGCTTGAATAATATTTGCTACTTGATCGTTGATTCCTGTTCCCAAAAAGATAATTCTATCCATCATTAATCGCGAGAAAACATCCATTTGAGCAACATTAAGTTGTCTTTCTTCTATGATATAGGGAGTCACGTTATTTACGTACCCGTTCAGCACATTGCTATTGATTCCTGCGTGCTTAGTAGCATACTTTTCAAATTCTTTTGAGTCGAACATAAGTTGATTATTTTATTTATTAGATTGTTATAATTACTCAGTGAAACCCTTCTGCATAGAGTCTCAATCTTCGAAAATACTTAAAATAAAGCCCGAAGTAAATCGATTGAGTGGGAGTAATAAACTGAATGATGTTTATAACGTAAAAGCAAAAGCAATATTTTTCGAATAAGACAGGGTAGATAATTTTACAAATGAACCAGTACACTACTCAATAAACACTGCCTTCAAAATAAATAAAATCACAAAGTGACATAAAACAGAGTAACACTAGCTGAGTGGCTCACGCTATTTTTCTTGAAATCTTAACGCCAGAATTCTGTATAAATGTGTTGTAGTTCGGCAAAAATTAACATTTCTGTAAAACCTCCCAAAGTAACATTCTTCCATAAAACTTTAGGTAGAATTTCTGTCTCAAAAAAAAATCAGTTAGTTTTTATAGATAGTTAGGACTTTATAAAAATAAAACTTATCTTTGCATCCAATATTTTTTGAAATATTAGCGGGCGTGGCGGAATTGGTAGACGCGCTAGACTTAGGATCTAGTGCCGCAAGGTGTGAGAGTTCGAGTCTCTCCGCCCGCACAACACAAAAGGCGTTCCGACAAATCGGGGTGCCTTTTTTTGCATGATAGATTATTGATATTTTTTAATACATAAATTCTGAAAACGATGAATATTACAGAAGAAAAAATAGATGACTTAAACGCCATCATCAAAATCAAATTGACTCCAGAAGATTATACTAGTCAATATGAGAGTAAACTTGCAGAAGCAAGAAAACAGATGACTGAACCAGGTTTCAGACCAGGTAAAGTTCCAATGGGAATGGTGAAAAAGAAATATGGTCAATCTATCCTTGCGGATGAGTTGAACAGAATCATCAATGAAAAATTGTACAGCCACATTCAAGAAAATAAATTGAACGTTTTAGGAAACCCAATTCCTTCTGACGCTCATACCACTTTCGACAAATGGGAGGCTGGAAGCGACTTTGAATTTGGTTACAAAATTGGTTTGGCTCCTGAATTTGAAGTAAAACCATCGTCCAAAGACAAAGTTACTTTTCACAAAATCAAAGTAGAAAAAGAAACTATCGATAAGCAAATAGAAGATTTTCAAAAGAGATACGGTCAGATGAAAGAAGCTGATAAATCTGAAGCTGGAGATATGGTATTTGGAGAATTTGTTCAGTTAGACGAAAAAGACAAAACTCTAGCAGATGGAATTACGGCAAAATCTACGGTTTCCATTCCGATGATCGAAGATGAAAAAATCCAAAAGAAATTTGTAAACCTGAAAAAGGGGGATTCTTTGGTAATTGATCCAAAAACTGTATCGAAAGGAGATGCAGACATGGCGGCCATGTTACACATCAAAAAAGAAGAATTGGATACCGCTATGGGTAATTTTTCTTTCACAGTGGAAGAAGTGAAAAGGTTGGAGCCTGCTCCATTAGACCAAGAGTTGTTCGACAAAATTCATGGAAAGGATACGGTGAAAGATGAAAAAGAATTTAGAGCTAAAATTGAAGAAGAATTGAGCGTGGCTTTTGTAAACGACAGTGAACGATTGTTTCAAAAATCAATTGCCGATCATTTTGTGAAGAAAATGAAATTGTCTCTTCCAGATGAATTCTTAAAAGAATGGATCAAAGTTTCCAATGAGAAAGAAGTTTCGATGGAAGAAATAGAAAAAGAATATCCTCAATACTCTGACCAACTAAAATGGCAGTTGATTGAAAACAAAGTAATTCAAGAAAACGACATCAAAGTAGAGGTGGATGAAGTAAAAGATTATGTAAAAGGAATGTTGGTTCAACAATACGCTCAGTATGGTATGCCAACTCCAGACGATGAAGCTTTGGAAGCCAATGCAATGCAAGTGCTACAAAACCAAGATGAAACAAAAAAAATCTTTGATTATTTGTACAAAAACAAAGTGTCTGACTACTTCAAAAACAACGTGAAAGTTCAAGAAAAAGAAGTAAACCAAGAAGAATTTATCAAATTGTTTTACGCACAGTAAACAACAACTACAAAATAGAAAAGCCCGAGATTGTCCGTCAATCTCGGGCTTTTCTCGTTAGATAGGTTTCCCATCAACCGAATCAACAACTATCATGGCAAGGTTAAGTGACAAAATCAAAGGAGAGTCTATGAGTATTTTAAATAAGTTCTTCGCTTCGCTTTTTTCTTCTTCGAAGAAAGAAAAGTAAGTCTCTTTAATTAGGCAACCTGAATTTAATACCAGATTTCACAAAGAATATTTCACCTTGTCGTCCTCGGCTCCGATCGGGGATCTCACATAGCATATTTCACATTTGCTCTGGTAACATTTCAATAAGCAAGATTCTGGATCAAGTACAGAATGACAATTTTCATTTAGGATTATCCTCAGTCATTAGCATTTTCCTTAACCATTACTTATATTTACTTTCTTAAATTTTTAGAAAAAAATTAGCTCAAGACAGATATGAAATTACAAAACTATGCCCAAGGAAAATGGGTGAACGGTGAAGGAAACGGACAAGAATTGTTCAATGCAATTGACGGAAGTATTGTTGCGGAAGCTAGCTCCTCCGGACTTGATTTTGGGGATATGATGAAGTATGCTCGTGAGGTTGGTTCACCTGCTTTACGTAAATTAACGTTTCACGAAAGAGGAAGAATGTTGAAAGCATTGGCTTTTCATTTATTAGAAAAAAAAGAAGAGTTTTATAAAATTAGTGCCTACACAGGGGCAACAAGAGTAGATTCTTGGATTGATATTGAAGGAGGAATTGGGAATTTATTCTCTAACGCATCTCTACGGAAACAATTTCCAAACGAGACCTTTGCACTGGATGGGGAAATTGCTCCGTTATCAAAAAACGGAACTTTTATTGGGCATCACATTTTGACTTCCAAGCAAGGAGTAGCAATTCACATCAATGCGTTCAACTTCCCTGTGTGGGGAATGCTAGAAAAGATAGCCGTAAATTTACTAGCCGGTGTTCCGGCAATCGTAAAACCCGCTACCGTAACTTCTTACTTAACCGAAGCTGTGGTGCGCGAAATTGTAGCTTCAGGAATTTTGCCAGAAGGTTCACTGCAATTAATTTGCGGTTCGGCTCGTGGAATTTTGGATCACGTAGAAAGCCAAGATGTAGTCACTTTTACTGGATCGGCAAGTACAGGTCAAATGCTCAAGTCTCACCCAAGATTAGTGGAAGAGTCTGTTCCATTTAACATGGAAGCTGATTCATTGAACTGTTCGGTTTTGGGAGAAGATGCAGTGCCAGGAACACCAGAATTTGATTTGTTTATCAAAGAAGTACAAAGAGAAATGACCGTGAAAGCTGGACAAAAATGTACGGCAATTCGTAGGGTTCTAGTCCCAGAAAAATTAGTGGAAGATGTGCAAATTGCTCTTGGGCAACGATTGGCAAAAACGGTAATTGGCGACCCAAGTACCGAAGGAGTTCGAATGGGAGCGCTTGCAGGAAAAGAACAAGTAGAAGAAGTAACAACTCAAGTCAACAAACTGGCCGAAAGCCAAGAGATTGTATACGGTAGTTTGACTGATTTTGATGTGACAGGTGCAGACAAAAACAAAGGAGCTTTCTTATCACCTATCTTGTTCTTAAATAACGATCCGTTTAATAAAACAGATTGCCACAACATTGAAGCGTTTGGACCCGTTTCCACGATTTTACCTTATAAAACCATTGACGAAGCTATTGAACTTGCCAAAATGGGAAAAGGTTCATTAGTTTGTTCCATCATTACTGCTGACGATAAAATTGCCAAAGAATTTGTATTGGGAGCAGCTTGCATGCACGGAAGAATTTTAGTGCTAAATGCCGATTGTGCAAAAGAAAGTACAGGTCACGGTTCGCCAATGCCGATGCTTACTCACGGAGGACCGGGAAGAGCTGGAGGTGGTGAAGAAATGGGCGGAATGCGAGGTGTAAAACATTACTTGCAACGAACTGCTATACAAGGTTCGCCAACTATGTTGACTGCCATTACCAACCAATACCAAACGGGGGGAGACTTTAAGTTTGATAAAGTTCATCCTTTCCGCAAGCATTTTGAAGAATTGGAAATTGGGGAAACTTGGATGACAGCAAAACACACAGTGACCGAGACAGACATCGTAAATTTTGCCAACGTAAGTGGGGATAATTTTTATGCACACATGGATGTAACTTCTCTGGAAGGAACCATTTTTGAAGAACGAGTAGCTCATGGATATTTTATCCTTTCTAAAGCCGCAGGGTTATTTGTTGACCCAGCAAAAGGACCCGTTTTATTGAATTACGGATTGGAAGAAGCTCGTTTTGTAAAACCAGTGTATGTCGGAACAACCATTGGCGTAAAATTCACTGTGAAAGAGAAAATTGAAGGAGAAAAACGAGACGAAGAAGACATTGCTAAAGGAATTGTAAAATTCTTGGTGGATGTATACGACCAAACTGGGGAAACTGTTGCGATTGCTACAATTTTGACCATGGTAAGGAAAATTGATCAGAATAATTAATATTTGGGCTAGAAGGGTGGAAATCACCCTTCGAGTTCTTTTCAATAAATTGAAAACCTCCGTGTTCGGGTTTTTCCCGACCAATCGGGAAGGGCTGAGTGGTTTCCGGGAAAAGTTTTATTGGCCTGTCCCGAGAATTCGGAAGTCCAACTTAACTGATGAACTGCACTAACGCGTGTCATTCCCATGAAAATGGGAATCTTATTCATGGAAATATTACCTGAGCAAACATGAAATTAGCTCACGCCAAGTTCCCCGATCGGAGTCAAGGATGACAACGTGAAATAGGCTCAGTATGACTGATGAAAAGTGAAATTAGCTCGTTTTAAGATCCCCGATCGGGGTCAAGGATGACCGATAAAAAGAAAACATAACCTTATGCAACAAAAACGTTGGACACACTCGCCAAAATCAACTAAATCTACCAAAGAATTGGAAGAGAAACTGGGATTGAGTAAAGAATTGGTCGAATTACTTCACCAGCGAGGTGTATATACTTTTGAGGAAGCACAAGATTTTTTTCGTCCGCAATTGGAACACATTCATAATCCTTTCTTGATGAAAGACATGGATGTAGCAGTAAAACGAGTTTTTGAAGCTTTTGAAAAGGAAGAGAAAATTCTCGTTTATGGCGATTATGATGTGGATGGAACTACGGCAGTCTCGCTGATGTACACATTCTTAATCAAACATTACGAAAACGTAGAGTTTTACATTCCGGATAGATACACTGAAGGCTACGGGGTTTCTATCCAAGGAATTGATTATGCTGCAAATAATAGTTTCACCCTTATAATCGCACTCGATTGTGGAATAAAAGCAATTGAAAAAATAGATTACGCAAAAGAAAAAGGAGTAGACTTTATCATCTGTGATCACCATAGACCCGGAGATGAAATTCCGAAAGCTGTAGCCGTTTTAGACCCTAAAAGAAAAGATTGCGAGTATCCCTATAATGAATTGTGCGGATGTGGAGTGGGTTTTAAATTAGTTCAAGCATTGAACCAAGAACTAGGTTTTGAATTCTCAGATCTAGAGGAATATTTTGATTTATTGGTAGTAAGCATCGGTTCGGATATTGTTCCTGTGACTGGTGAAAACAGAGTGTTGGCATATTTTGGTTTGAAAAAAATTAACCACAGCCCAAGGAAAGGAATTGCAGAAATCTTGAAACTTTCGGCATTGAAACGAGACTTGAATATAACTGACGTAGTTTTTATTGTGGGACCAAGAATCAACGCTGCTGGAAGAATGAAATCGGGAATGAATGCTGTGAAATTGTTGGTTTCGGGAGATAATGAAACGGCCAAAGAACTTGGAGAATTCATTGAAAGCGAAAACAAACAGAGAAAGAACTTTGACAAATCAATTACAGCAGAGGCACTCAAACAAATTGAAGAAAACGAAACTTTTTTGAATGCAAAATCAACCGTTTTGTACAACGAAGGATGGCACAAAGGGGTGATTGGAATTGTGGCATCAAGAGTGATAGAAACACATTACAAACCAACTATAATTTTAACGGAAAGTAACGGAAAAGCAGCTGGATCAGCTCGTTCTGTTCAGGGATTTGATGTGTACAACGCCATTGACGAATGCTCTGATTTACTCACTCAATTTGGCGGTCACATGTATGCCGCTGGAATGACAATGCCTATTGAAAACATAGATGCATTTCGAGAAAAATTTGACCAAGTAGTTTCAGCAACTATCACAGAAGATCAATTAATCCCCGAGATAAAAATTGATTCGGAAATAGTGCTAAAATCCCTCGTGCCAGAAAAAGGAGAACAATTCCCTAAGTTTTATAGAATTATTAAACAGTTTGCTCCTTTTGGCCCACAAAATATGCATCCAGTGTTTGTGGCTAAACAAGTTCAAGCCAACTATGTGAAAGTGGTAGGAGAAACACACCTTAAGCTATCGGTGTATCAAGAAAACGAACCTTCTCAGCTCTTTGATTGCATTGGTTTTGGGCTGGGACATTTTCTTGAAAAGATAAATAACAATCAATATTTTGATGTAGTTTTTGTAATGGAAGAAAACACTTGGAAAGGAAACACAAAACTTCAATTGAACTTGAGAGATATAAAGCTCATATGACACTGATAAAACGATTAAATAAGTTAGGGGTTTTGAAGGAAAAATACCTTTTCGGCCTAGTCATACTGCTTTCCATATCTCCCTTTTTAGGAGTTACTTTCGTGCCTTCGTTGGATGGTCCAGCACATTTGTATAATTCAAACCTAATCCTGGAACTATTAGAGGAGAATGACTTTATTTCTAGGTTTTATTCTCTTACTTCATCTCCCAACCCTAATCTTACTGGTCACGTTTTTCTTAGTTTTCTCCTGCTCATTTTTCCTGCATTTTTGGCGGAAAAAATTCTACTTATATTCTATGTGGTTGGATTCGCATATTTCTTCAGAAAACTCATTTTGGTTCAAAACTCAAAAGGTGTTTGGTTGACCTATTTAGCCTTTCCTTTTATCTATTCCTTCGTATTTGCCTTGGGATTCTACAACTTTTCCCTCGGTATTGTATTCCTATTGTGGGGACTCTATTTCTGGATTAAAAACGAGAAGAAGAAACTAAACACACCCGAACTAGCAACTCTTTTCTTTCTATTTACTCTCACCTTCTTTTCTCATATTTTTGTGTATGCTGTTTTGATTCTAGTTGTATGTACCCGGCTCTTGTTTTCCTTTTTTAAAACGAATCCAAGGATTTCGGCAACCAGAAAACTCAAAGAATTCTCTTTTTCCAGCATTGTTTCGATTGGATTATTCATCTTCTATTTTGCCTCACGACCAATTGCTCACAATTCTACCCACAAATCATTGATAACATTAATGGAAGATATTTTCACCTTCAACCCACTTGTTTCTTATAGCAAAGGGCGTGAAAGTGTCTTTTTAGCCCTTGTCGGCTGTGTGATTTTATACCTTCTAGCTCTTGTATTTAGGGCTAAAAAGAAAAAGTGGAGTAAAGAAAATCTAGTCAAAGACAGCTGGTTGATTTTATCTCTTTTTCTGTTTATTGCCTACTTCATTTTGCCCGACTCCAACAGTCTCGGAGGATTCATTAATACCAGAGTCGCTTTGGTGTTTTATCTCCTACTTATCATTTGGATTGGAATTCACCACCTTGCCAATAAATTGATAATTCCAGCTATTGTTATCCTGTTATTTGCCCATTATCAGCTCGTAGATTATTATTCTCATTGCCTAAAAAACCTTAATGAAGTAGCCGAACATTGTCATGAAATGGAGGAGCACATTGAAGAAAACAATGTGGTAATACCCTTGCATTTTTCTGGCGACTGGATGAAAGGTCACTTTTCTAATTATTTGGGAATAGAAAAACCGCTTGTAATTTTAGATAATTATGAGGCGGTTAATGATTATTTTGCCACAGAATGGAACTGGGAATATGTGGGAGAAGAGTTGTACAAAAATATGTCGGTAAACAACTTCAATTGCCTCAACAAGTTCTCTTACGTCAATCAAGAAAGATTGGGCCAAGTATATATTTTTATTTTAGGAGATATTGAGTCACAAAAAGATCCGTGTATTATTGACAAAAAAGAAGAAATTAATAAGTATTTTTATCCTGTGGCAAAAAACAAGCATTGTTCCTTATACAGAATGAAGAAGTCTTAATCTTTTTCGTAAATTCAGTTGACTGGAAACCAAATAAAAACCGAACTATTTATGAAAAGAACTGTACTTGCCATTCTCCTTACCAGTTCCGTAGGAATGACCTTTAGCCAAGAATTTGGCAAAGCAGACATTGATTTTAGTATTACCACAGGTGTTGCTGTTGACAATGCAGAAAAAGGATTTGCATCCCAGCATAGGTATGAGCCGAAAAGTATGTACGAATCTAATTTTACCTTTATTGAAATTGGTCTAAGCTCAGTAGATTACGAATCTTTGGACTCGTCCTACTTCAAAACTGGTGGAGCTGTTACGCTTAAGTATTTCTATCCAACTCGAGCGAATGACACCACAAACTCTCGATATTCTGGCAATTTATTTGGGTTTGATGTACTAGGAGTAAATTTACTCCCCACAATAAAATTTGTTGACTTTTTGGTGACTGGCGGTGTGAACATGGGAAGCAAGAAGGTGAGAATTGATAGAAATATCAAATACAAAAACTTCATTTTTGCACCGAGAATCACAAGCGAAGTTCGATTCAGGATTGGGCCAAAATTTTCTATTACAGGAAGAATTGAAAAACAATGGGACGTGTCAAACCCAAGATGGAAACTAAAAAAAGGACTTGACACACTTGATCTTACTGAGTTTAAATACAGCCCTATACTTGTTTCTGCGGGTCTGGGATGGAAAATAATGTAACCTATGATTCCACTCAGCGATATTATCCATAAATTAAGCAAAGAGGAACAAATAAAGTTTTTCAATACTGTAAAAAAGAGCGGTAAAAACAAGGTGTCTAAAAAAGCTGTTTTATTTAAGTTAATCTTGGATAAGAAAATAAATTCTAAAGAGATTCCGAAAAAAATATACGGCAAAGAAAATAAAGTAGCTTACCATCAATTGAGAAAAAGATTGTTTGATGAACTCATTCAATTCATTGCGCTGGAGCGGTTCAATTTGGAGGAAGAACATATTCTTGAAATCACACAACTCATTCTTGCAGGAAAACATTTGATAGAAAGTAAAAATTACACCTCCGGCTTCAAACTTCTTTTGAAAGCGCAAGAAAAAGCAATTCATGAAAACGATACGGAATCGCTCAACGAAATCTACAATCTTTTGATTCAATTTTCTCATTACAACCCTGATACTGAGCTAGAAAAAATCATTGAAAAACTTGAACAAAACAGAGTTTTGATGATTGAAGAATCGAACTTGAACATGGCTTATGCCACCGTAAAAGCTACTTTTAATTCCTATCATCAAAAAGGGATTGAACCTAATCTAGACGAAATTCTCAAGGATGTATTTACTCGGTTTAATATTTCGGAACGCTCGGGAAATAATTTCAAAACGCTTTACCAATTGGTTCAAATCGTAGCGGCAAATGCCAACGTCACAAAAGAGTTTCATAGGGTAGTACCTTTTGTTTTGGACCGATACTCGTCCATCAACCAACAAGACGAACAAAACCGCTATATTTTCTTCCATATTAAACTGCTGTATTTTATTTCCAATGTCTTGTTTCGTGAAAAGAGGTTTGAAGAAAGCAACGAGTTTTTGGATAAAATGGAAGCTCTGCTTCATGTAAACAAGAGTTATCAAAAAGTGTTCGCCACTAAAATTTTAGTCTTGAAGTCACTGAACATGAATTACCTTGGAGAAAACCAAAAGGCACAACTTATCATTGAAAAAGCCTTGGAGTCAAAAGCAGATACTTCCAAAGATCACCTAGATGCCATGGTTGTTGGCTCGATGATTTATTTCCATCAAAAAAACTATAAAAAAATAACTGCAATTTATAGCCAACTGAATTCTAGTGATTCGTGGTACATAAAAAAAATGGGGATTAACTGGCTTATGAACAAGAATTTAATTGAAATTCTCACTCACATTGAGTTGGAAAATCTCGATTATGTGGATAGCAGACTTGATAGTTTTTTGAGTAAACACGAAGACTATCTGGCACACGACCAAAGAGCTAAAGTATATTTACATTATTTAAAAATCAGTTACAACCATCCCAATAAAGTTCAAACGGAAGATTTTAAATCCACTTTTTTTAATTCAGTGCAGAAAAAGCCAACTTTACGCGAAGACATTTATGTATTGAGTTTCCTAGCTTACCTCAAGGCTAAAATGCTTGGAAAAGAAACCTATGAGACTACGTTGGAGCTTGTGAGAGGAATTAGTTAACTTTGGGGTATGAAAACAATTATCACCTTGTTATTCTCTTGCCTTATTTTTTCGCTCGTAGGGCAGCAAATCCCTGGTAATAGAATAACGGATTGGACAAATCCGGGAGCATGTATATCGATTTATGACACGGCAGTTTCTATTCAAGATTTCGGGGGAGATAGTACAGGAGTTTCTGATAATTCTACCGCTTTCAATGCTGCCAAAATTGCTTTGGGACCTCGGGGTGGAACGATATATTTCTCTGAAGGAAATTACTTGTTCACATCCTCTCTTTCAGTTTCAAGTGGCATCCTTATTAAGGGAAAAGGTTCAAAGTTGACTCAGTTCACCCATAATTTATCTGGTTCTGGTCATTTGTTCCGAATAAATGGGTCAGTAAATTCCGCTAAAGACACGTTAATTGGTGGATTTTCGCTTGGATCCGATTCTATTTTGGTTTCAAATGGTGTAGGATACCAAATTGGAGACTACATCAAAATCGTAGAAGATGATGGAGGCCGTATCACCTCTAGTTGGGCAAGTAACAGCATTGGACAAATCGCACAAATTGCAAGTAAATCTGGAAATTGGTTGATTTTACACAAGCCTCTTCGCCAGCGGTACTCTGCTACTTTATATCCCAGAATTAGTATAATCTCCCCAATCAAGAATGTTGGTTTCGAATGTTTTAGTATTCGGAGATTGGATGCTACTACTTCTCAATCTAAAAACTTTGATTTGAATTATGCAGCCAACTGCCATTTCAAGGGAGTTAGAAGCGATTCCTGTAATTTTTCTCACATCAGTATTTCCAATTCCACGAACATTACGGTTGCAAATTGCTTTTTTAAAAACGCCTTTAATTATGGTGGCGGTGGTAAAGCATACGGAGTTGTTGTTCAAGCGACTTCAGGAAATTGCTTGATAGAAAATAATCAGTTTGAACACTTGCGCCATTCCGTGTTACTCCAATCCAGCTCCAATGGAAACGTAATTAGCTACAACTACTCGAGAGATCCTTATTGGACAGGAGTCTTTCTTCCAGCGAACTCAGCAGGCGACTTGGTTCTTCATGGCAATTATCCCTACATGAATTTATTTGAAGGAAATATTTGTCAAAACATTGTGATAGACAATTCGCACGGAATCAATGGGAAATTCAATACTTTCTTAAGAAATAGAGCGGAATTATATGGATTATTTATGAATATAAGCCCAGCTTCAGACTCTCAAAACTTTGTTGGAAATGAAATGACGAATACTTTAATTGGAATGAAAAGTATAGCTGGAAATGGTCATTTTGATTATGGCAATAAATTAAGAGGAAACATTTCGCCCGTTGGAACTAACGGGATCCCTGCCAATTCTCTTTACCTCCCATCGGCCAAACCTTTATTTTGGAATCCTATAAAACCGTTTCCAATTGCTGGGAGCCCCATGGATTACAACAGAATACAGAACAAAGCATTTGATAATTATTCAGCTGGCAGTTTTGCGACTTGCAAAACAGATACATTGCATTTTCAAGTGAATCTTTGTCCCAACGATTCAATTCTAATTGGGCAAAATCAGTATTCACGTGTAGGGAACTTCATTGATTCTTCTTGGAATTCATCAGGATGTAGACAGTACCTGAAATTAAATGTGTTTCATTTTGCCAAACCAACAATTGTAGCAACTTGGTTTCTGACTGCCACCCAAGGCAATCACTACCAATGGTATTTCAGCGACACAGCATTAATAGGCGACAGCCTACAAACCTTACCTATTTACAGAAATGGTTGGTATAAGGTTGCTGTGGAAGACACAAATGGTTGCACTCAGTTTTCCGACTCGATATTTGTAAATTCTTTAGGTTTAGAGGAGGTAAACTCTCGTTTTTCAATATTTCCAAATCCTTTTTCCGAAACAATCACTATTCGAACAGACAACGGAAAATATAAAACTTTCCAGCTCCTTTCATTGGATGGAAAGATACTGAGAGAATGGAAATCCAGTGACTCTGAGCAGCAACTTACCTTGAATCAACTTGCCTCAGGAACTTATATTTTGAGAATAAAAGGAGGTTCTTTTCAGAAAAAAATCATCAAAAACTAATAGAACTCAGCAACCTCCTCCAAGCTTTTTCTTTGAATATCTGGCACATAAGTTTCTGCGGCTGAATAACCCACTGGAAGTAACAAAAACGCCCTTTCATTGCTTGGCCTATTCAATAACTTTGTCAAAAAATTCATTGGACTAGGAGTGTGAGTAAGTGTCACCAAACCTGCCTGATGAATTGCCGTTATAAGCATTCCGCAAGCTATCCCTACCGATTCATTGACGTAATAATTTTGAAGTTTGTTTCCGTTATCATCCAAATCGTAAGGCTTTTTAAACACGATAATCAAATAGGGAGCAACCTCTAAAAATGGTTTCAAATGATTTGTACCAAGGGGTTTTAAATCCTCCAACCATTCCTCACTCATCCTTCCATCGTAGCTTTTCTTTTCTTCTTCTTCGGCAGCAATTCTAATTTTTGATTTCAATTTTGGCGACTCCACCACACAAAAAGACCAAGGTTGTTTGTGTGCCCCACTTGGCGCAGTAGAAGCTGTTTTTATGATTGATTCGATTACCGATAAGGGAACCTTCTTCTCCGAAAAATCCCTTATACTTCTTCGGGTGCCCATCATTTCATAAAAATCTTGGGCGGATCGCTCCGCATTTTCCCTATGTATCGCTTGCTGAAACAAGACATGTGGGTTTCCATCAATTTCCTTTCTTTTGCTCATTTCGAAAGATAATAAGATTATTTGTTACGTCCTAACAATGAAAAGTTCATCAATAAATTCTGAAAAAAACAAATTGGTAGCCCTCAATTTGTTCAACTCATCTGAAAACAATAATTTTACGACCTGACATCCACTCATGAAGATCAATTTTCTCAAAGTAGGGTGTTTTCTGTTCTTCGTCTCCATTTCGGTTCTGTCGCATTAATTATTTTTCAAACGTTTTTCATTAAAATCTCCCTTCCTTCAAAAAATTAAATCGCAAACAAACAAAGGTTTAAGTTTTTTAACTTTTACCAAAAACTTCAAAAATCAGTCGGTTTTAGTTTAATGCGACAGAACCGCTTTTGTTATATATTAGTGTAACACTAGCGTGTTACATCAAATACATAACTCGCCATACACAAGGACCGTTCTCTACAACAAAATGAAAAGAAATCACATATCAATATTCGTAGCTTTAACCATGGTCGTAATGTTTAGTTGTAATGAGCAAAAAGACACAAGCGAAAATGAAAAAGAAGAATGGGCAGTAGCTTCTGATGCACTATATAATAACCTTTCTATTGAGATAAACTCAAACGAACTCACATGCCTGGAACATGACTCAATTAAGATAAAAGTTGATCTCTATAGCAAATCGCACCAGTTCGATAGTAATGAATATCAAACAACCTACAGTTTTGAAAAACCAATTGATATTGAATATTGGCATATTGATTCAACAAGATGGTTCAGAATTGCTACAAACAATCAAATATTAATTTCTGAAGGTTTAAAAAAAGGCTCGTATCAAGTATATATAAACTGTGAAGTAAATGTGGATGCCGGAGTGAACAGAAATTTTGAGCGGACTTTAATAGTTGAATAAAAGTAGATAACACGGTATATAGCAAATAAGGTTCCAGAAGATTCGTTCGGGATGGGTTTTGGTTTTGAGGGAGGCGCCACCTATTTTTATGGTTTGGAGTATGGGCTAGGCTTTTATGGTTCTTTGTTGGGAACGTATGTTGCTAGTTTTGATCCGGGAGGCGAAATTGCTGGACCAAGTGGAAGGCTCGGCCTTCAGTTCCCAGTAGATGAACATCTGATACAAGTATACCTGAAAACTACCTACAACTTAATTTCCTCACCCGAAATATTTTCCCACGACAATCTTTCGCAAGAAGCAGAACAAACTTTTCGCGCCAATCATTTTGCTTTGGGAATTATTTACCGAGGAGTTTGGTAGAATTTAGGTTTGATTTTCCAGCCAATTTCTAACCTCTTTTAGCCCTTCGCTCGCAGATTTTGGAATCACCTGAACTCGCTGCGAACTTAAAACACTGGGACTGGGATCGATATAAAAAACAGGACAATTAACAGGTGCATAATTCATCAGTCCTGCGGCCGGATAGACTTGTAATGAAGTTCCTATCACTACCACTGCATCGGCACTTTCTACTATTTCTATGGCTCTCTCCATTTCTGGCACTGCCTCACCAAACCAAACAATGTGTGGCCTCAATTGCCCTCCTCTTTCACAACAATCTCCCACATGTAAATCGTTTTTCCAAGAATAAATAAGCGCTGGGTAGAACGTGCTTTTTACTTTCCTTAACTCCCCATGCAAATGAATAACCTGGGAACTTCCGGCTCGTTCATGCAAATCATCCACATTTTGTGTAATTACCTGTACATCGAACTGTTGCTCAAGTTCAGCTAAAATCCTGTGTCCTTCATTTGGCTCAACTTCAAATAATTGTTTTCTGCGTGCGTTATAAAATGACAAAACCAGTTCTGGGTTCCTCTCAAATGCCTGTGGAGTAGCTACCTGCTCAATCGAATGGTTTTCCCACAATCCATTGGAATCCCTAAAAGTAGAAATTCCACTTTCAACGCTCATTCCTGCTCCCGACAAAATGATAATTCGCTTTTTCATCCCTCTAAACTAGCCAAAAATATACACACTCTATTTGCTTCGATACAAAACATGCAATCCATCAATAGAAGTTGTAATTTTATTCAACTTTATAAATTCTTACTATGCACTACATTTTTACCTCTCTACTACTTTCAATTTTTTTTGCTTCCTCTTACTCTATTGTTGACTTTTCCTCTTCCACCGAAATGAGTAGGTGGCAAATTATTGACGATGGAGTAATGGGAGGGAAATCAAAAGGACAATTCCGGCTTAACGAAGAAGGTCACGCTGAATTTTCAGGACGGATTTCATTAAAGAATTTTGGCGGATTTTCTTCCGTCCGATGCCAGCCAAAATCTATTGAAGTAAAAAAATACACTCGGATTTCATTAAAAATTAAAGGAGACGGTAAGGACTATCAGTTCAGAATTAAAAAAGACAAATCTGATTCGTTTTCATATGTTCAGCAATTTACCACTTCTGGGAAATGGCAAACGCTGGAACTTCCTTTAAATCAATTCTATCCTTCTTTTAGAGGAAGAAAATTAAATCTTCCGAACTTTTCTGCCAGTTTAATCGAAGAAATTACGTTTCTCATCGGAAACAAGAAAGAAGAGGAATTTCTATTGTTGATTGACGAAGTAAAGCTAATTTAATCTTCATTCTATTTTATTTTAAATGATAGCCAATTCTAAAGGTACCCTGATAATTTGGTCCCCAATTAAATTGAGAAGAATTGCCTTTTTCATTCATATTCTCCTTTGATGGGTCATCCGGGTTTTCGTATTCTGTACTATTTTTTCCTCTACCTTCTCGTAAAAAACCAAATCCCATTTCTACCCCAATGTAAACTTTTGGAGTAAAGTAAAAGTCAGCTCCTGTCAGTAAATTTATACCCAAAGACCCTGTTCTCGTTTTAGTTTTTGTCACCATCACTTCGTTTGCACCCCAAAGAGATTCCGAATTTTGATTGGTGTATCCCAAACCAATATACATTTCAGAACCAACATAGGGAGATAGCTTTTCTGTTCCAGAAAAATGTTTTTCCACACCTGGTCTTAGTATTAAATCAAAACTTGAATTAACGGAAGTCAGCTCTATTTCTCCCTGTGTATTTATGGAAGGATTTCGACTACCCCCAACAAAAGTTCCTAAACGAAATGAAAATAAATCTGATGAAAAATACCTCACTCTTAAACTATTTATTTTTAAAGGCTCACTTCCCAATGGAGCTAGCTCCATTTCTATTGAGACATTTCCACTTTCCTGTTTTTGACTGTATAGATTATTTTGAATGACCAATGCCAATATCGCCATTATTATTAATTTCTTCATTTTCATCTTGATTTTTGTTTGTATAAATCTATTAACTCTTCAGTTTTATTGGCTAATTTTTCAAGTAACTTGTGAATCATCTGAGATGTTACGTATTTTTTTTATTTCTGCTCAACGAAATTTTAATCTTACAATTGTAAATAAAAAAAGGATGCAATAAATGAGTTAACAGAATTAATCTAAATTAGAAAGTTTGTTTAGTATCTGGTTCGAAACACTAATATATTACAGAGAGGAAATCAGAGAAGTAACAGAGAGAGACAAAGCAGTTACGTTTATCAAATCATCAAGAAGCGCTTTTGAACGAGAAAGAGTTTAATAAATAGCATGAAAACATTCTGTTCGTTAGTTGCTTAACAATGTATTAAAAATTAAATTTATTATCTTTAATGAAGTTAACGCGACAGAACCGGAAATCAGAGAAGTAACAGAGAGAACTTCTATCGAAACTATTTATCCACAAAAATTCTATCTAATTTCATTTCTGAATTGGAAATTTCGTCAATGATGTAATTAATTTTTTCTTTTTCAATTACTTCGGTGTAAAAATAACAGTAATTTACAATGTCAGCAGGATTTAATTGAGTTGATAGAACTTGAATTAATTGACCATTTCTATCATAATACAATCTTTGAAATTCAGAGACTCCTTCACTACCCCAGAATCTGTTTACAAAAAAACATATGTTATTTTTATAAAAATATTCGGTTATTGTAGTTCCTTTTTCAATGTTTCTATTTTCAATCTTTTTATAACTAAATCCATCATCCAATTGGCATTTTTTTACATCACTAAATTGGTAGTCTTCAGAAAGCTCTTTAGTTAAGCAATTTATTGCTCCCATTAAATAATCGTCTACAATTTTTAAATAATATGAATTTACTTCAATAATTCTTTCTTTTTTTAATTTAAATATTTCAGCACTATCCGCTTTAGAATTAAGGTCAGCTACTACTAATTTGTAGTCTTGCTCCAAAGACTTAACTTCCTTTGTTAAAGATTCTATTTTCTCATTTTTCAAGCTTATCTCATCATTTTTAGATGCATTCTCATTTTTCAATAAGCTTATTTTAGATTCAAGAGCTATTTTAGTTGTATTAAGTTCTCGATTACTATCAATAGCCTTTAATAGTAATGAGTTAATACTATCTAACTTATAAGTTAGAGTTTCTATTTGTTGTTTCTTGCTTTGAGAAAAGGAGATGCTTACACAAATAAGCAATAAAGAGACAGTGATTAATTTTTTCATAATCTAAATTTAAAAAAAAATTGAAGTTTAGTTTACGTAACCACAAAAAAGTGACACTATAAAAAAGAGGGGGGGCAACAAATTAGTATTCAGAACAAAACTAAAAAAAGTGACACTATAAAGAGATGTGCGTACATTGGTGCGTACAAAAATAAAAGAAAAAACCTCAACCATCTATTAATTAGACTGTTGAGGTTTTCTTTTGTACCCGAGGCGGGACAAATATCGAACTTTATGAAAGAAGATATTCAATTAGTTTTGAGCTTTATTTAAAATGCTTATCCACAACTTCAAACAGGTCGCTGTGCTGATTCAAGGAGTTTGAATCAGCACAGCGAACCCTTTCAGGAATAGAAGTAGTTAGCATAATTAAAAAGGATCAAATCATTAATCCTTGTTCTACTTCGTTCAAAACATTCTGTTCGTTAGTTGCTTAACAATGCATTAAAAATTAAATTTATTATCTTTAATGAAGTTAATGCGACAGAACCATCACTTCTATTAAAAGTCATTTCAAACCTTATTTTTTCCGCTTCACTCAATTTTCTGTGAAATATTAGAATAACATATTCTATGTTTGGTTTATCAAACAATTAAAGCATTATTAAATGAAGCATAATTTTAAAACAATGACAACAAAGCGACTTCTTTCACTCTTAGTATTTATTGCTTTTCTAACTGTAAGCCAAGCTCAGGGATACATTAGCCAAACCATACAGAATGATGGCTTAACAAGAGGATATAGCATTTATGTTCCAGCAAGTTATAATGGAACTACAAATTTTCCTTTGCTATTTAATTTACATGGAGGAGGTGGTACAAATTCCGCTTGGCAAGTATCTGCTGACATGCGACCTATTGCCGACACTGCTGATTTTATTCTAGTTTATCCCCAAGCACGTCCTGACCCAAGTGACGGAAACTCTTTTAACTGGATTCCTAAAGTCCCAGGTACTTTTGATGATGTGCCCTTTTTTAGTTCATTGATAGATACGATTGCTAGTAATTATCAAATAGACCAGCACAGAATATATGCTTGTGGGTATTCCTTAGGAGGAGATATGGCCTTTGAACTTGGATGTAAGCTCAATAACAGAATTGCAGCTATAGCTCCGGTAGCCAGAACCATGCAAACCAATCCAAATAGTTTTTGCTCTCCGGTGCATCCCACTGGAGTTCTTACAATACTTGGTACGAATGACTTGGTTTCACCATACAATGGAATCGTTTTTGGGGGTATAGAATATTATATTTCCGCAGCAGCAACACATAGATATTGGGCA
>CBFHHA010000029.1:0-31349 GCA_965655625.1 Flavobacteriales bacterium | reverse complement strand
CAGTGTCCATCCCATGGGTAAATTCTTCTGTTTGTTATTCGTTCATCTTCAGAGTTACCAATTAATCCATATGCAGCGAATTCCCACTCAGCTTCTGTGGGCAGTCTGTAGCTTGGTAGAGTGATTCCGTCTTCCATCCTCACAATTCTTGTTGCAAGATCTTTTTTCTTGATTTTTTTCTTTCCATTGGATCCACTTCCGTTACTTGGGTCTAAGTCTAGAAGTTGACCATTTGGATTGTCACTATTACTAAATTTTCCTGCTAAATAAGCATCTGTATTAAAAGGCTCATTTTGTTGGTCATTATTCCATAACAAAATCCCTTCTCTTATAAGGATGTATTCATTCACTCTGTCACTTCTCCAAGCACAGTAGTTTGAAGCTTGTAACCAACTTATTCCTACAACTGGGTAATCTTGGTAGGCTGGGTGTCTTAAGTAGTATTCAGCTAGCGGTTCATTATACCCCAACTTGCTTCTCCATACGTTTTCGTCTGGTGTTGCTTTTTTCAAAATAAGCGGAAAGTCAGAAAATGTCCTTTCTGTCCAGTGCATATAGTCTCTCCAGTGCTGATTAGTTACCTCAGTTTCATCCATATAAAATGATCTCACAGTTACTCTTCTTGGCGTGTTGTCCCAGTCAAAGGTAACCTCTTGTTCAGCCCTTCCCATAGTAAAAGTTCCTCCTTCTATTAGCACTAAACCAGGTCCGGTTTCTTGCTCTACGTAGTTAGTTTTTAAAAATCCTCCATTCTGGGGATCATTGTAATTCCAACCAGTAGCTGTCGATTGTTCTTTCTTTTTACAAGACAAAACCAACATACTCATCGCTATTCCAGCAACAAATATTTTACTCATGTTTTTTCTCATCTTCATATCGTTTCTTTTTCTTCTTTCTACTAATTTACTAATAATCTATAACTAAAATGATGGACAACTTATTGTCCTGTATTTCTTTTTCGGTGGCTTACATTTGAAGTTCATAGAAAATGAAATTTCGTGTGAACCTGCTGTGGCTAGGGTTAATTGATTCGTAGTTACATCGTAGCTATAACCTAACCGAACTAAATCAGTTTGAATCCCGAGTAACACAATGAAAGCATCTCCGTTTCTGTACCAAACACCTGTCCAAATCGGACCTTTGTTTACGTACACTCCTAAATTCAATTGTTGGAATGTACCTTGGTTTCTATACAGAATATTTGGCGAAATTTTCGTGTCACTTTTTTTGTATCTACTCTTTCTGAGCGGAATAACTGCGCCCGCATGTCCAGTAATCTTCATGGGGAGTTTACTTTCTCCCAAGACCAGCGACTCATTTGGTTCGGTCACATGATGTGCGGCAAATCCGAAGAAAAACTTCTCACTAAAACCTAAAATACCTCCAGAAAAGTCAATTCCGGCTTTCTTGCCATTCCCATTGGGAAAATCATTTGTGTTGTACACAAATCCTCTTCGAGGATCGATCATGTCCCCAAAAGTCAGTTTGCTCCAATCAAGGCTTTTTTGGAAGTAGGTTGCTTGAAAACCTACTCTAATGGCAAATTTCCTAGTTACAGGTAAATGATAAGAAAAGATTGCACTAGCATTTAATGTATTCAAAGTTTTTGCAGCTTCATCATTCGTAACTAAAAATCCGATACCAGCACCTTTATTATAACCTAGTCTTTGGTCATAAGAAAAACTTTGGGTGACAAACGAACCTGACAGACCGGGCCATTGATTTCTATAATTCAAGGCAACTCGTGGACAATTATTGGACCCAGCAAAAGCGGGATTGAGGTACAATGGGTTTGCGTAAAATTGGCTGAATTCTGGGTCCTGCGCAAGGGCAGAAGTGCTCAGAAAAACACCAAAAATAGCCGCAAATGTTTTCAACAAAAAATTGTTCATAAGGACGAATTAATTTCAATCAATACGGTAAAAATATAAATAACTTTCTTAAAAATGGCATAAAGTGGCAAGAAATTGCAGGGTACTATTTTAATACTTAGATTAATTAATTGTAATTTTCGCGTTCGTAATACGTTTTAATTGATACTCTCACAATAAATCCACCTATAGCTCACGTTAATATTGCCGAGAGTCATTTTTTTTAGATTAAAAAATATAGTTCAAGTATGAAAATTTCCCTAAGTATTTTACTCGTTTTGGTTTTTGGAGTTGCTTCTGCACAAAGATTTGAAGAGATTTCTCTTGACTGGCAAATAGCAGACCTGAACGGAGTAAAGGTGATTGGAATTATGGGTTTCGGAATGAACGCCAATCAACTGGCCAAATTTTCTGAGAAAAAATCTTTGAGTTTCAATCAAGCCATATCTGTGACAACCAAAATCGTGGAATCAACCATTTTGACGGACTCTGAACTGGCGGCTGTCCCGCGCTCTTGGCGAGCTAAGTTAGGAAAAGACATTAAGTCAGAAATAAATTATTCAATAGTTAAAAAGAAGAAAACAGCTGTGATAAGTTATACTCCTTTGATATGGAAAGATGGAGGAATTCATAAAGTAACGAAGTTCAGTCGGGCAATTTCTGTAGAGATAAATCAAGGAGTTCAAAATATTGGTCGTTCAGGGACCAATCGTTTTTCTACTTCGTCAATATTAGCTTCTGGTTCTGTTTTCAAGTTTTCTTTACGGAACAATGGAATTTATCGATTGACTTACGATGACTTGGTGGCCAATCAGATTATAAGTGGCAGCGTAAATTCAGATTTGATAAATCTATATGCAAATCATGATGGAATGCTCCCTGAGCGGAATGGAGATGAGCGAATAGACGACTTGAAAAAAAATTCGATTAAGATGATTGATGGTGGTGACGGTTCTTTTGATCAGGGAGATTATTTCCTGTTTTATGCTGAGGGTCCCCACAAATGGAAATTAAATCAGTCAACCGGATTATTTGAATATGAAACTCACTTGTACGAAGAAAAGTCTTTCGTTTTTGTAAAATCAAATGACGGAAGTGGGCCTAAACGAATTTCGAACTTATCCGAAACAGTTGCTCCTACCAGCGTTACTGTCTCAAGTTTTAATGACTTTCGAGTGAAAGAAGATGAGAGAGTGAATCTTTTGGCTACCAATGGAAGAGGCGGTTCTGGAAAAAATTGGCTGGGAGATGTGTATGATGTTAATTTGACCTACACTTACGGGTTTAACTTTCCAAATATTGATCTGGCCTCAAATGTTACCATCAAATCATCGCTCTTTGCTCTTACTCCTAATCCATCTTCAGCGACTTTTACGATGTCAGTTTCTGGGCAAGGTTCAACAGTTATTTCAATTCCAGGAATAACTCCAAGTTCCCATTCTTCTTTTGCTTTGCAAAGATTTGGTAATTTATCTTTTTTGCCTAATTCCGGTGCGTTTTCGGTGGGATTGACTTTCAATAAGCCGATGGGAATAAAAAGTATGGGTTATTTAGATTACTTGGAGGTAAATTGTAGAAGAAATTTAAGAATGGTAGGAAATCAAATGGATTTTAGAGACGTAAATTCTGTGGGTGCTGGTAATGTAAGTAAGTTCATTTTACAAGATGCAGCATTGGTAGAGGAAGTATGGGATGTAACCAATCCATGGGATTCGAAGAACATTGTCTTTACGAGATCCGGAATTAATCTTGAATTTGGACAAACGACTGATTCTTTGCGAACTTTTTGCGCGTATAAGGCTTCAGGGTATCTAAGCCCTCTTTTTGAGTCGAAAATAGACAATCAAAATCTTCATGGGGTAGCTGTGCCAGATATGCTCATTGTGTATCATCCGCTGTTTGAAACTCAGGTTGATCAATTAGTTGCATTCCATCAATCAAATGGGTTGGATGTTTTGAAAGCAAATGTCACTGAGATTTACAATGAATTTTCGGGAGGAAAACAAGATGTTTCTGCTATTAAAACAGTTGCAAAAATGTTATACGACAGAAGCACAGGAAATAAATTTAAATACCTTCTTTTGTTTGGAGATTGCAGTTACGATTACAAAGGAAGGGTAACTCCAAATCATAATTTTGTACCAGTTTGGGAGTCATGGAATTCTGAATCTGATATAAGTTCATTTGCCACTGATGATTTTTATGCTTTGCTGGATGATGGGGAAAGTATGGGAGATTACGAACAGATGGACATTGCAGTTGGAAGGTTTACGGTGGTTTCTGTAGCTCAAGCACAAAACGTTGTGAATAAAGTGATCAACTATCAAAAGACTGGTTCTGTTTCAGATTTGGCAAGTTGCAATGATGCTGGGTCAGGTTCTGCCTTTGGAGATTGGCGAAATAAATTGTCCTACGTCACAGATGATGTGGACGAGAACTGGGAGTTAGCTTTTACGCGACATGTAGAAAGAATTATAGATTCTACCGAGAAAAATTACCCTACATTCAATCACAATAAAATTTATATGGATGCCTTTAATCAAACCTCTCTTTCGGGAGGAGCGAGGTATGTAGAAGGAGCCGAAAGATTGAGGAAATCTGTGCAGGAAGGTACTTTGATTACTGCTTATGAAGGTCATGGTGGAGAGATTGGGTGGGGGAACGAACGTTTTTTAGATGTGCCCACCATTAATGCCTGGACCAACAAAGAAAGATTAACCGTAATGCTTACTGCAACATGTGAATTTACCAAATATGACGATCCGGGTAGAACTTCGGCAGGAGAGCTATGTTTTTTGAATCAAAATGGAGCAGCGATCGCTTTGTTCACAACCACAAGGCCAGTTTTTCAATTTTCAAACGAACGATTGATAGAAGCTTTTTTTGAAGAAGCTTTTGTCAAGAAAGCGGATGGAACACCCAGAACAATGGGAGAAATTTATCAGGAAACTAAAAACAACAATCGAGTAATTGGGGACAATAATGTAAGACGTTTTGGACTTATTGGTGATCCAGCGCTTAAACTGGCTTTTCCCAAACAATCAGTCGTAACTACCGAAATCAACAATAAACCCGTTGGTTCACCTAGCCTAGATACTTTGAAAGCGTTAAGTAAAATCACAATCAAAGGGTTTGTTTCGGCCAACAACGGTACAAAACTTACTGGATACAATGGTGTTGTTTTTCCTACTGTATACGACAAACCACTGCAGTTAGCTACACTAGGAAATAGAACTCCCTCAGATATTATCCCGTTTACCCAACAAACGAATGTTTTGTACAGAGGAAAAGCAACTGTGAAAAATGGAGATTTTGAATTTACTTTTATCGTGCCAAAAGACATTAATTATCAATTTGGATTAGGAAAAATTAGTTACTATTGTTTTGATGGAAATGAAGATGGAGCAGGTTATTTTTCGGAAGCCGTAATTGGCGGGACAGATTTAACAGCTATTTCGGATAATTCTGGACCTGAAATAGGTCTCTTTATGAACGATGCAAGTTTTGTTTCTGGAGGAATGACAGATGAAAACCCGATGATTTATGCAGAAATGTTTGATTCGAACGGAATCAATACCACAGGAAATGGAATAGGGCATGACATTACAGCTATTTTAGATGAAAAAACGAGCAATCCCATTATTTTGAACAATTACTACGAAAGTGACATTGACTCATACCAAAGCGGAAAAGTGAATTACCCCTTAGAGAATATCGTTGAAGGCCCTCACACTCTGAGTTTCAAATCATGGGATACGCAAAATAATTCATCGGAGAGAACGATTGATTTTGTTGTGGTTCAAGAAGCTGAACTAGCAATTGATCATGTGCTAAACTATCCAAATCCATTTACAACCAGAACCGAGTTTTATTTTGAACACAATCAGCATTGCGACTTTTTGGAGGTGCAAGTGCAAGTGTTCACTATTTCAGGCAAGTTGGTAAAAACGATTAATCAATTAGTTCGAACGAAAGGATATAGAACTGAAGGGATTGTATGGGATGGAAGAGATGATTTTGGAGATAGAATAGGTAGAGGCACTTATGTGTACAAAGTAAAAGTGGAAGATAACCAAGGAAACAAAGTGGAGAAATACGAAAAACTCGTCTTGTTGAAATAAAATTTCTTTAAGTTTGTCTTATATTTGTCGTTCATAAATTTTACACCCATAGGTTATTCGAATAGAAAACTACTTTTTTTGACTTAATTTAATAAGATATTCGCCTTTGCAAAACCGAGCAACTGGGAGATATTTATGTATATTCAACTGAACATGACAAGAGCAAATAGTATTATAAAGTTTTTATTTCTTACCTCAGGTTTGATTCTGGGAAATAAGGCAGTCTCTCAAGGAACAGCAAAAGGAGGTTCTAATTTTGACTTACAGTTAAACACAATCACAACGGCCGTTCCGTTTTTATTAATCTCACCTGACTCGAGAGCAAGCGCAATGGGTGATATGGGAGTTGCCACTAGTCCAGATATTAATTCACAACATTGGAACGCATCCAAATACGTATTTGCTGAAGAGGAAAGCGGAGTTTCTTTTTCGTATTCTCCTTGGTTAAGGAGTTTAGGGATAAACGATATCAATTTAGTGTACCTAGCTGGGTATAAAAAATTAGACAAGAATTCATCAATTTCGGGAAGTATGAGGTACTTTTCATTAGGAGAAATAAATTTTACGGATAATACAGGTGCTCCAATCAAAACAGCCAACCCGAAAGAGTTTGCTTTTGATGTGGCTTATGCCACAAGACTGGGTAAAAATTTGTCAGGTTCTATGACCGCAAGATTCATAAATTCTAACCTAACAGAAGGTTTAACAGCAAATGGAGTGGATACAAAGCCGGGCCGATCTTTTGCAATAGACTTGGGAATGTTTTATCAATCAAAGAAATTTGATATTGGAGAGTATAAATCTACGCTAAATGTGGGAATGAATATCTCGAATATTGGAGCAAAGATATCTTACACCAATTCGGCTACCGAAGATTTTTTGCCGGCAAATTTAAGATTAGGAACAGTACTAAACATGGATATTGACAAATACAACGATTTTTCGATAGGAGTAGATTTCAATAAACTTCTTGTGCCAACACCACCGGCATTGTTAAGAACAGATCCAAATGAAATCGCTGCAGGAAGAAGCGGTGATATAGGAGTTGCTCCGGCTATTTTTGGTTCTTTTAGTGACGCACCAGGAAATGTGTTGTACAACGACAACGATGAGTTTGTGAAGGTAGAGGATGGAAGTGTGCTAAAAGAAGAACTTAGAGAGATCAATATTTCCTTGGGTATGGAATATACATACGCAGAGCGATTTTCCGTGAGAGCTGGTTACTTCCACGAGCATTTCACGAAAGGAAACAGACGATATGTTACCATGGGAGTGGGACTTAAATACAGTAGGTTCTTACTCGATTTTTCATACTTGGTTACCGTTACTAATCAAAACCCATTGGCAAATACAATTCGATTTTCTCTGGCATTCAACCTCGGAGAAGACGCTGCTGAATAATACGTTACTATGTTAAATATCCGAACAGGAATAGGTTACGATGTACATCAATTGGCCGAAGGAGAAGAGTTTTGGTTAGGAGGGATTTTACTCGATTATCACAAAGGAGGTGTGGGGCATTCCGATGCAGATGTTTTGATTCACACGATTTGCGATGCACTGTTGGGAGCAGCTAATTTAGGAGATATTGGGAAACATTTTCCTGATACAGCCCAAGAATACAAAGGGATAGACAGTAAAATATTATTAGCTAGAGTTGCTGAATTAATTGAAGGAAAAGGGTATTCGATTTCCAATATTGATTCAACAGTTTGCCTACAAAAGCCAAAATTGGCTCCGCACCTTGATACCATGAAGAAAGTAATGGCTGACATTCTAAAGTTGGATATTGACCAAGTATCGGTGAAAGCAACTACTACCGAAAAGTTGGGTTTTGTGGGGAGAGAAGAAGGAGTAAGTGCTTACAGTTCGGTTCTCATTTATAAATAAGCAGCCATCTACTAGAAATTCTTTTCTTGTGGATACTTTTTGGAACACAAAAGAAATGAACATGCCTCACTCGGGGTTAAGAATTTTTGTTAAATTTGCGTTCTTGTTTATACAAGAATTGAAAAAAGACAAAAACAAACAACCAAAATGGCTTTAAATATCCAAGAATTATTAGGTGATAATAGTGAACTATTATTGAACCATACTTGTAAAACAATTGATAAAAGTATGTTGACTTTGCCAAGCTCAACTTTTGTTGATGAAGCTTTTTCTATGACAAATAGAAGTCCGCAAGTAATGAGAAACTTGCAAGCAATTTATAACCATGGAAGATTAGCAGGAACGGGATATGTTTCCATTCTACCCGTAGATCAAGGAATTGAGCATTCTGCTGGAGCGTCATTTGCTCCAAATCCCATTTATTTCGACCCAGAAAACATCGTAAAATTAGCAATCGAAGGAGGATGTAATGCAGTTGCCTCTACTTTCGGAGTGTTGGCATCTTGTTCAAGAAAGTATGCGCACAAAATACCGTTCATCGTAAAGTTGAATCACAATGAAATGTTGACCTACCCAGAAACCTATAGTCAAATTTCTTTTGGTTCAGTAGAGGAAGCCTGGAACTTGGGAGCTGCGGCAGTAGGAGCCACTATCTATTTTGGTTCTGAGGACAGCAATCGTCAAATTGTGGAAATTGCACAAGCATTTGAAAGAGCTCACGAATTAGGGATGGCAACTATTCTTTGGTGTTATTTAAGAAATAGTGACTTCAAAAAAGAGGGAGTAGATTACCACACCGCTACTGATATCACTGCTCAGGCAAACCACTTAGGTGTAACAATTCAGGCAGATATTATCAAACAAAAATTGCCTACGAATAACGGGGGTTATACCCATATTGATTTTGGGAAAACACACCCACAAGTGTATACAGAATTGAATACAGATAACCCAATTGATTTGTGCAGGTACCAAGCAGCAAACTGCTACATGGGTAAAATCGGTTTAATAAATTCAGGTGGAGCTTCTACTGGGAGTAAATCGAGTGATATGAGTGACGCAATCACTACAGCAGTAATTAATAAACGAGCTGGTGGACACGGATTGATTTCAGGAAGAAAAGCTTTCCAGAAAGACATGTCGGAAGGAGTGAAACTCCTTACTTCTATCCAAGATGTATACTTGGATGATGCCATTACAATTGCGTAAATAAAAGGAGCAAGAGGATTCTCTTGAAAGCACTTAATAAATAATTGAACTATGGGATGGTTTACTAGAAAGAATAAAAACATTGTTACCCCAACCGATCAGAAGAAAGAAACTCCTGACGGATTGTGGCACAAAACACCAAGTGGTAAAATTTTAGATAAAGATAACCTAGAGGAGAATAATTGGGTAAGTATAGAAGACGGGTATCACTTCAAAATTGGTTCGAAAGAGTATTTTTCAATCATTTTTGACGACAACAAATTTACAGAGCTTGATGCTGACATGACATCAAAAGATCCGTTGAAGTTTTCAGACACCAAGTCTTATCAAGATAGGTTAGCAGCTTCTCAAAAGAAATCTAACTTGAAAGATGCCGTGCGAACAGCTTACGGAAAAACATCTGGTCAGCCCATTGTAGTTGCTTGTATGGATTTTGCTTTTATTGGAGGCTCTATGGGATCTGTAGTGGGAGAAAAAATAGCCAGAGCAATCGATCATGCAATCAAAAAGAAATGTCCGTTTATGATGATTTCGAAATCGGGCGGAGCAAGAATGATGGAAGCCGGGTTTTCGTTGATGCAAATGGCAAAAACATCGGCTAAATTAACTTTACTATCAAAAGCAAAGCTGCCTTATATTTCCTTGCTTACGGATCCCACAACGGGAGGAGTTACCGCTTCGTTTGCGATGTTAGGGGATGTGAATATTGCTGAGCCTGGTGCGCTTATTGCCTTTGCTGGCCCAAGAGTGGTGAAGGAAACCATCGGTAAAGATTTGCCAGAAGGGTTTCAAACATCTGAATTCTTGTTAGAGCACGGTTTCCTTGACTTTATTGTGGATAGAAGAAATTTAAAAGAAAAGTTGAGTCTGTTGATCAAACTGTTCTAAAGGAATAGATCAATTCAGACTTGTCTTGGAAGGGTGCAAACAGTTAGCCATTTGTAGTTAACTGCGGTTCATTTAGCTCTATGCTTTTTCTTTTAGGTCCTCAAATCTTTTTCGAATACTTAAAAGCACACCATTTATTTTGGGTTTAGTTTTAGTATTGGAATGATTACTTCTTCCATAGAAATTCCACCATGTTGAAAGGTGTCTTTATAAAAATTTACATAGTAATTGAAGTTATTGGGATAAGCTAGAAAAGTATCTTCTTTGGCAAAAATATAGCGCGTGTTTTGATTTAGTTTTGGCAAAAATGCATCGTCTGGATTTTTTACTTCAAAAACCTCTTTGGTGTTGTAACTCATGTTTTTACCAAGCTTGTATCGCAAGTTGGTGTTCACGTTTTTATCGCCAACTACTTTTATAGGATTGGCTACTTTAATCATTCCGTGGTCGGTCGTGATGATTAATTGCAAATTGTTCTCGTGAATTTTTTGAACGATTTCTTGGAGCGGAGAGTGTTTGTACCACGATTCGGTAATGGAACGGTAAGCCGAGTTGTCATCAGCCAGTTCTTTGATTACCTCCATGTCTGTTCGGGCATGGGAAAGCATGTCTACAAAATTGTACACAATCACGTTAAAATCATTTTTCAGAAGGTCAGAAAAGTTATCGACTAGTTTTTTTCCTTTTTGGTTGTTGGTGATTTTGGTGTAAGAGGTTTTGATTCCCATTCCCATACGTTTCATCTGATCAGTCAAGAAATCTTCTTCATAATTATTTTTACCCCCTTCCTCTTCTTCCTCCACCCATTTAGAAGGGAATCTTTTTCTAATTTCGGAAGGCATGAGTCCTGCAAAAATAGAATTACGAGCATATTGAGTAGCAGTAGGAAGAATACTAAAATAGGTTTCCTCTTCTGTCACATCAAAAAGCTCTGAAAAATGAGGTTTTAAGACTTTCCACTGATCGTATCTAAAATTATCAATCACCAGTAAAAAAGTAGATTTTTCCTTGATGGCTGGAGCTATTTTTTTTTGAAAAAGCGTGTGAGAAAGCACAGGGCTTTCGTCTGAAGTTCCATTGAGCCATTCCAAGTAATTATTCTCGATAAATCGAGCAAATAACAGGTTTGCCTCTTTTTTCTGCATTTCAAAAATTTCCATCATGCTTTTGTCCTGGGATTTATCCATCTGTAATTCCCAATATACCAATTTCTCATTCAGTTCTTTCCAGTCAGCAATATCTAAATTTCCCATTAGCTTCATCCCGATATTCCTAAATTCTTGCTGATAGCCAGAAGTAGTTTCTTCGCTAATTAATCTCGATTGATCGGTGTTCTTTTTTACGGCCAGCAAAATTTGATTTGGGTTCACAGGTTTAATCAAGTAATCCGAAATGTTTTTCCCGATTGCACTTTCCATGATAGATTCCTCTTCACTTTTGGTTATCATAATAATGGGCAAGTTCGGTTGGATTCTCTTTATTTCGGTGAGCGCTTCAAGTCCCGATATCCCTGGCATATTTTCATCCAAAAAAACCAAGTCATATGGATTTTCTTTCACCATGTCAATCGCTTCGCTTCCATTATTTATTGTATCCACTTTGCAATTCTTTTGTTCCAAGAACATTATATGTGGTTTCAATAAATCAATCTCATCATCTGCCCATAAAATTCTTACTGCCATATTTTGTCATTTAACTTTGATGGAATGTAAACTTATTCCTTCAAGTGGTTTAATATTCTTATTTTTGTAAATATATTGCTTATTTCTACCCTTGAGAGGAACTTCAATCAAAAATGTAGAATAGTTCACATTTAGTCCTTCTCACGATTATAAACATTTGATATTTCTTATTCAATGAAAATACTTAACGACCCGATATATGGTTTTATTACGATTCGCTATCCAATTTTACTTCAGTTAATTGATCATCCCTATTTTCAACGATTGAATAGAATCAAACAACTGGGATTGTCCTATTTGGTATACCCTGGAGCTCATCACACAAGGTTTCATCACGCAATAGGAGCCATGCATCTTATGCAGCAAGCAATAGAGGTACTTAAGGTAAAAGGTGTGGAAATATCAGAAGAAGAAGAAATCGGTGTGTTGGCGGCAATTCTACTCCACGATATTGGTCATGGGCCTTTTTCCCATGCATTGGAGCATACGTTGGTTTCTGGTGTGAATCACGAAGACCTGTCTATAATTTTAATGGATAAGTTGAATAAGGAGTTTGAAGGTAAATTGGAGTTAGCTATCCAAATTTTTAGCAATACATACTCGAAAATGTTTTTACACCAATTGGTTTCATCTCAGCTTGATATGGATAGGTTAGACTACCTGAGAAGGGATAGTTTTTACAGCGGAGTTTCTGAAGGAGTGGTAAGTAGCGATAGAATCTTGAACATGTTGAATGTGCACGAAGACCAGCTAGTTATAGAAGAAAAAGGAATTTATTCCATCGAAAAATTCATCGTAGCCAGAAGATTGATGTATTGGCAAGTGTATTTGCATAAAACGGTGTTGGCTGCAGAAAATTTGCTTGTTGAGATTTTAAAAAGAGCAAATTATTTAGCCAGTCAGGGTGAGGAGTTATTTGCTAGTCCTGTATTAAAGAAGTTTTTGTATAATAATTATTCAAAAGCTGATTTTGAGAAAGAGAAAGTGATTTATCAATTTACCATGTTGGATGATTCGGATATTTACAGCGCTATAAAAGCATGGTGTCATCACTCGGACAAAACTTTATCGGTGATTTCTAGAAGCTTAATCGATCGTAATTTACCCAAGATTTCTATTCAAAGAATGCCATTTGAAAAAGAACGAGTTTCCCAGTTAAAAGAGTTAGTGAAAGAAGAATACGGAATAGGCGAAGTAGAAATTGGACACATGGTATTTGATTCGGAAATTGCCAATAATGCTTACAATGCACTCAAAGACAAAATATTGATAAAGTATAAGAATGGAGCTGTATTGAATATAACGGAAGCATCGGATAATTTCAATATTCAGGCGCTGACAGAACCGGTGAAGAAGTATTTTATTTGTTACCCAAAAGAGTTTAGAAATAAATGGTAAAAGTACTTCGTTACATACTATTTCCCTTTGCTCTTGTTTACGGAGGAATTGTGTTTTTGAGAAACAAATTATTTGATTTTAATATACTCAAATCCAGTAGATTTGATGTGAAAACAATTTTGGTGGGGAATTTATCGGCAGGCGGTACAGGAAAAACTCCACACATAGAATATTTGGTTAAAATACTTAACCGGAATAAAAAATTGGCCACATTATCAAGAGGTTACGGAAGAAAGACACATGGTTTTATTTTGGCAAATGAGAATTCAACAGCCAAAGATATTGGGGACGAGCCTTTACAGTTTTTTAAGAAATTCTCCCAAGTAAAAGTAGCTGTGTCCGCCAAGAGAGTCGATGGAGTAATAGAATTGATGAGTTTGTCAGACTCCCCCGAAGTTATTTTATTAGATGATGCTTTTCAGCACCGTCAGCTCAAAGCCGGATTGTCCATCTTGTTGATGGATTTTAACGCACCATTTTATCGAGATTTTATGCTGCCCACAGGAAATTTAAGAGAATTTTCATTCGGTAAAAAACGAGCAGATATTATTATTGTAACCAAGTGTCCGGCAGATTTGTCGGGGGAAGAACAGGAACTAGTTCGCTCCAAGATTAGCGCTTGTTCCATTCCTGTTTTCTTTTCGAACATTGTTTATGGCAAACCTGAATTGTTGTTTGGTTCCGCTACCGTTGAATTTGATAAGGCTAAACGTATTGTGTTGGTAACGGGAATTGCAAATTCCAATCCTTTACTCGATTATATCACTACATTTAGGAAAGAAATAACCCATCTTAATTATCCAGATCATCACTCTTTCTCAAAAAAGGAAGTAGATCGAATGAAACATGAATGTCTGAAACAGCCAGATTCTGTCATTTTAACTACAGAGAAAGACGCCATGAGACTAAGAGAATTTGATTCGTTAGAAGAATTACCACTCTTCTACTTACCGATTGAGGTAAAACTTTTGGATAACGAGAATAAATTTTTACAACTTATATACAATTATGTTAAAAACGATTAAATCAACAGCTAAGCATCTACTATCCATTGTTGGTGAACAACACGAAGTAGGAATAATTTTAGGAACGGGATTAGGAGATTTGGTGAGTGAAATAGAAGTTACTCACAGTTTGGCCTACGAGGATATTCCCAACTTTCCAGTATCAACAGTCGAAGGACATTCGGGAAAATTAATTTTTGGAAGTTTGGGAGGTAAACGAGTAGTCGCTCTTCAGGGACGTTTTCATTACTACGAGGGTTATTCAATGAATGAAGTGGTATTTCCGGTTCGTGTAATGAAATTTTTAGGAATAAAAACCTTGGTGGTTTCTAATGCCAGTGGAGGAGTTAATCCAGATTTCGAAATTGGAGATATCATGCTTATGGATGATCACATCAATTTGTTTGGAGATAATCCACTAATTGGGAAAAACATGGATGAGTTGGGCCCAAGATTTCCAGATATGAGTGAGCCATACGACCGTAGTTTAATCAAAAAAGTTCAAGACATAGCCAAAGAAAATAGCATTGATATTCAGCAAGGATCTTATGCAGGGCTTTCCGGTCCAACACTAGAAACACCAGCGGAATATAACTATGTAAGAGCGATTGGGGCAGATACGGTAGGAATGTCGACAGTGCCAGAAGTTATTGCCGCAAGGCACATGGGAATTCCTTGTGTAGGATTTTCAATCATTACAGACCTCGGAATTCCAGGAAAAATTATAGAAATGACTCATGAGATTGTTCAAGAAGTTGCTAAGAAATCAACTCCAAAAGTCACTAAAATAGTGAAAGATTTAATTCAAGGGTTTCGATAAACAACCATTTAATTGAGGTTTCGTACTTATATTTACTGGAGAAACCTAAACAAACTATGTTATGTTAAAAAAGCTATTTTACTCAGTTCTGATGTTACTGTTTTCTTTAATCACCTATGCTCAGTGTGGGTGTACTAAAATTGTTTTTATAGTTGATAATTCTGGTTCTATTTCAACCACCGAATTTAGTGATATGAAAGTTTCCATGGATTCTATTGCAACACAGTTGTTGAGGAATTATCCTGGATCCGAACTTTCTGTGATACAATACGCATCTCAGGGTTCAGGGAGTCATCATTACAGTGTTTCTGTCCCATTTACCTCAAATCCAGTTACCGCAAGAGGTTGGTCGAGAGCGTATGGTGCTAGTGGCACTGTCGCAACTTATTATCAAGATCATTTGCCAGGTTCCATGTATCAAATGAGAAATGATTCTATTTGGAATGCGGGAGGTTCTGTTGACTTAGTTTCAGGTGGATGTAACATTAGAATGTTCCTATTTACTGATGCATTGTCTGGGAGTACGGGCTCAGGTTGCTGTTCTCACTTGACGAGTGTGAGTGCGGCAGTAGCTCCATTAGCTTTGGCTAATTTTGGGGAATATAATTGGCACAAAACTACCTATCAGTCTGAATGGACTGTTTACCATGTCAATTCTAGTGCAACAAATAGAGCTGCTGGCGCTGCAATAGCGAGTAAGGGTGGGAGTTATGCAGGTACAATTGCGGCTAACCCGGGAGATCCGCAAGGAGCAGGAGGACCAAGAAAGTTGTGGTGGTCAAACAATTCTTTTCAGCTTACACAGCCCGATATTGATACAGCCTTAGCCAATATAAACGCTGGCTCTTTTTCGGCCTCCTTTCCGACCGATACCATTTGTTTGGGTGATACTGCTTTTTTTAATAGCAATATAGTTTTTCCAACGAGTTTATTAAAGTGGGACTTTGGTGATGGCAACAGAGATTCAACAAATCCTGCTCCAAAGCACCTTTATGCAGCCGCAGGCACCTATAACGTTACACTAATTGCCTGGTCAGCAGATTCCTCTTGTAAAGATACGATTACAGAACCCGTTGTAATCCATCCTCCACTTATTCCTAATTTTATGGCTGATACAATTTGTTTTGGAACAGTCACAACATTCACTAATACAACCTCCGGGTTCATAAACAGCCAGAAATGGTTTTTTGGTGATGGAGATAGCTCTTTAACTCGACCAGATGCCTCTCATGTTTATGGAATTCCTGGGGTATATCCTGTAACTTTGGTAGTAAATAGTTCAAACATTTGTTTCGACACAATTGTGAAGAATGTATTAGTTAATGACGTTCCAGTTGCTGATTTTATCGTTGATAACGAATGCCAATTTATTGGAGTGACGCCTACAAATTCAACTACTGTAATAACGGCAAACTTAGCATCATTGTCTCACACTTGGAATTTTGGTGATGGAAGTCCTGAACTTTTAGGAACAAATCCGACTTACAGTTATCCAGCTTATGGCAGTTATATGGTTCAGTTAATTTCAGAAACCCCAGAAGGGTGTGCTGATACAGTCTCAAAACCAATTGTTGTAGATCCTAAACCAAGAGCAAGTTTTGTAGCTGATACAGCTTGTTTGAGACAAATAACCACTTTTTCTGATCTGTCTAGTGTACCCACTGGAAATGTGGTCGGTTGGTCATGGGGGATTTCGGGAGGTTCTTCTCTTCAGAATCCAATTACTACATTTCCAAGTTCAGGAACATTTCCGATTACGCTAACTGCTACGACCGATTCAGGTTGCATAGATGATACAACTGTTTTGGTAGTGGTAAGATCTCTTCCTGTTCCAGATTTCACCTTTTCACCTCAAGAAATTTTAACCTTCAACCCTAAAGTTTGTTTTGCCAATAACACAACTGGGGCGGTTAGCTATTTTTGGGATTTTGATTTTATTGGATTAAATAACACCTCTATTCAAACCAATCCTTGTATTGTTGAATTTCCGAATGAGGCCGAAGGAATTTATAATGTGAAACTTGTTGCGATTGATCAATATGGTTGCCAAGACTCCATCTACAAAGAAGTGATTGTAGAAGAAGGATTTGTGTTTTATGCACCAAGTATGTTTACACCCAATGATGATGGGAAAAATGACGAATATCAAATATTCATGAGCGGAACCAAAGATTTTGAATTCATGATATTTAATCGTTGGGGAGAACAAATATTCTACACAAAGGATAGAAACGAAACATGGGATGGTAAGCACAAAGGGAAATTCGTAAAAAACGACACCTATGTTTTTAAAGCCATAGTAACCACCAAAAGAAATGAAGTCAAAGAATTTTACGGTCACGTAACTGTCCATAATTGATACTAATTTTTAAGTGAACACTCTGAACCCTCCCTTTGCTTTGGAGGGTTTTTTTATTACCTTAGTTTGGTAAATTTCTTTCAATGAAAAATTATTTAATTACAATGCTACTTCTCTTGAGTGGGGCCCATTTTTTTGCTCAAGACAGCTTGAATATCAGCGTGTTGTATAATTGGAAAGACCCAAGCCTGTCCAAAAGTACCTTGTATGCCAATGCGTATAATGAAGTTTGGGGATATGCTAAAGATGGGCGTGAGTACGCTATAATTGGAACCTCAAGAGGCACTCATTTTTTTGATGTTACCAACCCGAGTTCGGTTGTTTTGGTCGATTTTATTCAAGGAAGGGATACAGGGAGAAATATAGTTCATCGAGATTACCACGATTACAAGGGTTATTTGTACATGGTTTCGGATGAGGGAAATGCCTCCCTTCAGATTGCCGACTTATCATTTCTCCCAGATTCGGTGAGTTTGGTCTATGACCAAGATACTGCAATTCGTCTTTCTCACAATATTTTTATTGATTCTGCAGCTGGTAAATTATATAATTGTGGCGGGGGAAATTCAAAAAAATTCGGAGTTTTTTCGCTTGCCAATCCACTTTCTCCTCAATTATTGTATCAATGTGAAACTGATATCAGTTGGTGGGCCTCAACTGTGGGTGCAGGAGGGTATGTACATGACGCATTTGCCAAGAACGACACTGTTTTTTGTAATGCTGGAGATGGACTTTATGTAGTTAGCTTTTCTGGAACACCTACCTTGTTAGCTAGCTTAACAAGTTATCCAGATTTGGGATATAATCATTCCGGTTGGTTGTCCGAAGATGGAACTATTTATGCAATGGGAGATGAAACGCATGGAAAAAAAATGAAGATGCTCGATGTTTCTGACCTCACTTCCATCCAGTTTCTTGATACCGTGGGTGTAAGTGGTGATAACAATGCAATTCTCCACAATCAAATCATAAGAGGAAATTATGTGTATGTGGCTTACTATTACAACGGAGTTTTTGTTTACGACATTTCAAATCCTTCCTCACCTGTGTTAGTAGGATTTTATGATACATCTACCGAATTAAATTACAGAAGTTTTAAGGGAGCTTGGGGAGTTTATCCATTTTTGCCATCTGGCAATTTATTGGTTTCGGATATGCAAGAAGGATTGTTTGTGATGGATGTTTCTCAGGCTGTTGTAGGGATAAATGAATTGAAAAAAGAGCGATTCAAGGTGTATCCCAATCCGATTTCAAACGAACTAAATGTGATTGGAATTCAAGATTTTGGTGGGGAATATTCGGTTTCCATAACTGACATGAATGGAAAATTAATACTTCAAGAGGCTATTCAGAATTCTTTCATGAAAGTGAATAACATAAAAATTCCTTCTGATATTCCCTCAGGAGTATATGTTGTCAGTATTTTTAATAGTACTTTTGCAGAGAGTATAAAAATTATAAAAAACTAATTTTGAGTACAATTTACGATAAATACGAAGCTGTAATTGGATTAGAAATCCATACGCAATTACAAACTAAAACTAAGGCATATTCCTCTGATAGGAACGAGTATGGCTCTGCACCAAATACGAATGTAAGCGTAGTTACACTGGGTCACCCAGGAACTTTGCCGATGTATAACAAAAAAGCAATAAATTTTGCTGTAAAAATGGGTTTGGCTTGTGAAAGTACGATCACAAAAGATATGATTTTCGCGCGTAAAAACTATTTCTATCCAGATTTACCAAAAGGTTATCAAATTACTCAGGACGAAACCCCAATTTGTACTGGAGGAAAAGTTCTGATAAAAACAGATGATGGAAAAGATAAAGAAATCACCCTAACTCGTATTCACTTAGAGGAAGATGCTGGAAAAAGTATTCACGATCTTGACCCCTTCAATACTCTTATCGATCTAAATAGAGCAGGAGTACCATTGATTGAAATTGTATCTGAGCCTGAAATCAAGTCCTCGCAGGAGGCGTATAACTATGTGACTGAGGTAAGAAGACTAGTTCGGTATCTCGATATTTGTGATGGAAACATGGAAGAGGGAAGTTTGCGATGCGATGCTAACGTGTCGGTGATGCTAAAAGGTTCTAAAGTATTTGGGAATAGAACCGAAGTGAAGAATATGAACTCTATGAGAAATGTTCAGAAGGCAATCGAGTTTGAAATTAAAAGACAAATAGACTTAATTGAGAAAGGCGAAACTATTGTGACAGAAACACGAAGTTTTAATGCTGCGAACGGCTCAACAATTTCAATGCGTAGTAAAGAGGCTGCAAACGATTACAGATATTTTCCTGAACCAGATTTACAACCTATCCAAGTAACTCAAGAATATGTTGAAGCCGTGAAGGACAAAATGCCTCCTTTGCCTAATTTTTTGTTTAAAAAATATACCCAAGATTATGCTTTGTCAGAGTACGATGCGAATGTACTGACAGATGATAAGTCGATTGCTTTGTATTTTGAAGAGGTAACCAAGTATACCGAAAATTATAAGTCAGCTTCCAACTGGGTCACAGTAAATATAAAGTCTTATTTGAACGAAAAGGCAATTGAAATAAATGATTTTAGCCTGTCTCCTCAACAGATTGCAGACATTATTAAATTGATAGATTCAGGAAAAATCAGTAACTCAGTTGCCTCTCAAAAGGTGTTTCCATTGATGATTGAATCACCCGAAAAATCTGCCTTAAACATTGCAGAAGATTATAATTTATTGCAGAACTCAAATGCTGATGAAATTACTGAGCTTATTGAAAAGGCATTAGCCAAATTTCCAGAAAAAGTAGAAGAATATAAATCAGGAAAAAAGGGACTTTTGGGGTTGTTTATGGGTGAGGTGATGAAATTATCTCAGGGAAAGGCTGATCCAAAAATGGCGAGTAAGAGTTTGAAAGAATTTTTAGAAAAATAAACTATTATGAGAAAGTTAAGTGTTGTATTTGCTTTGTTTTTAGGGATCTGGAGTTGTGGTCAAAAAGCCGCGCATTCCATTGAGGGAACGATTGATATGGTTGGGATTCAGCCAGCTCAGCAAATGTATTTGTACAAAATAGAAAACCAAATTTTGGTACCAATAGATTCTGCTACCTTGGATGAAAAAGGTCGTTTTAGCTTAGGTTTAATGACTCCTCAACATGGAGTATTCCATTTTGGAACAACGGTAAGAAACACATTTCCCGTAGTTTTAAATGAGGAGTCGAAGAACTTAACTGTTAAGATCAATAACAATCAACAAGTTTCCATGGATTATTCAATCCAAGGGTCTGAAGCATCTGAAGCGATTGCCTCTTTTGCCAAAGAAGTATTTACCATGATGAATTTGAATCAAAGATTGACTAATCAGGCACAACAATTGGCTCCAGATGATTTTCAAGGTCAGCAAGCTATTCAGAACGAGTTCAATACAGCATCTGCAAAATTTGTTGAGTATAGAAATGAGTACATCGAAAGAAACAAAAACTCTGAGGCTTTAATTGCTGTAATTGATCAAATAAATCCGGAAACTGAATTGGATTTGTTGGAAGAGATTTCGACCAATTTATCAGCCACGATGCCCAACTCTCCTTACGCCCAGAACATAAAAAATTACTTGGCCAACATGGAGAAAGAAAAAGAAAATGCAGCCAAAAGAGAGAAGCTGATTCAGATAGGAAATGTAGCGCCAGAGTTGGATTTCCCGAATCCACAGGGTAAAAACATTCAGCTCTCGTCCTTGAGAGGGAAAGTGGTATTGATTGATTTTTGGGCTTCATGGTGTAAGCCATGTAGAGCGGAAAATCCTAATGTGGTGGCTACCTATAATAAATACAAAAGCAAGGGGTTTGATGTGTTTAGTTTTTCGCTTGATAAAGAAAAAGAAGCCTGGGTGAAAGCGATAGAACAAGATGGACTAGTATGGAAAAACCATGCTAGTGACCTTAAATTTTGGCAAACAGCCGCCATCGATTTGTATGGATTCAATGGAATACCTTTTACTGTCCTTATCGACAGAGAGGGTAAGATTGTGGCAAAAGGTTTAAGAGGAGCAGCACTAGAAGAAAAACTAGAAGAACTATTTTCGAAATAATGAAACTAGCCGAAGGAAAAAAAATATATTTTGCCTCAGATTTTCATTTGGGAGTCCCATCTTATGAAGAAAGTAGAGCACGAGAGACAAAAATTGTGTCTTGGCTTGCTCAAATTCAAGAGGACGCGCAAGAGATTTTCCTTGTAGGGGATATTTTTGATATGTGGTTTGAATACAAGCATGCAATTCCAAAGTATTTTACACGGTTTTTTGGTAAAATAGCAGAGCTCACGGATTCAGGTATCCGTGTTGTGTTTTTTACTGGCAACCATGATATGTGGATGTTTGATTACCTCACAAAGGAGTTGGGAGTTGAGATTTTGACGGAGAAACTAGAATTTGAATTGAATGACAAGTCATTTCTTGTGGCCCACGGAGATGGTTTAGGACCTGGAGATATAGGATACAAAATCATTAAAAGAATATTCAGAAACAGGATTTGTCAGTGGATGTTTGCTCGATTACATCCTAATCTTGGGTTGGGAATAGCAAATTATTTTTCTAAAAAGAGCAGAAAGCACTCTGTCAATGACGACAAGTTTTTGGGCGAAGAGAAAGAGTGGCTCATTACTTACTCCAAAGATATGTTGAAAGAAAAAAAAGTGGATTATTTCATCTACGGTCACCGTCACCATCCAGTCGTGTTTCCTTTGTCTGAAACCAGTACTTATTTTAATTTGGGTGAATGGATTTCGCAATACAATTACCTCGTTTTTGATGGAGAAAAATGCGAGTTAATTCAGTACGAAAACTAATTCTTTTCCATCCTGCGGGCACTCAATTTAAAGGAGTGTATTCGAATTTATTTTAGACCGTATTCTTTGATTTTACGATATAATGTCCTTTCCGAAATACCCAATTCTTTTGCAGCATACTTTCTTTTACCTCTGTGCTTTTCGAGGGCTTTAGCTATCATTTCTTTTTCCTTTTCTTCGAGCGAAAGAATTTCTTCCACTTCTTCGTGTTCATGAATAGCTGGTTGTTGATACGAAATAGTTGGGCGAGTTGAATAAGATTCTCTTAGCGTGTAGTCGTTTCGGACATCTTTGTCCATTTTATTGATAATGGCGATGTCATTTTCAGGAAAATCTACATCGGAATTCCCATTGCTGTTCACAATGTCTACAATAATTTTCTTCAATTCTGTGATGTCTTTTTTCATATCAAAAAGCACTTTGTGCAAAATATCCCTTTCGCTCATCCCAGAGTGAGATTCCCCGTCATTTGGCAAAAGCATCGGCAGATTATTTTGGTATACAGCGGGTAAGTAGCTGCTTAGTTTTTCTGCACTGATGTCTCTCGAATTTTCAATAACAGAAATTTGTTCCGTGATGTTTTTAAGTTGTCTAATGTTTCCTTGCCAAGAATAATTCACCAACATTTCTCTAGCTTCTGAAGTCAAAACGATAGTTGGCATTCTGTATTTTTCCGCAAAATCCGAAGCAAATTTTCTAAACAATAAATGAATGTCATCTCTTCTTTCTCTCAGCGGAGTAAGACGAATAGGAACAGTACTCAATCGATAGTATAAGTCTTCCCTGAATTTTCCTTTTTGGATAGCTTCTTCCAGTTTGGTGTTGGTTGCCGCTATAACTCGCACGTCTGTTTTTTGAACTTTAGATGAACCCACTTTGTAAAACTCACCTGACTCCAATACTCTTAATAGTCGGGCTTGTGTCGAAAGAGGTAATTCTCCCAATTCATCCAAGAAAATAGTGCCGCCATCAGCCTGTTCAAAATATCCTTTGCGTTTTTCATGAGCGCCTGTAAATGAACCTTTTTCATGTCCAAATAATTCAGAATCAATAGTTCCTTCGGGTATCGCACCACAATTTACAGCAATGTATTCAGCGTGTTTTCTTTTGCTGTATTGATGAATTACCTGGGGCATAATTTCTTTTCCCGTACCACTCTCACCCATAATAAGAACTGAAATGTCTGTGGGAGCAACTTGAACAGCTACTTCCAATGCCCTATTCAATCCAGCTGAATTTCCTATTACTCCAAACCTTTGTTTTACTGATTGTATTTCCATTTTATACCAATTCTGCGATTAATGTTGTTTTTGTATAGTCAATGATTTTTACCATCACGTAATCTCCAACCTGATAATCTCCTTTAGGGAAAATGCAAGTGGAGCTTTGGGAGTTCCTTCCCATGTATTCCTCATCCGATTTTTTCGATACTTTTTCTACTAATACCTCGTAGGTTTTTCCAATTTCTTTTTTGTGATATTCTAATTGATGTTTGTGTTGCAGGTCAATAATCTCAGTCAGTCTTCTTTGTTTAGTTTCTTCTGGTACATCGTCCTCATATTTTCTCTCTGCCAAAGTTTTTGGTCTTTCAGAATATTTGTACATGTAGGCAAATGAAAATTTCACTTCGTCCATTAAGCTCAAGGTTTCCTGGTGCTGTTCCTCTGTTTCTCCGCAAAACCCAATGATCAAATCCGTAGATATTGTGGCTTCAGGGACAATACGCTGAATGGCTTCAATTCTGTTCAAATACCATTCTCTTGAATAGCCTCTATTCATTTTTTTCAAGATGTCGCTATTTCCTGATTGAACAGGCAGGTGAATGTAGTTACAAATGTTATCATACTTAGCAATTACTTCTAGTACATCATCCCCCATATCTTTTGGATGCGAAGTTGAAAATCGAACTCTCAATTTTGGACTAATTAATCCTACCATTTCCATCAACTGAGCAAAATTTGTGGTAGGAATCGTATCATCCTTTATTTCTCCTTTTGATGACATATTCCATCGGTAGCTGTCTACATTTTGGCCCAGCAATGTTACTTCTCTATATCCTCTTTCAAATAAATCTCTTGCCTCTGCTACTATTGTCAGTGGATTTCTGCTTCTCTCACGTCCTCTTGTAAAAGGAACTACACAAAAAGAACACATGTTGTCGCAACCTCGGGTAATGGAGACAAAAGCCGTGACACCAGTATTATCTAGCCTTACAGGAGAGATGTCAGCATATGTTTCCTCCCGCGAGAGCAATACATTCACAGATTTTTGACCACCTTCGGTTTGTTGAAGCAGATTAGGCAAATCTCTGTAGGCATCAGGTCCTACAACTAAATCCACTAATTTTTCTTCTTCCAATAAGGCAGCTTTCAGCCTTTCTGCCATACAACCTAATACACCCACCATTAGCCCAGGTTTACTCTTTTTCATTTTTTTAAAAGTGGTCAGCCTTTTTCTTACAGTTTGTTCTGCTTTCTCTCTAATAGAACAAGTGTTGAGCAGAATCAAATCAGATTCTTCGATGTTTCGAGTGGTTTCATAACCATCTTCAGCCAAAATGGACGCAACAACCTCGCTGTCCGAAAAATTCATGGCACAACCGTAACTTTCCAAATAGAGTTTTTTTCCATTAGATGTTTGTTGATTTTCCAAAACCAAAGCCTCTCCTTGCTTTGTTTCGTCCATTGTTTTGTCGAGTCTGTCCATTTCTCCTTTTGAGTTCAATTGTTTTGCAAATATAGAAAAAACTGACAGAATAGCAGTCTTTTTGAGCAAGGCATAAAGCACCGAAATTTTTGAACTAAAATGTTTGATATCGCTTGAATTATCTCTTTTTTATGGCTTAAAAAAAATACATTTTGATTTGTGGAAAAAAAGTCCTTAATTTTGCTCAGCTTGAAATTATCTACATTTACAATCTTATCCGTTCACATTATTCGTCTTTTTGATGAAATAAAACCAATAGAACTTTATGTCCAAAAACTTAGTCATAGTTGAGTCACCAGCCAAAGCCAAAACCATTGAAGGGTATTTGGGAAAAGGATTTACCGTTAAATCCAGTTTTGGACATGTGCGTGACATACCAAGAAAGGGAATGGGGATAGATATCGAGAATGATTTTAATCCCAACTATGAAGTTTCAGAGGATAAAAAAAAGGTTGTAGCAGAACTAAAAAGGTTAACCAAATCGGCAGATATCGTTTGGCTCGCGACTGATGAAGACCGCGAAGGAGAAGCCATTTCTTGGCACCTGTATGAAACTTTGGGACTGAAAAAGAAGGAAACAAAAAGAATTACGTTTAATGAAATTACCAAAACAGCGGTGCAAAATGCGATTGAAAATCCAAGGCAAATTAATATCGACTTGGTTAATGCACAGCAAGCGAGGAGAGTATTGGATAGATTAGTTGGGTTTGAATTATCCCCGGTGTTATGGAAAAAAATTAAGCCATCTTTGTCTGCAGGAAGAGTTCAATCAGTTACCGTAAGGTTAATTGTAGAACGTGAAAGAGAGATTAGAGGATTTAATAGTGTTGCGGCTTTCAAAGTAAAGGCTGAATTTTTGTTAGATGGAACTGTAATAAAAGCGGATTTAGGTAAAACTTTTAAAACGGAAGAAGAGACACTTAATTTTCTGAATGATTGTTCAGCCTCTCAGTTTACTATCAACAACATAGAAAAAAAACCTGCTAAAAAATCTCCAGCTCCGCCATTTACCACTTCAACCCTACAACAAGAGGCTAGCAGAAAGTTGGGTTACTCAGTAAGTAGAACAATGAGTGTGGCTCAGAAACTATATGAAGCAGGACGAATTACCTACATGAGAACGGATTCCATTAACTTGTCCAAAACGGCAAGAAATGGGGCGGAAGCGGAAATAAAGAAGGCTTATGGAAATGAGTTTTCTCATCCAAGAGTTTTTAAGACTAAAACAAAAGGCGCTCAAGAAGCTCACGAAGCAATCAGGCCCTCAAGTTTTGCTGTTCATTCAGCAGGAACTGATAGCAGCGAGAATAGGTTGTATGATTTGATTTGGAAAAGGGCGATTGCCTCTCAAATGAGCGAAGCCAAATTAGAGAAAACAACCGTGAAAATTGCGGGAGATACCATAAAAGAACTGTTCACGGCAAGGGGTGAAATTATTTTGTTCGAGGGATTCCTGAAAGTGTACTTAGAAGGCAGAGATGAGGACAACGAAGACACAGACGATGACAACGAAGGGATTTTTCCTTCAATGAAAAAAGGAGATTTCTTGGAGGTGAAAATGATAGAAGCTACCCAGCGATATACTCGTCCACCTGCAAGATATACTGAAGCATCCTTAGTGAAAAAATTAGAGGAATTAGGGATAGGTCGTCCGTCGACTTATGCACCAACCATCACCACAGTCCAGAAAAGAGGATATGTAACGAAAGATGAAATTGAATATAGCCAAAGGAATTACGCGCAACTCACATTAAAAAATGGTGAAGTAAAATCCAAGCAGTTGTCTGAGAATTTTGGGGGCGACAAGAATAAGCTGTCACCAACAGATATTGGAACCGTGGTGAACGATTTTTTGGTGGATAATTTCGATGGGATATTGGATTATAATTTTACGGCCTCTGTCGAAAAAGAATTTGATGATATTGCAGAGGGTCTTATGAAATGGACCGATATGATCAAGAAATTTTACAATCCCTTTCATGCTAAAGTTGAAAACACCTTGGAACACGGTGAACGACAATCGGGAGAGAGAGTGCTTGGCGAAGATGAAAAAGGAAATGATATTTTGGTAAGAATAGGACGGTTTGGTCCAATGGCTCAAATCGGAAGAGTTTCTGAAGGGGAAGTTGGTCCAGCACCGAAATTTGCCTCACTTCAAAAGAATCAAAGTCTAGAAACCATAACACTTGAAGAGGTATTGGATTTATTCAAGCTGCCAAAAGAACTAGGTTCTCATAAAGGCCATGAGGTTATTGTGTCAAATGGAAGATTTGGACCTTACATCAAATACGATTCACTTTTTGTTTCAATTCCAAAGGGTGAAGAGCCTTTGGATATGGATTTGCCCAGAGCGATTGAATTAATTGTTGCAAAACAAGAGGCTGACGCACCAATCGCAGAATATGAGGGGTTGCCTGTGCAAAAAGGATCGGGCAGGTTCGGTCCGTTTATCAAATGGAATGATATGTTTATCAATGTCAATAAGAAATATGATTTTGAAAATTTATCGAAAGAGGATATTGTTGAACTGATTGAGGTAAAGAAGCAAAAGGAAATTGATAAAATCATCCACAATTGGGAAGAAGAAGGAATTAGAGTTGAAAAAGCGAGATGGGGAAGGTTTAACGTGATTAAAGGGAAAACAAAGATTGAATTGCCAAAGACAACCAAAGCAGAAAAATTGACTTTGGAAGAGGTAAAAGCAATGATTGAAAAAGCAAAACCTGCAAAGAAAAAGCCGGCTAAGAAAAAAACAACGGCAAAAAAGAAAACCATTAAAAAGAAATAAGGAACTGATTCATGAAAGATTTTTCAATTTACTGTACTCCTATTTCGGACAATGATCAAAAAGAGTATGGCGCAGGTCCAAAAACGTTGGGTTCCAAAATGCATTTTCATGTTGGTGAAGAGATAGAGAAGGGAGTAAAAATTGCTTTTCTTGGAGTGAAGGAATCTCGAGGTTCCTCCGTTTTTTCTGTAAAAGATTCTCCAGATTCTGTAAGAAAACAACTGTATAAATTATACCCAGGAGTAGATGTTTCGTGCATAGATATAGGGAATATCGAAGCTGGCGAATCACAAACCGATACCCTTTTTGCCCTATCGGAAGTGTTGACAGAACTCATCAAGAAAGATATTATTCCAGTTGTAATTGGCGGAAGTCAAGAATTAACCTTGGGGATATACAAGGCTTTTGAGAAACTGCAATTAATCATTAATTTAACCACAATTGATAGAAAAATTGACTTTCAGGCTATCAACGAAACCACTGCGGATTCTTATTTGAAAGATATTTTATTAGCCAAGCCCAATTATTTATTTAGCTATTCCAATCTCGGAAATCAATCCTATTATTTGGACCCAGATAACATGCACATGATGCACAAACTCTTTTTCGATTCAAAAAGATTGGGCGAGCTACAAGCCAATATGGAATTAGCCGAGCCAATTCTTCGTAATTCTAATATAGTGAGTTTTGACTTGAACTGTATAAGGCAAAGTGAAGTCCCAGGAACAAGTTTTGCTTCACCCAACGGATTTTTTGGAAATGAAGCGTGTCAATTGGCACGTTACGCAGGGATAAGTGACAAGTTGAATGTAATCGGTTTTTTTGAAATGACGCCTGAGTTTGACATGCTAAACCAAACAGCTCAGTTAGTTGCTCAAATGATTTGGTATTTTCTGGATGGTGTAGGATCTAGAAAAAACGAATCACCAATTTCCAACAGCAAGTATTATACAAATTACAAAGTAGTAATTTCAAATACAGAGGAAGAACTCACTTTTATAAAAAGTCAAAAATCTGGCCGATGGTGGATGAAGATTCCTTATCCGCCCTCAAAGAAAAGAAAATTTGAAAGACACCATTTAGTGCCATGTTCATACTCTGATTATGAAACAGCGTTGAAAGATGAAATGCCAGATCTTTGGATAAATACCTACAACCGTATTCATTCATAATGTTCAAGAAGGTTAATTTTTTTTCAAATCTCTGAAAAAATTAACAAGAAACAATTGGTAAAAAATTTTCTCATACCGATTTTTTCAGTATTTTAGCAGTCCATTCACTAATGAATAACCTTATGAAGAAATTAGTACTTTTAGCGTTTTTGGTAGGTTTAACTGTTGTTTCAAAAGCACAACAAGACCCACAGTTTACTCATTTCATGTTCGATCAGTTGTCTTTCAATCCGGCCTCTGTTGGTTTTAAAGATGCATTTTGTTTAACGGCAATCTCGAGAAGGCAGTGGACGGGATTTAGTGCTGGAGAGCCAAATACAACCCTTATAAATTTCACAGCACCAAAAATTGACTTAATTAAAGGAGGGTTAGGATTTTCCTACTACAATGATCAAATTGGTTTTGAAAAAAACAACGTATTTAGGTTGTCATATTCTTTGCATTTTAGAGATTTGGGATTGAGTGATGTAGCGGGAGGTAATTTTGCCTTAGGAGTGTCGGCAGGTTACATTCAAAAAAGTATTAATGGCAATTGGATTACCCCAGATGGTATTCCTGGTGGATCTGCAACTGGCGCGGATCAGTCCATTCCAACTGGAAATCAAACAGAAGGAGGCATGAGTCTTAATGCTGGATTGTATTACAAAAATCCTAGTCTATACCTTGGAGTTTCTACCACAAATATTACTCAAACAGATTTGAAAGCCCTAAGTGTAACGGCTTCTCGTCACTATTTTGTAATGGGAGGTTATGAATCACCGGAAATTTTAGGAGGTTTTGTACTAAAACCCAATGTGATGATTAAGTCCGATGGAGTGAAAACACAATATGATTTTAATTTACACGTATTGGCTTTCAATACCTTTTGGGCAGGAGCCACTTACAGACACAACGATGCTATTGCACCAATGGCGGGAATTCAATTGTTGAAAGGTGGGGCTCTTAAAGTAGGATACTCCTATGGTTTGGGAACTTCCTTTTTGAGTAATTATTTTGCTAATGGGAACCACGAAATCATGTTAAATTACTGTTTCAGTGTAACCCCACCAGTTAGACAAGAGAAAGAAGTTCACCCCTATTTTTTATAAATAATTTAAAATATTATTAAATTTTTCGCGTAATAAGGATTGAATTTTGAGTTATTAACAATATATTTGTTAATAATTCTAAAAGAAAAGAATGAGAGATATGAAAAGATTAACAACAATGATAGGGTTTGCAGTTTTGGTGTTTGCCAGCTGTCAAACAGGTAACGGTGAGTTGATTGGAGTTCAGGGAAGACCGGAATGGTATGGATATGATCCATTGGATATGCAATATGTTGAAGCAGGGAGTTTCCAAATGGGGCAAAGTGACCAAGACGTTCCTTTTACTCAGCAGAATAAAACCAAAACGGTAACAGTATCAGCGTTTTATATGGATCACACGGAAATAACGAACAATGAGTATCGTCAATTTGTGTATTGGGTAAGAGATTCAATTGCTATGAGATACTTAGCTGAAGAATTCCCAGAAGAATTTTTGCTGCCAACTTATGACGATGAACTAGAGGAAAAAGATGAAGAAGACTGGAACCTTGATTGGGACGTTGAAATTGATTGGGAAGATCCTGATTATTACCCAATACTGATGTCAGAGATGGTGATGCCAGAAAACCAGAGATTTAACGGGGTGAGGGAGATAGATGTAAGGAAACTTACGTTCGACTATTATTGGATTGATTTCAAAGCAGCGGCTCAAAAAGGTAGACCAGTGGTTAAGGCAATATCAAACACTGAATACGAAGATAGAGAGGAGCACAGGTTGAAAATGAAAGATGAAGGGTTTGATTTTCCCGTAGATCAATACGATGAGGAAACCCAACAAGGAAGAGACCTGGATTTAGGATGGAGAAATAGTAAAGGACAAAATAACGCAATTCGTTCTCATTCTGATCGTTCAAGATTCATAATACATGAAAAAATAAACGTATATCCAGATACTTTGGTTTGGGTAAGTGCTTTTTCGTATTCATATAATGAGCCATACTCAAGGCAATATTTTTCAAGTGTTGCTTATGATGATTATCCAGTAGTAGGAATTACATGGAACCAAGCAAAAGCTTTTTGTGTATGGAGAACCAGCTTGCTTAATGGACATTTAGCAAGAATTGGCGATCCTGCTATTGATAACTTCAGATTGCCATCAGAAGCCGAGTGGGAGTACGCGGCCAGAGGTGGTCTTGATCAAAGTCCATACCCTTGGGGCGGACCATACATTCGAAACTCAAAAGGTTGTTTCTTAGGAAATTTCAAGCCAATGAGAGGAAGATACATGGAAGATGGTGGAACTTACACAGTGAAAGCCACATCTTACCACCCAAATGATTATGGATTGTATTGCATGGCTGGAAACGTTGCGGAATGGACAAATACCGCCTACGATGAGTCAATGTATGAGTTCTCTCATGATTTGAATCCGGAATATGAATACAATGCATTGGACCACGATCCAATTTCTATGAAAAGAAAAGTAATCAGAGGAGGTTCTTGGAAAGATATTGGATATTATCTTCAAACAGGTTCTAGAACTTATGAATACCAAGATACAGCAAAAAGTTACATCG
>CBFHHA010000028.1:0-31830 GCA_965655625.1 Flavobacteriales bacterium | reverse complement strand
CGCAGCACGTGGCTGTAGGTAAAATAGAATGTGAAAATTGTCATGGCGATGTGAAGACCTACAAAACAGGAAAAGTTTCGGGAACAGAAACAATAAATAATCTGAAGTTAGAAGGAAAGAAAATTGTAAAGTTAACTAAGCCATTATTGACCATGGGTTGGTGTATCGAGTGTCACAATACTGCTGAAGTATCAACTGCAGATAGCAAATATTACGATGATATTCACGAAAGACTGAAGTCGGACAAAGAATTGTACAAAAGTGTAATGGAAGACGGAAAAGTAAAAGTGAAAGAGCTCGGAGGATGGGAATGTTCTAAATGTCATTATTAAAAAAACAAATTAGTTTAATTGATTTATGAGTAAAGTCAAAACATATTGGAAAGGGATAGAAGAAAAAGAACAAACTGCTTCTTTTATCGAACAAAGTAAAAGTGAATTTCCTCAAGAACTTCCGGTTCAGGAATTTTTAGCTGATGAAAATTTAGCAGAAAGTTCTACTAATCGAAGAGATTTCTTGAAATTTATGGGTTTCAGTGTTGCAGCAGCAACTCTAGCGGCTTGTGAATCACCAGTAGTAAAGTCTATACCTTATGTAAATAAGCCCGAAGATATTACGCCTGGAGTTGCCAACTGGTACTCTTCAACCTATTGGGATGGTAATGATTACGCAAGTATCTTGGTTAAAACAAGAGAAGGTCGTCCAATCTTTATAAAAGGAAACAAGAGTTTTGGAATCAACAAAGGCGCTACCACACCAAGAATAATTGGTTCGGTTCTTTCTTTGTATAACGGAGCTAGACTTCAAATGCCAATGGCAGCTGGAAAAAAAGCTACTTGGAGTACAGTTGATAACTCAATTAAAAAACAATTAGCAGATATTTCTGCAAAAGGAGGTAAGGTAAGAATTATGACTAATTCTACTTTAAGTCCTTCTACCGATGCCATTTTGAACGAATTTGTTTCTTCCTTGGAGGGAGCAGATGCAAAAGTGGTGACGTATGATCCTATTTCTTACTCGGGAATTACCAAAGCGAACAAAGCAAGTTTTGGAAGTGCGGTTGTTCCTACTTACCACTTTGATAAAGCAAAAGTGATAGTAAGTATTTCAGCAGATTTCCTAACAAACTGGTTGTTGGCTACAGATTATATGCCAGACTACTTGGCAAACAGAAATCCAGACAACAACTGGATGTCAAGACATTTTCAGTTCGAATCTATCATGTCAACTACGGGATCTAACTCAGACGTAAGAATTCCGATCAAACCTTCTGAAGAAGGATTGGTGGCAGCTGCATTGTATAAGCATATTACGGGGATGTCTGTAGCCGGAGTTGCTGTACCACAAGAAATACTTGATAAAACAAAAGTTGCTGCTCAAGAACTAAAGGCGAACAAAGGAAATGCTTTGGTTGTTGGAGGAAGTAATTGTTCAGGAACGCAAACGGTGATCAATGCGATTAATGAAGCGTTAGCGAGTTATGGGGCGACTATAGATATGGCTAATCCCACTGCTTTAGCAAAAGGAGACGATGCAGAAGTAGAAAAATTAGTAAAAGAAGTTGAAACTGGAAAGATAGATGCTTTATTCGTGTATGGAGTAAACCCAGTTTATTCGTTGCCAAATGGAGGTAAATTTGCAGAAGGGTTAAAGAAATTGCCTTTGTCTGTGTCATTCTCGCAATTTGCGGACGAAACAGCAACAAATTGTCAATTCGTTTGTCCAGATAACCATTACCTAGAATCGTGGAACGATTTCGCACCAACTGCTTCACATTATGCAGTAGCACAGCCTGCAATAAGACCTTTGTACGATACAGCTCAAGCTCAAGAATCTTTCTTAGTTTTTGCTGGTAAAGCATCAAGAGCAGGAAAAGAATCTAGAGTAATGTACGATTACATTAAGTCAAGGTTTACTGGAGATTGGAACATGTTAGTTCACAATGGTTCGTTGGATATAGCAGCTGTTCCTGCACAAACTACAGCATTTGCTGGAGATTTGGCGGTAGCTGGTTCTCACATCGCAAAAAGAGCAAAATCTACAGGAGACTTTGAAGTTATCATGTACCAAAAGAATGGTATTGGAGATGGACAACAAGCTGCCAATCCATGGCTGCAAGAATTACCAGATCCTATTACTAAGGTAACTTGGGATAATTACATGACCATGTCGAGAGCAGACGCTGAGAAATTGGGATGTAATATCTTATTGGGCGAGAAAAGCCCTGCAACTTTAGCAAAAATTGAAGTAAATGGTGCATCTTTAGAATTGCCGGTGTTTGTACTTCCAGGACAAAAGTCTGGGACTGTAGGAATAGCTTTAGGTTATGGTAGAGGAGCCAACCAAGAAAACATTGGAGACTCGGCTTACCAAACTCAAGAGTACGGTACGCATATCATAACAGACGGTAAAAAACAATTAATTGGAGGCAACGCATTTCGGTTGACTCAGTTTGTTGAAGGAGAAATCATGTTCTCTAGCGCAGCAAAAATAACCAAACTTGAGAAAGAGTATCCATTAGCTTGTACACAAACTCACCATACTTTTATGGGAAGAACCTCTATCGTTAGAGAAACTTCTTTCGGAGTTTACAAGGCAGGAGACAAAAATGATTTTAACCCAGCTCACCAATTATCTACACATGAGAAAGGTAGAACTGTAAAGAAAGATATTTCTGAATTTGACTTATGGGATTCACATCCAGTAGAAAATGTAGGTCACAGATGGGGAATGTCAATTGATTTGAGTTCATGTATTGGATGTGGATCTTGTATCGTAGCCTGTCATACAGAAAACAACGTACCAGTTGTAGGAAAAGACGAGATAAGAAGAGGTAGAGACATGCACTGGTTAAGACTAGACAGATATTTCTCTTCAGCGGAAGATGAAGTAAGAGCGGAAGCACTTGCTAATAACACAAAAGAATACGATTACGCTAAATTGGAAATTCCAGAAGAAAATCCTTCAGTGGTACATATTCCTATGATGTGTCAACATTGTAATCATGCGCCTTGTGAGACTGTTTGTCCAGTTGCTGCAACAACGCACAGTAATGAAGGATTAAACCAAATGACTTACAACAGATGTATTGGTACAAGATATTGTGCAAACAACTGTCCTTACAAAGTAAGAAGGTTCAACTGGTTTAACTATCCAACAAACTCTAGATTCCAGCACTTCAACCCATCACAATTTGATATGGGAAGAATGGTGTTGAACCCAGACGTAACAGTAAGGTCAAGAGGAGTAATGGAGAAATGTAGTATGTGTGTACAACAAATCCAGTCAGGAAAGTTAGAAGCTAAGAAAGAGGGAAGAACAATTATTGATGGAGAAATCCAAACAGCTTGTTCATCATCTTGTCCTACGGATGCAATTACATTTGGTGATTTGAATGATAAAAAATCTCATGAAAGTAAAGGGTCTGTTGTAAGACAGAAATCTGAAGGAACGAGAGCTTACCATATTTTGGAAGAGATAGGTACGCAGCCAAACATTTACTACCAAGTAAAAGTTAGAAACACGAACGAAGCTTAATAATTAGTCAGCAAAGAATTAAAAAATCTTACGAATGCATAAAGAATCAGCAATAAGGGAACCGTTAATTTTAGGAGACAAAACCTTCAAACAGATTACAGATGATGTTTGTCGTCCTATTGAAAACCAAGCACCAAGAGGATGGTATATCCTTATTACCATCGCCACAGTAATCGCTCTTTATGGAGTAGGTTGTATCCTTTACTTGATAGGAGAAGGAATAGGAACTTGGGGATTGAACAATGCCGTAGATTGGGCATGGGATATTACTAACTTTGTATGGTGGGTAGGAATTGGTCACGCAGGAACTTTGATTTCAGCTGTACTTCTTCTTTTCCGTCAAAAATGGAGAATGGCGGTAAACCGATCAGCTGAGGCAATGACTATTTTTGCGGTAATTATGGCGGCAATTTTCCCAGGAATTCACATGGGAAGAATTTGGGTATCATACTGGGTACTTCCATTGCCAAACCAGTTTGGTTCGCTTTGGGTAAACTTTAACTCACCTCTTCTTTGGGATGTATTTGCCATCTCAACTTATTTCTCTGTTTCTCTTGTATTTTGGTACATTGGATTAATCCCAGATTTTGCCACAATAAGAGATAGAATGACTAAGCCATTAACTAAAAAGATTTATGGTCTATTGAGTTTCGGATGGTCAGGAAGAGCCAAACACTGGAATAGATTTGAAATTGTTTCATTAGTTTTAGCAGGTATTGCTACTCCTCTTGTATTCTCAGTACACTCTATTGTATCATTTGACTTTGCTACTTCGGTAATTCCTGGATGGCATACCACTATCTTTCCTCCATATTTCGTTGCAGGAGCGGTATTCTCGGGATTTGCAATGGTACAAACATTAATGCTTATCGTGAGAAAAGTAATGCACCTAGAGGCTTACATTCACACAAAGCACATCGAATACATGAACATTGTAATTATGGTTACAGGTTCTATCGTTGGTGTAGCTTACCTTACTGAGTTATTTATGGCTTGGTACTCAGGTGTAGAATACGAATCGTATGCGTTCTTAAACAGAGCAACTGGACCAATGGCTTGGGCCTACTGGGTAATGATGACTTGTAACGTAATTTCTCCACAATTAATGTGGGTAAAGAAATGGAGAAGAAGCTTAACATTTACTTTCATCCTTTCTATCGTAGTAAACATAGGAATGTGGTTCGAAAGATTTGTAATTATTGTAACTTCTTTGTACCGAGGTCACATGCCTGCATCTTGGGCATACTTTTACCCAACTTGGGTAGATGTAGGTGTATTTGTAGGAACAATTGGAATCTTTACAGTTCTTTATTTATTGTATGCAAGATACTTCCCAGTATTGGCAATCAGTGAAGTAAAAACAATTTTGAAATCTTCTGGAGAAAACTACAAAGATGGATTTGGAGCAGGTGAAGGATATTACGGTGCAGATGGATCTCACGGACACGATCACCACGAATCTCATGATGAGGTAGTAGAAAACACAAAGAACGAAGAAACTGTTGCAGAATTATCTGAGGAAGAAATAGCTAAAAATAAATCTACATTGTTAGATAGAATTGGAACAGCTGAAGCATCAGAAGCGGATGATTTGAAACAAATCAGTGGAGTAGGGCCAGTTCTTGAAAAGACTTTGAATTCAATTGGAATTTTCAAATTCGAACAAGTTAGTAAAATGACAAGTGAGGAATATAATTTATTAGATTCTCTTACAAAATCATTCCCAGGAAGAGCAGAAAGAGACAATTGGGCTGCTCAAGCAACAGAATTAATGACTAAATAAATAAGAAAACATGGCAGATAAAATTATATATGCAATGTACGATGACGATGACAAATTGTTAGACGGAGCAAGAATGCTTGTTTCGAAAGGTGTTCATGTCAACGAAGTATTTTCTCCAATGCCAATACATGGTTTGGATGATGTAATTGGTGTTCGTCACACAAGACTAGGAATTGCATCTTTCTTATATGGGTTAACAGGATTAATGTTGGCAACATTGGGAATGAAATATTTCATGATTGATGACTGGATGATGAACATTGGTGGAAAACCAAGTTTTTCGTACCTAGAAAATTTACCAGCATTTATTCCAATTACGTTTGAGTTTACGGTTCTTTGTGCTGCTCATGGAATGGCAATTACCTATTTATTAAGAAACAAAACTTTGCCAGGTATGCCTGCTTCGAATCCAGATCCAAGAACAACGGATGATATGTTCGTAATGGAAATAAGAACTGCAGAAAATACAAAGTACAGTGCTGATGATTTACAATCAATGGTTAAATCAACTGCAATTGTGGAATTGGACGAAAAAACGGTATAAATAAACTGTCTTATAGATTTAAAAATATGATGACTATCAAACCTTTACATAAAATTACTGCAGGACTCGCCATTGTTACAATGTTGTTTTCCTGTGTAAAAGATGAAAATTCTGCGGGATACGAATACATGCCAGATATGTATCGTTCTCCAGCCCAAGAAACGTATGTGGATTACGGTGAAGTGAGAACTTGGAAATCGAATGATTCTATAAAAAATATTCAGTCGGCAAAAGTACCACCATTGGGAACAATACCTTTTAAAGGAACCCAAATAAGTGCTGCTTATGAATTGCCATACAGAAGATTGCCCTCGGGCGCTATGGTAACCACTCATGGATTAACAAGCCTTGAATATAGTGATGCAGATTACGAGGCGTCTATTGCGGATGTAAATCCATTGCCATTAACAAAATGTAACGCAGAGAAAGGAAAAGAGCTGTATGACAGATTTTGCGATCACTGTCACGGAGAAAAAGGTGCAGGTGATGGGAAAGTATCGAACCACGATGCAATTAATCCTCCTGCCAATGCTTTCGAAAGACCTGACGGACAAATGTTTTACTCTATTACCTATGGTAAAGGTGTTATGGGGGCTCATGCATCGCAATTGAACCAAAAAGAAAGATGGCAAGTAATTAATTACATCAACTCAATGAAAGGAGCAGAAGTAATGGAAGGACCTTGCGGAGAAGCAAAAATGACAATACCTGCAGTTACGATAGATACAGTAGTTGCAATTGCACAAACGGCACAACATAATTAACCATAAATTGTAGAAAATTAGAACTATGAATTTTCAATTTACAAGTAAAATTAAAAGAAACTTATTCATCATTATTGCGGCAGGACTGGCAATGTTCGTGGTAGGTTTTCTTGGAGAAAAGAATCATTTATACACCGAAATTCATTCTGCTCACGAAGGGGAAGAGGGATTGTTAGTAGAATATTACAAAGAACTTCCTTTTACAAAAGAAAAGTTTGTTGAGGATGTAACTGCTGCAGCTACTGAGGCTGGAATATCTGTTGATTTTTCGGATTTGATTGAATTGCACAAAGACGATCACCACGGTTCTCAACACCACGATGATTTTGAATTTAAAATGTTGTTGACTCCTCACTCTCTTGAAACAGAAGGTGACCACGGTCATTCAGAAGGGCATGGAGATGCTCACGCTGAAGATCATGGAGAATCGCATGCAGAAGAAGGAGGGCACGATTCACACGCAGTTCATCATTCTCCAATGGAAACGTTGGAACACATAATTCACGAAGAAGGATCTTTTGCAGATAAGGGGCATGCTAGAACATGGTCAAATTTATTGGTAAACGGATTCTTTTTCTTCGGAATTGGACTTGGAGCTTTGTTTTTTATTGCTTTACAATACGCTACAGAATCAGGTTGGGGTGTTGTATATAAAAGAATTCTTGAAGCAATAATAGGTTGGTTGCCAATTGGTGCAATCTTTTTGATTATCGTTTTTGTTGGTGCCTCAATGCACTGGAATCATATCTATCACTGGATGGACCCAGAGGTGCACAATCCAGATAGTGCTCATTTTGATATTATCATAGCTAATAAAAAACCTTTCTTATCTCAATGGTTCTTTTGGTTAATGAATGCCGTGTATTTTGCAGTATTTCTTTTGTTTGCAAGAGGATTTAGAAAACGATCTTTACAAGAAGATCTTGAAGGGGGAACAAAGATTCACATGAAAAACTTTGCCAAAGGAGCTTTGTTCTTGGTTTTGTTTGGATATTTATCTTCGGCAATGTCGTGGCAGTGGGTTATGTCTATTGATACACACTGGTTTAGTACCTTATATGGATGGTATGTATTTTCAGGAATTTGGTTGTCTGCCACTATATTTATCCTATTGTTGACTTTTTGGTTGAAAGGTCTTGGTTACCTTGACTTTATTAATGAATCTCATATTCATGATATGGGGAAATGGATGTTTGCAATTAGCTTTTTGTGGACGTACTTATTCTTCTCTCAGTTTATGTTGATTTGGTATGCGAATATCCCGGAAGAAGTAACCTACTACTTGGATAGATTCGGAGATTATAAGTGGATTCTTTGGACCACAGTTGCAGTTAACTTTGTAATTCCTATTATCTTGTTGATGTCGCGAGAAGCGAAAAGAAGTAAGAACACAATCATCATTATTGGAAGTGTTTTGTTTGTATTCCACTGGGTTGATGTTTTCATTTTGGTTATGCCTGGTTCGGTGTTCGATCATTGGACAATTGGATTCCTAGAAGTGGGAATGTTTGTAGCCTTTTTAGGGATGTTTATTTTTACAGTATTGAGAACTTTATCAAAAGCTCCAATGCTCGTGAAAAACCATCCATATTTGGATGAAAACTTGCATCACCATACATAAAAGAATAATTTTACAACAGAGATAGATTAAAGAAGATTAAATAAAAATAGCAAATGAAATTTTTAATAGTTTTAGTAATAGTATTAGTCATCGTTGCATTAGCTCAATTGATGAAAGTATACGAACTCTCATCAAAATTGAGAAATAAGGATGAAGCAGATGTGACGCCTGGTGAAACAAAATTCAATGCAGGAATGTTGTTGGTGTTTTATATCACTTTGATGATCTCTTCCACTTGGATGTTCTTTCATTATGGACCAAGACCAGGTTTGGGTGTTTCAGCATCTGAGCATGGAAATGACATCGACTTTTTGTATGATGCTAACTGGATAATCCTTTTGATAGTGTTTTATTTGACTCAAACGTTGTTGTTTGTGTTTGCCATCAAGTATCAAAAGAAAAAGGGAAGAAAAGCTGTGTTCTTTGCTCACTCCACTAAGCTAGAGTTGGTTTGGACAATTATCCCAGCAGTAACACTTGCAGGGATTATCATTGGAGGATTATTGGTTTGGAATAAGATTACAACACCAAAAGAAAACTCTACTGTCATAGAGATTTATGCACAGCAGTTTGGTTGGAATGCAAGATATGCTGGAGAGGACAATACACTTGGGAATTCAGATTTTAAAGTTATCGAAACAAACAACCCCTTGGGTGTAGTAACTTCTGGATTGATTGATACAAAAGAGGAATTGTGGAAAGAAGAGATTGAAAAAATCAAGAAAGAAATCGAAGAAAATGGAGATTTGACGCCAGACGATAAGTTGGCTGAAATGACAGAAAAAGTAGAAAGATTGGAAAGACAATTAATTAGACTTGCGCCATTGAGAAGAGCACAAACTCCAGAAACGGACAAGGCAGCAAATGACGATGTAATTGTGAAAGAATTGTACTTGGTAAAAGGACAAGATTACGAATTTAAGTTCAGGTCAAGAGATGTAATTCACTCGGCTTTGTTCCCTCACTTTAGAGCACAAATGAACTGTGTTCCAGGAATGGAAACCAGATTTTCTTTTAAACCTACAATCAGTACGGCAGAAATGAGAAAAATGCCAGAGGTTATTGAGCAGTACGAGAAAACAAACGAACAAAGAGTATTGGACGGTAAAGAAGAGGTTGAATTCAATTATGTTTTGTTGTGTAACAAAATATGTGGTTCTTCTCATTACAACATGCAAATGAACATTATTGTAGTGGATACACAAGAAGAATTTGATGTTTGGTATGCAGAGCAGAAGAAATCAAAATCCTTTCCAGTATTGGTTGGATTAGAAGAGCCAAAATCAGAAGATAATACAACAGAAGAAGTAATTGTGGAAACAGTAGTTGACTCAACTGCAGTTGCAATAGTTCAATAATTAGAAGATTTATACTTTAATAGATTTATAAAAAAGAAATGGGAGCACACACACACGAAGAAGGTCACCACCACCACGAAAGTTTTATTACTAAATATCTTTTTAGTCAAGATCATAAAATGATTTCCAAGCAATTCTTAATTACTGCGATGGTAATGGGAGTTGTAGCTGTAATCTTATCGGTACTATTTAGAATGCAGATTGCTTGGCCAAATGAACAATTTGAGGCAATGAAATTCTTTTTAGGAGACAGTTATTTAAGCGAGGACGGATTGTTAAAACCAGACAGATATTTGGCAATCGTTACAATTCACGGAACCATTATGGTATTCTTTGTATTGACAGGAGGATTGAGTGGAACATTCAGTAACTTATTGATTCCGCTTCAAATTGGAGCAAGAGATATGGCGTCAGGTTTATTGAACATGCTTTCATTCTGGTTGTTCTTTTTATCTAGTGCAATCATGTTGTATTCTTTGATGGTAGAATCTGGACCAGCCTCGGCAGGATGGACTGTTTACCCTCCATTGAGTATTCTTGAAAAAGCAATTCCAGGATCAGGAACAGGAATGACATTGTGGTTATTATCAATGACATTGTTTATCGCTTCTTCTTTGTTAGGTGCTTTGAACTACATCGTAACTATTTTGAATTTAAGAACAATTGGAATGAAAATGACAAGACTGCCACTTACAATTTGGGCGTTCTTTGTAACTGCAATTCTTGGTGTACTTTCTTTCCCAGTATTGGTTTCAGCAGTATTGTTATTGTTAATGGACAAATCTTTTGGAACAAGTTTCTACCTGTCAGATATCTTTATCGGAGGAGAAGCATTAGATGCTTCTGGAGGTTCTCCAATTTTGTACCAACACTTATTTTGGTTCTTAGGTCACCCTGAAGTATACATTGTATTACTTCCTGCACTAGGAATTACCTCTGAAATTGTATCAACCAACGCACGTAAGCCAATCTTTGGTTACAGAGCGATGATTGGTTCCATCCTTGCAATCGGTTTCTTATCGTTTATCGTTTGGGGTCACCACATGTTTATCACAGGAATGAATCCATTCATTGGAGGAATCTTTGTATTCACAACTTTGTTGATTGCAATTCCTTCTGCGGTGAAAGCATTTAACTACATTACTACATTGTGGAAAGGTAATATTCACTACACACCAGGAATGTTATTCTCAATAGGATTGGTATCGACTTTCATTACTGGAGGTTTAACAGGTATTATTCTTGCTGATGCAACACTAGATATTCCAGTACACGATACGTATTTCGTTGTAGCTCACTTCCATATTGTAATGGGACTTTCGGCTATCTTTGGAATGTTTGCTGGGGTGTACCACTGGTTCCCAAAAATGTACGGAAGATTGATGAACAAGAAACTAGGTTATGCCCACTTTTGGATGACACTAGTTTCAGGATATGGAGTATTCTTTCCAATGCACTTTGTTGGATTAGCAGGAGCACCAAGAAGGTATTATTCTAATACAGAATTTGCTTTCTTAGATCACATTCAAGATTTGAATGAGGTGATTACTATTTTTGCTATCATAGGAGGAATTGCTCAGTTGATTTTCTTCTACAACTTTTTCCACAGTATGTACCACGGTAGAGTAACAACTCAGAACCCATGGAAATCGAATACATTGGAGTGGACTACACCAGTAGAACCAATACATGGAAACTGGCCAGGAGCACTTCCTGTAGTTCACAGATGGCCTTACGATTATAGCAATCCAGACCACGAGGAGGATTTTGTACCACAAAACGTTCCTCTGAAAGAAGGAGAACATTCACACTAAGACAAATTACCTAAAGGGCTTTCGATTCGAAAGCCCTTTTTTTTGCATATTGAATAATGAAGCACTTTTACTGAGCTTACTCATAAGTTCAATGAATAGCAAACGATTGCAAATCCATCCCAGCTGAGAGATCACATTAAACAAAAAAAGCCAACAAGAAAAATCTCATTGGCTTTGTAACTTTTGTTTGGCGAAAGGTTTCAATTAGCTTTTAAACTTCAAAACCTCGGATCTTCCTTTTTTAAATATTTTGTTTCCTGCAGCTTTGCCTTTTCTCAGAGCTTTTTGTTCTTCTTCGGGCAAGGCAACAACCTCTTTGCATTCATCCGAACAACACGTGTTCATTTTTTCTGAGCAAGAGCTACATTGGATAAATAGCAAGTGACAACCTTGATTCAAGCAATTTACGTGTACATCACATGGCTCACCACATTGGTGACAGTGAGAAATGACATCGTCAGAAATTCGTTCAGCTCTTCGTTCATCAAACACGAAATTTTTCCCAAGAAACTTATTCTCAAGTCCTTCCTCGTTCACTTGTCTGAAATAGTTGATGATTCCACCTTCCATCTGAAACACCTTTTTAAAACCTTTGTGCTTGTAATATGCCGAAGCTTTTTCGCAACGAATTCCACCGGTGCAATACATGACTAGGTTTTTGTCTTCTTTGTGGTCTTTTAATTGGTCTTCTATGAGATCGAGTGAATCTCTAAATGTATCTACATCTGGAGTTACGGCATTTTTAAAATGACCGATTTCACTTTCGTAATGATTTCTCATATCAACCAAAACGGTGTTTGGGTCTTCTATGAGCTCATTGAATTTATCTGCTTTTACATGAACCCCAATATCCGTTACATCAAAGGTGTCATCATTCAGTCCGTCTGCTACAATTTTGTCCCTTACTTTTACTTTCAGTTTCAAAAAAGACTTGTTGTAATGCTCTATCGCAATGTTTAGCCTTACGTTTTCGAGAAAAGAAATTTCGTCCAGTTTGGTTTTGAACTCATTGAAATTTTCGGCAGGTACAGAGAGTTGAGCATTTATTCCTTCGTGTGCCACATATATTCTTCCCAATACTTCTTGTTTGTCCCAAAGGAGAAACAAATAATTTCTGAAAATTTCAGGGTTTTTGATTTTGTGATACTTGTAGAAAGAGATAGTAAGTCGGTCTTTTCCGGCTTGTTCAATAAGAGCTTCTCTTTCTTTTGAACTTAATGTATTGTACAGTTGCATGCTATACGAGTTTTTAAGGGTTAAAAGAAAATTGTGGTACAAAGTTATGAAATTAAATCAATCGCTCGGATTTCGAGCTTTAATTTCGTTTATGACTTATGTCAGTTTACTTCTTTTTATGAGGTATTGAAGTAGAACTGTGTAGACACCTTCCTCTATGTTGGTAGGAACATAATCGATGTGGTATTGACCACATTTTAGTTTCAGGTTGGTTTGGTAATCAGATAGCTTGGATTGATACTCCTCCCTGATCTGAGAAGGGTTAAGTTTTACTTCTTCGCCTGTTTCCATATCAACAAATACGGTAGGTTTATTTTCGTAATTGAACTCTTGTTCTTTTGATTTGTCAAGGACGTGAAACAACACCACTTCATGTTTTTTGTGTCTTAAATGTTGGAGGGCAGAAAATGCTTCGTCATTGTTCATGAGTTCACCATCCAACATATCACTGAATATAAAAACCAATGAACGTTTGTGGATTTTTTCGGCAAAATGATGAATAGCTTCTACAATTTGAGTAGGTTGTCCCTCAATTTGGTTTTCTTTATCTAGGATTTTTTCAAGTTCCGAATACACATATCTCTTGTGAGCTTGGTTTGTTTTGGCTGGTGTTTCGAGTTTAAATTCATCCGAAAACAGTGAAAGACCAACAGCATCTCGTTGTTTTTTTAATAATTCGATTAAGCTAGCAACAGCCATTGTTGAAAATTCCAATTTATTGAGTTTGGAATCGTCTTTAGGAAAATGCATGGAAGAGGAAACATCTACCATAAACTGACACCTCAGGTTAGTTTCTTCTTCGTATCGTTTCACAAATAATTTATCTGTGCGGGCATAAAGTTTCCAATCTATGTGTTTGGTAGATTCACCTTTGTTGTAGAGACGATGCTCCGCAAACTCCACCGAAAACCCATGAAATGGGGATTTGTGCAATCCGGTTATAAATCCTTCTACAACTTGTTTTGCCAAGATTTCAAGGTTGCCAAATTGCGCTATAGAGTCTTTTGTGAGTTTCAATGGTCTTTTTTTATAGTTATAAATGTACAACTTTTAGCTTGACTACTTTGTTCTGAAACGCATTAAAAAATAAGTGATAAAAATCATTGTTCTTATTTAGAATAAATAAAAACAATGTACTACATTTGGACTCTATTTAGAATAAAAACAAATAACAAAACATAAAAAAATGAAAAAAATAGTCTCAATTATTATTCTTTCTTTTATGGTTTCTGGTGCTTGGACGCAAATCGGAATGGGAGATACAATGGTGAATTCAGCCGACAGATTGATATTGAGTGATTCTCGAATTACTCTTGGTGGATATGGAGAAATAGATTTTAACAATACTTTGGCATCTAATGGAAACAAGCGAAATGGGAGTTTTGATGTTCACAGAATGGTGTTTTTAACTGGTTACAAATTCACAGATAAATTAAGTTTTGTAACCGAATTGGAGATAGAGCACATTAAGGAAGTGTTTATTGAGCAGGCTTTTATTGATTATCGTTTGCATGAATTTGTTCATTTTAGAGCTGGTTTGATGTTAATACCAATGGGAATTATCAACGAGTATCACGAGCCAGTTACTTTTAATGGAGTAGAAAGACCAAACATAGATAAGTATTTGATTCCTACTACTTGGAGAGAAATTGGAGCAGGTTTTTCTGGTACTATTCCTGAAATAGGATTCAGATACCAAGCTTATTTTGTAAATGGCTTATCCAGTTTTGATAATGAAGCGTCACTTTCGGGAAGTTCAGGTTTTAGAAGCGGACGACAAAAAGGAGCTCAAACTACTTTTTCGCATCCCAATGCTACATTAAGGTTAGAGTATTTTGGTTTGAGTAAATTAAAAATTGGTTTATCGGGTTACATTGGAAAAACTCAATCTACCTTGTATGATGAAATTGGAGTGACTGAAAATGGAACTTTGGCAAGAGCAGATTCATCTGTTGTGGGAATGGGAATGATGGTTGCAGATATAAGGTACAAGAACAAAGGGTTTGAGGCAAGAGGACAATATGTGTATGCCAATATTGCCAATTCTTCTCAGTATAACGCGATGTTTGGAACCAATGTAGGTTCAGCGATGCAAGGCTATTATGTAGAAGCAGGTTATGATTTGTTGCGATTTATGAAAAAATCGACAGACAAAAAATTAGTTGCATTCTGCAGGTATGAAAATTACAATACTCACCACAAAGTGTCAGGTGAGCTTACGCAAAACAAAAGCTACAACCGAACAGATATAACCACAGGTTTGACTTTTCATCTCGATCAAGGTGTTGCTTTAAAGGCAGATTTTCAGCAATTCAGAAATGAACTAAGAGGTTCTTCAATCAGAAATCAAATTAATTTTGGAGTAGGAGTATGGTTTTAAAAAATATAAGTGTTTTAGCAATTTCCTTTTTTCTGTTTGGGTTTTCTCACGATGCTCACTTGGAGAAAAAGATTCAAAAAGTACTGAGCAAAACTTTTGAAAACAAAATTTTTGTAAAGGAAGAAATGGCAGTAAATCAAAAGTCGGAAAACGAATCTTGGTTTGGGATTACAGAAAAATCTTCGAAGAAAAATTTGGGAATTGTTTCGGTGAATTCTGCTATTGGAAGATTCGATAAGTTTGATTTTATGGTGGTTTTTAATCCCAATAAATCTATAAAAACCGTAAAGGTTTTGATTTACCGAGAAGATCACGGTGGCGAGATTGGTAGCAAAAGATGGTTGAAACAATTTGAGGGAAAAACTCCTAAAGATGCCAATAATTTGACACAGGATATTGATGGAATTTCTGGTGCAACAATGTCATGCGATGCTATTACTAAAGAAATTCAGAAATCTTTAATTACAATACGAAATATAAGTAAATAATGAATTTACCCTCTTTTTTTATCGAAGAATTAGCCAAGCCACTGAAACGAATGTTGTTTCTTTTTGTGATTACAATTTCGTTGGGTTACGGTTTTGGTTTGCGTTATTTATACCTGACCACTGAGGTCAATACAACCACTCTTCAGGAAAATTATTTAGGCAATGAAGATAATGAGGATGCAGAAGTTATGAAATTCAAGAAAACAGAAAAAAGTATTTTAACTTTTCTGCACGATCACCTTTTATCGATGGGATTGTTGCAATTGGTGTTGAGCATTCTGCTGTATTTCACTAAACTACCTGCTCGATTCAAGAATTTTCTGGCTATTGAGCCATTCGTTTCTATGCTCATTACATTCTCGGGAATTTATTTACTGTGGTTGGGAATTGAAGAATTGAAATACGTAGTGATGATTTCTGGTACTTTGTTTCACCTTACTTTTATGATAAGTTTAGTTTCGTTGAGTGTAAAATTACTGCGAAAATAAAGGGCAGAGCTTTTTACGGATTTTAACACATAAAAAAAGGGAAGCCAATTGGCTTCCCTTTTTTTGTTTCAAACTGTTTCGATTTGGATTATACCAAAGCGTTTAATTTTTCAGCTAGTTGTGCTTTTGGCACAGCTCCTACTGATTTATCTACAACTTCTCCATTTTTGAAAAATAAGATTGTTGGAATGTTTCTTACTCCGTATTTAGCTGCAATATCTTGGTTACTGTCTACGTCTACTTTTCCTACATGTGCTTTTTCAGCATATTCATTTGATAATTCGTCAACCAAAGGACCTACCATTCTACAAGGTCCGCACCATGCTGCCCAAAAATCTACCAAAACTGGTTTTCCTGAGTTAATTGTTTCTTCAAAATTTGCTGCTGTTAATTCTAATGCCATTTTTATTTATTTATTAGGTTTTTATTTTTTTCATGGTATTCCAAAAAGAATACCATTTCAAATTATCTGTCATCTTGACACAAATATAAGTCGGATTTATTTTAATTCCTTACAAATGAAAAAAATCTAATTCAACTTATAACTCACACCGTTCATTTCTCCAAAGTTTGCAAGGAGTTCGTTGGTGATTTTTAATTTTATTTTTCTAGAAAATAAGTTTACCGTTGTTTTTTCTTCATCTGTCACAATTACTTTCAGCTTGCAGTTTCCCTTTTCTTCGCTTTGGTCTGTTTCTAATAATTCTGTTAAGTTGTCTATAAATTCAGTGGAAAGTGTTCTCATAGGAATTGTAAGAGTAATTGATTTGCTCAGTTTGTCCCTTATCTCTGATAACAACTCAATAGAGTTTATTACAAACATGGGTTCCATATCTCCCCATCGTTTTTTGTCGATTCTTCCTCTTATGTGCACAAAATTACCATCTACCAGATAGTGTTTGAATTTGAGGTAATCATCCTTAAATAAAAATTGCTTGAACGATCCATCGTAGTCTTCCATTTCAAATGTTCCAAAGGGATTTCCGTTTTTTGCAACACGGTGTTCTACATTATTAATAATACATCCCATCGAAATTTCCTTACCCACGTTGGCTGCCATTTGATTTAATGTTTCCACTTTGCTTCCACAAAAATTATCCAATTCAAATTTATAATCGTCTAATGGGTGTCCAGAAATAAATATTCCTACCAATTCCTTTTCTCGATTTAACGCCTCAATACTTCCCCATTCTTCGCAAGGTGCAATGGTTGGTTCAGGTATATTTACTTCTCCGTCTCCGGTATCAAATAAGCTTCCTTGATTCGAGTTTTTTCCTTGCGAAATGGCGTTTCCGTATTTGATGGCTGTTTCAACGGCCGTTCTTCCGTTGTCATCGGGAGTTACATATTGTGCTCTATGAACCCCTTCAAAAGAATCAAATCCTCCAGCAATTGCAAGGCTTTCGAGTGTTCGTTTATTGGCAGCTCTCAAATCAATTTTTGAGGTCAAATCAAAAATAGAAGTAAATTTTCCGTGTTCTTTTCTTGTTTCGATAATTGATTCTACCGCTCCTTCACCCACTCCTTTTATTGCCCCCATTCCAAATCGAATTGCTCCCTCCTCATTTACAGCAAATTTAAAATACGATTCGTTTACATCGGGTCCTAATACTTCAATTCCCATTCTTTTGCACTCTTCCATAAAGAACGTGACCGATTTAATGTCGTTCATGTTGTTCGATAAAACAGACGCCATATATTCGGCAGGGTAGTGGGCCTTGAGATAAGCTGTTTGAAATGCAACCCAAGCATAGCACGTAGAGTGAGATTTATTAAAGGCATAAGCCGCAAAAGCTTCCCAGTCTTTCCAAATCTTATTCAGTTTTTCCTCATCATGCCCGTTTGATTTTCCTCCCTCAATAAACTTGGGCTTCAATTTTTCTAGCAAAGCGAAGATCTTTTTTCCCATTGCTTTTCTCAATACATCGGCTTCACCTTTTGTGAAGTTTGCGAGTTTCTGTGATAGAAGCATTACTTGCTCTTGGTATACGGTAATTCCGTATGTTTCGGCTAGGTATTCTTCGCTGGCATCAATGTCATAGATTATTTCTTCTTCGCCATTCTTTCTTCTAACAAAACTTGGTATGTACTCTAGCGGACCTGGACGATACAGTGCATTCATTGCAATCAAGTCATCAAATACGGTAGGTTTAAGGTCTTTGAGGTATTTCTGCATTCCAGCAGATTCGTATTGAAACACTCCCACTGTTTCTCCTTTTTGGAAAAGTTCGTAGGTCTTTTCATCTTCCAAATCAAACTCCTCGGGATCTAGGTCAATATCATGAATCGCTTTCACAATTTTCACTGTATCCTTAATCAAGGTAAGTGTTTTAAGACCCAAGAAATCCATTTTTAGGAGGCCAGCACTTTCTACCACTGAGTTGTCGAACTGCGTTACGTACATTTCCGAGTCTTTGGCAGTGGCAACAGGAACATAATTTGTGATATCTTCCGGTGTGATAATTACCCCACAAGCATGCGTTCCAGTATTTCTTACTGATCCTTCAAGAATAATAGCTTGATTGATTACTTCGGCTTCAAGAGAGTTTTCCTTAGAAATTGACTTGAGTTCCATGGCCATATCCATGTCTTCCTTTCTCCCTAGTTTTTTTGCCAAAGCTTTTTCATCCATCCCAAATATTTTGTTCAATTTGGTGTTGGGAATAAGGTTGGCTAAACGCCCTGCTTCCATAAGTGGCAAATCCAATGCTCGTGCAGTATCTCTAATGGATGACTTGGCAGCCATTGTTCCGTAAGTAATAATTTGGGCTACTTGCTGCGATCCGTATTTTTCTATTACCCAGTCTATTACTCTTCCTCTTCCTTCATCGTCAAAATCGATATCAATATCAGGCATCGATACCCTGTCTGGATTCAGGAAACGCTCAAAAAGTAGGTTGTATTTGAGTGGGTCTATGTTTGTTATTTTTAGGCAGTAGGCAACTACCGATCCGGCTGCCGATCCTCTACCAGGACCCACAGAAACCCCCATGTCTCTTGCTGCTTGAATAAAATCTTGTACAATCAAAAAATAACCCGGGTAACCTGTTTTTGCAATAATTTCGAGTTCAAAGTCTATTCGCTCTTTTTGCTCGTCTGTTAATGTTTCACCATACCTTTTGTGAGCACCCACGAAGGTTAGGTGTTTCAGGTAGTTGTTTTCTCCTCGGTTTCCCCCATCTTCTTCGTCCATCGAATCTTTAAATTCCTCCGGAAAATCGAATTTAGGTAGCAAGACATCTCTTTCTAGTACAAAAGATTCTATTTTTTCTACTACTTCTTGGGTGTTAGAAATTGCGTCAGGATGATCCTGAAACAATTGAATCATCTGCTCTTGTGATTTAAAATAGAATTCACTGTTAGGCATTCCAAATCTAAATCCTCTTCCTCTTCCGATGGGAGTCGATTTTTTCTCTCCATCTCTTATGCAGAGCAAAACATCGTGAGCGTCAGATTGTTTTTCATCAATGTAAAAAGTGTTGTTCGCTGCAATTAACTTAACCTCGTACTTCTTTGCCAGATTTATTAATACTTTATTCGCGTATTCTTCCTCTTCTTCGCCATGTCTAACTAGCTCTATATAAAAATCTTCTCCAAATTGCTCTTTCCACCACAACAGCGATTCTTCTGCTTGTTTTTCACCCACATTCAAAATCAAGTTGGGCAATTCGCCATACACTCCGCCCGAGAGCACAATTAGGTCTTCTTTGTATTGTTCAATGAGTTTTTTATCGATTCGAGGAACGTAGTAAAATCCATCAATATTCGAAATAGAACTTAACTTGGCTAAATTGTGGTACCCATTCTTGTTTTTTGCCAAGATAACGACCAATGCACCATTGTCTTTGTGAGATTTGTCTGTGTGGTCGTTACACACATAAAATTCACAGCCTACTATGGCTTTTAGTTCCGTTTCGTTGTTTTCGAGGTTTTCTTCTTTTCTTTTTGCAATTTCTTTGTTGTGGTTGTTAACCGCTCTCACAAAGTGAAAAGCCCCCATCATGTTTCCTGTATCTGTAAGTGCTAATCCATTCATTTTATTGGATACGGCAGCCTTTACTAGGGAATTAATGTCTGATGTGGATTGGAGTATACTATACTGCGAGTGATTGTGTAAGTGAGAAAAGTTGAGTTCAGAAATCTCAGACTTTGTTAATTTGGTTGTTGATTTTTCCTTGGATAAGGATTTGGATTCAACTTCCAGTTCATCCTCTTCACCGTAGGGTTTGATGTTCAGTCCTATCAAAGCAATAGGCGAAGGGTTTTGCTCTCTAAATTTTTCAAAGTACCCTTTTTCCTGCTCTAGTTCTGTGAGTGACAGCACTTTTTTTCTGATTAATTCCAGAAAACATCTCGCTGTAGCCTCTACATCTGCTGACGCATTGTGAGCTTCAGCAAACTCTTCTTGAAATAGGAACTGATGAAGTTCTTGTAGCTTAGGTAGTTTGAATTTTCCACCTCTTCCACCAGGTATTTGGCACAGACTCGCAGTAGTTTCGGAACAAGAATCGAGTTTGTTCTTTTCCATCATAGAGGAAGCAATTCCAGCTCTATGAAATTCTGCTCCCACGATATTCAAATCAAAGTTTACGTTGTGTCCTATTACGAACTTTACCTTACCAAGAGCTTGGTTGAATTCGTTCAGTACGAAACTGAGATCCTGTCCTGTTTTTAGAGCTCTTTCGGTACTAATTCCGTGAATTTTAGAGGCGTTAAACGGAATGTCAAATCCTTCTGGTTTTATGATAAAGTTCTTAACCTCAACCAGTTCTCCCATGTCGTTGTGTACTTGCCATGCAAGTTGAATACACCTTGGCCAGTTGTCGCTGTCCGTGATTGGGGCATTCCAGTTTTTTGGTAAACCGGTGGTTTCGGTATCGAAAATTAAATACATAGGTTGGGTAAGAATTAGGCTTAAATGTACAGATTTTTCTGAGAGATTTTTAGGTTAATTGTTACGTTTTTTTAACAAGAAATTCTATTCAATTTTTGGAACCACAACCTGAAAAGCTTCGGGAATAATAGAAATATGAGCAGAATCAAAAGAAAGTAATTCTCCGTCTGCTTGCATCAATAAAGTGGAGGTTTTATCACAAGTGATTGAAATTTCAGAACATTTGAATGTATCCACTTTAGAGTGCTCGTTTAGTTTTTGATTAAACATTTTACGAATGTTCCAGAGAAAACCTAGGGTAGAAATGTCTTTGACAGCTGTTATGTCAAATAAACCATCGGTTGGGTTTGGGTTGTGAGTAAGTTGCATTCCATTTCCGCAATATCGGCAAAGACCAATTGCCAACAGATACATGTTGTTGGAATCGGATTTCTCTTTTGATTGATAGTTTATCTTCTTTTTTTTATAAGTTGCCAAGCTCCAGAGAGAGGCAATGAAATAGGAGAGTTTGCCAAGCTTTCTGAAAGTATTAATTTGATTTACCACATGTCCATCAAAGCCTACCCCAGCTAAATTACTGAAATAATACACCTGGTTGTTCATTGTTATTTTGCCCAAGTCTTGAAAAACTGTTTCTTCTTTGTTTAATATTGAAATGCACTCGTTTATTTGTGTCGGGATGGAGTAGTTTTTTATCCAGTCATTTCCAGTACCAATGGGGATAACACCTACTTTAATTTTTGTACTTAACTCAGGTCCATATTTCATTATTCCGTTCACAACATGGTGCAGAGTTCCGTCACCGCCAACACTAATGAATTTATGGTAACCTTTTTTTAGAGCTTCCTGTACTAACTCTTCTTCATGTCCGCAAAATGAAGTGATTGAAACGGTAAATCCATTTTTTAGTGCCTTAAATGAATCCCTTATCATTTGTTCCTTTTTTTGAAAATATTTATTTCCAGAAATAGGATTGACGATTATGAACCACGTATTATCGTTCAATTTTATAGTTTGAATACTCTAGAGATTGAAAACCCAAAACGGAATTGTCCCTCTGTGAAATTAGAAAATGTAGTAGGAATATATTGGACTTCTCCAAACCCTCTTGAATTGGAAAAATTCAATTGGAAAATGTGTCCGCCAGTATCAAACTCAAACCCTAATGCAATAGGGTTAAAGGTTTTGAGAGCTTCTTGAACTCCATTTTCAAATAATACGTAGTGGTATTCTCCAATTATTCCTATAAGTTTGGTAAGCTGTAATCTTGCTCCTGCACCTACGGCAAAGGTTCCGTTTTGGTCATAAAATCCAACGTAATTTCTGTGAACGTAAGTGGGTATCACTTGAAGAGAAAAGCGTTCAGAAAATTTTTTGGCAAGCAACAATTGGTAAGAACTAGAAGTTCTACTCACAAAATCTGGAAAAGAAGCAGGAGAGGCAGAATTGCTGCTAGAAGGCATAGAGGTAACATTAAATTTGGCTAATCCTACAAGTGTAAATGGCATTTTATTGCTTTGTGCAAGAAGTTTGTACTTGGCATAGCCTTCGTAAAGTTGTAGGTAAGGACCAGCTCCTTTGTAACGTGTAATTCCTATGTTGAAATTATTTGTAATTCCGGCTTCTAATCCTACGGCAATGTCCGAAGAATTATCTATTCCAAAAAGCGTTTTTACGCCTCCATTTGTTCCAGCAATGTCTCCAAATCTATGTCCGATTTTCATGTCCATGGATTTTTTTTCTAACATCTCGGTAGAGTGAGAATTGATAATTCGGGTAGAATTAAATGTATTCCAAGTGTAGTGGGTTTTGTCGTTTTCTTGAGAAAATGTAGACGAAGAAAGTAGAACTAAAATGAAGAATAGGTATTTCATAAAATCGGATTAAAAACTGGATGTTCTTGTCGGTTGTGTTGTTTTCTTATTGTTTTCGATGGTCTTTTTGCTCGCCATGGATTGAATATATGCCATCAGGTCTTCTAGTTGTTTGTCGCTCATTCTTTCTTTTGTGTAGTTGGGCATATAGGGTTTGTAACCGTTTTTGGAATAGGTTCCTTTCCTCGTAATATCATAGACAGAAAATGCTTTGTGTGTTCTCGACCAATACTTTAAATGTTTGAACGTGAGCTGATCGCTATTAAGCTTGTAATTAGTAACCCCTCCTTCTTTGTGGCAAGTAAGGCAGCTCATGTCGTAAATTAACTTTCCAGTTTTTGGGTTTCCATTTTCTCCAAATTTTCTGTTTTCGATTTTTTGCGGAATCATGAAAGTCGCAGGAGAATAATCTAAATATTTAGATTCTATCAGTTCTTTTTTTTTCTTAATATTAGTTGAGTTATTAATCAAATTTGTTTCCTTTTTTGTCAAATTTAAATCCTTGTAGTTATATCCGATTGAATTCAAAAAATGCAGCACGGCATTCATTTCTTGTTGATTTAAAGCTCTTCCTTGGGAACATACTACCGCACATAATTGAACCGCATTTACGAGCGTGTCTCTAGCTGGATCAACTAGGTCACCGTACTTTTTTTGGTAGTCATCATTGTACCAATGTGATTTATTTACGGTACCGTACAAGGTAGTTGCTGGCAAAAAATTAATTTCTTTTTCTGAAATATATTTCAAGCGAGTTTCGGGATTGCTTTTCGTTAAATCGGGATCTTCTCTTTCAATATTATGGCAATCAACACACACAAAGTGTTTGGATTGCCTCAATTCGAAAATCTTTTTGTTTTCCGGATCAAGAAAACCAGTGGTCACTAGGTTTTTTCCTTGATTCACCTTTGCCGAATCTAGTTGGTAATTCGGAATAAAATGCAGGGGCATGTCTATCTTAAAAGTGTGAAGGATATCCAGCACTTTGTCTTCCCCAGAAATGATAGCTGATTGTGGAATAAATGAACTAGAAACAAGGCCAATCGCACCAAGGACAAGTGAAGTGAAGATTATTGTATGTTTCAAATTCATAACGAATTAATTGTTTAATCTCCCTGCGTTAATCCAGCTCGTAATTGTGTCAATATCTGTTTGCGCCAATTTTGACTGTAGCTTGGGCATTGGATTAAATCCAGAAGTATGATTGATAGCCCCTAAAAGTGATGTGATAGGCACCAAAATTGCCTCTCCATGTGTATTAAATGATTTTCCATCGGCTCCTCCACCATGACAGTAACTTCCATTACAATGAGTGTTAAAAATAGGAAGCACGCTTTGTTGAAAGGATACTGTTGGGGTTGGAACAGGGGTAGTTGTGTCAACTTTTGGTTCTTCTGGCGCTTCTTTTTTACACGAAAAAGAAAGAACAATCATGAGGAAACCTGAGACAAAGAGTTGAGTTGTAGGCATTGCATTAATCATTTAGTTTGCCTCCATTTATCCATGCTTCAATTTTGGCAATTTTGGATGCAGAGAGCTGAGAGCCTAATTGTGGCATATTTTTAAATCCTGGACTGTGCTTTATACTACCCAGGGTTTGGGAATCTGGAACTGAACTAGCGCCAGCATGTGTTTCGTAGATTTTTCCATCAGCGCCATTACTTGAACCATGGCAAGTGCCACCAGTTCCGCAGCTTTGCTGGAAAATAGGTTGAACATCGGCAGCAAATTTCACTGCTTCCACCACGGGAGTGTCTTCTTCCCGATCTTCGGATTTTTCTTTTTTGCAGGAGAAGGTAACGAGCGTGATTAAAAGGATGGAACTTAGTATTGTTTTCATAAGATAAGAGTTAGATATAGAATTACAAGATAAGAAATATTTAGAACTTTATTTTACTGATGTCAATTTTGAAAATATCGGTATTTCCATAACTTCCTTTGTAATTTGTGGATACATACGCTGTTTTTAAGTTTTTGGTAACCGAAATTGTTTTTTCTGATCCTACCGTGTTGATTGGGTAGCCCATATTTTTGGCTTTGCTCCATTTTCCGTTTGTTCTTTTGGAATAAAAAATGTCATACGATCCCATTCCATCATGACCAGTTGAGGTAAAGAAAAGCAAATCGCCACTTGGGTGAATGAATACCGAGTTTTCATCTCCTTTCGAATTTATAGAATCGCCCAAGTTAATAGGTTTTGTCCATTCGTCTCCAATTCTTCTTGCTGTATAAATGTCTGCCTGTCCATTTCCTCCTGGTCTGTCACTTACGAAATAAATAAAGTTTTCATCTTCGGTAACCGAGGCAGAGCTTTCAAAATAAGTGGAGTTGACATTTCTTCCCTTGTCAATGTTACTGGCTGTACCAAAACTTTCGTCTTCTCTTTTTCTGGAAACAAAAATATCGCCACCGTTTTCACTTTTGTAGACGTAAATGGAGTTTCCATCTGGAGAAATACTCAAAACGGCATCGTGAACAGGAGTGTTTATACTTCCTTTTATAGGCTCGGATTGCGACCACTCTTTCATCGAATCATTCCATTGCGAGATGTAAATATCTTCGTAATACATATTGTCAGCAATTTCGTCTACTTCGCCTCCTTTTGTATCGGCTCTTCGAGAGGTGAAAACGAGTGTTTTTCCGTCTGCTGAGATGGATCCTGCATACTCTGGATTGAATGAATTGATGTTTCTTCCCATATTCTCTGCTGTTGCATCAACAGGGTTTTCTAGGCAAATTTTGGCGAAGTCACATTGCTTTATTCGAGCCTCAGTATCGTAATCTTCGTTGGTGCTTTTTGATGATTTTCCTTTGAAATTTTGGTAAAATTGTTTGGCTAATTCTAATTCTCCCAATCTGTGGTATGATTCTGCTAAAACAAAGTACACATCTGTGTTGGTTTCAGGATCGAGGCTAATGGCTCTTAATGCATATTTTTTCCCCAGTCTAGGTTTGTCGAGATTCAAGTGGCATTCTGCAACTCGAAAGTTAGCCATTGCATTCGCACTGTCGTAGGATAAAACTGTTCTGAATACATTTAGCGCCTTTCGATAATTGTTTTCATACACAAGTATTTTTCCCTTATTCAGGAGTTTTTTGATTTTGATTTTTTGACCAAAACTAGTTTTTTGTTGCCCAAAAGAGTTGCTTGAAATACACATTGCTAAGAAAAGTAACGTGACGAGAGGTAGAAGTTTTTTTATCATAAAGTTGAATACGTTTATTAATTGGTTTGAGTTACGTTAGTTTCTTTTTTGCTGGCAAACTTGGAAGTGTTTAGGTCTACCAATTTGTGCATAGCGATTGTGGCCGCAACAATAGCTACAAATGGAGCAAATAGCACACCAAAATTATCTAAAAATAATTTAAGCCACGTATTGTCCGTTTGGATGAGCGAAGGTACCTTATAAAATAAGGAATAAACACCGCCAATTGCAAAAGCTAAGCCTGCGTGATTTTTCATAAAAGTCCAGCTCTCTTTTATCGTAAATCTCAATCTTTCGTTGATATAATCTACGTAAGCAAATCCATAAAAATAGAACCCAATAAGAACCGCTACTAATTCGTAGGTAAAGTTGTCAATTCCGACTAACCAGCAGATTGGTTTCCAAATTAAATATAAAAGACTAAACTCGGCAACTAACATTCGCAGCGCAATTCCAATTCCTCTTTTTACGTCCTTTATCAATTGTGGTAAATTGAATTTGTATTGATTTCCAGTAAGTACTTCCTCTGTTTTTTCTGAAATGAAAGCAAGTAAAGGAGAAAGGAGAATGATAACTACGTATTTTACTGCATCTACAAATAAGAATTTGAGCAACGCAAAAAATTGTACTTTAATGAGTAGCCAAATTCTTCCGATAAAACCCAGAGAATAATCTTTAGTTTCTACTGATGTCTCGGCTGTATGTCTCAAGCTTTCGAAGGAGTACCCAAAATAAAAAAGAATGCCAAAAAGGAGAACTGGGGCAATGAGGTATTTCAAAAAACCATGGTTGAGTATAAATAACAACGCTTCTTTGTAACTGCGTAACCCTAATGCTATTTCTTTGATAAATTTCATGTGTGGCTCTAACTGGAGATAACACCTTAAAAATAAGTAAAAAGTAAGGAGTACAAAAAGAAAAGTGGAGGTAGCTGAACAGAAAACCGAATAATTAACAAATAAATAGCTGAGATAGGGATTCAGTTCTTGGGATTTGTCTAATTTTGTAAAAAATTAATACCATCATGGATTTATCCTTATTATCAGCAGTATCACCAATTGACGGAAGATACAGAAGTAAAACAGAAGAGTTAGGAGCCTATTTTTCGGAATTCGCCTTAATTAAATACCGAGTAAAGGTAGAAATTGAATATTTTATTTCTTTGTGTCAAATTCCTTTACCTCTTTTAGAGAATATCAATAATGAGGAGATTTTTTCTCAGTTGAGAAAAGTATACACCGAATTTACGTTGTCAGATGCAGAAAGAATTAAGGAAATAGAAGCAATTACAAATCATGATGTGAAAGCGGTAGAGTATTTCATTAAGGAAAAAGTAGAAACAATTGATTTAGGAAATACCAAGGAATTTATTCATTTTGGACTGACCTCCCAAGATATCAATAATACCGCTATTCCTATGATGTTGAAAGATGCCATAGAGGAGGTGTATATTCCTTCTTTAACAGAAATTATTGAGCATTTGAAAAGTATGTCGAGCCTTTGGGGAGAAATTCCTATGCTCGCAAAAACTCATGGACAAGCTGCTTCTCCTACTATTTTGGGAAAGGAAATGTATGTATTCGTTGAAAGGTTGCAAGTTCAGCTGAAGCAATTGAAGCAAATTGATTACTCAGCCAAATTTGGGGGAGCTACTGGTAATTTTAATGCTCATCACATTGCCTATCCAGAAATAAATTGGATGAAATTTGCCGATACATTTGTAGAGAAAACTCTTGGTTTGACTCGTTCTCAGTACACAACTCAGGTAGAGCATTACGATAATTTAGCCTCACTTTTTGATTGCCTAAAAAGGATTAATACAATTCTTGTTGATTTCAGTAGAGATGTGTGGCAGTATATTGCAATGGATTATTTCAAACAAAAGATTGTGGCTAACGAAGTAGGTTCATCGGCAATGCCGCACAAAGTAAATCCTATTGATTTTGAAAATGCCGAAGGAAACTTTGGAATTGCCAATGCCTTATACGAGCACCTGTCTATCAAATTACCTATTTCGAGGTTGCAAAGAGATTTAACGGATTCTACTGTGCTAAGAAATGTGGGGGTACCAATTGCACATTCTTTGATTTCTTTCAAATCTTTGAAAAAAGGAATGGGTAAATTGTTGCTTAATTCAGCAGCACTGAAAGCTGATTTAGAAAATAACTGGGCGGTAGTAGCAGAAGCAATTCAAACCGTTTTAAGAAGAGAGTCTTATCCAAATCCTTATGAAAAGTTAAAGGAATTGACCAGAAACAACGACAGAATGACTCAGGAATCTATTCAGGAATTTGTTCAAACTTTAGATGTTTCGGACGAGATAAAAGAGGAATTAATGTTGATTTCTCCGCATACTTACACCGGGATTGACATGATGATTTTTTAATAAAATATTCCTACATTCGCTAACGAAATCTAATAATCACACATAAAATAGCCTTGAACGACTATGATGATAAAAGCAGTAAAATCGAAAATTCATAGAGTAACCATAACTCAAGCTGAATTAAACTACATTGGAAGTATTACAATTGATGAAGCTTTGATGGAAGCCTCAAATATTATTGAAGGAGAGAGAGTTCAGATTGTGAACTTGAACAATGCAGCTCGATTAGAAACATACGTTATCAAAGGAGAAAGAGGTTCAGGTGTGATTTGCCTCAACGGACCTTCAGCGAGGTTAGTGGCTGTAGGTGATCAGGTGATTATCATTGGATACGGTTACATGGATTTTGAAGAAGCAAAAAGCTACAAGCCGTCCATGATTTTTCCGGGAGAAGGAAATCAACTGGTTTAAAGATTGAATAAAAAACCAACTCTTAAATAGAGCCTAGAATTAGCCCCAAATGTTCCGATATACGGATTGTTTCGGTCGTCAATTAAGTCATACAGCGCCAATATTTGAAATCCATTGGAGGTGTATCCACCGCCCACAAGCCCTATAGGAACCCAAACTCTCCGTACAGATGGAATGGTGTTGAAGTCATCCGTGTTTAGCATTTCGAATTCGGCATGAGCCACGAGCCTATCAAAAAATCTATAGCGAGTAAAAATACTTCCTCCATAAATGCTAGAGGTGAAAACAGGTGAAAATCTTCGGTCGCTGAAATAGTTGTATTTTAAACCCACACCGACAGAATAGTCGCTGGTAATTCTGTAGCCCAGAATTGGCGAAACTTCTACATTTGTTAAAGTTCCAAAATTAGCCCAAAAATTACCTCCAGTGTACAATCGTTCTTTCAGAGGAAGTCCACTTAAATCCTCTTTGTCTTCATCGCCATAATCAGGATCGTATTGAGAGAAAGAAGTTAGCGAGGCAAGTAGAGAAACAAGTAGGAGCGAGTACAATCTGAAAGGCATAAATGACAAGGTTTTAATTGTTACAACACAAAAATACAATAATCTTTGTGGTAATCTGGAGTTTGTTTTTTCCACTCACCAATGGTTTTGGTTAAGATTTTTTCATTACTCAAGGTTATATTGGCAGCGATACACAGTTTGATTGAATTGTCGCAATGCTTCAAAATATCCTCGATTAAGTGGTTGTTGCGGAAAGGAGTTTCCATAAACACTTGAGTATGATTGTTCCTTGAAAGTCTTTCAAGATTTTTCAATGATTTAACTCTCTCACCTCTGTCTTTTGGTAAATATCCATTAAAAGTAAAGTGCTGCCCGTTTTTGCCAGAGGCAATCAGGGCCAAAAGTATAGAAGATGGACCAACAAAAGGTTTGACTTGTATATTGAGTTCGTGAGCAATCTCTACCACCTCAGCTCCTGGGTCTGCAATTCCTGGGCAGCCTGCTTCACTCATCACACCTATATTTTTGTCCTTGTGTTGATGAATAAATTGGCTTAACTCTTTTCTAGATGTTCTTTTGTCGATAACAAAAAACTCTTTGTCATCAATCGGGTAGGAGGGATTTACTTTTCTCAAATATCTTCTTGTAGTCTTTAAGTTTTCGACCACAAATACCTCCACTTCATCCATCACTCGTTGAACTCCCAAGGGAACTGCAATGTCCATATTGTATTCTCCCAGGGTGATTGGGAGTAGGTGTAAGGTTCCTTTGCTCATTTATTTTTCTCTTTAAAGTGTAAAGATATTTAATAATACGATTCAAAAAATAAAAAGTCTCAGTCATTCCATTCTTGAAACGGAATCTGTTAATTAGCGGCACTTTTACTAATTACCAGTCCCCCGAATCGTGGTTCTGGGTGATCTGCGTTTATTTTTTCAACTTTAATATAACAGCTTCACAAGCCAAATCTAGCATATGATACACTTCTTCAAATCCATCTTCACCGCCATAATATGGATCAGGAACCGAGGTGTTACTTTCTGGTTCCAGTTCGTTCAAAATTAGCTTCACTTTTTGTTTGTCGTCCTCCGACGAGGCTAGTTTTAAAATGTTGGCAAAGTTTTCAGTATCCATAGCGTATATGAGATCAAATACTTGAAAATCAGAGGGACTAAACTGCCTAGCTCTTTGATTGGTTAAATCAATCCTATGTTTTTTTGCCACCTCAATCGAGCGCTCATCGGGTAAATTGCCCACATGATATGCCGCAGTACCCGCAGAGTCAATTTTCCAATTCAATCCTTTTTCATTGGCCTTCTTTGTCAGAATTCCTTCTGCCAAAGGGGAGCGACAAATGTTTCCTAAGCAAACCATAAGTATTTTCATGTTTTCTTATTATTAGTGGATAGTAAAAAGTGATTCGTTTTTATATTATGAATAAAGATGCTGAAATATATTTAACACTCCAATTTAGGGAGTATAAAAAAACCTTCTCGATTAATCGAGAAGGTTTTAAATCTAATATCTAGAATTTATATTTTAAAATCTAATGCTTAGTTTTTAGCTAAATAATCTGCAACTCCATCAAAAGAGGCTTTCATTCCCTCTTTTCCTTCGCTCCAGTTTGCTGGGCAAACTTCACCGTTTTCCTCTGTAAATTGTAAAGCGTCTACCATTCTTATCGCTTCATCGACATTTCTTCCCAATGGCAAATCGTTGATTAATGAATGACGAACAACTCCCGCTTTGTCAATCAAGAACAAACCTCTGTAAGCAATCATTGGCCCTGTAGCTACTAAAGCTCCGTTCTCATCGTAATCGTACTCTCCAACCAATACACCAAATGCATCAGAGATTGTTTTGTTTGTATCTGCTACGATTGGGTATTTGATTCCTTTGATTCCTCCATGTCCTTTTTCTACTTGTGCCCATCCCCAGTGTGATTCTTCTGTATCAGTTGAACAAGCAACAACTTTTACTCCTCTTTTTTCAAATTCAGCTATTTTATCCTGAAAAGCATGTAATTCTGAAGGACATACAAATGTGAAATCTTTTGGGTAAAAGAAAAAGATTACCTCGTTTTTTCCGATAAATTGCTCCAAAGAAAAATCTTGTGCAATGTCGTTTCCGTTAATTAATGCTGGAGCGCTAAATAATGGCGCTTTTTTTCCTACTAATGTCATACTATTTATATTTTTTTGAATGTTATTTTGATAGTGTCAAAATTACAAAATATTATAGTTTGATGGGAGTATTTTTAGAAAATAATTATGACGAAAAAAATGTAATAACAGAATTTTAAACCGAATAAATAGTTTCATTTAAAAAGTGAAGGTTATTCTGGACTTGATCCAGAATCTGTCAATAAATAGCATTTCAGCTAACTGAAAGATTTCATCTCGCAAGACAAAGTGACTGGGTACTTTTAAATTGAAAAGTGTAATCGCTAAATTGTTCCCATCCTAGTTTCCTGCCCTTTCTTTCCATTGCATTTTCTTTTCGAGGTAGTACAACTTGCTCCAACCCAAAATAGAATTAATAAA
>CBFHHA010000027.1:0-32471 GCA_965655625.1 Flavobacteriales bacterium | reverse complement strand
AAACTTGAAGATTTAGAGTTCAAAAACATGCTATCTTCCGATGAGGATAAGTTAAGCGCTGTCCTTCAGATAACGGCTGGTGCCGGAGGGACAGAGAGTTGTGATTTTGCAGAGATGCTTATGAGAATGTACCTCATGTGGAGCGAGAAGAGCAAGTTTAAGGTGAAGGAATTGAACTTTCAGGCGGGAGATGCGGCAGGAATAAAAACCGTAACCATTGAAATAGAAGGTGAATTTGCTTTTGGTTATTTGAAGGGTGAAAATGGTGTACATCGATTGGTAAGAGTTAGCCCGTTTAATGCACAAGGAAAACGAATGACATCCTTTGCCTCCGTGTATGTTTATCCATTGGTAGATGATACGATCGACATCAAAATAAATCCTGCGGATATTTCTTGGGATACTTTTAGAAGTGGTGGTGCTGGAGGGCAAAACGTAAATAAAGTAGAAACTGGGGTGAGATTGAGACACGCACCTTCTGGAATTGTAATTGAGAATACCGAAACTCGTTCCCAACTCGGAAATAGAGAAAAAGCCATGCAACTTCTTAAATCTCAATTGTATGAAATTGAAATGCAAAAACAGCTCGAGGCTAGAAATGAAATTGAGGGAGAAAAGAAAAAAATAGAATGGGGGTCGCAAATAAGAAGTTACGTATTGGACGACAGAAGAGTAAAAGATCACCGAACAAATTACCAAGAGAACAATCCAGATGCAGTATTGGACGGAAATTTAGATGGATTTTTGAAGGCTTATTTAATGGAGAATTAGGATGGGATTAGAGGTTTTATATGAGGACAATCACTTGATAGTGATAAATAAGCGATCTGGTGATTTGGTTCAAGGAGACAAGACTGGCGACAAGCCTTTGTCTGACATGGTTAAGGAATATATCAAAGTAAAATACAACAAACCAGGGGAAGTTTATTTGGGAGTTGCTCATCGCATTGATAGACCTACTTCAGGGATAGTAATATTTGCACGAACGAGTAAGGCACTCACTCGATTGAATAAAATGTTTCAAGAAAAAGAAATTCAGAAAACCTATTGGGCTGTTGTACAGAATGCACCAGAAGCTGATTCGGCAGTGTTGACTCATTGGTTAAAAAGGAATACGCAGCAAAATAAGTCCTACGCTCATTACAAAAGTATTGGAGCTGGTTCTAAAGAATCCACCTTGACTTATCAATTGAAAGCAAAATCCAAGAATTATTTTTTGCTAGAGGTTTTACCAAAAACCGGAAGACATCATCAAATAAGATGTCAGCTGAGTTTCATAGGTTGTCCCATAAAGGGAGATTTGAAATACGGAGCAAAACGCTCTAATCCAGACGGATCTATTCATCTGCATGCCAGAGGTGTTGAGTTTTTACATCCAGTAAAGAAAGAAACTCTGAAAATTATTGCACCACCACCAATCGAGGTGGTTTGGGATAGTTTCGTTTAATATATCCTTCTATTGAATGGATTAAGGTAGAAATTCGTTTGGCCCATGTTGTTTGTCATTCCTGCCTTTCGACTAATGCTCAAGATAAACTTTGGCAGGAATCTTAAAACGAGCATATAACTAAATTGACCTTTATCACCAATCTTTGGATAAATCATTCCAATTTGGATTTCAGAATTAATTAAATTCTCTTTCCATTCTCGCTTCCATTTTTTTAATTGTTTTTCTCGTAAAATGGCATTTTCAATTTGATTGTGTTTTTCAAAATAAATGAGATGAATACAATTATATTTTTTGGAAAAACCTTCAATAAGTTTGCTTTTATGTTCTTTTATTCTCCTTTGCAAATCATTTGTTACACCAATTTATAACACTCCTTTATTCGGGCTAGAAAGAATATATAAGCAGTAATTTTCCCTATCATTGTGTATGATTCTCGTGCTTAGATTCCTGCCTGCGCAGGAATGACAATGGGTTTTAATTAAACGAAAAGATCGAAAACAACTATTTTCCGTTCAAGATAACTCGTTCTATATGGTTTCCACCAAAAGCATAAGGAATATAATTGTAGCTAGAGATTTCTTTCGTGATAATGAGGTTAGCTTTTTTCCCAATTGTAATTGAACCATGTGTGTCACTTATTCCCATGGCATAAGCGGAATTTAGAGTAACCGCATTGATGGCTTCTTCAGGAGTTAATCGCTGATAAATACAAGCAAGAGAAATCACAAATGGAATTTTTCCTGAAGGAGTAGATCCTGGGTTGTAGTCGGTTGCTAAGGCAATTGCCAACCCTTCATCAATCATTTTGCGGACTGGGGCAAAAGGAATTTTCAAGAAAAATGAGCAAGAAGGAAGCGCAGTGGGCATTGTGTCGGAGTGGTGCAGGTCGGCTATATCTTGGTCAGTCATTACTTCCAAATGATCCAATGAAAGTGCTTTATGTTTTATACCTGCCTGAATTCCACCAATACTTGTGAACTGATTTACATGAATTTTGGATTGCAAGCCATAGCTTGCACCTGCCTCCATAATTCGTTCTGTATCTGCTACTGTGAAATAATTTGTTTCGCAAAAAATATCAATATAATCGGCAAGATTTTCTTCCTTAATTACAGGCAAAACTTCGTCAATCAACATATCTAAATAGCCTTCTTTGTTTCCTTTATATTCTGGCGGAACTGCGTGAGCTCCCAAGAAAGTAGATTTAATCGTCAACTCCGAATCCTTCTTTAATCGCTTGATGACACGAAGAATTTTTAGCTCGGCCTCGAGTGACAATCCGTAGCCACTTTTTATTTCTACGGCTCCGGTTCCATGGCTTTTTATTTCTTCTAATCGTGTCCAGGCTGCTGTATACAATTCCTCTTCAGAGGCTTGTTGTAACCGTTTAGCTGAGTTAATAATTCCGCCACCTCTGGCCGCAATTTCTTCGTAAGTTAATCCATTTATTCGATCCACAAACTCGGTTTCTCTGGTGCCCGCAAACACCAAATGCGTGTGCGAATCGCACCAAGCTGGTAGTATAACTTTACCTGTGCAATCTACTTCGTTTTGGATAACAGAGATAGGTAAATCTGCCATTTCTCCAAATCCAGTTATCAAACCATTTTCCGATTCCAAATAAGCATTTTCTACAGACTTTAATTTGCTCATTTCCTTTCCTTTTAGTTTCAGTGTAGAAATATTATCCTGAATTCCAGATAATTGCTTGATGTTTGTGTAAGTGGTTTTCATTAAGTAAATCAGGATTTAATAAAACGAATGGGTTCAGTAATTCTTTTTTTGTGCTTCAGTTTACAAAAATGAAATCTCATCATCCTTGTTGTGTTATTTTTCTTTTTTCTCCTCGGGTTGCGGGTAAATATTGTTTGTTCTATTTACATCAGATAACCGCAAACTCGGGTCAATTTCTATTCGGGCAATGTCTTCCATTTTCTCCTCGATACAAAGGTTAAAAGTTGGGTTTGTCCAGGGCCAATCCTCCGATACAACCGTGTAATTTTCATACTTAGAGTCCAATTTTGCTCCTCGCATTACTGCCAAGGGAATGTTGTAAGTTTTAGTTTTTCCATCCATCAAAGTAACTTTTATATCAAGCGGCATTGGCATATCTCCAATTCTTTGTAAGTGAATTCTTGTTGTTGTTTTATCACAAACAGAAATGCTATCCACTCCGTAATCTATAAAATTGGTAGTACCGATGAATTGCTCCAAGTACCAATCCAGCTCTAGTCCTGATGTTTGTTCAGCAACTCTCTTAAAGTCATTGGCATTAGGGTGTTTAAATTTCCATTGATTGTAATAATTTATCATCGTTTTGGCAAAATCTTTTTCGCCTAAGATATATTCCAATTGATCTAGGAAAACCTCTCCTTTTGAATAAACTGAAATTCCATACGTTCTATTTTTTTTATAATGATCGGCATGAGTTGTCAGCGGTTCTTGCTCATTTTTCATTACCAAATAGTGGTAGTTTCTGTGCGCACCTAAATGCGGGTTCAAGGCATTTTTTCCATACACATGGTCCATAGCGTCATGTTGTGCATAAGAGGTAAAACCTTCGTCCATCCAAGGATATTTCGATTCGTTGGTGGCCATCATTCCTTGGAACCAGCTATGCAATCCTTCATGAATAATTACACTCACTAATCCGCCAAATGAGCCGTGGGCAGTAATTAAAGTGGCCATAGGATATTCCATTCCCCCATCACCTCCTTGAATAATTGAATATTCGCTGTACGGATATTCGCCATACTTGTTATTCACATATTCAAATGCGCGCACTGCGTAATCCTGACATTTCTCCCAATTCTCCACCAATGTATCTGTTTGATAAAAGAAATGAAGCCTTGTTCCGTTGTTCAATGTCTTGATGTCGTGTTTGTAGTCTGGGTCTGCAGCCCAAGCAAAATCGTGTACATTTTTGGCAACGAAATGCCAAGACAATTTATCTTTTTTATCCACTTTCTGGGTTACAGGTTCTGTTGTGTATCCTTTTCCAATTTCAGTTGGGTTTTGTAATACTCCAGTGCCACCGATCGTGTATTTTTTGTTCAGGTGAACAGTCACATCAAAATCTCCCCACACTCCGTGAAACTCTCTTCCTACATATGGATTTGCGTGCCATCCTTCATAATCGTATTCGCTCATCTTTGGGTACCACTGAGTCATGGAATAGTCAATTCCTTCAGCGCTATTTCTTCCGCTTCGTCTGATTTGAATTGGGACTTGAGCTTCAAACTTCATGTCGAATGTAACCGATTCTCCAGGTTTAATAGACTTGGGCAACTCCACTTCCAAGATGGTACCAACTGTTTTAAATGTTACTTTTTTCCCATTCATTTTTAAAGATTTTACTCTTTGAAACCCTTGCTCATCAGGAGTTAATTTAGAAATCCTATCGCCCACCCTTCTGTCAGGGTCTACAATAGTCAGGGATCTCACATCCATCATACTTCCTGGTTGAAAGGCGTTGAAATAAAGGTGATAAAAAACTTTTGTGAGTTCATCTGGAGAATTATTGGTGTACACCAGTTTTTGTTTTCCTTTAAATTGATGTGTTGTTTCATCAAAATCAATGTCCATTGTGTAATCAACTTTTTGTTGCCAATAGGATTGGCTATAACTAAGTGTGGCTGACAGCAATAAAATGACTGAGAATAGTTGTTTCATAGGTTTGTAATTTGAATTGCCAAAATACCAAAAATTCTATCAAAAAAGAAAGCTTAGAATCAATATTTGAAAGAAATAAATGATTAACTTTGGGAAAATCAACGAACCTTATGAAGCATTTGAAAATAGGAGACAAAGCTCCTGATTTTAAGACAGAAGACCAGAACGGAAACCCTATGAATCTGAGCGATTTTAGTGGAAGCAAAGTGATTTTATATTTTTACCCCAAAGATAGTACTCCAGGTTGTACAGCACAGGCGTGTAATTTGAGAGATAATTATGGCTCGTTATTAAAAAAGGGTTACAAGGTATTGGGAGTAAGTGCAGACAGCGCCAAAAAGCATCAAAATTTCATCACCAAAAACGAACTGCCTTTCCCGTTGTTGATGGATGAGGACAAAACAATAATTCAGGACTATGGAGTTTGGGGAGAAAAGAAATTTATGGGAAAAATCTATGATGGGATTCACCGAACAACCTTCATTATAGACGAAAACGGGATGATTGAAGATATAATCGAAAAGGTAAAAACAAAAGATCACACAGCTCAGATTATGAGTGAGTAGGGATTAGGAACAAGAGAAAAGAAACAAGAGAAAAGAAATTAGAATTATGTAAGAGTTGGCCAAACCAATCTACTTCTCTAATGATCAATAATTCTCATCAATAAAAACAAAAAATGGCAAAAGCAAAAGAAGTAAATAGTGATAAACTGAAGGCACTACAAGCTACCATGGAAAGAATGGATAAGCAATATGGTAAAGGTGCAGTAATGAAATTAGGAGACAGAGCAGTGGCCGATGTGGAAGTAATTCCATCTGGATCGCTAACTCTCGATATGGCGCTTGGAGTAAAAGGATATCCTAAAGGTAGAATTGTAGAAATATATGGACCTGAGTCTTCAGGAAAAACAACATTGACAATACATGCAATTGCCGAATGCCAAAAACAAGGTGGAATTTGTGCTTTTATCGATGCTGAGCACGCTTTTGACGCGGTATATGCCAAAGCTTTAGGTGTAGATGTAGATAATTTAATCATCTCTCAACCAGACAATGGAGAACAGGCATTGGAAATTGCAGATAACTTAATCCGTTCAGGAGCAATTGACTTAATTATTGTGGATTCTGTTGCAGCTCTTACCCCAAAGGCAGAGATTGAAGGTGAAATGGGAGATTCTCAAATGGGTCTTCAAGCAAGATTGATGTCGAAAGCGTTAAGAAAGCTTACAGCGTCTATTAGTAAAGCTCATACTTGCTGTATTTTTATTAACCAACTGAGAGAAAAAATTGGTGTGATGTTCGGTAATCCAGAAACAACCTCTGGAGGAAATGCATTGAAGTTTTACTCTTCTATTCGTTTGGATATCAGAAGATCGACACAAATAAAAGGAGGAGAAGATGTAACGGGTAACAGAACGAGAGTGAAAGTTGTAAAGAATAAAGTAGCTCCACCATTTAGAAAAGCTGAATTTGATATTATGTACGGATTAGGAATCTCTAAAACAGGTGAAATCTTAGACATTGCAGTGGACAAAAATATTGTGAAGAAAAGTGGGTCATGGTTTAGCTACGGAGATACAAAACTGGGACAAGGAAGAGACGCGGTAAAAGAATTGATTGGCGACAATCCAGAATTAATGGAGGAGTTAGAAGGGAAAATCTACGAATTATTAGCGGAAGAATCAGCATAATGATTGGTTTAAATGGAATGAAAATGCTCTCTCGTTGATTCGAGAGAGCATTTTTTTCGAAGTAGTAATTGTAAATAGAATTAAAATGAAAAAAATTGCAGCCCTAATCCTAAGTACACTTCTTGTTTTCTCTTGCAAAGAAGAGAATAAAATGGGTAGTACCCAGTCAGAAACCATTCCAAGCCCCACTGAAGCTACGAATACTCGTTTGGCTGAGATTAACCAACTAATTATGGATAAGCCAAATTCGGAAGAAGGGTATTATCAATTAGCTAAATTTCACCTTGAAAACAACCAGCCCGAGGACGCGCTCAAGCAAATTAACCGAGCAATGAAAATTGCCCCAAAAGATCCGGACATCAATTTTGTGAAAGCAATGTCTTATCTAGGAATTAATAAAATTGAGCAAGGACTTCCTTTTTTGGAAAGAACAGTAGAACTAGACAGTAATCATACAGAAGGCGTGTTGGAATTGGCATATTACTACTTAGCAGGCAAAAACTATGAGCCTTCGCTCGAATTAATTAACAAAGCCATTGGTCAAAACATGTATTTGGCTAGACCTTATTACCTAAAAGGAATGTGGTACGAGATGCAAGAGCAAAACAAATTAGCTATTTCTTCCTACCAAACAGCAGTAGAGAGAGACCCGAATTATTACAATGCTTATTTAGCTTTAGGTTCAATTCACAATAAATTGGATAATCCGTTAGCTATTCAGTACTTTAATTCAGCTATTGCTACTTGGCCCGAAAGTATTGAAGCATGGAGGCTAAAAGGAATGAGTTATTACGAACACGATCAGTTCGAAGAAGCAATAGTTTGTTTTGATACAATCCTGCATTTCGATTCTACATTCGAGGTTTCTTACTTTGATATAGGCCGCACACTGCTCAATCTTTGTTATGACAATAATCCAAAAGCAAAGAATGACTCGTTACTAGACTTGGCAATTGATAACTTCGATAAAGCGCTTAAGCTCAATGTAAATTATATTCCTGCAAAATACAACAGAGCACTTTGCTACGAAACAAAAGGGAATATCTCTCTGGCCAAATCAGAGTATAAAGCCATACTCCAATTGGAGACTAATTACGAGCCTGCAATCAGTGCATTGAACAGATTGGATAAAAGGAATTAAAGTTTGATAAACTTAATTGTTGCTTTTTTCTTTTGGTCAGAAAGCACTATGAAATAAGCTCCTTTTACCAAGTTAGACACATCGATATGAGAGGAATTGTAGGTTAGAGGCACTACTCTACCGGTGAGGTCAATGGCAATGATTTCTCCTTTAAAACCTTCTGTATTACCAAGTTCTATTTGGTTTCCAGAAGTTGGGTTGGGAAACAAGATTGGGTTGAAACTTTTTTTGTTTTCTGCCAATTGAGTTGGATTTAAATATTCTACATCCATAAACGGTTTGTTGAGAGAATCACCCGTTGAAAAGTAAATCATGTTTCCGTCAGTAGTATCAGTCATGGAAACTCTAAATTGTGTGGTTCCAGTATTACTGATGTGTGGCAATAAAGAAGGTGGTACATTTATTCTCAACCAATAGCCGTTTTCGCTCACCGTACCATAAACACAGGCGGTATCTTTGGCACTACTAGCAGAATTGAAATCACCTATTTCAAGTGTCGAAGAGGTACCAAAAAACCCATTTTTTACTTCTAATAGCGCTTTTGAAAAGGAAGGAAGAATTCCAGTTTGATTGTCTCGGTGAAGAAACAAATCTGCACGGTGAATAACGCTAGCTGCAGAAATTCCTGAAGTGTTGAAACTCACGAATCCCTTTGAATTACCCAGGGTTGAGTTATTTCCAATAGCTACGTTACCTCCCGTAATAATTGAGCTGGAAGAAATTCCACCGTCTTTTTGGTTCCCCTCAGAAACAAAAGAAACGTCCACTTTTCCTCTCAAATAATCCCAATAATACTGTTCAAAATGGTACTGATAAAACTCATCATAGCCCTCAAAATTAAGGTGAAAGCAATCCTTCAATATGATGTAATCGTTCATCCTAATTTTGGGTGTAGGATAATCCATTCTACCACCTGGGAATGGAACCGAGAATGGCGGATAAGTTCCGCCAGGTGCTACGCCCAAGGGAGTGGTTTGACCATGCAGATATTGCATAAGACCCAACGAATTATTATAGTAAACAAGGCTACTAGCATTGGCTAAAACGGCAAATTTATCGGATGCTTTGGTCAACAGTTTGTTCATTTCAATGAAGTCTGGTTGGCCCATTGCATTCCAGCGCGAGTAAAACAAATGTGAAGTGGGTGAAAAATGGGTTTGTATTACCTCCCCAAAATTAGCAAAATCATATCCAGGAATAAATACTTTGAGGGAGGGATTTACAGAGTGAATAAAGTCAATTATGCTGTCAACTCTTGCCATTATTGCATCAAGTAATGAATCGGTTGTAAGTGAATCCATGGAATTATTCCAATTGTTAAGCGCGTCATTTCCTCCGATACTTAAATTTACAATTTCGATGGTGGGATTGGCCAACAGTGCTGTTTGTACCGCAGATTTTCCAGCAGGGGTTAAAAAGTCGGATGTAACAGCTCCATTTATAGACAAATCAGTTGTGTTGCTATACATACCAATATTGGGGTAACCAAATCGATCTAAGTTCTGTTCAAAGTTACTAAAGCCTAAGGGAATGAAGGACCAACTATCCCCCATCATTAAGATTCTATTTGTAACTGTATCGCAATTTGATTGGGCAAAAGATTGAATAAAATTCAAGCAAAGAAAGAAAAAAAGTACATTTTTCATGAAGTATATTTTAGGTTAGATAGAAAACTAAAAATAATCAAAAGATTTGACTTTGTATGTTTTTATATTTTGATTCGATTATAAAGAAAGGATTTCCATTCATTTTCGGTAAATTCAACTTTAATTTTATTTCATGAAAAAGATAGGGCTCATTGTTTTTGTAACGGCATTTTTGTTTTTTGTACTTTCTCTTTCTATGGGGAAATATATTGTTTCTAAAGATTCTGTTATGAAGAGTCTGCCAAATAAAGCTGGGTTACTCTTCTCAACAAAAGGATTTGATAAAATACAAGGGACAGAGTTTGGTAATCAATTCGTATTCGTTTCGGAGCTCAAAAAACTTTTACGAGAGTCTAACTCGCTCATTTTAGCCAAGGAAGGAATTACCGAAGAAGACTTATCCAATTTGATTTTTCACGCTAATTTTGATGGCAATATCGAGTTTAGCCAAAAAGTGATAAATCAAGCTTTCCCAGAGTCTACTTTTTTGGATTCGGCTAAGAATAAATTAATCGCAGCTAACTTAAATTGGTTGTTTGGTCGTGAAATCAAAGATAATAAAGAACTTTCTAGACTATTAATTGAGAAGCAAGGCGATATCAATAATTCAATTTTGGCGAGCCGAGGATTTGAGCCAAGCAAGTTTGGCGAGTATTTATTTCCGTTAACAAAACATTCTACCAATGGTTTAGTTTCCACCTATCCTTGGTGGTTCTTTTTCTTTTCGCTCATTTTAGCTTCTTTAGGTGTATTGGTTCACGTATTACCAGATTTGAAGAAATATCCCGGAATAAAAAATGATGGAATCTACAAAAGCAGTGCAACCAACAGGGGCTGGATTGGAGTGGTTGTCGGGTCATTTTTAATTTCGTTTTACGTATTGCTCTACTGGTTTCCATATTACATAACCACTTGGATTGTAATGGTGGAACCGTTAAAAAAAGCTTTAAGCGGTGGGGAAGCCTCCCACTGGTTTTTGTATGGGTTGATGTACACGCTGGCTATGCTTGTGATGGGAGTGAGAATGCTCATTAAATATAGGCACAACAAGTACCAGATATTTCGTACAATTTCTGTGATGTTTTTCCAATTAGGTTTTGCTTTTTTAATTCCAGAGATTCTGGTAAAGCTCAATCAGCCCGAATTCAATTTTACAACTATGTGGCCTTTGGATTACGATTTCTTTTTTGAGTGGAATTTAGAAAAATTGCAAAATAGCGGAGGTCTTGGGTTATTCATGTTGGTATGGGGAATCGCATTGTTCGCAATAGGCGTTCCTATTTTTGTTTATTTTTTTGGAAAAAGATGGTATTGCTCATGGGTTTGTGGATGTGGCGGACTAGCCGAAACATTGGGCGACCCATACAGACAATTATCGAATAAAACCTTAAAAGCCTGGAAAGTAGAAAGATGGCTTATTCATAGTGTATTGGTGTTTGCAGTAGTCATGACAGGACTGGTACTGTACACTTATTTTTCTGGTCACAGCGAAGTACTAGGGTTTAATTCATTTCAGGTTCGTAAGACTTACGGATTTTTAATTGGTTCGGTCTTTTCTGGAGTGGTTGGGACTGGTTTTTATCCGTTATTAGGAAACAGAAGCTGGTGCAGATTTGGCTGCCCGCTTGCCGCCTATTTGGGATTGGTACAAAAGTTTAAGTCACGATTTAGAATCACAACCAACGGAGGGCAATGTATTTCTTGCGGAAATTGTTCTACCTATTGTGAAATGGGAATCGATGTGCGTGCTTATGCACAAAAAGGACAAAACATTGTGCGTTCTTCCTGCGTGGGATGCGGTATTTGCAGTGCGGTGTGCCCTCGAGGTGTATTGAAATTGGAAAATGGACCAACCGATAATAGAGTAGATGATTTGCCTATAATTTTAGGAAATGATGGAATCGCTAAATTAAATGATCAATTGAAATAACTTCATTTACCGAGTTTTCAATCTCTTAATCTTATCCAGAAACATCAACACGCAAATTCATTAGGACTAAAAGAAAAACACTTAACTTTGTGCTTCAAAGGAAAAAAATTCATGTCGAAAACAGTCGTAGTAGGATTATCTGGAGGTGTAGATTCCAGCGTTGCAGCTCATTTATTAATTGAGCAAGGTTACAGGGTTATTGGGCTTTTTATGAAAAACTGGCACGATGAAACAGTAGTGATTAATAATGAATGTCCTTGGATAGACGACAGCAACGATGCGCTAGCAATAGCCGAACAACTCAATATTCCTTTTCAAACCTTGGATTTGAGTGCAGAATACAAAGAAAGAATCGTGGATTACATGTATGCTGAGTATCAAGCTGGCCGAACACCAAACCCTGATGTATTGTGTAATAGAGAAATTAAATTTGATGTCTTTTTGGAGGCTGCCCTCAAGCTGGGTGCCGATTATGTTGCAACAGGTCATTATTGCAGAAAAAGCTCAGAACAAATCAAGGGAGAAGAAGCACATAAACTGTTGGCAGGAAAAGACGACAACAAAGATCAAAGCTATTTTTTATGTCAACTAAATCAATTTCAATTATCAAAGGCTTTATTTCCAATAGGAGAATTACAGAAAAGTGAAGTAAGAGAAATTGCCCGAGAGCAAAATTTAATTACAGCCAATAAAAAGGATTCTCAAGGTCTTTGTTTTGTTGGTAAAATAAAACTTCCTGACTTTTTGCAACAACAATTACAACCTAAAAAAGGAAGAATTATTGAACTTCCTGAGGACTTTAGTCCTTATCACGACTATGAAAAAAAAGTAGATATAAGAGAACTTGCAGCTCCTTTTGAATACACGCAAACTGATGGAAAAGATAAAGGTGAGCACCAAGGTGCACATTATTTTACTGTAGGGCAAAGGAAAGGATTGGGGGTTGGTGGCACACCACTTCCTCTTTTTGTAATTGGAACGGATGTAAAAGAGAACATTGTGTACGTAGGCCAAGGAGATCACCATCCTGGATTATATCGAAAAGCACTGAAAGTTAACCAAGAAGAGATTCATTGGATAAGAGAGGATTTAACTTTGACTCCAGGGAAGGAGTTACACTGCGAAGTGAGAATTAGATACAGACAAGACCTTGAGAAGGCCACTTTGTTTCAAACTGAAACAGATCTATTTATTCGTTTCGAGAATCCTCAAAGAGGAATCACTTCTGGTCAATTTGCCGCTTGGTATTTGAATGATGAGTTACTTGGTTCGGGGGTTATTTCTTAAATGGTTACTTGAATTATCCTATAATAGGAGTATAGAAAGAGAAAGTATTCCCTCTCATAAAATAAAAAATCCAGAGAAATGATTTCTCTGGATTTTTTTTAATCCTTCGTATTGATGAAAAGTATCCTGTTCGAATTATTCACCCATAACGCTTACTCTTTCTCTGTTATCTTCCATTCCAGATAATTCTTTCAAGGCTTCAAATGCTCTGTTTTTTGCGTTAGCTCTCAACTGAGAGGTTCCAGAAGTTTTTTGTTGATCAAAGTTTTCTGGAGTCTCCACCGAATTCAGAGACTTCACTCTTACTACGAACACTCCTGAGTTACCCGCCACTGGTTTCGAAGTAGCATTTACTTCCATACCAAAAGCAGTTCCCACAACTGAAGGCTCATTTCCAATATTCGTGATATTAGAACCTGCTAAAGTTACATTCTCTGCAGACATTACTGTGGCTTTCACTTGTCCAGCAATTTCTTCTATCGTTGCGCCAGTCATTCTTCCTTTTAGAATCTCCGCTTTCTTCTCGTTCATTACTTCATATTCGACTGAGTTTTTCAATGATTGACTCAAGTCTTCCCAAGAAGGAGTTCCTGCTTTACTTCTTCTTAATAAGTGACCTACCGCAACAGTCCTTTCAAAAACCAATTCATCAGAGATATCTCCTTCATCTGTGTTCTTACTAAAAGCCCATTTTTTTACTTGCTCGAAGTTCGTTCCAAACTCGGGCATGTCTTTTTGAGTGATCAAAATATCGTCTGCTGGTGTTACAGCCAATCCTACTTTGGTAGCCGCAGATCTGAAAGCAGAGTCTGACACATTATTTTTATCAAAAGAAGTGATAAATTCAAGTGCTTTGTCTCTCACAGAATTAATGGTCTGTCTCGATCTTCTAATTTCGCTATCTACTGTTGCAACCACCAATTCTTTTTCCTCAGATTGTCTTCTACCCAATACTTCAATAATATGAATCCCAAACTGAGTTCTAGTTTGTGTAATAGTTCCAACAGGCTCTTCAAAACTTACTTTTGTAAACTCTGGCACCATTGTTTTTTCATCAAACCACTCATACTTTCCTCCTTTCTCCTTCGATCCTAAGTCTGTTGAGAATTTTTCCACAGCATCTTCAAACCCTCTTCTACTTCTTTTCAAAGCTTTTACCAAACTATCCGCTCTTTCTTGCTGTAATTCTTGATTTGGATACTCGTTATTTCCAAGTAAGATATGACGAACTTCTGCTTCTTTTTTATAACTATTCTTCAATACTTTAGATATTTTGAAATAATCACCATCTCTGTAAGGGCCTATTACGTCTCCGTTTTCTGCATTATTCACAATCGAATCAATTTCTGACGGAAAGTTACCCGCCCCAAAATCAGTGTTTTTTGAATCGCTATTGTTCACCACAAACGCTGTGTCGTTCTTTGCTTCTTTGAATAACTCAACTCTATCCTGTAAATATTCTCTAGCAGCAAACAAATCGTCTTCAGATGGAGTAATTTCGAATTCTACAAACTGAAAAGATATTTTATCCTTTTGCTCATACCTTTTCTCGTTTTTATGTTCTGCATAGTAAGCTCTCATATCGCTTTCAGTTACTCCTGCTTCGTCAATTGTTACCGAAGAAAATGGAGCATGAACGAAATCGAAATTTACCGTATTTCCATTTGCTTCAAAAGATTTTTTTGCTTCGTAAGAAGTTACGTACAATCCTTTCTCCAACATATTAAAATACTTGTTTTGCAACTGAGATTTTTCAGCTTGCTCTCCAATGATGTTTTCAAAAAAGAATTGAAATCCTGGATTTTGTAAATAAGCCGGCAATAATCTATTCATTGAATCTCTGCTAAATTTTCTATCAGGACCTAAGAAAAAACCATATGGCTCATACAATTGCCCATTTACATTATTTCCTTGTAACAAGTCGTTAAACTCTTCGTCAGTCACCTCTATCCCCAATTTGTCATATTCCGCTTGGAACATTTGTTGGTTTAAGTATTGACTCAAGTAAGTTTCTGTTAATTGTTGTTTCATCGATGAAGGCGCTGGCTGTCCGTTCAATGCTTGAAATGCTTTGTTTGTTTTATCAAACTCAGCTTCTACCATTTGTTGGTAATCCAAGCTAGTGATTTCTTCTCCATTTACTTTTGCGATTGCCGCTTGCTCAATTGCACCACCTCCTCGAGACAAGGTGTCTCCTAAAATAAATGCAAGCATTCCTACTACAATTACTACAACTAATAGCCAAGATCTTTTTCTAATTTCTCCAATTGCTGCCATTCTGGTTCTTTTTTGTTTAAAATTTAAGACGCGAATATACGATTAGTTTATAAAAAACCCTCGTTAAAACACCTGAAAATTGATTGATTAAAAGGAATCTCTCCCTGTTTTTTTATTATTCTCAACTCACTGAGTTACCCGATTTAATGTAATCTTCGGACGGATGCACAAAAGAAAGTTTTCCTTCTGCATTTTCGGCCATCAATATCATTCCCTGGGACTCAATTCCCTTTATAGCTCTAGGAGCTAAATTTACCAAAACGCTCACTTGCTTTCCTACTACTTCTTCGGGCAAGTAACTCTCGGCTATCCCCGATACAATTGTCCTAATTTCGGATCCAATATCTACTTTCAAGTGGAGTAATTTTTTGGTCTTCTTAACTTTTTCGGCTTCTAATATTGTGCCTATTCTAATATCGAGCTTTGTGAAATCTTCGAACGAAACTTCCTCTTTAATCGGCTCGGCCGGAATATTATTTGCCTTGCTAGAGGCTAATTTTGCCAATTGTTCTTCCACCATTTTATCCTCTATTTTAGTAAATAGTAGTTCGGGTTTATGAATCGTCTGAGATTCTTGTAACAAGGAAAAACTTCCTAAATCAGACCAAGTTATGGCCTCAGGCAAAGCCAGCATTTGTTTTAATACTGCAGATTTTTTTGGCATAAATGGCTCAAACGCAATCGCTAAGTTTGCCGATATTTGAAGAGCAATTTTCATGATAGTTTTTACTCTTTCGGGATCAGTTTTTATTAATTTCCATGGCTCCGAATCTTGCAAATATTTGTTACCTATTCGAGCAATATTCATGGCTCCAGAAAGAGCCTCTCTAAATCGATAGGCCTCTATACTTTCTCCAATTTTCTTGGCGGTTTCTTTCACTTCTTCAATGATCTGCTTATCAGATTCGAGTACTTCACTAGCCACTGGAACCGAACCTTCGTAGTATTTATTGGTCAACACAACTACTCTGTTTACAAAATTTCCAAAAATCGCTACTAGTTCGTTATTCACTCTGTCTTGATAATCTTTCCAAGTAAACTCAGAGTCTTTATTTTCTGGCAAAATGGAGGTAAGTACATACCTCAATTCATCTGCCTTGTCCGGAAACTCCTCTAAATACTCATGAAGCCAAACCGCCCAGTTCCGGGAAGTGGACAATTTATCTCCCTCCAAGTTCAAAAACTCGTTGGCTGGCACATTGTCTGGCAACACATATTCTCCGTGCTGTTTCAATAAAATGGGGAAAATAATGGCGTGAAACACAATGTTGTCTTTCCCGATAAAGTGCACTAGCTTAGTTTCAGCTTCTCCCGTTTCTTTGTTTATTTTCCAATAATCTTCCCAGTTTTCACCTTCTTTTTCCGCCCATTTTTTAGTTGCCGAAATGTATCCAATAGGAGCGTCCAACCACACATAAAGTACTTTTCCTTCGGCATTTTCGAGCGGAACTTTCACTCCCCAATCCAAGTCTCGAGTCATTGCACGAGGCTTAAGTCCCGAGTTTATCCAACTCATTACCTGGCCTGTTACTTGATTTTTCCATTCTTTTGGGTGGTGTAATTTTTTGCCATGAATTGTTCCTTCTTGTATCCAAGAAGTTAACCACTCTTCATGTCTTTCCATTGGCAAAAACCAATGAGAAGTTTCTTTAAGCACCGGTTTGTTTCCGCTAATTGCCGACACTGGATTAATAAGATCCAGCGGACTTAAATCGCTTCCGCATTTTTCGCATTGATCTCCGTAAGCACTTGGGTTTTGACATTTTGGGCATTCTCCTGTAATGTACCTATCGGCCAAAAACTGATTGTTCTCTTCATCGAAATACTGCTCGGTAGTCTCTTTTGTGAAGGTTCCCTTTTTGTTCAAATCCAAAAAGAATTCTTGCGCTATTTTGTGATGTTCTTCAGAAGAAGTTCTATCGTAAATAGAAAAGTCTATTCCAATCTCTTGAAATGCTTTCTTGTTTATTTCGTGATATCTATCTACAATTTCTTGAGGCAAAATCCCTTCTTTTTTTGCTCTAATTGTGATGGCGGCTCCGTGTTCGTCTGATCCACAAACGAATGCTACCTCTCTTTTATTAAGGCGTAAATAACGGACGTAAATATCGGCTGGCAAATATGCACCTGCCAAATGGCCTAGGTGTAAAGGTCCATTGGCATAAGGAAGCGCTGCTGTTACGGTATATTTTTTTGGGTTTTCCAAGGCTGTAAAAATTTTCGTAAAGATACTACTCTCTCGGTAGATATGAGAAAAAATGCTGAAAAATGAATGCAATCGGTTCTTTCACAAAAACATGAGTTCCCTTTAATTGGCGAGGATGGTTTTGGGTGAACCGTAGTTAAACGTTCTGCCGGAGTACATTAATTTGGCTTGGCTCTGGTTCATGTAAATAAACTGTGGAAATGACCCTCCAGTAATTCTTAGAAACCTTCCTGTTTCCATTATTTCATAATCGAATTGGGTGTGTGTATCGTCAAAAAACCACTGAACTCTTTCTTCGTCTCCCAAAAAATAAAGCTTTACTTCTGGAAACCCTCTGTAGTTTTTTTCTAATAGTTTGAGTCTTTTGCTTGCCATTTCGCAATAAGGACAGGAAGTACTGAAATAGGCTCTCAACTGAGGGTATGTTGTCTTTTCTGCCAATTCAACTTCTCCAATTTCAGTTGAATCAAAAATACGAGATTCATCGGTAAACTCATCCAAAAACAAAGGGTTTACAACAAATACTATCACAACCGAACCGGTGGCAAGAGTATATTTAACAAGTTTTAACCAGTGAGCATTAGTGGTGGAGGGAGAAGAAATATAAAAGCTAATAATAGTTGCCACCAACCCGATTACTAAAATGGGAACTGGGAACCAAGATGGAAAATAATTGAATGCATCGATTTCAATTATTTGAGGTTCGATATTGTGCCAAACGCCAAAATAAAGAGGAATTGCCAATAAGAGCAAAGTGAGCAGTGAAAGAAACTTAGAAAACTTACCTAACAGCCAAAAAATGGCAGTAACAAAATAAAGAGCGAGTAGAACCCGAGCCACTATTCCAGAAAATAAATAAGGAGTTAATTTAGTTTCGTAGAGCTTTAGCTCGAAATCAAAACAATGAGAAAAATAGGAAATCCCAAGCGCTGCAAGCAAAAAAGCGAGGATAATTCTTACGGTTAGTTTCATAGATTGTGACTCCAAAAAAAAAGGAAAGAGAAGACTCTTTCCTTTTAACATAACTTATTATTCAATTTATTTTGCTTCACACGTAATGGTGATTGTACCGTAAGTGGTATCCCCTTTTTCACAGTGCTCAATTACATCCTTCTTTTTACCATTCATGGTTTCTATAGAACTATCAGTTGGCAAAGTTTGGGAGGAATCTGTTCTTGTACATTCACAAGAATAATCTTTCTTGCATGATGCAAAAATCACTAAAGTAAGTCCTACTAATAAAGCTATTCTTTTCATAATTTGTGTTTTTCTATTATCTGAATAAGGTAATCCCTTCAAAGATATTATTTTTTTTCGTTTTTAATAAATATCTTCTGCTCAATCGCCTAGTTCCAGTTTGAAAATTGGGTGGAATCATCTATTCTTTTATTAAAAAGCAACTCAATTTGACAGAGGAATCCATTCCAATGTACAATTCGTTGAGTTCATTTTCTTCCGTTTTATACTTCCACCTTTGCTCCTTTTTGTTCCGATAGTCCCATAAAACAATCTCCCTATTTGTTGAGTCCAATTCCATCTGAAAATCTTCTTTTTCCCCTATTTTATTTTCCACAATAAAATATCCTGCACGATGAATATACAGTTTCTCAATCCCATATTGATTCGATTCAACACGGTACGCTCCATGAAATTTTGGTCTTTTTACCGCATCATCGTTCCAGTTTCCAGAGACAACATAAGGAAACAATCCTTCGATAAGAATCATGATAATTACCCCCGATTTTATTCCTCTTGAGTAACCTGAGATGACACCAAGTTTTGGAACTGCGAGATTGGGTATATTGTGAAAAGAGTTGAGAGTGAGGACAGAATATAGATAACTAAAATAAGGGCTTAAAACCAAAACAAAACACCCCAATAAAAACAAGCTATAAACCTTCACCGAAATGTCAAAGCCCAAGTTCACCGCAACCACATTTATCATAATCCCTAAACCCAAAATCAAGCCAGTTAATCTGGTTTTATAGAACCACAAAAAACAAGCTGCTACCAATTCAGCTCCACCCAAAAACATAGAATATCCTCTGGACAATCCCAGGGTGCTCCAATACAAAATATCGGGTGACAAATCTTTGAGATTCGTGTGCAAAATATTAGGTTCTGGATAAAAAAACTGAGCTTTGAACAATTTATCGAAGCCGTAAATCAATAGCTGAAGTGACAAATAAAACGTCAGTATTTTCAGTACAGATGCCCGTAAATTTACACTGTGTTTTTTAAAGAAAATTGAGAATATGACACTGAGTACTATAGAAATACAGAAAATATTGAACAAGTGAATCAACAACCCAAAAGAATCAGAAGAAATAGCGGAATCGAACCCCGAATCGAGACCAAAAAATATTTCTCCTGTGAAAGAAACCAACCGTTCAAAAAAAGACTGAACCCAAACATACATATCAGGGAAAACAGAATATTCAAATTCGAAACTTAGCATAAACAACGCGCTAAAACTTGCCACAAAACTCCAAAAGATACTCTTCATTTTATTTTTTGTATTTCATCTTGGTTACTTCCTCTTTTACTATCTGCTTTATTCCCAAAAAAATAAACGCTGAGAATCCAAAAAAGAAAATGCCCATCCAAATGAGCCAAGTTCCCATTGGCGGAATTTTATTCCCCATCGGCACTGCGATTCTTTCTTCTTTCTCGGCTTTCTTGTTGTCAACGCTTTTTTTTCTTTCTTCCCTGATACTGCTCTTCGCTTTTTTCCTTGCCTTTTTCTCTTCTTCCACCACCTTTTCTCCCTTCAGAATTGGATAAGAAATTCTGGGATTGACTAATTCTGGTTTTAATTGACTGGTTTTGGTGTACTCCAACATGGGGTAAGTCATCAAAATACGGTGATTATTCCCATCTCTGATAAAACTGTTGGAGCTTCTTATCCACCTTTTGTCTTCTTGCCAGTGCTTCACAGAATCCGAAATAATAAAAAACCGCTGTGCTGCTACTTGCCTCACCTCAGAAACAAGTGAATAGTTTTGGTACACCCAAAATTCCTGGGTCAGCACATCAAATACCAATGATCCATGTTGTAAATATTCTCGGTAATTCCTATCGCAACCAATGAGCGAATCTTTTGTGTCAAAAAATCGCATCGTTTTATTCACCGTGTCTAACTGAACTTTTGGATACCGATGGCTCGAACCTTCCAAAGAAAGGTAGCTTAACTGGATTCTGCTTTCAGGAGTTTGGTACCTCACGGGGGCCATTCCTGGACCAAAGTTATTCTTGTCATCGAGAAGCATTGTCCCCGGGCTTCCGCTATGACTTTTGTGAAAAATTTTCTTCGTTTGACCCATTCCCTTTGTCATCATAAAAAGGAATAGGATCATTATTAGGGCTTTTTGTTTCATAAGTGATTTTGTTTTGTACCACCTAGTACACCTTTTCTCCCAAAAAGTTCAATGGAAGTGAAATTCTTTCTCGATGGATTATTGAAACCACCGCACCTAAATAACTAAAACCTTTCCTTACCTTTGCGCCATGGTTTCAGTAAATAATTTATCGGTTTTTTTAGGGGGAAAGGATCTCTTTGACAACGTGTCATTTATGATTGACAAAAAAGACCGAATAGGACTTGTGGGAAAAAATGGAGCGGGAAAATCAACCATGCTTAAGGCAATTATGGGTTTACTTCCTACTTCTGGCGGAACGGTGAGCTCCCAAAAAGGAGTAACGATTGGCTATTTGCCTCAAGAGATGAAACACAATAATGGTGCAAGAATTATTGATGAAGTAGAAAGTGCCAATTCAAAAATTACCACCATCGAAGAACGCCTGGAAGAGATCAATCATCTTTTGCAAACCAGAACCGATTACGAAAGTGATTCGTACATGCAATTAATTGAAGAGCTAAACGACCTCAACGAACAATTTTCTTTGCAAGGCGGATTTAACATGCGAGAAAACATTGAAAAGTTTTTACTCGGTCTGGGATTCAATGCTCCCGATTTTGAAAGAAAAATGAGCGAATTTTCTGGAGGATGGAAAATGAGAGTGGAATTGTGTAAAATATTGTTGGAGCAGCCAGATGTGTTGCTCTTGGATGAGCCAACCAACCACCTGGATATTGAATCTATTCAGTGGTTAGAAGATTTTTTGAAAAATTACAACGGAGCAATTGTGTTAATTTCTCACGATAGGGCCTTTTTAGATTTTGTTACGAATAGAACGATCGAAATCAACGCAGGAAAAATTTATGATTACAAGTTTTCCTATTCCAAATACAAAGTAATTCGAGAAGAAGAATTAACTATTCAAAAAGCGGCTGCAAAAAATCAAGAAAAATACATCAAAGAAACAGAAGAGCTGATCAATAAATTTAGAGCAAAAAAGAACAAAGCGGCTTTTGCTCAGTCTTTGATAAAGAAACTTGATAAACTAGAAATTGTGGAAGTAGATCAAGTAGATGCAGGCGGTTTAAATTTTAGATTCCAACCGGCTCCAAGATCTGGAAAGTTTGCTGCCAAATTTGAAGGACTTACCAAAGCATTTCCCGAAAAAACGATCTTGAACAAAGCCGATTTAATGATCAATGCGCAGGACAGAATTTCTCTGATTGGGAAAAATGGTGTAGGAAAAACTACTATCATCAAATTATTGGTAGGCGATGAAAGTCACCAAGAAGGTGGGTTGGAACTGGGTCACAACATCTCGGTAGGATATTTTGCTCAAGATGAGGCAGAAAAACTAGATGGGAACAAAACCATTTTTGAGACGATAGATGACATTGCCGTGGGAGATATGAGAACCAAAGTGCGTAATATTTTGGGCTCTTTTTTATTTAGCGGTGAAGACCAAGACAAGAAAGTAAAAGTATTGTCTGGTGGAGAAAAAACAAGATTAGCGCTCTGCAAGCTCCTGCTTGAACCTCATAACTTTTTGGTGTTAGATGAACCCACCAACCACCTCGATATTGCCTCCAAAAATGTATTGAAAGATGCGCTCATGAAGTTCGATGGAACTCTTTTGGTGGTCTCTCACGACAGGGATTTCTTAGATATGCTCACGAACAGAGTATTCGAGATAAACAACCAACAAATAAGTGTGCACCACGAAGATGTGGCAAGTTTTTTGAAAAGAAAAAAGAAAGAAAGCATCGCCTTATTTGAAAATACAGGGAAAAAGAAACAAGAAATTGTAACGGAAAAGAAAGAGGAAAAAGAAGCCTCTAAACTGAGCTATGAAGAGCAAAAAGAACTAAAAAAACTTGAAAATAAAGTTCAAAAACTTGAACGAGAAATTGAAAAGCTAGAAGCACGTATAAAAGAATACGATTCTAAGATGCTCAGTTTAGATTATTCTGATGAAGAAAAAGCAAATAAAATAATTGAAGAGTACAAAGAGCTGAAAAATTCCCTTTCACAAAAAGAAGGGCAATGGGAAGAGGCTGTAGAGTTGTTGGTGTAATTACCAACCATCCTCATTTATCTCCAATTACAAGAATTTAACATTTTAATCAAGGAGTTTGTTTTACATTTGTTACTTAAAATCAAACAAATGAAAAAGTTACTGATTCTACTGTGCTTAAGCCTCTCTTTTGCATCTAATTCGCAGCAGTTTACCGTAAGCGGAACACTCAAAGATGCTGCCAACGGAGAAGATTTAATTGGTGCAACAGTAAAAGTAAAAGAACTCCCAACCGTTGGGGCCGTTTCCAATGTTTACGGATTCTTTTCACTTACCTTAAAGAAAGGGAATTACACGCTGGTTTTCACTTCACTGGGTTACGAACCCATCGAGAAAAAAATTGCCCTAACAGCAAATCAACGATTTGACATCGAGCTCTCCGAACAATCTACCAAGCTAAAGGAATTTGAAGTTACCGGTGAAATAGAGGACGCGAATGTATCCTCTACCGAAATGAGTATTGAAAAATTAGATCCAAAATCAATTGAGGCCATTCCCGTTCTTTTGGGAGAAAAAGACATCGTAAAAACGTTTACCCTCATGCCGGGAATAAAAAGTGGCGGAGAAGGAAACGGAGGGTTCTTTGTGCGAGGTGGTGGAGTTGACCAAAACCTTATATTATTGGACGAAGCGGTGGTGTACAACGCTTCACATTTATTGGGTTTTTTCTCGGTTTTTAATTCCGATGCCATTAAAGATGTATCGCTTTACAAAGGGGGAATGCCTGCCGAATATGGCGGAAGAGGTTCTTCGGTTATGGATATTACCATGAAAGATGGGAACAGCAAAAAGTTTGGTGCATCCGGTGGGTTGGGAGTGATTTCTTCCAGGCTTACACTTGAAGGTCCTATTGTAAAGGACAAAGGATCTTTTGTCATCTCTGGAAGAAGAAGTTATGCCGATTTATTCCTAAAACTTTCTCCAGACGCAGATTTAAGAGATTCCAAACTGTATTTTTACGACCTCAACCTGAAAGCAAATTATAAAATAAATGACAAGAACAGAGTCTACCTTTCGGGATATTTTGGTAGAGATGTATTAGGTGTGGGTGAAACCTTTGGATTCAACTGGGGAAACGCAACCGGAACTTTGAGGTGGAACCACCTGTTTAGCGACAAATTGTTTTCTAACACGTCTCTTATTTTGAGTAACTACGATTATGAGTTTAGAATAGGAAGTGATGAAGAATCATTTGGTTTCAAAGCTTCGATTTTGGATTACAACGTCAAACAAGATTTTTCTTATTTCTTGAATGAAAAAAACACGATCAAGTTTGGGCTCAACATGATTTACCACACTTTTGATCCAGGTGAGTTATTTAGCTCTATTTCGGGTTTCAATCCAATAAACCTGAACGATAGATTGGCAACCGAAAATGCAGTGTATATTCAAAATGAACAAAAAGTATCGGAGTTGTTTAGCATCCAGTACGGCTTGAGGTATTCGTTCTTTAACTACTTGGGAAACAATGACTCGATATTTGATTACAACGAGGCCGGAAATCCAATAGGTTCGCAATTTTATAATAGACACGAAACAGCGAAGTTTTACGGTGGCTTTGAACCCAGATTAGCGGCAAAATACATGCTGAATGAAGTATCCTCTATCAAAGCATCCTACAACAGAAACTACCAGTACATTCATTTATTATCCAATGCTACCGCTTCTTCTCCAACAGATTCTTGGGTGCCCAGCTCAAACAATGTAAAGCCGCAAATTATTGATCAAGTTGCCTTGGGCTATTTTAGAAATTTCAAAAAAAACGCTTATGAATTTTCGGTAGAAGGATATTTCAAAAATCTCCAAAACCAAATTGATTACAGAAATGGAGCAGATTTGTTCTTGAATGCTGAAGTTGAGAGGGAATTGACATTTGGCTCAGGAATTGCTTACGGAGCTGAGTTTTATTTAAAGAAAAGAAAGGGGAAATTTACGGGGTGGTTGAGCTATACCTACTCGCGTTCGCTACGTAAGTTTGATCTCATCAACAATGGAGAATACTATCCTGCTCGACAAGATTTAATTCATGATATCTCGGCTGTTGGAATCTACAAATTCAACGAAAAATGGACGGCCTCTGCAAGTTGGGTGTACACCACCGGGCTAGCCGTTACCTACCCATCAGGAGGTTATCAAATAGAAGGAGTAAATGTACCTTACTACTCGGGAAGAAATCAATCTCGATTTCCAGACTATCATAGAATGGATGTGGGAGTAACTTGGTACAACAAAAAAACAGACAAATTTGAATCCAACTGGAACTTCTCAATTTACAACGTATATGGAAGGGAAAATACTTTCTCAATCAATTTTATTGAGGACGAAAAAAACCCAGGACAAACGGTAGCAGAGCAAACTGCGTTGTTCAAAATCATTCCGTCTGTTACTTATAATTTTAAATTTTAGGCTTTATGAAAAAAATAATTTTTGCAATTTCTATCCTTGCCCTTTCCACTGTTTCTTGTCGAAAAATAATTGACATAGAACAAGAAGATGGCGACAAACGAACAGTAATCGAAGCGACTTTGCTCGAGGGTACAAATAGCTTTGACGTAAAAGTAAGCGAAACAACCAACTTTTTTGGCGACAATACACCGGTGCCTATTACCAATGCAACCGTTGTACTCAGTGATAGTTCTGGCAACTATACCCTCGCAAGCTTTGGAGACGGGAACTATCAGTTGGTGGGTTTTAATGCAGTATCTGGAAGAGAATACACACTGACAGTAACTGAAAACGGAAACAGCTTTGTGGCCAAAGGAGTGATGCCTGCTGTAGTACCCATCGACACTATTTCATATGAATTTGTAGAGGCTAGCACATTCAGTGATAGTGGGTACATTACTCAAATAGAATTCAATGATCCTGGAGCTGCCGAAAACTATTATCGAATAGAAGTAGATGTGCAAGGAATCTTTTATGGGGATATCTTTAACTTGATATTACTAAATGATGGCTTCTTGAATGGAAACAGAATTGAATTTCCATTATTTGCCATTGGAGCTGCACAGGCCTTTGACAACGTAACGATGAAATTAACCTCTTGTGACAAGGCTACTTTTACTTATTTAGAAGGAGTAGATGCACTGATTAACGCTGGAAACGGAGCACCTCCCGCCAATCCAACCGGAAACTTTAATAACGATGCCTTGGGTAACTTTAATCTGTATGCTTCTGATACCAAGAGTATCACTATTATTCCATAACTCAAATTTTAATGTGTATTAAAAAAGGGGTCTGCTAGGATTAGCAGACCCCTTTTTTGATTCTATTGTCTAGTTAATTACTCTTGGTTCGTGGCCGCATTTTCATAGAAATACTTCGTACCATTTTTTCTCCAGATAATAACTCCAACAGTTATATTCTCTTTGTTATACGTTGAAGGAATTGTAGTTGTGTAAGTCTCATCAAATACATCGTCTTGGGAAATCATACCCGATACAATTTCTTTTCCCCATACTCCGCCTTCTACAGATCCTCTCATGGCTAAATGATGCGCTACAGTACCAGACTGACCACTTTGTGTAGCCATCACCTTATCTTCTACCAAGTAAACACCCATGTAATAAGCTCCGCCTGTATTTTGGTAAAATTTTGCTTGAGCATCCACGGTAATTTTATTTCCTTCCCACTTAATTTTATAGGCAGCTGATACTTTTACGTTAGCCGCATCTGTATTAATGGATTGGTCTATTTTCACTTTTGAATCAGTCACCTGAGCAGCACCGGTATTGGAGCTAGCCTGACTTCCGTTTACATAAATCAATGGCTTAGATCCACCGTAAGGAAAATTGGCTTGAAATGCATTTTGTACCGAATTGGCAGGATCTAATTCTGAATTCACAAAAAATGAATTGGACACGAAATAATTGCTGTAATTTGCCCATTTAAAAGCGGTAGATTTATAATCGTTTATTAACGTTTCCCAGTTGGTCCATCCCCAACCTCCGCATGGCGGACATAATTCTCCTGTTTCTTTTAATACAATGGGAACTTGTACTTGGGAGTGAGCACTAAAAGTAGGTTCTGGTGCAGGACTTGTTACATCTGCCGGCTCTTCTACTGGATCGTCCTTTTTACAGCTTGTTAATGCTATTCCCATAGCTAGAAAAGAAAGTACTACATACTTCCCGATAGTTAATTGTGTTGATTTCATACTATTTATTAAAATTTATAGGCCTTTAAGTTACACTTTATTTTATCCATTAAATAAATGATTCTCATTTATTTTAATTGTCCTCCCTTTTTACAAGCATGTAAAATCCATTCTCCAATTCCAAATAACCTTGATTGTAAACGAAGTAATAAATCGTTCCTTTTTTGGTGGTATAAACACTCGTGATGTAGTTAAAATCAAAGTTTTTAGCAATCAATTTGTCTCGGTGAGTTTTAGTTTTTTGATTTGGATTTAAGTCTGATAAAATTTTGTAATTTTTTTTCAACCTATTATTGACGTTTCTCACCAAGTTTTTGTCTTCAACATGCAATTTGTTATTGTAGGAATTTCTGCAATAGTCCGAGCAAAACTTTTTGTCAGCTCTTCCTTTTACAATTTCTTGACATTCTAAACACTTTTTTTCCATGGGTATACTTGTTCATTAAAATCAATATTTCTATCTGTTTGTTAAAGTTCTGTACTTCCAAGATACAAAAATAATTTTCATTTACAAACGACTACAAACGATTACAACCGAAAGTAAACGAAAACAAATAGTTAGAAACCGACTATTGCTAATCCCCTGCCTCATATTTGCAGTGTCGAAACAAACAACGAGGTTTGACGACACACAAACGAACCTGCCATTGGGCGGAAGAAAACACACAACATTATGAGTAATTTAAGAAACAAAGTACAATTAATTGGACGATTGGGACAAGCCCCAGAAGTAAAGCACCTTGACTCGGGAAAAACAGTAGCCAACTTTAACTTAGCAACCAATGAGAAATACAAAAATGCCAAAGGAGAATTAATAGAAAATACGGAGTGGCATAATCTTGTAGCCTGGGGGAAAACAGCCGAAATTATGGAAAAATATGTGCAGAAAGGAAGCGAAATCGCTATTGAGGGAAAACTGACCAACCGCAGCTGGGAAGACAAAGACGGGAACAAAAGATACACAACTGAAGTACTAGTTAATGAACTCTTGCTCTTGGGCGACAAGAAAACTAATGAAAAAAAAGGAAGTAAATCAGATGAAGATCTTCCTTTTTAGTCCATGTCCAAGTTATTAACACACAAAAAGTAGAACGCTGTTCATCCTGAATGGCGTTTTATTGTATTTGGTTTTAACTATTTTGATTATTTTAGCAGGATGAAAATTCTTAAAATCACCTTTGTTTTAGCTGCCATATTTCTTGCTTCATCCTCATACTCTCAAGGAAATTTTGGGCTTTACACAGGTTTCGAAAATGCAAATTTTCGTTTTTTGGAGTCGGATCCTAACGACCCAGTAAATTTTGGCTATTCCTCCTTGGAGACGGCAAGCGAAGCATTTGTTCAGCCTAAAATTGGGTTTATTTACGAAAACATTTTCGGTGAAAGGTTTGCCACTGTTTGGTCATTAGAAATTGCTCAGGGAAGAAATAAATCTTCTACCAGAACCGCACTAGAGGAATCTACACAGACGTTGTATAACGTAGCCATAGAAGAAAAAATTAATGGGTACAAATTGGGATTAGGTTTAGATTTTTCGGTTTATGGTGAGTTACAATACGATCAATTACAAATCCTCATCAATGTTACATTTATTCAACAATTTTCGGTTCACCGATTCGATTCTGACCTGGTTGAAGTAAAAGGAAAAGACATCAGTTTTTTGTATTCTCCTTACAATCTTACCACCTGGGAAGCAGCTAATTTCGAAAGTTCATTTGGTACTTTTCTGGCCGTGGGTCCAAAAGTAAATTTTCAATTAAATGACGATTTTTGTGTGTATGGTACGGGGAAATACAATTTAAATCTAGTCAGTTCAGACGGTAGTGATTTGGTTCACCAAAACGGATTTTTCTTGAATTTCGGTGTCAAATACATGTTTTACTAAACTGCCCAGTCGTTAATCACAAACAGATAAGGGACTACAAATCCCAGAACAGCTCCTGCATAAACTTGAAGCACTGTGTGTTTGTGAAGAATAAGTCTGCTTGTTCCTACAAGGCCAATTGCAACTAATAAACCAATATTAAGCCAATTGTGCGACACGAATGTTATTTGAGTAACGCCAATTACCATTCCTGCCAATGAACTAATTCCTTGTGTATGCAAACTAATTTTCCATTTGGTGGTGATAATAATGCTTATAAACAAAGCGATACAGCCACCCAAAAAGCCGGCTAAAATAGGTGAATCAAGGCCATTGATTCGGTGAATGAAATAATAAAACCCCGAATAATAGGCTGCTGTAATTACTGATGGGAGAATCCTATCTTTTCTGTTAGAAAGCGACAAATCGGCTATTAATCCAGAACGATACAGCACATAAATAGAAATGAATGGGAAAATCAAAGTCAAAATACTAGCCAATAGGATTAATAAATTGCCAAAATCAGTTGGGTAAACGATTCGATAAATAGCATGAACTTTAAACACAAATATAATCCCCAACAAAGGCATTATAAATGGATTAATAACGAGAGAAATTACTTTTGCTGCGTGTTTCAAAGTGTTATAATTCTTTTCTTAATCGGGCAACGGGAATTTCTAGTTGTTCACGGTATTTAGCGATTGTTCTTCGGGCAATATTGTAACCTTTGTCTTTCAACATTTCGGCCAAAACACCATCCGTAAACGGCTTCTTTTTGTTCTCGTCTTCAATAATATTCTGGAGTATTTTCTTTACTTCTCTTGTAGAAACATCCTCTCCCGAATCAGTTGAAAGCGATTCGGAGAAAAATGATTTTAACAAAAAGGTGCCAAAAGGAGTTTGGATATACTTCGAGTTTGTTACCCTCGAAATAGTGGAGATGTCAAGTTCTACTATCTCGGCAATGTCTTTTAATATCATGGGTTTCAACTTAGTTTCATCGCCAGTTAAAAAATACTCTTTTTGGTAGCTCAAAATGGCTTCCATTGTACTCATCATGGTGTGCTGCCTTTGCTTGATTGCATCTATAAACCAAGAAGCTGCATCTAGTTTTTGCTTTATAAACATGATGGCCTCTTTGTCTTTCTTTGTTTTCTTGCTCTTGTCATAAGTCTCGAGCATATTGTGATACGTTCTGCTTACGTTCAATTGTGGCGCATTTCGTGCATTCAGCGTTAAGTTTAGCTCTTCGTCCTCCTCAGTTAAAATATAATCGGGAATAATGTGTTGGGCAGGCATCGAACTTTCTTTTATTGAACCTGCTGGTTTTGGGTTTAATTTCGTTACGAGTTCGATGGTTTCTTTGAGTCGCTCCTCGCTAAAATTTAATCTTTCCAATATCTTAGAATAGTGTTTTTTGGTAAAGGCCTCGAATTGATGTTCAATCAAATTGATTGCATCGACCAATAAACCAGGTTCTTCTTCATGAAGCATTTGCTTTCTCTCGAGCTGAATCAACAAGCATTCCTTCAAGTCTCTGGCTCCTACTCCAGCAGGATCTAAATCTTGAACCTCATACAAAACTTCCTCAATTTCATCTTCCTCAGCCATAATATTGTACATAAAGGCCAAGTCATCCGAAATATTTATGAGTTCCCTTCTTAAGTAACCGGATTCGTCCAGATTACCAATAATATTTTGGGCAATAATGAGTTTTCTTTCTTCTCGTAACCTCAGCGAAATCTGATTAGTTAAACGTTCCTGAAAGGTTTTACCTCCAGATATTGGAATATTTGTTTCTTGTTCAGGATCAGCATAATTGTTCGATTTTGTGGAGTAATGCGATTCGTTATCTAGGTAATCACTCACATCAAAATCATCTCGCGAATCTGATAAGTCTTCTTCATACTCATCCTCCCCGTACTCGTCATCTTCTTTTTCGAGCCCTTCTTCTAGAGCTGGATTCTCCTCTATTTCATCCTTTATCCTTTGTTCCAACTCCACAGTAGGCACCTGCAGCAATTTCATCAACTGAATTTGCTGTGGCGATAGCTTTTGCGAAAGCTTCTGAGATAAGTGTTGTCTTAGCATTTCGGTTTTTTTTCAAAATTTTTTCCCGATTTTTTAAAAGGGCTTAAACGTTGACTTTTTTTTAAATTTTTCGGCTCTCTGCTGAGAGTAAAAGGTTTTTTAATATACGAATTTTACTCTACCGTTACTAAAAAATTATTCTTCTTTCCTTTTTGTAATAAAATATACTTCCCCCCTATCAAATCATCCTTACCAAGAATTTTGACATCGGTTACTTTTTCTTTATTTACACTGATGGAGTTCTGTTTCAATTCTCTTCTTGCTTCTCCATTCGATTTCAAGAAACCTCCTTTTTCTGCCAAAGCAGATACAATATCTATACCATTGGCCAAGTCGGATTTGGAAAAGGTCGCTTGTGGAACTCCTTCAAAAATATCTTGAATCAAATTAGCAGATAACGATTTAAGCCCATCTACAGCTTCTTGTCCCTTTTTAAACAAAATTTCAGATGCTTTTACAGCGTTTTCATACTCTTCTTTCGAATGAACTCTTATCGTAATATCTTCTGCCAATGCTTTTTGCAGCTTTCTTTCGTGCGGAGCTTCTTTGTGTTCCGCAACTAATCTTGTGATTTCTTCTTTGCCAAAAAGAGTGAATATTTTGATGTATTTCTCTGCATCTTCATCACTGGTATTCAACCAAAATTGGTAAAATTTATAGGGAGATGTTTTCTCTGGGTCTAACCACACGTTTCCGCTTTCGGTTTTTCCAAATTTACCTCCATCTGCTTTGGTTATCAATGGGCAAGTTACTGCAAAAGCTTTCCCCCCTCCTATTCTTCTAATGAGCTCTGTTCCGGTTACAATGTTTCCCCACTGGTCACTACCACCCATTTGAATGGTGCATTTTTTTTCTTTGAACAAATGCAAAAAATCGTAACCTTGAACCAATTGGTAGGTAAATTCCGTAAATGACATTCCATCGCTATCTTCTCCAGCAATTCTTTTCTTTACCGAATCTTTTGCCATCATGTAATTTACGGTGATGTGTTTTCCTACATCACGGATAAATCCAAGAAACGAAAAGTTCTTCATCCAGTCATAGTTGTTCACCAACTCGGCTGCATTTTTTTCATCTGATTCAAAATCCAAAAACTTTTTTAATTGGGCTTTTAATCCCTCTTCGTTTTTACGAAGTGTACCCTCATCCAATAAATTTCTTTCTGCCGATTTTCCACTGGGATCGCCAATCATTCCTGTGGCTCCACCTACCAATGCAATTGGCTTGTGACCCGCCACCTGCAAGTGCTTGAGCATCATCACAGAAACCAAATGCCCTATGTGCAATGAATCAGCTGTTGGATCAATCCCAACGTAAGCTGCGCGCATTTCCTCATTCAAGTGTTCCTCCATTCCGGGCATGCTATCGTGCAACATCCCTCTCCAAGTCAATTCTTCTATCAAATTCATGTCAACCTTATTTTTGGTTGCCTAAAATTAGGGATAAAAAAGATTTTTTTACGGCTAATTATCGAGAGAATTACAAACTAACTGGCACTTTCTATTATGGCAGAATCAGTATTCTCCGAGATAGTATCTAACACAGGAAACTGAATTTTATCCAAAATTGGCTTTACCGAATCCACATATTCCAAATAGTTTGGAACATGATTATCTTTCATAGGT
>CBFHHA010000026.1:0-33280 GCA_965655625.1 Flavobacteriales bacterium | reverse complement strand
TTAATTAATAATTTCTTAACTATCTCTTCAGGGTTGGCTCTTAGGGCGTTTAATTCAATCATTTTGATCGTGTATTTGAGGGTTACAATTCATGCAAAGATATTAATTCAGGCTCAAATCTGTTCTCTAAAACGTTTTTTTTCCAAATCAAAAAATCCAGCCCAATTAGCAAGTCATATTATTCCGTCATTTTGTTTTACCTTTTCCTTAATAATTCAAAGTAGCCATGAGTAGAAACCGAGATTAAGAAAAAATCTATAATTCGTTAATTCCTTGGTTTTAATTGATAAATTTGGTTCAAAAATCGAAAAGGATTAAACGAATAGAATGAAAATTCATCCTTTTTATTAGATAGTATCAATGCGAATTTTTCAACACAAATGGTTTTTAGTTGCTTTTACTGCAATTGTTTTGCTAGTTGGGTTTACCTCTAACTCATGGAAGATTCATCAGGAATATCCCTATCAATTTACTTACCGAAATGATGTAAATCAATACTATTGCTATTTGCCAGGACTGTTCGTCTACAAAGATTTAAGTTTTAAATTCAAAAACGATAGACTATATTGGCTCACAGAAGACGAAAATTGGGTTGCACTTCCCAAAATGACCATGGGAATGTCGCTCATGTATAGTCCCTTTTTTTTAATTGGTCACGGTGTGGCTAATCTTACTAGTTATCCCGCAGATGGATACTCGCTGCCATACAGTTATGCCATTAGAATAGGAACTTATTGTTACGTTTCCATTGGTTTATATCTTTTGTATCTTTCTTTGCTCCGTTTTTTCAAACCTTGGGTTTCTGCCCTTTCTATTTTTCTTGTTTTTGCCGGTACAAATTTGTTTTATTATTCAGTTGGGGAAGGGGAAATGAGTCATTCTTATTTGTTTTTTCTGTATTCGGTGATTATTTTTTTTACACTCAAATGGAACGACAAAAAAAATAAACTTTCCTTGTTTTTAATAAGTTTAGCAATGGGACTATGTGTGTTAATTCGTCCCACTAGTATTGTTTTTTCTCTCTTTCCTTTGATTTACTCTTTGTCTTCGCTCGAAAATAGAAAGTGGACAAAATCAAATATTCCTTCACTTTTTATTTCCTTACTGCTATTTTTTGTTCCAATATTTATCCAGATGCTTTTTTGGAAAACCTATGGCAGTGGTTGGATAAGATGGAGCTACCGAAACGAAGGTTTCTTTTTCGGGAATCCTCACTTTCTCGAGTTTTTATTCGGATATCGAAATGGATGGCTTCTTTATACTCCAATTATGGCACTGGCACTTCTAGCAATAATCAGTATGCCAAAAAAAATGAATCCAATTAAATGGGCCACTTTGCTTATCATTCCTAGTGCAATTTACCTCTTCTCTTCCTGGTGGTGTTGGTGGTTTGGAGGAAGTTACGGAGCAAGACCCATGATTGAGTTTTATGCACTGTTGATATTTCCTTTAGCTGCTGGAATTCATTTTGTTTCCCAATTAAAAATTGCTAAATATTCCATGTTTGTTTTATTTTTGGGTGCATGCTTTTATAATGTCCTAGGAATGCATAAAAAAACAAACCACGAACTACATTGGGATTCCATGGGTAAAGAAGCCTTTTGGTTCACTTTCTCCAAAATTAACTTATCCGGTGAAGAAAGAGATCACCTAGAATCCCTTTATAAGCAACCAGATTATGAAAATGCAAGAAAAGGACTAGTGGAGAGAGAAATGGACTGATATCCTTTCAAATTGAATCATATAAATTCAATAAAACAAGTATATTTGAGGTATGCAAGCTTGGAGAGAAAAACTACACGAAATTATTTTTGAAGCAGACACAAAACCAGGAAAATCTTTTGACATAGGATTACTCGTTTTTATTCTTCTTAGTTTACTAGTTGTAATGCTTGATAGTGTTGTAGAAATTCACAACCAATACGAACGGGTTTTATACAGTATCGAATGGTTTTTTACGATTGTTTTTTCTCTCGAGTATATTCTTCGAATCATTTCGGTAAAAAAACCTTGGAAGTATATAGTTAGTTTTTATGGGGTCATAGATTTTGTTTCAACAATACCCACTTACATTTCTCTAATTATTCCGGGAGGAGGACACGTGTTTCAGGTTTTTAGAGTGTTAAGGTTTTTGAGGTTATTTAAGATTTTTAAACTAGGTAATTTCACAAAAGAGGCAAAATTCTTGGGCCAAGCCATGAAAGATAGCAGAGAAAAAATAATTGTGTTTTTAGTCGCAGTTCTTTGTATGGCAATGATTCTAGGGTCGTTAATGTATGTGATAGAAGGTAAAGAGAATGGTTTTTCGAGTATTCCAAGAAGCATTTATTGGGCCATTGTTACACTTACCACAGTAGGTTTTGGAGATATCTCGCCCGTTACACCTTTAGGTCAATTTGTCTCTTCGATTATTATGATATTGGGGTACGGAATTATCGCTGTACCTACCGGAATGGTCACTGCTGGAGTAATCAAAAAAAATAATTTTACGAATACAAAAAGCTGTAGCTCTTGCTCAAAAGAAGGGCATGCAGACGATGCCATTCATTGCAAATTTTGTGGCGAAAAAATATAGTGTTTTGAACTTTCACGGAAACAGTTTCGCTGTAAAAAAAATTTTTTTTAAATAAATTTGTCAAACAATCGTTTACCATAATATGAAATTATTCCTGGTTTGTTTAGTGAGTGTTTTTTCGTTTTTTTCCTTCTCAATGGAGAAAGAAGAATTTTCGACAGAGATTAAAAATCAAGAAATTGTATTGGACTCTTTGTTTGCTTTATTGAGAAATAGTACACAAGATAGCGAATACGAAAAGTACAACTCAGCATTCATCAATGAGCTTGAAAAAACACTAGAACTTAAAGAATCATTCAGTTATCCTTTCAAGAATTTGGTAAAAATGTCAAAGCTCACCTCGCCAGATGGAGAGTTTAGGTTATTCAATTGGAACGTAGAATCGGAGGGAGGTGTGCATTCATTTTACTGCTATATTTTGAAAAAAAATGGAACCGTCATAAAGCTAAGAGACAACCACCGATTGATTGATAGGGCAGAAAACAAAACTCTCACTCACAACAATTGGTATGGAGCCTTGTATTATGAAATCATAGTAACGAAAAAAGGCAAATATACCCTGCTTGGTTGGAACGGAAAGGATGGAATTACAACTCAAAAACTGATGGAAACAATGAGTTTGTCGCGCAGAGGAGCTAAATTTGGATTCAACTTATTTGAATACCCATCAGAAAGGAAAACAAAGAAACGAGTAATCCTCGAATATTCGAATGAGGCAATTGTGAGCATGAGGTATTACAAAACCAAAAAAAGTGAAGAGATTGTGTTTTCACATTTATCCCCTTCAACTCCCCAAATGACTGGTTTTTACCAATATTATTATCCCGATTTAAGTTTCGATAAATTCATGCTTAAAAACGGGAAATGGATGTTTGAATCCGATCCTATTATGAAGAATGAAAAAACGGATGGAGATGATAATTACAATCCACCGGAGTAATCAAAGGCTCTTTACAAAGCTTAGGTTTTTTTGTACTTTTGATTCAAACAAATCCGAGCTATGAAATTTATTTTATCCCCTGCCAAGTCAATGAATTTTGACAAGCAAACTATCATTTCTGATTTTACTCAAATTTCTTTCCCCGATAAGACGGAAAAAATCATGAAAAAATTAAAACCACTATCTTCCAAAAAGATAGGAGAATTAATGAATGTGAGCGCGGCAATTAGTGATTTGAATTATGACAGATTCCAGTCTTTTTCGGCAGAGTTTACTGAAGATAATTCGAAACAAGCTATTCTTGCATTTACAGGAGATGCATACAGAGGAATGGATGCAAGTTCATTTTCAAAAGCTGAATTTGACTATGCACAAAATCATTTGCGAATTTTATCAGGATTGTATGGCATGTTAAAACCATTGGATTTGATTCAGCCTTATCGATTAGAAATGGGTACTAAAATTCAAATTTCTGCCAAGCAAAAAAATCTTTATGAAGTATGGAAAGAGAACAATACGAAAGCACTGAGCGAAGAGCTAAAAGGAGATTGGCTGGTTAATTTAGCAAGTAATGAGTATTTTAAATCTATTGACACCAAACAATTAGAGGGCAAAATTTTGACAATTGGTTTCAAAGATTTTAAAAACGGAGAGTACAAAACTATTATGACTTACGCAAAGTTTGCGCGAGGATTGATGAGTAGGTTCATGATAAAAAATCAATTGACGAATATTGAAGGAATAAAAGGATTTGATTACGAAAATTATTCCTATAACGAACCTCTTTCTAGCGAGAACGAATGGATATTTACGCGCGGATAAAAGGAAGTTTTAGCGACAACTTATTTATTTACATCGATAGTTAGATCGTGCAAGAATAATTATTTTACCGCAATTCCCGAAATTTCAATTCGCACACCTTTTGGTAATTTACTTACTTCAACTGTCTCTCTCGCGGGAAAATTTCCTGGTTCGAAATACGAAGAATATATGGTGTCCATCTCCGAAAAATTCTCCATGTCGAGAAGAAATATTGAGCATTTAACCAAATTATTTACCGTCATTTCTGCCGCATCTAATAAGGCAAGAATGTTTTTCATTACCTGGTGAGTCTCTTCATGTATTGTGTCCGTTACAAATTTTCCATCAAAAGGATTGATGGCAATTTGTCCACTTATGTACAACGTGTTATCGGTTAATATAGCTTGGCTATAGGAGCCGACAGGAGCAGGTGCGTTTTTGATAGAAATAGATTGCTTCATCGATAGTTGGTTAAAAATAGTTAAGAAAACGTTTCTTATTTGTCAAAGATAATTTTTTTTGGAAAGAACTACTTTATCTTTAGACTAACTTCGATTTTGCAAACATTCATAGCGGTTACTCTTTCATAACTCTTATATTTGTTTTCAATTTATTTATAGAAAAATAGCTTTATGACAATCACCATTTTAACCTTATGGATTTCGATACTCTTTCTTTACTGTGCCATGGGTACTTGGAAACTTTTTGAAAAAGCAGGAAGAAAAACTTGGGAAGGATTTATATTTGGCTCAAAATCATTAAAAAGCCTTGGTGGTGGGCACTTATTCTCCTAATTCCAGGTTTTAGTCAAATTCTTATGTTCGCTTCTATGAATGTCTCAATGGGAAGAATGTATGGGAAATACGGAGCTTTAGATACACTCATGCAAATCTTTGTACCATTCATTTATTTTCCACTCATTGCTTTCGGTAAAGAAGAGTTAATTTATCAAGGTGAAATGGATTGGAACAACAAAACTCGAATTGAGGCTCGTTCCACTTCGGATCAGATAGTTCTTGCTTTGGCTTCATTTGGTCTCATTTCTTTGTTGGTGTATGTTCAAAAATTTACCGGTGGAAAAGACAAATCAGGTCAGAAAACAATGGTAAAGGAGTGGGGAGATTCTATTGTGTTTGCTTTAATTGCAGCTTCTTTAATCAGAGGATATGTTCTCGAAGCATTTACTATTCCTACTCCCTCGATGGAAAAAGAATTGCTAGTAGGTGATTTCTTATTTGTGAATAAACTATCATACGGAACGAGAGTTCCGTTTACCCCGCTTTCTTACCCGTTAGTTCACAACACAATTCCATTTACTTATGCCAATTCTTATTCCGAAGCGATAAAACTACCTTATTACCGATTGCCTGGATTTGGAAAAGTTGAACGTAACGACATTGTTGTATTTAATTACCCTACGGGTGATACAGCCGTTTTTGGTAGATCTTACGGTTCTCAGGGAGCTGGAGGAGAATTACAAGGACATAATTATTACCAATTTGTAAGGCAAGAAGCTTATTTGCAATCGACAAAAGACCGTATTTCGCCAGATGTATTTTTAAATAATACCGAGAGATACGAAGCGATTGGTAAAAAGAAAATTTTGGAAGATAATTTGTTATATGATTTTGGTGCTGGCAGGAACATACAACTTCATGGCCATGCTCATAGACCAATCGACAAAAAAGAGAACTACATCAAACGATGTGTAGCTGTGGCAGACGATACATTAGAAATTCGTAATGGTGATTTATACATTAATGGGGAAAGAAGCATCGTAGGTGATCATGTTAATTTCAAACACAAAGTAGTGTTCAATAGAAGTTTAGGTAACTTGGATTTTCCAAAACTGAAAGAAAAATTTGGGTTCAATTTAGGGTTGTACAAAGATATTACCTCTTTGAACGAAGGCAGCGGAAATTTACCGGTAGGTCAAAAAGTATGTTATGTGAACATGAGTAAAGGTTTGAAAGATAAATTTGTAGAAGCCTTAAACAAAGGAGAAATGGGTGATTTAAGAATTGTATCAGTCGAAAGAAAAATTGATTCGACAGGAGACAAAATAAACTCTTACATTAGTTTTTATCCCTACCATAAATCTTGCTTATGGACTGCTGATAATTACGGACCAATTTGGATGCCAAAAGCAGGATCAACGATTTCTTTGAATGAAGAAAATTGGGCAATGTACAAGCGCTGTATCCTCACTTACGAGAAGAATAAAGGATACGAACAAAACGGGAAGTATTTCATAAATGGCGAGGAGGTATCCACTTATACTTTTAAACAGAATTATTACTACATGGTAGGGGATAACCGCCACAATTCTGCCGATTCGCGAATGTGGGGATTTGTTCCGGAAGATCATGTTGTTGGAAAAGGTTTAATTATTTGGATGAGTAAAGACCAAGAGCTAGGTTGGGCAAATGGAGGAATAAGATGGAACAGAATCTTTAAAACTCTATAGGATGAAAAGAACCACAGAAGCTGATTCTAATTACCAAGACTTGGATAAAATGAGCGTGGACGATTTGCTCATGAACATGAATAAAGAAGATCAATCTGTTCCGATGGCAGTGAAGAATTCTTTGAGTGAAATAGAAGAATTGATTCAAAGTATTGTCCCTAGAATGCAGGAAGGAGGAAGACTGTTTTATATTGGAGCAGGCACTAGCGGAAGATTGGGTGTTGTGGATGCGAGCGAATGTCCTCCAACATTTGGAGTTTCGCACGATATGGTAGTTGGAATAATTGCAGGAGGCGATTCTGCGATAAGAAAAGCCGTTGAATTTGCTGAAGATGATACCGAACTTGGTTGGAAAGACTTGCAAGCACAGAATATATTGGAGACAGATACCGTAATAGGAATTGCTGCATCAGGATCTACACCTTATGTGATTGGCGCATTGGAGAAGTGTAACCAAAATGGAATAAATACGGGGTGTATTACTTGTAATAAAGGGAGTAAATTGGCACAAGTAGCGAGTTTTCCAGTAGAAATAGAGGTAGGTCCCGAGTTTGTTACGGGAAGTACCCGAATGAAATCTGGGACGGCTCAAAAGTTGGTTCTCAATATGATTTCAACCGCGGTGATGATTCGATTAGGCAAAGTAAAGGGGAACAAGATGGTGGACATGCAATTGAGTAATGTGAAGCTGGTCGATAGAGGAACAAATATGGTTGTTTCCCAAACAGGATTGAGTTATGCCGAAGCCAATCAATTGTTGATGCAGGAAGGGAGTGTAAGGAAGGCCGTGGAGTACTACCAAAAAAATAACAAAAAATGAACGTAATTTTACCAGTAGTATATTTGGGAAACATTGAATATTATTCGTTGTTGAAAAACTCCGAAGAGGTTTTTTTTGATTTACACGGTCATTATTTGAAACAAAATTTCAGAAATAGAACAGAGATTTATGGTGCAAATGGAAAGTTGAATTTAATCATTCCGGTAGAAAAACATAAAAACCACACAGCACTTCAAGATATAAAAATATCTTACGATCATTTTTGGCAGAAACAGCACTGGCGTTCCATTGCTTCAGCTTATCGATCGTCTCCTTATTTCGAATTCTATGAAGATGAGTTGGAAGCGATTTTTATGAAAAAACACACTCATTTGGTCGAATTTAATTTGTCCCTTCAGAACAAAATAATGGAGTATTTATCTATTTCGCCATCCATTATTTTTAGCGAACAGCATCACAAAGAGATAGAAGGTTTTACCAATTACAGAGGGTATTTTACTCACAAACAAAAATCACTAGAAATACCAAAAGAGCCTTATAATCAGGTTTTTGAAGATAAATATGGGTTTATTCCGAATTTGTTTATTTTGGATCTCTTGTTTAATGAAGGTCCCAATTCTCAAAGTTTTTTGTAGGCTTATTGTTAGCTAATATCTCTTTTCAAGAATAATCTGCGAGCAAGGAGAATGAATAACACAGTATAGCCTAGAGCAATACCAGTTGAAACCCAATCGAATCTTTCGGGTGAGGCCAATCCAGCCAATAACATCCTAAAATTAGGAAAAGGTAAAGTTTGAGAAATTACGTTTAAAGGCAAATAGTCGTACACCATTTCTGCGTTATTGTTTCGCAATTGAATTCCTAAAATTAATTCTGCAATATAGGCAGCATAATAAATAAGTACAGCAAGAATTCCCCTTTTTGCGAGGAATGCGATAAGAAAGGCAAACCCAAAATTTGCGAGTACTTGGATGAAGAATCTCACTACATTTTCTACTCCATCTAGAACAGAGCCAAAACCAACAATTGGATCAATCTCTTCTCCTGTGTTAAAGAAATTTTGAAGCTGACCCGCATCTTCGGGGTCAAAGGTAGAAAAGTAAGCTCCTGCTACCAAGCCAACTAGGAATACATAAAAAGTGGCAATAACAGTAATTGTAAGCATCAGGTATAGTTTCCCTTTGATGTATTCATTTCTGGTGTATCCATCAATTACATTTTGGCGTACAGTGCGGTAGTTATACTCATTGGTGATGTGATAGATTAAGACAAAAGACAATAAAAAAAAGCAAAACCAACTTGAAATAACCGAGACTGCATACCAAGTAGTTTCGTAATTATTGGGAATAAAGGGGTAAAAATCGATGCCGTTAATCGTGTCTCCCGCCATTGCAGGCACTAAAATAACTAACAGCGGTAAAAACACGACAAATAACAAACTAAACACTTTGAAGGATTTATTTCCAACAATTTTTTTGAACTCTATTTTTAATAATCTCATTATTTGTTTTTTACAATTTCTAAAAACTCTTCTTCTAACGAAGATTTTACTTCCACGAGTTGAGAAGCTATAATCCCATTTTCAAATAAAAATTTGTTTAACTTACCCCCATTAACCTTTTTATCAAAAGTTACTTGAATTTTTTCGTCTTTCATTTCCAGTGAATAAAAATCGCTATGTTTTTCAAGAATTTCTTTCAGTTTTTCATTGTTCTCAGCATCAATGCTAAATTGATTTTTGGAAGTTAACAAATCACCAATTGCACCTTGCATCAACAGTTTGCCATTTCTTAAAATACCAAAATGGGTGCACATTTTCTGTATCTCGTCCAATATGTGGCTCGAAATAATAATTGTTTTTCCTTCCGCAGCAATGGATAATATCAGTTCTCTCATTTGCCTAATTCCCTCAGGGTCTAGTCCATTTGTGGGTTCGTCTAATACCAAAACCTCAGGATCTGACAAAAGGGCCGCAGCTAAGGATAAACGTTGCTTCATACCCAAAGAATAGGTAGAAAAAGCTGAATCCTTTCGTTCAAATAACTCTACTCTTTTCATTACGGCCTCAATTCTATCCAGAGAAACTTCCTTAATTAACGCAGTAATTTCTAAATTTTTGTATCCGCTTAATTCTGGATAAAAAATAGGGTGTTCCAAAATAGCGCCAATTTTTTTTCGATGGTTGTTCGTTTGTTTCTCACCGAACCAAGAAAACGTTCCTGAAGTTGAGTTTAATACATCGAGCACCATCCCAAGAGTCGTTGTTTTTCCACTTCCATTAGGGCCGAGTATTCCAAATACATTGCCTTGATTTACGGAGAGTGATAAATTATCAACAGCAATAAAATTGCCATATGATTTGGTTAGGTTTTTTATTTCTAAAACGGGTGTCATCTTTCTTGATTTTAGTTAAAAATACTCTTTTTAATTGAATTGGTACAAGGAATTGGATAAATGGAAATATCCAATACTTAAAAGGACATATTGCTTTATTTTATTCCTTTAAAATATCGTTATTTTATGTAATTTTAGGTAAAGAATTTTTTTATGAAACCATCTGTTATTGTAGTATCGTTCCTCTCTATATTGGGAATAGGATGTACACCCAAAAAGCAATTACCCACAGTAGATTCTGTCGATTTATCTCAGTACGTTGGAAGATGGTATGAAATAGCTCGTTTGCCAAATTCTTTTGAGAAAAACTTAACATGCGTAACGGCAAACTATTCGATTAAAAAAAACGGGGGAATTGAAGTAACGAACAAAGGATTCAACAAACAAAAAGAGAAATGGGAAGAGGCCAATGGTAATGCAAAGGTTCCTAATCAAGACAAACCTGGAGAGCTAAGAGTGAGTTTTTTTCGTCCTTTTTATGGAGATTATTTTATCATAGAATTAGATCCCAACTATCAGCATGTATTGGTTGGTTCACCATCTCGTGATTATTTATGGATACTTTCTAGAACCAAAGAATTAAATCAACAAGTTTATTTACGCTATATGAATAAAGCAAAACTGCTTGGATTCGAAATTGATAAAATTCATAAAACTATTCAAAACTGCGAGAACTAATTCTTGATTTTTTTTTCGTTTCCTTCATTTTGCTTAATTCATTTGGTAAATTTGCAAGGCTTAACCAATTAATTAACAATCAAAAACCATGGAAGAAAATACAACACAGTCAACTGGATCCTCATTTACTAATTTAGATTGGATTTTAGAGAAATTAATAGAGTACGGAACTTCATTGCTTTTTGCAATTGCAGTACTTGTTATTGGTTTTTGGATAGTAAAAAGAATCAATAAGTTGGTCGATTTTACTTTTGAGAAAAAAGATTTTGATCCATCATTGGAGACATTCTTGGCAAGTGCCATTGCGATCTCATTGAGAATTTTGGTCATAATAACTGCTTTGAGCCAACTCGGAATTGAAATGACTTCTTTCGTAGCTCTTTTAGGTGCTGCGGGGCTGGCAATAGGTATGGCGTTCTCGGGAACTCTCTCGAATTTGGCAGGTGGTGTCATGATTCTATTTTTTAAACCTTATAAAGTAGGAGATTTTATTGAAGCACAAGGCGAAAAAGGAACCGTGAAAGAATTGAGGATTTTTAATACAATTCTTATAACGTTGGACAACAAAACAGTTATAATCCCGAATGGACCTTTGGCAAATGGTAACATGATTAACTATTCCACTCAAACAAAAAGAAGGGTAGATTTTACCGTGGGAATAGCTTACGGTGACGATTACGATACGGCTAAAAACACCTTGCTGGAATTTGTAAAAGAAGACCCGAGAATATTGGATGAAGAAGACAATTTCATTGGGTTAGATAAATTGGCAGATAGTTCTGTCAATTTAACTTTGAGGGTTTGGTGCAAAACTGAAGACTTCCGAGCTGTTTATTTTAATATGAATGAAAGAATATACAAAGAGTTTGGAAGCAAAGGATTGAATATTCCATTTCCGCAAATGGATGTGCACGTTCGCAACAATTAATTTATTTCTGGTTGGTGGAAGATAAAAAAAGGCGACCCAAGGGTCGCCTTTTTTGATGTGTCAAAATCTGATAGGGAGGGAGTGCATTTGATTATTCATTATTAAGTTGATTTGAATACAGTTGTTCTCTTATGGAATCAAATTGCTGTTGAGCTTTTATATCTGAAGGGTTTTGGATAATTTCCTTTAGCGCTTTGGCATATTCTGGATTGTTTGGGTAATAGAAATCAATGATAGAATCGGATTGAATGATAAATAAACTTAAAGAGAGAATTCCAATCAACGCAATTCGATAAAAGGAGGGTTTTGTTAGGCTAACTTTCTTTTTTTTGTGAAGCGAACCGTAAATCAAAAGAGAAAATAACAGTGAAAAAAGTCCAAGTATGAGCAGAACATTGGCACCAGGCCAAAGCATAAACTTGAACAAAAATCCAATAACTAAAATGGCTAAAACTATTCCAAAAATGGCACCAAATAATAAATTGAAACGATTTTCATATTGGTAACTGTCCTTGTAAAACATTGCCTTTACAGTCAAATTATTAAAAATCCCTATTCCCAAGTATAAATAGAAACAGGCAACTACCCCGAGCGAAGTGGTTGTGAAAATTCCAGCCCCTGGCCATTTCATTATTTTAAAGAGAATCCCAATTATGAATATTCCCCAGAGTATTTTTTCTAATTTCTTCATTCATGAAATTACAAAAAACTATTACACTTTAAATTCGCTTGTTTTGTGGAAGGTGATTTCAGGGTAATCAAACTCTGCTTGTCGCAACAAGAAAGCAGATTCTGCTAGGAATACATAGTTGCCGTCTTTATCTTCGGCTACGTAGCTTGCTTTTCTTCTAACAAATTCTTGCATTTTATCTTTGTCAGTGGAAGTAAGCCAGCAAGCTTTATGAAAGTTCTTAGGAGTGAAATCACAGGAAGCTCCGTATTCGTGTTTCAATCGGTACTGAATTACTTCAAATTGTAGTTCACCTACAACGCCTATTATTTTTCTGTTTCCAGGCTGTTGTGTGAACAATTGTGCGACACCTTCGTCTGTCAATTGCTGAATACCTTTTTCTAGTTGTTTGGTTTTCATTGGGTCTTTGTTCACCAATTCTCTAAACATTTCTGGCGAAAAACTTGGAATTCCTTTAAAATTCATTACTTCCCCCTCTGTCAGTGTATCCCCAATTTTGAAACTTCCCGTATCGTACAACCCAATTACATCTCCCGGGTAAGCAAAATCAATGATTCTTTTGTCTTGAGCCATGAAACTAGTCGGGTTATTAAATCTCAGTTTCTTGCTAATGCGTTGATGCTGATAAAATTTATTTCGTTCAAATTTCCCAGAACATACTTTAAAAAATGCAATTCTATCTCTATGATTTGGATCTAAGTTGGCATGGATTTTAAAAACAAACCCCGACAACTTAGGTTCAATGGGAGCTACCATTCTTATATCCGTTTCAGTTGATTGTGGCGAAGGAGCAATTCGTATAAAAGAGTTTAACAATTCTTGGACACCAAAATTGTTCAGAGCCGAACCAAAGAAAACAGGAGCCAAATTTCCTTTTTGGTATTCTTCAACATTGAAGGTATCATACACACCTTCAATTAGTTCAATATCTTCTCTCAATTGGTTGGCATCTTCTTCTCCCACAAATTCGTCTAATTGGCTATCGTTCAAATCACTAATTGAGACTACTTCGTCTTCAATGTTTGTTTTGTTTACTTGAAATAAATTAAGGGAGGAATCATAGATATTATACACACCTTTGAATCTGTCACCAATATTTATGGGCCATGACAAAGGACGAACTTGTATGTCGAGTTTCTCTTCAATTTCATCCAAGAGCGTAAAAGCATCTTGTCCAGGTCTATCTAGTTTGTTGATAAATACCATTACCGGTGTGTTCCTCATCCTACATACTTCCATCAGCCTTTCGGTTTGTGGCTCTACACCATTTACGCAATCAATGATAAGAATTACAGAGTCTACAGCAGTCAAAGTTCGAAAAGTGTCTTCGGCAAAATCCTTGTGACCCGGTGTATCCAGCAGGTTAATTTTCAGCCCTTGATAATTAAAACCCATTACCGAGGTTGCCACCGATATTCCCCTTTGCTTTTCTATCTCCATAAAATCGGAAGTAGCAGTTTTGGTTATTTTATTTGATTTTACAGCTCCTGCAGTTTGAATGGCTCCACCAAAAAGAAGTAATTTTTCTGTTAAGGTTGTTTTTCCGGCATCTGGGTGACTGATAATAGCAAAAGTTCTTCGCTTTTCTATTTCCTTTAGTAATTCGCTCATAGTTTGCAAAAGTAGGCTATTGCCAAGAATTACACAAGATTGCTATCTCAATTTTACGGTCTTCACGAAATAAGAGTCGGGCCAGGCTGAGAGGGTTGGGTCGTTCTCAAAAAAACCATAAACCGTAGAACCTGTTCCCGTCATAGAGGCAAATTGGGCGCCTTGTTCGTATAGTTTCGTTTTGATTCGCTCTAATTCTGGAAATTTCTCGAAAATTGGACCTTCAAAATCATTAAAAAATTTTTCTTTCCACTGAGAAATTGGGGAGTTCAAAACAACTTTATCTAGAGGTAAATTTGGTGTTTCGTTTATCACCAAACCTTCAAAAGCATCTCTTGTGCTCACATGAATTCGTGGATTTACCAATTGAATGTAATTGGGAGTAATTGGGAGCTGAATGTCTTGCAATATTTCGCCCACGCCATGAACTAATTTGGGTTTGTTTTGAATAAAAAATGGACAATCGCTTCCAATCTGCAACGCATATTTTTCTAATTGAGAAACCGAAAGGCCTAATTCAAAGTAAGAATTCAATCCAACTAGCATAAACGCACCGTTTGCTGATCCTCCACCAAGGCCAGCTCCCATCGGAATTTGTTTGTGTAATACAATAGAAATAGGAGGTAAGTCGAAATCTTTTTTTAAGAGATGGTAAGCCATCAAGATGGAGTTTGATTTTTCATTGTCTAATTCTATGTTGCATCGAAAGCTCATTTCTTCAGACTCGATGAACTCCAATGAATCAAATAACGGAATGGGCAGAAAAATACTCTCTAAATTGTGGTAGCCATCTTCTCGTTTGTTTAGGATACTCAATCCTACATTTATTTTACATCCTGGAAACAAAATCATCTACAAAGATGCACAAAAAAAATCTCAAACTGCAATTACTCAGTTTGAGATTTGGGTTTTAATTTGCTTTCGATTAGGGAGTCACAAAGCCTATATCGACTGTCTTTTTGTTGTTATAACTTGCTCAAGTCAAGTGGCTTGTCGTTGTCATATTCTACTTTGTATGTGTAGTTTAGCTTTTTGTTTCCTTTTGGTTTCAGATCAAATTTCCATTCCATCATCCCTGTTTTTTCATTGAAATTGGCTCTCGATTTATTTTCTATTGTAACCACAATGGATTTTGCTTGAGACACTGGCAAATGATCTTCTACCACAATTTGATAAGAAGATGTACTGTTGTTTTTCACTAATAAGTCGTAGGATACAGTCGTAGATTTTCTGTTTGAAAACACTTTTTCTCTCGATTTTTCCTTGTCTTTTGTTCTTTTTACCCGCACATTTCTGTCGTTTCCTAAGGAAATATATAGCGTGTCATTGGCGGTTGGGTTTATTCTTGTTTCGCCAATGTAACTTCCGTCGTAGTACAAGTTGGCTTTTGAGGGGAGTAAATCTAGCTCTTCCCAATCTATCAGTTGCGCAACCAAATAGGATTCTTTGTCGTATTTCGGTACGAGGTAATGAATGTAGTTGGCCGAGATTTCTTTTTGATTCACAGCTACCAAATGAGCTTTGTTGTCGCTCATGATGCTGTACCTTAAGTCAATTTGGTATTCCACATTGGCCATAGTTTGAGTTTTTACTGTGTAATTTGTACTTCGGACAGCTGCAGGGGCGTAGTTGTCCTTTTGGTAATCTTCGGACTCAGTCACAACTTCTGCATAGCTCAATGTTTGAACAGATCTTTTTGCTTCGTTCAACCTTTTGGGAGTAACCTTGGCATCGTTGTAGTAGCCAATATTTGGGTTATAGTAATTAATATACCAAACGCTCAATTCGGGTTTTACTTTGTTTTTATAAGGATTATTTGTCGAAAGTGTCAGTTTTACGTTCTCCCAGCTTTCTCCCGTATTTTGGTAAACAGTTCCTTTCATAGTTAGCTCTACTGGTGAGTTGCTATTCTTTACCCTTATATCGTAACTAGGTGACCAGCTTGCATTGGAAACAAAATACGAAACTGTCATACTTCCGGTTAATGTTTTTTTGGCTTGCACGGTTACTTCTATTTGGTGTATCGGCTTTTTTGTATCTAGAGGTTGGTTGTTGTGTTGGTAATTATTTAGGTCTTTCAATCGACCATTTATTGCGATTATTTTTTGAGATAGTCGATCATTTTCAATTTTCAACCTGTGTTCTAATTCGGTGATTTCAAAAAGTTGTTTTCTTAAATAGGCCAAAGACTCTTTTAATACGGGCAAGGTGTCTTTGTAGTAAATTTTATTTGCCAAAATATACTTTCTCTCCGTATTCAAATGATTGAGTTTTGCCGAAACATCGGTCCGTTCAAAATTGAGCAGTTTTATCGAATCTTTCATTTTTTCAATTTCGCGAGTTATTCTTGTTGGAATGGATTTTATCTCTACTGGTTTGGGGTATTTAATGGTTTTTTTAGAATCCAGAATAATGTAATCACCCATACCGCTTACCTGAATCGTTTTGGGGTTTAGGTAAGGCGAAACGTTTTGAAAAATCATTGTATTGATTCCTCTTTTTAAAGATACTTTGCCTTTTCGCTCTACTTGAGCTCCATTGAGGTAAACGGTTACTTTATCGATTTCGGAATTAATTGTTTTCTCAGATTCAGAACCATATGCAAAAGAAATGGCACCGAGAAAAATGAATGCGGTAAGAAAAATTTTCATGAGTTTATTATTTATGTTTTCTTCCCGTACACGTGTCAAGTGAAAAGGTTCATAAAAAGCATAAAAAAACCCACACTAGAAGCTTTATAAACTTCTGTTGTAATGGAAGGAGACGCTCGTTCATGTCTGTAATCCTCTGTATTGCAATAATGCAAACCAATTTTCATTGGTTGAGGCCCGCCATCGATTTACGAAGTAATTCTCCAATATTATAAAATGTTAAGTTTATATAACGAGAGTGTGGGTCAATAGGTTTGAAAGAACTTTCTTGTCATAAAGATACAAGAAATGAAGCTAGAATAACCAAGATTACTCAAGTTTTTTTCTAAATAATACAAATCAACTGAGCACCAGTAATCTCCTGTTTTATTCGATCGAATAATAACATTTACTGCGATGGTTTTCTAAATTCTTAAAAATTATTCTTATATTCAGTAAGAAATATGGGAATATTAAAAGACATAGGGAACTACGAATACCACTGTCCTCATTGCAAAGAGAATTTGCGGGATACGGAAGGTATAGAATTTTTAACCAAAAATGAAGAAGAGTTCATGTTGTCTATTTTTTTGGATCCCACTTTGGGTAAATATGAATTTTATTACGATTATAGTCATAATTTTAAACCAGGGGAGAGAGTGGATTTCTTTTGTCCGGATTGCAACCAAAATTTACAATCATCCAAACATTCGGATTATGTGGAAGTGCTAATGATTGTAAGCAAAGATGTAAAATTTGAAGTCTTGTTTTCACGTATTTATGGCGTGAAAAGAACGTATTTGGTTATGGAAGATTATATAGAAAAACATGGAGAGAATTTACTAGATTTTGACGAATTGTACGAAATTTAAAACACCGCCTTAGCCAAGAGCAATCCCTTTATTTTTATTCCTTCAGCCTGAGACAATACCTTGACACACTCCATTATCGTTGATCCTGTTGTTATAACATCATCTAACAATAAAACTGTTTTGTTCTCAAACTCAGAAGAATTGTACAATTCAAAGGCATTTTTAATATTCAATTTTCTTTGTTCCCTATTTTTTTTAGTTTGAGTCTCGGTGTATCGAGTGCGAATAAGATTGTGCTTGGAGAGAGGAATAGAAGTGACAGAGGAAATTCCTTTCCCCAGGATTTCACTTTGATTGAATCCACGTTGGTGTTTTTTTTTTGGGTGGAGAGGAACCGGAACAAGAAAATCAATGTCAGAAAGGAGAGAAATAAACTCGCTTCCCATCAATGTTCCAATATATTCACCAAAAGCAATATTGGCATTGTATTTTAGCTCATGGAGCAGTTTCTGTGTTTTACCCTCTTTGTCGAAATCGAATAAATGACCAGCGCCAAAAAAAGAATCATTCTCATCAAATAATTTTCCAGAATCTGTGTTTTTATCAATAGCCAATGGGCCTTTGGGCAGATAGAAATAACAGGACGAACAGATGTGATTTTCGTTCTGTGCCAATGCATTAGAACAACTTATGCAATTTTTAGGAAAACCAATTTTAATTAAATCTGCGAGCACAACAATTTTTTATGTTAAATAATTCAATTTGCTCCTTAATTTACATATTTTTACGTGAATAAATTAACCTTATATGAATAATAAGACCCCCCTTTTAGTAACCGCCTTAATTATTATGGGATTGATTACTGCATTTCTTGCTTGGGAGCTCTCTACGAGCAATAAGCAGAACCAATATTACGAAGTAGAAATTGCTGGATTGGAAGCGATGATGGCTGGGAATGGAATGAACTCAATGATGGAAGATGACATTGCGGGTTCTCTTAAAAATTTGCTCAACGAATACAACAGCGTAACAACCGATAATTCTGAACTGAGTGATAGCATCGCCATTCAAAAACAAAAAGTAACCCTACTTTTGCAAGAATTAGAGAGTTCTGAGAAGAATAGAAAATACACTGCAAGAGAATTGTACAAAATGCGAAAAGAAGCAGAAACTTTAAGAAAAGTAATGAAGAACTACGTGTACAAAGTAGATTCTTTGAATACCCTAAACATAGAACTACAGGCTACCATTAAGGTAAAAGACCAAACTATTTCTGCAGTAAAGGGAGAGAGAGACGAATTTAAAGAAAAAACAGAAAACTTATCTAAAACGGTGGAAATGGGTTCTAAACTTCAAATCCTAGGGCTGACCACTGAAGCAATTCGAATCAGAACAAGCGGCAGTTTTACCGAAACAACCAGGGCAAGAAGAGCCGATCAGGTAAAGGCATGCTTCACGATTGTGGCCAATTCGATAGCTGATAAAGGAAGTAAACTATTTTACATGAGAGTGATTTCTCCAGAAGGAAAAGTTCTTACCAATACCAAAAGCACCGAGATATCTGTAAATGGCGAATCTATTGAGGTGAGCGTAGGCAGAGCACTCGATTACCAAGGAAAAGCGGTTGATTTTTGCGTGTTTTATGAAAAAGCAGTAGAAGAACTTCCAAGAGGAGATTACAAAGTAGAAATATATTCAGAAGGATCAAAGGTAGGTACCTCTAAATTTGGTCTTAAATAAAAGAAATAAACGATTATGAGTGAACACAATTATTTGAGCTTGGTGCAATTAGCCAAGGCTTTGAATAAAAAAACGCAAAAGCTAGAGAATGGCAAATTGGCCTTTGAAGAGGTGAACGATATGCTTGAAAATAGCCGAGATATTTACGAAAGACTGACGGTAATTCGTTACAAAGCATTGGTAGAGAAAAAAGAGCTTTTGGAGGGATTGGAAAAAGAAAATATCTCGAAAGAAAAAATAGAAGAAGTAGTGGAAGAAAATTCTTTCTCCTTTCAATTCGATTCGGAAGAAGAGGATAGTTTGGTAATTAGCCCGAATCAAAAAAACTTGCTAGATGAAATCGATGAAATTGGTTCTGAACCTATTTTTGATTTTCCCGAATTAGAGGAAAAACAGTCAAAACCTGTTGAGGATCTCCATTCTATAAACGAAAACTACGCCAGTTCACAGCAACCAGAATCGCTGGGTGAAAAATTAACGAAGAGCAAAATAAAGGATTTGAAAGAGGCAATAGCGCTGAATCAAAAGTTTTTGTTTATGAACGAATTGTTTGACGGAGACAAAGAGAAATACGATACCGTGCTAGACAAAATAAATGGCTGCGAAACCTTATTGGAGGTGAAGGCTTATCTGTCTTCCGAAGTTTCTACTTATTCTAAGTGGGATGAAGAAGCACAAGCGGTACAGCAATTTAATTCATTGATTGAAAGAAAATTTTTATAACAACATGGAGCATGTAGCTAACAGAATCAAAACAATGTTGCCATCGGCAACTCTTGAAATGGCACAAAAAAGTCGTGAACTCAAGCAGCAAGGTATAGATATTATTAGTTTGAGTTTGGGTGAACCAGATTTTGACACGCCAGATTACATCAAATCAGCGGGAATAAAAGCCATAGAGAATAATTACAGTAAATATCCTCCTGTTCCGGGTTACATGAAATTGAGAGAAGCGATTTCACAGAAATTAAAGAGAGATAACAACTTGGATTACAAAGCCAGCCAAGTGGTAGTTTCTACCGGAGCCAAACAATCTTTGGCCAATATATTTTTGAGTGTATTAGATCCAGGAGATGAAGTGATAATTTTTGCACCATATTGGGTAACCTATTTTGAGCAAGTAAAACTAGCCGAAGGTATTCCGGTGGTAGTACAGTCTGATATTTCCACAGATTTTAAAATCAATGTGGAAGACTTGGAAAAAGCCATAACTGAGAAAACGAAATTGGTGATATTTAGCTCGCCTTGCAATCCTTCTGGAACGGTATTTACCAAAGAAGATTTGAAACAAATTGCACATGTATTGGCCAAACATCCGGAGATTACGATCATAAGCGATGAGATATACGAGTTGATAAATTTTGATGGAACACACGAAAGCATAGCTCAGTTTCCTGAGGTAAAAGAACAAACCGTAATCGTGAATGGCGTTTCCAAAGGATTTTCCATGACTGGATGGAGGATTGGTTACATTGCTGCTCCTCAATGGCTGGCAGATGCATGTATCAAAGCGCAAGGACAAATTACATCGGGAACATCTACAGTTTCTCAATTGGCTGCCTTGGAGGCGATATCTAATTCGCCCGAAAAAGTTCGCTACATGGTAGAAGAATTTAAAGAAAGAAAAGAATTGGTAGTAGCCGGTTTGAACGAAATAGAAGGTGTGCAATGTAACAACCCTCAAGGAGCATTTTATGTTTTCCCGGATGTGAGTAGATACTTCGGGAAGAGTTTCGAAGGGAAAAAGATTCAAAATGCATCTGAATTAGCTCTATTTATACTTGAAAAAGGAAAAGTTTCGGTAGTGACTGGTGAGGCATTTGGATCAGATAAGACAATTCGAATTTCCTATGCTTCTTCCAAAGAAAGTCTGATCGAAGCAATCAAACGAATTAAAAACTCGTTGGCTTTATTAAATTAAAAATATGGTTAAAAAACTGATACTTATCGTTTTGTTTGTTTCGCTTTTTGCCTCATTGGCAGTGAGTCAAAATAAGCCCCTGAATTTATCCAATTTTGCCAAGAGTCGATACCATTGGGGGTTTTGGTTAGGCTATACTCAATCCTCCTTGATTCCTAATCGAAAAGCAGATTTTGATTTTAGTGATTCGTTGATTTCACTTACACCAGTTTCTGTAGGTTCATTTGCGGTAGGTCCAATGGGATCTATTTCATTTAATGAAAATATCAAACTTCGTTTGGCGATTCTCTTGTCTTTCCAAGACAGAAACATGGAATACGTGTTTCTGCAAAATGGAAAAAGTGAATCTTATTTGCGAGAAGTAAGATCGGTGTATAGTGAATTTCCTTTGCAGCTAAAAGTTGTGACAAATCGAATTAACAATGTAGCTTTTTACGGAACGATGGGAGGGAAGTACGGAGTAGATTGGTCAAGTAACATCAATGTGAAAGAACAATTTGATTATAAAGATGTACTAAAAATAAAGCGATCTAATATTGCCTACTCTGTGGGTGGCGGGGTGGATTTTTTCTTACAATATTTTAAGTTTGGGATAGATTTGCGATTAGATATTGGGATTAACAATGTGTTGGTGCCAAACAAAACTTACTTTTCATCCCCGCTTGAGAAACTACGAACCCAAATGTGGCAATTATCTTTCACATTTGAAGGATAATTTTTTTAAGATTATTTGAAATAAAAAGATAAAATTCTATATTTGCAATCTCAAACAGAGAATGTCTCATGGTGTAACTGGCAACACGTCTGTTTTTGGTACAGAAGAGTCTAGGTTCGAGCCCTAGTGAGACAACAGAAAGCCTTCATGAAAATGAAGGCTTTTTTTGTTTTTGGCTGTTAGATTCTATCAGAACCCTTATTTATTTTGGCTAAAGTAATTTGAAACCATTAATTATCCTGTTCATTTGTCGATTCATTTTTTTCATTTCTAACTCTAATGAAAAACTCCAAATTATCTTCAGGTTGTCTTAAAAATAGAGTATCACCTTTTACCTGATAACTAAATCCAATTAATTCTTCATCCGTATTGATTAAAAGAAAATTATTATTGAATGAAGCCCAATTTATTCTTTCCTTCTTAAATTTCTTGATATCGTCAGTAACAACAACATTTTTATCTTTAGAACCTATCCCATTACTATATAAATCTATATGATACTTGTTTTTTCTAATCCATTTGCCAACTAATTCAGGATCGTTGTTTGTTGTTGAAGAACTGCCGGATTCAGAATTTGTGCAGCCTGAATTAAGAAATATAATCATATATATTCCGAATAATGAGATAAATGATTTCATTCTGTTTTATTTTATTGTTTATAACAACAGAATAAAACACAAAGTGTGTTTTATTCCCGATATATCTTTATTTAAAGATAGTAAATCAATCGGACTTTTTATCTTTTGAATATGTTTAGTTGGTACTTTGGTGTATATCTCTGTTGTTCTACTTCTATTGTGACCTGTTTGGTTCTATCAGAACCCTTATTCCTTTATGCTTTCAAGATTTTCTTTTCTCATCAATTCAATTTCTTAATTATTAAAATTTATCATCATTTGTGTAACGTTGTGATAGTTATTAACCGTTGTGATTGGGTTTTAATTTAAAAAATATATTTTCATTTTGTATCATAATTAATGCGACAGAACCTTTTAAAAAGAACAGTAAAATATAAAGTTTAAAATACCAAACATAATTAGTATTCATATTTCAATTTTGTACAATAATAATTCTTCCTTCTGCTTCGGTATTTTAGTCGTTCCAATAAGTTTCAGCCCGAGCTTTTCAATAAGCTTTTTAGATGAAATATTATCTTTTTTTGTGACAGCCCAAACAGTGTTAATACCAAATTCACTTGAGGCAACTTGTAATAATTTATTAGATGATTCAAATGCAAATCCATTTTTTTCATATTCCGGAAGTAATGCAAAGCCAATTTCAACTCTATTTACATCATCCTTGTTGAATAATCCACAAATAACCACTTTTTGATTGTTATGCTTTGTAATTAAAGTATAAGTTGAGTAACCATGACTTTCAAGAGTTCTGTCGCATTAAACTTAAAACCACTTATTTTTGTCGTTTTTAATAAAAATGGAAAACTCCAAAGTTATGTTTATTAGTGATTTAACTTTTTGTAGTAAGGGAGATTTTAATGAAAAACGTTTGAAAAATAATTAATGCGACAGAACCTTCTTCTCTACCTCTTTAGAAAATTTAAACAACCATCTTTGGATAGTGGAATGGTCTAATTTTATCCCTCTGATTGACATCAATTCTTCCACATCTCTATAACTCAATGTAAATCTCAATTTGAAATAAACAGCTTGTAATATAATTACTCTTGGATATCGGTGACGATCAAACATAATTTCAGTATTAGATGAAGTCAAATCTAAACATTTATTAGTTACTCCAAGTTAATGCGACAGAACCCTAATGTGTCTTTTTTATTGAATCATTATCAAACCCTTATTTTACCTAATGATTAAGAATATTCGTAACTAAGTACTGAGAATAATAGTAGTTTTCAATGCCTTGTTTTATAAGGTTTATTCTTTCTTTTCCTCTATTTCGCTATCGTTTCTCATATTGAAACTCTGCACCCTAAGAGGTATAAATTCTAGTTTTGTTATGGTTGAATAATAAACTTCTTAGTTTGATTCCCAATTTTGAGGAAATACATATTGGGAGATAACTCCGAAACATCAATTTGTTTCTTAGTGCAAACCTTACCAGAACGAATAGTTTTTCCTAAAACGGAAATGATCTTATAATCCAAACAATCATTCGTTTCGATTTCAATTGTAAGAGTTTTAACCGCAGGATTGGGATAAACCAACAACTTGATATTTTGGTCTTCAACCTCATTAATTGAAGTAAAGGAGTTGTCTTTTTTAAATACCCATGCTTTATTGGTAGCTTGATTTCCATTTGGGTCAAACCCACCAAAATAGATTGCATTTTCTCCAGCAAAAGGAGATTGAACATAACACCTGTTTGAAACCAAAGCAGGATCACTATTTCCAATTGGTCCATTTATCTCTTCAATACTATATTGAATGTTGGAATTTCGTTTTGCGAATAAGGCACCTTTGTAATATCCATTCCAAGTTTGATGCCCACCACCGGTTATTTGAGCTTCAAAGCCAATTAGGTGACTAGTATCATTAGTAACAGGATCAATATATTCATAAAATTCATTGTAAGCACCTAGTAAATAACTAACAGAGGAACCAGGTAAATAACTTTGAACTAAAACTGAAATTTTAGCTTCATAAATTCTGGTAAAACCACCCAAGCTATTTGGTTCTAGTCTATAAATAACTCCTTTTGATTGTCCGTTTGGACACCACATTAAAAGCAAAGCTTGATTCGTATCATTAGGGTTATTTATAGTGGTTAACCCACGAATTCCGCCAACAGCAGAATTAACGGTAGTGCTGAGGTCGCTAAAATCATGAGCAACAGAATAAGAAGGAGTTCCTCCATCAGTTCTTAGGTATAACTTATTGCCAGAGGAAAAATACAAGGCATTATTTGCTAAAGCAATTCCAAGCGGACGAATACTTACAGGGCCAAACTCGGCCGTGGATATCCAGTCAATTTTACTTGCAGAAGCTGGATTGTATTTTCCAGTAAAAACACCTTTTATTCCAACTGTGGCATAAATTCTTTCTAATCCAGTAACCGAATCTGTATAGACTTCAATATCTCTAATAGAGTAATTCTCTCCTGCAGGAAAACTTCCTTGCACTATTTGACTTTCTGCCCAACTGCCAGTTGCATCATTTCTCGTAAAAGTTTTGACTTTAACGGTTCTTGTAATGTAGCTTGGAGAATAGCCAGCAGCAATTAAAACAGTATCAGGACTTGTCAAAGGATTGCCCAAAGCATCTTTAGTAAAAACAACTTGCTTAAGTAATTCTGGTCTTAAATAACTTGAGCCAAGAAAATGATCTTCTAGCCATTTACCATTTGAGTTGTCTAACCGAATAATTTGGCTCCAACCTATGCTAGAGTTTGTTCCTCCATACCAAACATTGTTCCCGTCTTGCCAATATCCAACCGAGGCATAGAGCTTTTTTTTATGAGATACTAATTGTAAAACTTCCGAACCCCCAAGAAAACTACTGTTTGAATCAACAAACCCAGCAGTAAAAGATTTGCTCCAAGCTTGTGCAATTAAAGAGTTTTCTATTCCAATAAAAGACAGAATAAAAATGGTTAGTTTTATTAAATTAGATTTAATTATCATGGTTCTGTCGCATTAACTTCATTAAAGATAATAAATTTAATTTTTAATACATTGTTAAGCAACTAACGAACAGAATGTTTTAAACGAAGTAGAACAAGGATTAATGATTTGATCCTTTTTAATTATGCTGACTACTTCTATTCCTGAGAGGGTTCGCTGTGCTGATTCAAACTCTTTGAATCCTGTCATTATTCTTATTCGCCTTTTTATCCTCCGGTGGTCTTGTTCTATGATAATATTCAAGTACTTGACCTTTCGTATTTTTATTTTCTTTATGCTTAAACTTCTTTTGAGTTCTGTCGCATTAACTAGGATGGTTAATGTTCATCCATCCTGATGAAGTACAAGCAAGGTCAATAACAATTAAGGAGGCCACTTTACTTCAATCTTTCCCAAATGATTATGAGTTTGTTGTAAGTTTGGGGTCTTGTTATAAAATGATTGGAAATACTGTTCCTCCTGAGATGGAAAGAAGAATTGCAATAGGGATAGGAAAAGTTATTTCCAATAAATATAAACTGTACCTAATCTACTTTGTCAATTGAGTATGAAATACATCATATCAAAATATTTAAAATTTTATTTAAACAAATAATTGTTTTTTCGGTGATTCAATTAAAAAGAGAATAAAACAAGCAGATCCATTTTAGACTATTTTAAACCGCACAAAAGGTTTTCAAAAGATGTACTAACAAATGTATACAAATTAAAAAAAACTCATCTATTAGTCGTCTAGCCTATATTTGTGATACCAAGAACACCCCAAAAATCAGAGAATTTAGTATTAACAATAGTTACAACCTAATTTTTGATTGTTCTAGTGAGACAACAAAAAGCCATCCTGCAAAGGATGGCTTTTTTTGTTTTTATAGGTAGCTCCTTCGGTTGCTTTGATGTAGGCAAATTGGATACTTTTATCCTCCCATTTTTTAACTTTGTTCCAATTAATATTCCCTTGATGATGAGAAACATCAATTCCAAAAATTTTTCCAGATGAAACCGTTAATTGTGAGTTGTTACTCTCCATTAGTTCTTTTTTCAAAGTTGAAATAGTCACCATTTGAACTAGAGTAACACTAATTAAAATTAAGATAACACAAACAAGAATGAATTGTATTTTTTTACCTTTCATTGTCTATTTTTTTGATTAATGCACTCCAGTTTATTAATTCTATTAGTCAGTTGGTCAAATAAGGTCAACTTAAACCTCACTTAATATCTTCTCAAAATCCTCTTCTTCATATTCCAAAAATTCATCAATAATAGAGGAGGGGTAGGCGAAGGTATTAAAGAAGTCATAGAGGTCATTTCCGCTTAATTCTTTTAACTTGGAAATAACTTCATTTTTCTCTTCATTCGTTAATTCTTCTTCAGAATCTAAATTCAATAACTGTATTTTGTAATTTTCAAAATCACCTTGTTCCAACAAAATTCGAACTTTCGTTTCTTCTACAAATTCATGGTTCCCATATTCAACTAAATCATTGGGATCTAGTTTTTCCATCTTATCTCTGAATTCATTTTTAGTCATAGTTTTTATTTTTAAAAATAAGTATTTAATCTCAAAATCAAAGAATTACAACTCGAATAAAATGCATTTTTTTAAAATTTTAATCCCCGGAATTAACCAGATTCCTTCTAATTCAGTCGAATTCCGGCAAATTCAGATTGTGTTACCCTTTTGATACTTAAAATTTTACAAATGAGCATTGATGGGATTTAAACAGGTTTTCGGGTTGTTTTCCTATATAAATTCTACATTCATTAGATTCAGCTATAATATCTACTTTTTTAGTAGATAGTTCGGACTCTTTTTTGCCATACTTAACTTTACATTCTCTTCCAATATTTAATTTTTCAAATCCTAGTTTGTAAAAAAGTAACCAAGCCTCATTTTCTAAAATTTCGTCTGCTGGTAATTCAGAGTTTTCTCGGTTTTTCGCTTCTTTTCTTAGTAAGGACTTTGAGTCACTAAAATTATCTGAGATTATTATCATATTTTATTTTTATTGTGGCCAACGGTCCTTGTGTATGGCGAGTTATGTATTTGATGTAACACGCTAGTGTTACACTAATATATAACAAAAGCCATCAAATACATAATTTGCTATACAGTATGTTCGGACCTGTGTTCTTTGGGTAGTTCGAGAACTTTCATTCTGTCTTATCAGACACCTCTTATGTATTTGAACAAGGACCGTTCCGACCAATAAAGAGGATTGGGAATGGGCGGGTAGCCCATGGAAATTCTCGCCCCGAAGGGTTATTGGTCGGAACGTTTTGGCTAAACTGCGTTTAATGCAGTTTAGGTGTTGTTATGTGGTTTTATACATTTCTAGTAAATCTTTTAGTTACGACTATAAATAAATTGATGATCAGCGTTGTAAAAAAAAGTTTCTTCATGATTCTAATATATTGATATTATGTATAACGTGCCTTGTAAAATGCGTTTTAATGCAGTTTAGGCTTTGTTATGAGACTGATTTTTTCTAAAAGAATTCACTGTGGCTACAATGGAAAATGCAATACACCATAATCCGAAAACAACCCCTACCAGCGAAAATTCTTCTATACTTATACGACCGTTACTCGTTATAAATAGTAGAAACCAAGGGAAAAATATTGTGGAAAGTATTATACTTATAATGGAAAGTGTTTTCATTATTTATAGTTTTATTTTATCCTTACTCTTTATGGATTTTCAGGTTCCTCCTTTTATTTAAATTTTCAAATAATCTGGTTTCTTATTTGGTCATAACGGACCATGTATGGTGCAGTAGCAGCCTGAAGGGCGCTATGAACTATACATATTGTTATCTACAGGTTTTAATTTCCTAATTTAAAAGTTAAACCTCCTCTGATTATCCATCCCTTATTTAATTGTTCTCCAATTGCATATCCTGTTGATTTATATCCTGCTTGAAGTGTAAATCCAAAGAGGTTTTTGTCTTTGCTACTATCATAATTAACACTAGATATAAATTGACCTCCAAAGCCTTCAGATGCTATAAGTATATCATTCTGATAAAATTCAATACTAGGTTGGTTCCAAAATTGTCCAGATATATTAAATGACAGATTATTAGATAATTTTAAATTCCACATATTTGCTGTAATTCGCCATGAGTTGGGCAAAGCCGCATCTGAATGACTAAAACTAAGCTGCATTAATTTAGAATCTAACTTAAGGTAATTCTGATATACCAATTCTGGGCCATATGGGGTGTATTCAAATCTAAACCTCGGCAAATATTTAAGTCTTTTACTTAGTTTTATCATACCTACCTTAGAGCTATGTCTTCCTTTGATGATATAATCATAAAAGACAGATTTCAGGGCGTAAAAATTCATAGGATCGGTGAATAAGGCAATAAAAGAATATGCCTTCATCTTTTCACGGGTAAGTGGCTCACCACCATATAGCTGATTTATGTTTTGCCTATATTGTATAGGGTCAGCAGCTGGATTATTGTTAACAAAGGCTGTATAGCCGGGCATATCATTGCTTCCATAAAGATAGGCAAGGCCAAAATTATAATTAAATCTCTCATCCAATAAAATATTTTTACGCGTTATATCTGTTAAGACAAGATTAGTTTCTGAACCACCAAGTCTAAGCATTAGTTCCTGTTGAATCGTGAAATTTGTTGGGTATATCTGCGTTAGACCTGAAAATTTGAAAGAAAAAGGTGGGGGTGGATTGTAAACAATTTCGGCAATTCCTCCACCAGACTCAAGAATTCTATACCCATGCCCAAACCGCTCATGATTCATAGTCATAGCGAAATCTGTAATGAGATAGTTGGTAAAGAATAGTTTGCTAAAACGATAAAGAGGATTGATAACTTTAGCGAAGTTATTTTCAGTGTTAATAATTTTTTTCGGGATGAGTAACGAGTCTGTATAGTCGAATAAATGGAATGCTGAATTAATATTTTCTCCCGAAAAATTTTCTCCTAATTGTTTTTCATAGATTATGTTATATCTAGATTGTGCTTTTCCTAAAATGGTAATAAGCGAAAATAAAATGGTGAGAATTAATGTTATTTTCATTTGTTATTTGATGTAACACGATAGTTTTACACTAATATATAACAAAAGCCATCAAATACATAATTTGCTATACAGTATGTTCGGACCTTTGTTTTTTGGGTAGTTCGAGAACTTCCAAGATGTAGTATCAGTTAGCACTTATGTATTTGAACAAGGACCGTTCCGACTAATAAAGAGGATTGGGAATGGGCGGGTAGCCCATGGAAATTCTCCGAAGGGTTATTGGTCGGAACGGTTAGTAGCTAAGCCATCGTTTTAATGTGGCTTAGGTGTTGTTAGCAAATCGTATTACCCTAATTCGTATTCAATATTTGGATTATTGACTATCGCTTCAAGATTTGATTGGCAAATTTTGTACAAATTGGTTCCCCTCAAATTTCCTAGAACATTTTGGTAGTTAGAATATTTTATCAGTTCGTCTAAAAATGCTGATTCGTCTTGAAAATGTACCCAGTCTCTATAACCACGTCCTGTGTATTGATATGCTATTTTGAATAGGTCGGTGTACAATGGTAGTTGATTGTTTTCAATACCAAGATATATTCTCGAAAATGCAACTGCAAGAGCTTCTTCAATTTCGAAATCATAAGTCGCACGCCCATCAGTATAAATGCGGTTAAAGTCGCAATAGTGATGGAATAATTCGTGATAAACGGTTTTTCTTACAATGTTGTAAACTATTTGATTAAATACCTCCAAGTCGATGTAATGATCACGTTTAATAAGTTCTTTTGTTACATACCACGCGAATCCTTTCAAGTTTGAAACATAAAGAGTAATAATACCTGGACTTCGCATAGAGCGATAGGATCCTAGCCACCTAGAGGAATCTTTTGTGTCATCCTCAGATAGGGGAGTTTCGAATATCGTTGACTCGTTAAAATCAATTTCTTTTAAATATTCTTCAATGTCCCGTATAATTGATTCATTTGAATTCCGTCTATCAAGGGAGAGTTCATTGTCGAATATTCGGAATGTAGGTCCAGAATTTCGAATTTCATTTTCAATTCGAGTTAATTCTCTTGCGTTTATCTTATTTAATTTCTTCATCACTCAAATTTTTATGTTTGCTAACTGTTTGGCTAAACTGCGTTTTAATGCAGTTTAGGTGTTGTTATGGGCTAGTTTTATTATTGCATTAAGTGCATCTTACTTCTATTTTTCCACCCAGCAAAGGCTTGATTATTAACAAAGTAAATTTTTAAGTCAGCAAAAGCCTCATTACTAACAAAATAAATTTGCTTTTTTGCAAAAGCTTGATTATTTACAAAATACCATTGTCCATTATTGTTTCCTGCAAATGCCTCGTTGTTTACTTTATAAACAAGTAAATCAGCAAAAGCTTGATTATTGACTACAAAAACCTTAACATCAGCAAAAGCCTGATTATTTACACTAAATACCTTTTGTGCACTCGCAAAACCAAACGTGAGCAACATTGTTGCTAAAATCATTACTTTTTTCATTTTATTATATTTTAAATTATTGTTCCTACTCATAAGGCTTTTCAGAATACACCACGTTTATTAAAGTGGGTTCTGTACTCCACTTTTTTGTTTTTATTAATTTGTCACATTGGGTAGTCAGTTCTTTGGCTTTCGCAGACCGTCTTGGTTTTTAAACTTGCCCATAACTTATTAAAATATGGAAGTTACGAAGAATAGTTTGTAATTACATAGTTTACATAGGTTTAAATATTTTCTATTTATTTTTAAGCATATTTGTTAGGTGTTGATTAGCACACCTAATTGGATTTAAACATTACCTTTCCTTAAAACTGGTTTTGTCGCATTAATTATTTCTGAAAGGTTTATAACTAAAATCGCCTTCTTTCAAAAACTTAAATTACCAATAAATAAAACTTTAAAGTTTTCAATTTGTATCAAAAACGGCAAAAATCATTATGTTTTATTCTAATGCGACAGAATCGTAGTTTTTATTTTTTAAAATAAAATTCAGATTTTTTTGAGATGTTTTTATTTTCCTGATACTTTGTGACACTAAAGTTTTCATGAATTGAATATGAACCCATTTCTCCTTTTTTATTAATTGCAATATATCCCACTTGGAAATTTTTGTAGTTACTATTTGGTTTTTCGACAATTCTTCTGATTGCTTCTTCACAAGCTTCTTGAGGTGTTTTTCCTTGTCTCATTAATTCTACTATTAGAAAACTCCCCACTGTTTTAATCACTTCTTCGCCAAGTCCTGTGGCAACAGCCCCACCAATTTCGTTATCCACAAATAATCCAGAACCTATGATAGGGGAGTCGCCAACTCTACCATTCATTTTGTAAGCAAGACCACTTGTTGTGCATGCGCCAGAAATATCTCCATTTTTATCCATTGCAAGCATACCTATTGTGTCATGGTTCTCAATATTAATAATTGGTTTGTACTCAGATTTAATTTTCCAATTTTCCCAGTCTTTTTTGGAAGAGTCAGTGAGTAAATTTTCTTTTTTAAATCCCATATCATAGGCAAATTGTTCTGCTCCCTTTCCTGCTAACATAACATGTGGAGTTTCCTGCATTACTTTTTTCGCTAAGCAAACCACATGTTTGATATTCTTGACATAAACAACTGAACCACAGTTTCCATTATTATCCATAATGCATGCATCTAACGTTACATTTCCATCTCTATCAGGTAATCCTCCTAATCCTACTGATTTACCATTTTCATTTGCTTCTTCAACCATGCATCCTGCTTCAACCGCATCTAATGCGCTTCCTCCTGAGGATATTATTTCCCATGCAGCTTGGGTTGATTTTTTTACATTCCATGTTGCTACAACAATTGGTTTCACATCTAATGGGTTGATAATAATATTGCGATTATTCGTATTCAGTGGGAAAATATATTTACTTGTTATTGCTGATATCCCCGTTATAATAGATGTTTGAATGAATTTTCTTCTTTTCATATAATAATCGATTTGCGATAATAAAATATTAGATTTGAAATATAGTCTATGAATTTTCAGTTAAAGTTATTCGAGTCAATTTTCTTCGATATAATCTTCATCTTCATCATCATCCCAAAGTCTTGCTTGTAGTCCCTTATCCTTGTTATTCTCGTTGTAAAGAGCTATTTCCTCTTTGAGCTTTTTTCGTTCATACTCCTTATCTGTTCCGAGCATAAAAATTCTCCAAACAGTTTTTCGTTTAAGTGTCTTTAATATTTTACCATACTTTAAAAAGATAGAAAACAGTATAAGAGGCCAAAATAAAACGAATATGATTAATCCCCTTACATAAATGGTAAAGGTGTGGTCAACATCTCCGAAAATAGTTGTGAGAACCAGGTAAATAAAGCCTATTAGAAAGTATATGTATAAAATTATCATTTTAAAGGTTTAATTTGTTGTGGTAATTTTTCCCATTGTGACTTCATCCATGTACCCATTAAAAAAATTATCCAAAATCTTTTGGAATGTTTTTTCAGCTGAATTATCAACAAATGAAAACAAGGTCATGCAAGATTTTAGTTTTAGGCTATCTGTAAAACCAAATATAAGAATTGCGTCATTTTGATTATTTGATAATAATGCTTTTGAGATTTCTCTGAGTCGTTTTCCTAAAATTGGGTGAGCTAAGTATTCTTTTGCTTCTTCGATACTTTGGATTGCATAAAATTCTGAAGTAGAACTTCGTCCAAGTCCTTTAAATTGCGGAAAAATATACCACATCCAATGATTTATTTTTTTACCAGAATTTATTTCTTTAAATGCAATTTCGAAACCGTTGGCTTCTTTTTCTTGAGCTTTTATAAATCTTTCCAATACCATTTAAGATAAAAATTAACGAAGTTCCAAGTTCAAATAAATTAAAAATCCCAATAGTACTTTTTATTTATTCTGAGAGTTATTTGAATTAATCCATAAAGTGACTCACCGTATATATTCATTATTCTATTTATTCCTCTAGTCAGCTCATTTTTCTC
>CBFHHA010000025.1:0-36063 GCA_965655625.1 Flavobacteriales bacterium | reverse complement strand
TCACCTCCCGACATTTTTTTAACACTTCTTTCGAAGTCTTGGTGACCCAAAACCGAGAGGATTTTTTGAGCTTGCTGTTCTGCATCCCATCCTCCTATTCTTTTCATTTCTTCCATAGCATCCTGAAACTCATTCGATTCAGGTGCATTCACTGCCAGTTCTTCGTATTCTTGAACAATTTTAAACTTGGGCGAATCAAAAATATACTCTTTTATCGTGTCGTACTTTTCAAAAGAATCTGCCTGATCCAAAAAACCAATAGTTGTGTCATTTCTCATAATCACTTGGCCGGTGTCGGGAGTTTCTATTCCCTTTATTATCTTGAGCAAAGTAGATTTTCCCGTACCATTTTTCGCAACCAAAGCAATTTTGTCTCCTTTGTCGATACCAAATGTTACTTCTTCAAACAACACTTTTATACCAAATGATTTTGAAACGTTTTCTATTGAAATATAATTCATAATTACCTTAATACGAACCGAGCAGAGTTCCGTGATTTTTGCTCAAGAAGAAGAGTTTTGTTTGCTGTCATCGTTTGCAAAATTTCTTCGTTATAATGTCTAATTGTTAGGAGTGTAACTTCATCATTGTAGCGCACTTCAAATGTTCCTTTTAGCAAAGAAAAAAGTCGTTCTACTTTCTCTTTTGAATTCTCAAAACAAACTGAAAAACTCAAAGCCGAGTTTTGAATAAGATTTACCTTTATTTTTGCCTCCGCCAATTTGGCAAAGATAAAACTTAGATTGTCCTCTGCAATAAAAGAAAAATCTTTTGGCGAGATAGAAACTAAAATTTGATTTTCAATAAAAATATAAGAAGGAAGTAACGCATCATATTCCATTGATTTTTGAACGACTGTGCCTTCATTTTCTGGGTGAATAAAGGATTTAACGTAAAGTGGAATAAGTTTGTTTTCGAGCGGTTTTATGGTTTTTGGATGTATTACAGTGGCTCCGTAATAACTCAATTCAATTGCCTCCCTGTAACTCATCTTGTCAATTTTGCTCGCTTCAGGAAAGTGTTTTGGATCTGCGTTTAATACTCCTGCCACGTCTTTCCAAATGGTAACACTTTCGGCTTCAGTGCAATAACCAAAAATAGCAGCTGTAAAATCGGAACCTTCTCTGCCCAAACTTGTCATGTTATTCTCTAAATCGCTACCTATAAAACCTTGAGAAACAGTAATCTTATTCCTTACATGAGTTTTAATGTTTTCTTCTGTTTTCTCCCAATCAACTGTTGCTTGCCTGAAATCAGAATTGGTTTTGATAATCTTTCTGGCGTCTATCCATTCATTCGAAATTGATTGTTTGACTAGAAAATGGCTCACAATTGTGGTTGACAATAATTCTCCAAACCCAATTATACTATCGTATGTTTTGTCGTAATCGGCTTGCCTTTCGCTTTCAAGCACCTCTTCCAATTGAAAAAAAAGTTCATTAACTGCAGTGTACACCTTTTCGCTTCTATCGGGAAAAAGATTCCATAAAATTGTATTGTGGAAATCAACAATGTCATTCAACGATTGTTTTGTTTTTTGGGGTTGATAACAAAAAGACTGAATTAGCCATTCAAACGCATTGGTCATTTTTCCCATTGCGGAGACCACTATTATTAACTCTTCTGACTGATAAGTCCCAATTATTTTAGCTAAATTCTTAATCGAGTCTGCGTCTTTTACTGAGGCTCCACCAAACTTAAATACTTTCATAACCCAAAGTTAATAGATACTTTATCTTTTGCATAAAAAAAGTGCTTGTGATATTCACAAGCACTTTTTGAAAATTGAAAAAGTCTGTTTGTTATTGCTTCACAAATCTTGTGAATCCAACTTTATTGTCAGAAGTTACTTTGATGATGTAAATACCATTTGTTAATTCAGATACATCAATTGTGCTGATGTAGTTCAATGAAATACTTCTTACGATTTTTCCTTCAGCATTCATTATTTCTGCAGTACCTAAATTTACACCTTCTAGTGTGAAGAAAGTAGATACTGGGTTAGGGAATACAGACAGAGTTAATTCTTGATTCTCATCAATAGAAACAACAAGAGACTGGAGTAAATCTGTAGAATCTCTTGGCTCAACTTTAAAGTTGCTAAAAGAATAATACAAAATACCTGTTACAGAATATCCTCTGTACAATACTGGATTGTATGTAGTTGACAACAATAAGTCATCAATCATTAACGTATCAAGACCTGTACCAGCAACAAACCATTCTCCAAAACTAACCACAGTATCTACACACATCACGTCACTAACTTCAAGAAGAACACCTTCGTACATTTCATCCGCAGCAGTGGCAGAAGTAACTGCTATTGGAGTTGGTTCTGAATTTCCAGAAGAAACAACAATCATAGTGTCTACGAAACCTAGCTGTGTGTTATTATAGTTTTCTACAACTTTTCCAGTTACAGTTACTTTATCCCCTCTTGACGGAACATTCACTTCATCATTTACAAAAATACCGTTCCAAGCAGCTGCCGAATCTTGAATAAAATAACCATCTACTCTTGTGTCAGTAGAAATTCCTGTTACAATTCCTGTTAATTCAACAGTAGAATCTTCATAAGGAGAGTCTCCTGAAAAATCGGTTGTATATTGAATTTCATAAATTGATTTAGCATTGTAAGTTGGAGGCGGTGGAGGGGTTCCTAAAGCTCCTGTAATTACAACAGAGTCTAACGCAATTCCCGTTGCTGCCGTATTTCTTAAAGATAAAATATATTCTATTTCAGTAGTAGAAGATGAAACAGTCACTGTATCTCTTAAAACCATCAAGGTAGCTCCACTATTTACTGTTTGGTAATCAGTGTAAGAACCGTAATTTCCATTAGGGACGTCATAGTGAGAAACTCTTAAGTCTCCTGCAGTTCCTGCCACCCACATTGTGATAATGTAAGTTGAATCTGGCATTACATAAAATGGCTGAGTTGTAAAACGTTTGTGGCTTGAACCAGTATTTACTATATTAGCGAACGATGTACCGTAAGTGGCGCCCATGTTCACTTCCGTAACATTGGAAGAGCTAATATTTGTTCTTCCTCCAAAAAAATCTGTTGGATTTCCCGCTGACCAGGAAGAAAGATCACTTTGGAAAACCGCAGTTTGTCCAATTGATAAATGTGCAGTAAAAGCTACTGCGAGCAAAGTAATTATTTTTTTCATAATTGTGTTTTGATTAATAATAGTACAAAACTACAAACAATTATTTTAACACAATGTTACCACTTGGTTATTTTACAAAAACTTTGGTCGCTCCTATTCCCTTATCCGACCAATGCTCATCCATGTATTCAATGTTAGGATAGCTATTTAGCAGGTATCTAACCTCTTCTCTTAGCCTTCCCTTCCCTACTCCGTGAACGATCACTAATTGGTTTGTTCCTCTCTCGATATGTTTGTCCAATTGTTTTTTACAATTATCCAATTGAAACAATACGATTTCATGATTTGCCATATGTCCGTGAGCATTTAGTAAATTCTCAATGTGTAAATCAATGACAGGAATTTGAGCTTGCTTGTTTCTTTTTTTAGCAAAAGGATTTTGTTTTACGTATCTGTTTTCGAAAGTTTCTATTTCAACATGATCAAAAGCAGATGCTTGATAAAGGACTAATTCTTCCTCTCTTCGTAATTGGTCGAACCCGTGTTCGTCCTCGATTACAAATTCACCATTGTTTTTTTTCTCAATAATGGTAAAAATCCCTATTTCGTCCAATAATGTGACTTGATCTTTAATTTTGAGCATGGCCTAATTTTTCAGTAGAATCCACTGATTCACTCTTGCATAAATAAATTCTGTTGCAACTCGAATAAAGCAATTCTTCGAGAGCTAAATTGGAAGCGAGAGCAACTTGGGAGTAATTTTGCGAAGCATTTTTAAACCCTCCATATTCATTTTGCCACATTTCTGTGATCAATGAAATTCCGCCAGATCCAGGACGCATGTTGTCAATTAATCCACCCACGTTTCCTGCGCCAGCGTGATAAATGTGTAGCACGAATAGTTTAAACCACAAATCGTTTTCATTGTAGTCAACGTTGTTTCTTTCCAAAATTAAACGAGCACTTGGGATACACGAAATTTCTATTAGTTTGGAAGCCGCAACAGCAGATTTTTCAAAGTCTTTCCGTTCATCCACAGTTTTATTTACGGTGAGCCCGTAATTTCTGGCTACTGATTTCATCAACTGAAACGGACCATAAGCTCCCACATTAGAGTATTGAATTTTACCTGGACTTTCGATTAATAAAATAGATTGCGCATACCAAGGGTTCACTCCTTCCCTTTCAAAAATTTCGATTCCTTTGGTAATTGACGGCAACACTTTTTCAAGTTGATAAAAATGATTTTTGCCCGAAGTTACATACAGCCTTTCCTCAGAATCTAATTGATATTCTTCTCTTATTGCTTTTCTTACGTTTTCCTTTTCTATCTCGGTTTGTTTTTGCCAAGCTAAAAAAGATGTTTTGTATAATATTTCTCTCGTTGCCGCCACATTGATTATACAAGAATCTGGAGATAAGCTCATTACTTGTTTCCAGAAGTTTGGTTGAGCCAACAAATCCCATCTTTCTGAGATCAATTGTTCGTCTGGCACGAAATAGATAGAATTGGTATCGCTTTCTCGAGTAATCTCCATAAATGTAAAGGATTCTTGGCTTATGGACAAAGAAGCAATTCCTAAAAATAAAAGTGTAAAAAAGTATTTATTCATAGTTCTAATAACGGAATAAATGTACTTTTTTGTATGACTGTTTTATTTATGTTAACAACTAACTCACGTTAATAACTCCTCTTTTTATTCCTAACTTCATGTGCCGTCTATAATTGTGGGTAGAATTATAGGATATAAAGTTCAAATATTTTTATCTTTGAAACTCTTTAAAAGAAACCATTTTATGATTGATCAAACACCATATAAACCAACAAATAAAGTAAGAATTGTAACTGCCGCTTCCCTGTTTGACGGGCATGATGCAGCTATAAATATTATGAGAAGAATTATTCAATCTACAGGTTGTGAAGTAATTCATCTTGGTCATGATAGAAGTGTGGAAGAAGTGGTGAATTGTGCAATTCAAGAAGATGTTCAGGCAATTGCAATGACTTCTTATCAAGGTGGACACACAGAATACTTGAAATACATGTATGACCTACTGAAAGAAAAAGGCGCAAGTCATATCAAAATATTTGCCGGAGGTGGTGGTACTATTTTACCAGAAGAAATTAAAGAACTGCAAGAATACGGAATTACAAGAATCTATCACCCAGATGATGGAAGAGCAATGGGACTTCAGGGGATGATTAATGATTTGGTAGAAAAAAGTGATTTTCCTGTAGGAGATAAACTGACCAATGAAATTGAATCCATTGGAGACAAAAAAGTAACGTCCATTGCTAGATTGATAAGTGCGGCCGAAAATTACCCAGAACAAGCAAAATCTGTCATGGAAGAGGTTTATTCATTGGCGGAAAAAGTGACTACTCCAATTTTAGGGATTACTGGTACCGGAGGTGCCGGAAAATCTAGTCTTGTAGATGAATTGGTTAGAAGATTTTTATTGGATTTTCCAGAAAAAAATATTGCCATTGTTTCCGTAGATCCATCAAAAAGAAAAACGGGTGGAGCGCTTTTGGGAGATAGAATAAGAATGAATGCCATTAAAAACGAAAGGGTTTACATGCGGTCGTTGGCTACTCGTCAGTCCAATCTTGCGTTGAGTAAGCACGTGGCCGAAGCTTTACTTATTTTGAAAGCGGCAAAATATGATTTAATCATTTTAGAAACATCAGGAATTGGACAATCCGACACCGAAATTATGGATCATTCGGATGTATCGTTGTATGTAATGACTCCTGAGTTTGGAGCTGCTACACAGCTGGAAAAGATTGATATGCTTGATTTTGCAGATTTAGTAGCCATTAATAAATTCGACAAAAGAGGTTCGCTTGATGCGTTGAGAGATGTGAAAAAGCAATACATGAGAAACAACAACTTGTGGGATATACCGCAAGATGAGCTTCCCGTCTTTGGTACAATTGCTTCGCAATTTAATGACCCAGGAATGAATACGCTTTACAAAGCAATCATGGATAAAATTGTAGAGCAAACCGAAGCCAAAGAACTCAAATCACAATTTCATATTTCCGATGAAATGTCGGAAAAAATATTTGTGATACCTCCATCTAGAACAAGGTATCTTTCAGAAATTTCGGAGAACAACAGAGCTTATGATCAATGGGCAAAGGAGCAGTCTGAAGTTGCTCAGCAATTATTTGGGATTTATAAAACAATTGAAGCCTCGTCTGGAGTTACACCTGTTCTAAATAAGGGATTGCTAGATGGCCAACAGATTCTGAGTCAAGCTCAGAATAAGGGTCGTAAGGAGTTTTTGGAGTTATTAATTACAGAATTTGATCGAGTTAAAATGAACTTAGACCCTCACAATTTTGAATACATACAGAATTGGGCAGAAAAAGTAAAGAAATACCAAGATCCTTTGTATGTATTTAAAGTAAGAGATAAGGAAATTAAAATTCAAACCCATTCGGAGTCTCTTTCTCATTTGCAAATTCCAAAAGTGGCCTTGCCAAAGTACACGGCATGGGGAGATTTATTAACTTGGATTTTACAAGAAAATGTACCTGGAGAATTCCCATACACCTCAGGTTTGTATCCTTTCAAACGAACTGGAGAAGACCCTTCACGAATGTTTGCAGGAGAAGGAGGTCCAGAAAGAACCAACAAACGTTTTCACTACGTAAGTCAGGGAATGCCAGCAAAACGATTGTCAACCGCTTTCGATTCTGTTACCTTGTATGGTAACGACCCGGATGCGCGTCCGGATATCTATGGGAAAGTTGGAAACTCAGGAGTTTCTATTTGTTGTCTGGATGATGCAAAGAAATTGTATTCAGGATTTGATTTATCTCACTCTCTTACTTCGGTCTCTATGACTATAAATGGCCCTGCTCCTATGTTGTTGGGATTCTTTATGAATGCGGCTATTGATCAGAATTGTGAAAAGTACATTGTAGAGAATGGCTTAGCAAAAGAGATAGAGGCTAAAATCGTGGCAAAATATAAAAAAGCCGGCACCAGGCGACCGGCCTACCAAGGCGATTTGCCCGAAGGAAATGATGGATTGGGATTGATGTTACTAGGAGTAACAGGTGACGAAGTGCTGCCCGCGGAAGTATATGCAAAAATAAAGGCTGAAACATTAACTCAAGTAAGAGGAACTGTTCAAGCAGATATATTGAAAGAAGACCAGGCTCAAAATACGTGTATATTTTCAACTGAATTTGCGTTGAGATTAATGGGAGATGTACAAGAATACTTTATTGATAATGGTGTAAGAAACTTTTACTCTGTTTCAATTTCGGGATATCATATTGCCGAAGCTGGAGCAAACCCTATCACTCAACTCGCTCTTACACTGGCAAATGGGTTTACTTATGTCGAGTATTACTTAAGCAGAGGAATGGATATTAACAAGTTTGGACCAAACTTATCTTTCTTCTTTTCGAATGGAATTGATCCAGAATATGCAGTAATTGGGAGAGTGGCAAGAAAAATTTGGGCGAAAGCCATGAAAAACAAGTACAAAGCCAATCCAAGAGCTCAAATGTTGAAATATCACATTCAGACTTCTGGTCGTTCGTTGCATGCTCAAGAAATTGATTTTAATGATATAAGAACTTCTCTACAGGCATTGTATGCAATTTACGACAACTGCAACTCACTTCATACAAATGCGTATGACGAGGCAATTACTACGCCAACTGAGGAATCGGTAAGACGAGCTATGGCTATCCAATTAATCATTAATAAAGAGCTAGGATTGACCAAGAATGAAAATCCAATTCAAGGTTCTTTTATTATCGAAGAACTCACAGATTTAGTTGAAGAAGCTGTACTAATGGAGTTTGACAGAATTACTGAGCGAGGAGGTGTTTTAGGCGCTATGGAAACGATGTACCAAAGAAGTAAGATTCAGGAAGAAAGTATGTATTATGAGACTTTAAAGCACAATGGAGAATTTCCAATTATTGGAGTAAATACATTCTTAAGCAAAAATGGATCGCCTACCATTGTTCCGGCCGAAGTTATTCGCGCAAGTGAAGAAGAAAAGCAATATCAACTGCAAATGCTGAATGATTTACACACAACAAACAGTGACAAACTAGAAACAGAATTAGCTAAAATTCAACAAGCCGCCATTCAAAACGAAAATATTTTCGAATATTTGATGGAAGCAACTAAAGTGTGTTCGTTGGGACAAATTACTAATTCACTCTTCGAAGTGGGCGGACAATACAGAAGAAATATGTAAGATCTTTCTTCTCTAGAGATTCCGATAAATAAAATCAACCTCGCAAGACTTCATTCATACTGATTTTTTACGAGGTTTTTTATTTGAATAGTTTTGTATCAATCTGTTTATTAATAGTTTTTCGGAATGATTCAATTTGTCAATCAAATAAAATGTTATATTTTTAATCATCAATTAAAAAAAATAACAAATGATGAAACTACTATCCCTATTCCTTTTATCATCCATTATTCAACCTGCTTTCTCGCAGGTCGCACTCAATTTTAATGGCCCCACGGATTTTGTGCAAACTACATATTCTGGAGTTTTAGGAAGCGCAGACAGAACGATTGAAGCGTGGGTTTATGTTGATTCTAATGCTCCGAACGCCAATTTGACCATAACAGATTATGGTCGGAATACAGCAGGAGACCGGAATACTTTTATGGTGAATGCATCACGGAACCTCGCATACATATCTGGCGGTGGTTCTACAGGAAATTTTTCTTCTTCTGCTCAAGTGCCTTTAGAAGTTTGGACACATGTGGCATTAGTTATAAGTAGTCGAGTTGGATACCTCTACATAAATGGTGTTCAAGTTGGAACAAATTCATTGTCAAGTGTTTCAACTCCTTCAGGTCAAACCAACCTTTTAATTGGTCAACGAGTATCAGGGGGGTCAATCCCTTTTTACGGAAGTATTGACGAAGTAAGGTGTTGGAATACAGCTCGAACGGCAGCAGAATTATTAGCAAACATGAATGCTGAATTCTGCAGTGTTCCGGTTGGTTTAGAGGCTTATTACAGGTTTAATGAAGGAATTCCGGGAGGAAACAATACGGCTATCTCTCGCTGCCTAGACGATGTTGGAGGGGAGAACGGAACACTGACAAATTTTTTGCTTACCACTGGAGATTCATCAAATTATGTGTCAGGTCCGGCCTTGTCGCCAGGGTTTAGCACATCTTTGGTGAAAGACTCACTATGTTCCCCATTTACTTCTCCGAGCGGAAACGTTTATACCACTACGGGGATTTATTTTGATACGTTAATAAATGCCGTAAGTTGCGACAGCTTGGTGAGATTTGACCTTACGATTACCAACTTGAGCGACTCTGTAAACAGAGTTGGAGGAAGAATGACTTCCATAGATACGTGGGCTAATCATCAATGGGTGAGATGTGACAGTGGCTTCTCCCCTATTTCTGGTGCTACAAATAGAATATATGATGCAACACAAGCAGGAGATTATGCGGTAGTAGTGTCAAAAGGAAACTGCACAGATACTTCCGATTGCATTCGTATCAGCCTAACAAGTATCACAAATCAATTAATCCATAGTGTAAAGATTTTTCCTAATCCAGTAAATTCTATTCTAACGATTGAAAATTCTTACCGCCAAAACTTGACTCAAATAGCTATTCTCGATATTTCGGGAAAAGTTGTTCGTGAGGTTCCAATTAACCGAAACCAGAAAGTGGATGTGACTGATTTATATACGGGAGTTTATTTTCTTAGACTTCAATCACAAGATGATATTGCACACATCAAATTTCTTAAAGAGTAACTGTGAAAAGATAAGTATGGACAGAAATTCATAAATTTGCTGGAAAGAGATACCAATAAAATCTCAATTCAAGTTTCGATTCCATTCCATGAAATTCAATAAAGAGTTTAAAGATACAGTTCTGGGTTTGTCTCAAACAGAGAAAGACAAGTTATTGTTACGTTTGTTAAAAAAAGATAAAGTCCTTAGCAAAGAGCTTTATTTCCAGCTGATTGATACCGATTCGGTAGACGATCATCAACTGGAAATGGAAAAGTACATCAAGGAAAAAGTAGCCTACTTTGCCACCAAAAGATATACAGCGAATTATCTGATAAAAAGAATGAGAAGCGTTTCGAATGACATTTCGAATCACGTTAAAGTAACCAAGGACAAACTGGGAGATTCCTATCTTAACTTACTTTTACTTGTAGAAGTGTTGGAATTGTTCAATTCTAAATTAGAAAAAACGACCCCGGGACTTGCTAGAAAGTTGTGCATCTTTTACTTGACAAAAACGTTTAAAGTACTAATCGGAATTACAAAGCTTCACGAAGATTACCATTTAGAACACAGAGAAAATCTAGAAAGGCTGGGCGAATTATTTTCGAAGAATAAGCATCTAATGAGAACTGCCAAACAAAATGGATTTGATTTGGAATGGCTAATAACTACCGAGATTCCGGTAGACATAGAAGAAAGATATAAGCAAATAAAAGGGGCTGGCTATTTATCCATGAAGACCTATTTAAGCACACCAGACTATCGAATAACTTGATTTTGAAGCGATAGTAAATCGACAAAATTTAGCTTCGTATTTTTTTCTCAGCTGATAACAAGAGTAGAAAGGCTATTCTTTTAATTCTAATGTTATCTTTACTCAATTCCCATCAAAACCTCTGGCATGTCCACAATTCTTTGTCCATATTGCAAAAACTCGCTCCACTTTGACGGCAACAGAAGCTATGTTTGTCAATCCAATCATAATTTTGATTTATCCAAACAAGGCTACCTGAATTTACTCCCGGTGAATAAGAAAAAATCGAAAACACCTGGAGACAATACTATGATGGTAAAGGCCAGAAGAGCTTTTCTGGAAGGTGGATTTTACGATCCATTAATGGCGGAAATTAAGAATGTAATCGAATCGGAATTATCTTTTTCTACCGATTCTCTCGAAATATTAGATGCAGGTTGTGGGGAAGGATATTACTCGGAGAAAGCATTAAGTAATCTTTCAAAGAAAAAATCAAACATCTTTGGAACCGATATTTCAAAGCATGCGGTAAAAAACGCTGCTGGCAAGTATAAAAATAATTTTTATTTTGTCAGTTCGGTCTATGACCTGCCTCTTATTTCGGGCAGTATAGATTTGATTTTATCCGTTTTTTCACCAATTGATCCAGCAGAATTCAGTCGTGTATTAAACAAACAGGGGTACTTAATTGTGGTAAGTCCGGGAGAAAATCACATGAAACAATTAGCTGAGTTAATTTATGATTCCTTTCGGCCTCACGAATACAACCTCATCGAACAAATTGGGAAGTCTTTCACTCATATTTCAACGAGTCAAAAGTCTTTTGCCATAAATATTCTTGATTCTACCATGTTGGAAAATTTGCTGAAAATGACACCCTATTATTGGAATACAAGTAAAAAAGCTCAAAAAAAAATCGAAGAATGTGGAGATATTTCAATTCAGTGCGATTTTCTAATAACAGTTTTTGAACCCTACGCTTAAAACAAGTTAATCTATTTTATTGATTAGTAATCACTTCGTTTTTTTTATTTGGCAAAATATACTTAAATTTATTTGTTCTAATCTAATTTTTATGAAAGCTTTATTTCCTTTTTTAAGTGTCTTATTTTGTGTCCTACAATTTAATCTCTCTTTTTCACAAAACGCCCTGAGTTTTGATGGAACAAATGACTACGTTAATTTGGGGAATTCTAATTCGCTCAATATTACTGGGACTGCTTTGACAATAGAGGCTTGGATTTATCCTACCTCATGGAGAGCTCAGGTTTGGCAAGGAAATATCATCAGCAAGGAAAGCCCTGTAGGAACAGGATACATGCTGAGAGCAGGTTCTGGAGGAAAACTTAATGTGAATATTGGTAGCGGTGGTCCTTGGAACGAATTAACGTCTTTTAACAATGTGCTTACTTTAAATACTTGGCAACATGTAGCGGCAACTTACGATGGTTCTTTTTTACGACTGTATGTAAACGGAGTGTTAACCGATTCTGTTTCCAAAACTGTTGCCATAGTAGGTACTGCGTCAAATAATTTATATTTGGGAGAATCTCCTGCTTACCCTGGAAGATATTTCCCAGGAACAATGGACGAAGTAAGGGTTTGGAATGTGGCTCGAACAAAAGCAGAGATTTTGGCTAATATGAACAGTGAAATCTGTAATATCCCTTCTTCCTTAAAAGCATATTATTCTTTCAATCAAGGTATTTCGGCTGGCTCTAATTCAACCGTGACCACGCTCAATGATGTTTCGGGAAACGGAAACAATGGAACCTTATCCAACTTTGCACTCTCTGGAATTAGTTCGAATTGGGTTACCGGAGCAAGCGTAACGCCTGGTGTGAGATCAACACTTTTTTCCGATACGGTTTGCAATTCCTACACCACCTTTACCGGAAGGGTGATTACCTCAACTGGGATATCAGCCGACACCTTAGCCTCATCTTCGGGTTGTGATAGCTTGCTTGTCTTCGACATTACAATTTCCTCTGTGGATGACTCTGTATACAGATCAGGGGCGAGAATTACTTCTGTGGATACCTGGGCAAATCACCAATGGGTAAGATGTGACAGCAGTTTTGCAGTCATACCAGGTGAAACGAATAGATTTATCAATGCCACTCAAGCAGGCGATTATGCGGTAATTGTCAGCCGTGGAAATTGCAAAGACACCTCCGATTGTGTGAATATCAGTTTAACATCACTGAGCGAATCAGCTCCATCCAAAGTAGTGATTTATCCAAATCCCGTAGTCAATGTCATTCACTTTGATGCATCCTATCTTTTGAATGAGGTTACTATCTATTCCTTAAACGGAACTCTTATAACAAAAGAATTAATTGAAAATAATGAATTACATTGCAGTGGATTAAAGTCAGGTATTTACCTAGCTGAAATTAAAATAGGAAACTCCAAATCACGAATTAAATTTATCAAACAATAAGTTTTTGACCCAAGTAGAATCAACAAAAAAAAAAAAAATGAACTTAAAAAAAACACTCATACATGTAGGGCTAGCAATTTTTGTATCTACCGGAACAACTAGCTTTTCACAAAATACTTCGCTCAATTTTGATGGAGTAAATGATTATGTTCAAACAACTTACTCGGGTATTTCGGGTGGCACAGCTGCCAGATCCATAGAGGCTTGGATAAAAACAACGGCCAACTTCAATCCTTCTGCGAGCGGAAGTCAAGGAGTTATTGCAGATTACGGTTCATTTGTAACGGGAGGAAGATTTACTTTTTGTGTGCTTTGGAGTAATGCCATTCGAATTGAAGTTGGAGGAAATGGATTAAGCGGAACTATCGCTGTAAATGATGGGAACTGGCATCACGTGGCAGTGGTGTACAACCCAAGTGCAACGAATAAATATAGTTTGTATGTAGATAGTGTATTAGATGTTTCAGGAAACCTAACCGTTGCCACCAATACCGGTTCCTCTACCAATTTGAGAATTGGGCAAAGAATTGATAACGTGAATAATTTTACAGGAAGTATTGATGAAGTGCGGTTTTATAATTATGCGCGAACTCCTTCACAAATTGCCTCCGAACGAATGTCTGAATATTGTACTTCACCCTCAGGATTGATGGCTTATTACAAGTTTAATGAAGGAAATGCTGGTGTTTCAAATGCCGGAATAACAGCTGCTATAGATTATGCAGGAGCCAATAACGGTACGTTAAACGGTTTTGCGCTTTCAGGTTCAAGTTCAAACTATGTATCCGGAACTGCCTTGACACAAGGTGCAAGCTTGAACACAGTTCCCGTTAGTACTTGTGGATCTTACACGTTGCCAAATGGCGTTGTCGTTTCTACTTCAGGAGTTTATAACGATACCATAATCTCCGGAGCAGGATGTGACAGTATCCTGTCATACGTTGTCACAATTACAAATAGTCATATTTCAGCTACCAATACAGTTTCTATTTGCGACACGTTTGTAATGCCAAATGGAAGTATAGTAACTTCTACAGGGATTTATTACGATACACTATCTACATCAGGAACTTGCGATACAGTAGACGCGTATAATGTGACAATATTACCAGGAGTTAACCTTGCTGTAACCAAGTCAGGAAATAAACTTACTTCTTCCGATACCTGGGCAAATCACCAATGGGTAGATTGTGGAAATGGATATTCCGTAATTTCGGGTGCCACTACAAAAGACTATACACCTAGTGTTACCGGAAGTTACGCTTGTATCATTACAAGAGGTACCTGTTCTGACACCACTGCCTGTACTACTGTTACCATTTCTACTATCGGAATAGAAAAAGAGTTGAAAAACAGTTTTTCGATGTACCCCAATCCTACCAATGGATTGGTGGTGGTAAATCATCCAGAATCTATTCAGTTTGTTACGGTAAAAAATATAGCAGGAAAACAGATTGCTAACTACTCCAATTCGGTAAAGGAAATAGATTTCAGCTCTTTCCCAGCAGGAGTTTATTTCGTTCAGGTTGGTGTTAAGGGGTATGTATTTACAGAAAAATTAATCAAACAATAGATTTACTAAACCATGGAATAAAAAAAAGGGTTGTGCATTTTGCACAACCCTTTTTTGTTGGTTAATTTATTCTACATTCTGAGGATTACTTTCTTGTAAAAAAGTGGTACTAAAATGGAGTAAAACAAAGAAATGAAAAACAATCCCAGAAAGTAAAAGCTTAGATTCAGCGAGACTGAGCCTAATAGTTCGTTGCTTGAAGTTGCTTTCTCCACAAATTCCTCTCTGGTCATCGTTTCAAAAACCGGACTACTGGCTTTTACTTGTTCCCAGTCTTTGGAGAGTTCTGTTTGAATTCTAGCATTTTTCAAGTTTTCTAAAAAAAGAGGATTGATGAATTTGAGATACAGAAATAAAAAAGCTGTCACCACAATGACATAAGTCCCTGATTTCTTTAAGCTATTTTTGAAGTTAACGGCAAAAGGGAGAAGTTTCTTATCTCTTTTAATTTGCAGAAACATAGAAGCCCCAATCACACCAAGAACAAACAGAAGATTTAAATAAATCCCTATTCTGAAATGGTGCGGTACTTTCAACACATTGAGAGTTAATAAAAGTAAAATCCAAACGGCCGCAAAAGCAACCGGCACTGATACTTTTTTATTCTTCATCCTGTTATCCATTCATTGATTGCAAAAATTCTTCGTTTGTTTGGGTATTCTTCATTCTGTCTTTCATGAATTCCATAGCTTCAATTGGATTCATATCAGCCAAGTATTTTCTCATAATCCACATTCTTTGGAGAGCTTCCTTGCTCATAAGTAAATCCTCCCTTCTCGTTCCCGATGCGGTAATATCGATTGCTGGGTATATTCTTCTGTTCGCGATTTTTCTATCTAATTGGAGTTCCATATTTCCAGTTCCTTTGAATTCCTCAAATATTACCTCGTCCATTTTAGAACCTGTATCGGTAAGTGCAGTGGCGATGATAGACAAGGAACCTCCGTTTTCAATTTTTCGAGCCGCTCCAAAAAATCTTTTAGGTTTGTGCAATGCATTCGCATCTACTCCACCCGAAAGTACTTTACCGGAAGAAGGAGAAACCGTATTGTATGCTCTAGCCAATCTTGTGATAGAATCCAATAAAATACAAACATCGTGACCACATTCCACCATTCTTTTCGCTTTTTCAAGCACGATGTTGGCCACTTTCACATGTCTTTCTGCAGGCTCGTCAAAAGTAGAAGAAACTACTTCTGCATTTACATTTCTTGCCATATCTGTCACCTCTTCAGGTCGTTCATCAATCAACAATATAATCAAATATACTTCTGGGTGATTTTCTGCAATTGCATTGGCAATATCTTTCAGTAATACTGTCTTACCAGTTTTTGGTTGGGCAACTATCATTCCTCTTTGCCCTTTTCCAATTGGTGAAAACAAATCCATTATTCTTGTGGACATAGTTTCTTTTGTATGCCCCGTAATGTGAAGTTTTTCATCTGGGAACAAAGGAGTTAAATGCTCAAAAGGTATCCTATCTCGAATGTAAGAAGGTTCCCTCCCATTTACTTTATCGATACTCAAAAGAGGGAAATATTTCTCTCCTTCTCTTGGTGGACGAATATCACCAAAAACAGTGTCTCCCGTTTTTAAACCAAATAATTTCACTTGTGCGTTAGACACATAGACATCATCAGGAGAACTTAAATAATTGTAATCAGAAGAACGCAAAAATCCATAACCGTCACTCATTAGTTCTAGTACTCCTTCAGATTTAATCAAACCGTCAAAATTATATCCATGTAATTCAGCAGGATTTTTCTTAGGCCTATTTTTATTCCCGTTGTGGGCATTGTTATTATTTGGATTGTTGTTTTTTCTGTTTGTAGGTTTTTCTGCATTAGTTTTGGCGTGTGCTACTGGAGAATCATTCCCTTCGTTTGTTCTTTTTTTGTAATGCGGGTTGTTCGGATTGTTTAAGTCAGCTTTGGTTGGCGTTGAATTCTCCGATTTATTAATTTTTTTTCTAGGATTTCTTTTCGGACGAATATTGTTCTTGTCAGTTTCAGTTTGTAGAATGTCTTGCTCCTTTGTTTTTTCAGTTACGGGCTTTTCCAATTTTTCCACAGAATTTTCACTTCTTTTTTTGGCTATCTGTTTTGGTTGTTTTTTGTCCTCTTTTACTTCTTTGCTCTTGAGTGCAGCTGGTTGCATAGCTTGCTCATCTAAAATTGCATAAATTAAATCTTGTTTTTTTTGATTTAATTTTTTGATTTTGAGGTTTTTTGCAATCTCCTTTAGCTCAGGTAATAATTTACCTTCTAATTGATTAATGTCGTACATAAATGTTTTTGAATAAATTGTTGTTATCAGCATTTCTGATAACTGGACGAGTTGCCCGGTTGATTAATTAATAAAAAGATGTTTTATTGAATAATGGTGAAAAGAAATGAACGCTTGTTATTTCTTTCTCTGCAATTATACGACTATTTTTTATACTTTAGCAAAAAAAACACAATGATTCAAAGAATTCAAACCATTTACCTTATCGTGGCCATTGTTGCTTTAGTCCTTACTTTATTTTTTCCTTTTGCACTTTATACCATTGAGGGTACAGAGTTCGTTTACGACAGTTTAGGCTTTGAAAAATCGAATGAATTATCTCTTTTCCTGCCAGCAATTGCTCCGCTTATTCTTTCTATTGTGTTAAGCATAGTAGCTTTAGTAAGTTTTAAGAATAGAAAAAGACAACTACTGTTAAATAAAATTAACTTCGTTGCTGTGCTGCTCACTATCGTTTGTATTTTTTTGAATTTCAATAAGATAGAATCTACTTTTTCACTCTTGCCAGAGAATATAAATTACGGAATGAGTTTCCTTTTCCCAATTATTTCATTCGTAGCAGTTTTGATGGCTAGCCGATCCATTAATCAAGATGAAAAATTAATCAAATCAATGGACAGAATTCGTTAATTCACCTTTCTTAACTTATTACTAATGAACTCAAAAACCAAGAGTTGGGTGTTGTTAATTGTTCTTGCCATAATTTGGGGAAGTTCTTTTATTTTGATGAAGAAATCGATGTTTGACGACTCTGGCCAAGAGCTACTAACAGCAAATGAAGTCGCTTCGCTCAGGATTTTCATTTCCAGTGTTGTGCTGTTTTTTGTGGCAATAAAACAATGGAAAATTACTGTGAGTAAAGATTGGATTTTCATTATGTTAGTTGGGCTTTTAGGGAATTTAATCCCTGCCTTTTTATTTACAAATGCCGAAAAAACGCTTTCGAGCTCTTCTACAGGAATCTTGAATTCTTTGGTGCCAATTTTCTCGGTGTTAGTCGCCTCATTTGTTTTCGGTCAACGAATATCTCTCAAAGCTTTAGGAGGAGTTCTTCTGGGATTATTAGGGACCGTATTATTGATAATCTTCAACTCGGATTCTATCGAATCCATTCCACTTATTCCTTCGCTCCTTGTGGTGTTTGCTACTATTTGCTATGCTTTTAGTTTAAATATTATAAAAAATAAACTGGCTCATATTTCCTCCATTACTATTACAGCTATTTCATTGTCTTTTATGCTTCCATTTTGTGCCATTCACTTAGTTACTTTTACTGAAATAACCGAAAAAATAACGAATCCTGTTTACAGCCAATCATTTATTCTTACTAGTGTTTTGGCAATTATTGGAACCACTTTTGCTCTCATTATATTTAATCAACTAATCAAGCTAACCACCTCTGTTTTTGCCTCCTCTGTTACCTACTTTATACCGGTGGTTGCCATTTTGTGGGGTGTGTATTTTGGCGAAAGGATAACTTGGGGAATCAGTTTTTCGGGACTTATTCTTTTAGGAGTTTTTATTGTCAAAAAAGAAGAGCAAAAAAGAATGGCTTCGAAAAAAGTTACCACTTAACTTTTTTACCATTTTTTTGAACAAACACTTTGTTGCAACTCTTGCTGAGCGGTAGCTGGATTTGTTCACAAATTTATTGATAACGCGCAACCCCGCAACCCTATCATTAAGTTAAGAAACACCACCAATATTTTACACTCGTTTCTATTTGTTGAATTTCGTATTGATTTATTCTTCTTCTAGATTAGAAATAATATCTTGTGGTGGCCGTTTTTCACCTAATTCGGATTGATCGTATTTTCTTACCTCTTCTTCCATTTCGGACTCCATTTCATCCTTCAGGTAATTCAGGTTTAAGTCTTTGATCATAACGTCCGATATCTTTTTTCCTTTCGCTTTAATTAAAGCAAAGGTCATTACGAGACTTGTAATGAGTATGGCATAAAGCAGAACACCTTGGTAAAAATCTGGGATATAATACTTAAAAGGGATGGTATAAAAGAGTAGCACCGTAATCAGTCCTCTCGGTGCAATCCATAATTGAGGAGTAATTTCCTTGTTCCACATAACTAGTTTTAGTGTTACAAACCTCACCAAATACAAAATACCGATAAAGACGATACTCTGAATTGCTACTTGAATATCTACCAAACTAGCTAAAGATATTGTAATCCCAAACATCACAAAAAAGAAGGTTCTTAAGAAGAAAGCAGACTCTAATGTTACGATATGAAATTCATGAAACACCGGTTTTAGCTTTTCTTTATCAATCAATTTCTTTAATGGGCCACGGAAAAACACCTCTACATTATTCAGCACGATTCCAAAGAACAAAATAATAATAAGCGAAGACAGATGGTACACAGACCCTATTCCGTACATCAAAGTTAAAACGGAGATAATGAGGAATAGTTTTACGTGGCTAGTTAGTTTATTGAAAACCCATACAGCTATGTAACTAAACAACAGGGCGACAAGTATTGTGATTCCGATATTTATTCCCACCCCAACAATTACATCTTGGGTAGTTTCAAATTCATTAGGAGCTGTCAAAAACTGAAAGAAGATAATCCCTAAAATATCCGAAAAAGTACTTTCGTATATCATGAATTCTTTTTTTTCTGAAGGCAATGAGGTAACACTAGGGATAATGATTGCACTACTCATAATGGAGAGCGGAACAGCATAGACAAGAGCTTTATAGAAAGACGCTCCCAAAAAACCTTGAATAGAAAAAGCTATCAAAATAGAACTTGCACCCAAAGCCAATAAAGCAACCAAAAAGGAACGTATGATTAGACCGATTTTGTCTCTACTCAGTTTCAGGTCTAATGCTGCCTCCAACACAATCAAAATAAGGCCAACTTTTCCGATTACAATGAGAGACTTTTTGATCAAAGGATTCGTTACTACATCTGGAGCTAAAAACTGAATCAACACACCTAATACCATGAGCATCAGCACACTTGGTATATTGGTTTTTTTTGAAATAAAATTGAAAACAAAACTGATGATAACTATAAGTGATGCACCAATGATGAGAATATATTCGGGTTTTACACCTGTGGTTAAAAAATACATATTGGATAGATTTAAGAAAGAATAAACTAACTACTTATTCTTCTTCGTTTATTTCAGCTGACTCATCTTCGATCGCTAATTCAGCATGTGAAGTTTTAAAGAATTTTCGGTAACCAATTAAAATAATAAATACCCCAATAGAAATAGCCGCATCTGCGACATTAAAAATAAAGGGGAATAGTTGCTTCCCAGGATAGATGGGTGACCAGCTCGGAAATTCGATAGTAAACTGGAACATATCTACCACTTTACCATGCATAAATGACTCGTAACCTCCCTCCGAAGGAAAAAGCTGAGCCACGTCAAAATAATTACTTTCACTAAATATCATTCCATAAAATGCTCCATCAATCACATTACCTATGGCTCCTGCCAAAACACAAGATACGGCCATCAACAAACCAAAAGGCGCTTTGTTTGTGAGTAGTTTTTTGAGATACATAATAATAGCTGTGATGGCTCCTATTCGCAACAAACCGAGTATAAGCTTTCCATAAGGAAAATCCAATTCGGTACCAAATGCCATCCCTGGGTTCTCGACAAAATGAATCTTCATTATGCCAATGTCCCATCCATCTTGGCCAATAGTCATCGTGGTTTTAATGTAGATCTTTACGAGTTGATCCAATAAAACAATAAGAAAAGAAATGAGCGCTACTTTCTTCAAAAGCTTAGGATTGTTGTTGGTTTTTCGCCTCAATACTCAAGGTAGCATGAGGAACTAGCATTAATCTTTTTTTATTGATTAATTTCCCAGTTACACGACATATACCGTATGTTTTATTCTTAATCCTCATCAAAGCATGTTCGAGACTCAAAATAAACTTGTCTTGTCGTGCTGCTTTTTGCGCAATCATTTCTCTCGAAAATGTGCTCGCACCGTCTTCCATCATGTTAAACGATCTGCCTGTATCATCCGTACCATGATTATCTTTGTGAGACATCTCGTTGTTCAACAACTCTAAATCTATTTTCGCTTCTTTTATTTTATGTTCAATGAGGATTCTAAACTCCTCTAATTCAGCATCACTAAACCTTGTTTTTTCTTTTTTATCTGCCATAATCGTTTATTTTTTTTCAATGCTAACAAATATAGAAATATCTTCGTCAAAATCTAATTTGGTCGCATTATTTTCATTCAACCTGGATGAAAATAAGATGTTATCTGTCAGGGTTTCTTCTTTCACATAAGCCTCATTCGTTTTAAGTGCCTCTTCTACCCTTTTGTTGCCTGATATCTCGATGGTAATCCTATCTGTCACCTCAAAATCGCTGTCTTTTCTTAAGTTTTGAATTCTATTAACCAATTCTCTTGAATATCCTTCATTGATTAAATTGTCATTTAGGGTAGTATCCAAAGCAACTGTGATAGATCCATTATTTGCGATTAACCAACCTGGAATATCGTCCGTAGTTATTTCAAAGTTATCGATCGACAAGAAAAGTCGCTCGCCATTCACTTCTAATTCCGCCCCTTTGTTTTTCTCCAGAAGTGTAATGTCCTCATCCTTTAATTTTCCGCAAAACGCTCCAATAACCTTCATGTGTCGCTTGTTTTCGGATTGACCAATTACCTTGAAGTTTGGTTTTACTTTCTTAACCAAAACCCCCGTTGTGTCTGTTAACAGTTCCAGCTCTTTTACATTTACTTCACTTAAAATTAAGTCTTTTACTGCAGTTATTTGCTCTTCGAATCGTTTATCCAGAATTGGAACCATTATTCGCTGAAGCGGCTGACGAACTTTCAGTTTGTTCGTTTGTCTTAAACTCAATACCATGGATGACACTTCTTGAGCAATTTCCATTTTATCTTCCAAATCTGTATCAATAATACTTTCGTTAGATTCAGGAAACTTTGCCAAATGTACCGATTCTAGTGTGTTTTTACCAGTTGCAGTATGAAGATCCAAGAATAATTTATCTGAGAAAAAAGGAGCAATTGGTGACATAAGCACCGAGATAGTTTCTAAACAAGTATAAAGAGTTTGGTAAGCAGATATTTTGTCTTCGGCATATTCTCCTTTCCAGAATCTCCTTCTGCATAGTCTTACATACCAATTGCTTAGCTGATCTATTGTGAAGCTTTGAATTAACCTGCCGGCTTTAGTAGGTTCATAACTTTCATAGGCTTCGCTCACCTCCTTCACAAGTGAATTTAATTTCGACAAAATCCATTGATCAATTTCTGGTCGTTCCGTTACTTCTGATTCCGAAAAATTGAATCCATCAATATTTGCGTACAAAGCAAAAAAGGAATAAGTATTATACAAAGTTCCAAAAAACTTTCTTTGTGTCTCAATAATTCCTTCAGTATCAAACTTCAAATTATCCCATGGCTGGGCATTTGTAATCATGTACCAACGAGTGGCGTCCGGTCCAAATTTAGCTAGCGTTTCAAATGGATCAATCCCATTTCCCAGTCTCTTAGACATTTTTTGTCCGTTTTTATCCAAAACAAGTCCATTTGAAATAACATTTTTATAGGCCACATCATCCGAAATAAGTGTTGAGATTGCATGAAGTGTAAAAAACCAACCTCGAGTTTGATCCACTCCTTCTGCAATAAAATCTGCCTTTTTCAATCCATTTTCAACTGCTTCCTTGTTTTCGAAAGGATAATGCCACTGTGCATAAGGCATCGAGCCTGAATCAAACCAAACATCTATTAAGTCTGCTTCTCGATGCATAGGTTTTCCGGTAGGCGAAACCAAGACAATGGAATCCACATAATGCTTGTGTAAGTCGAATTGGTCGTAGTTTTCTTTGCTCATATCATCAGCATCGAAATGACTGAAAGGATTTTCTTTCATCATTCCTGCCAAAACGGACTTTTCACATTCTTCCTTTAATTGTTCGACAGACGAAATACAAATTTGCTCTGATTTGTTTTCGGAGGTCCAAATCGGAATAGGGATTCCCCAATACCTTGACCGCGACAGGTTCCAATCATTTAAGTTTTTCAACCATTCCCCAAATCTTCCTGTTCCGGTAGATTCTGGTTTCCAGTTAATTGTCTTGTTCAATTCCTGCATTCTTTTTTTAGCCGCAGTAGATTTAATAAACCAAGAGTCTAAAGGATAATACAAAACGGGTTTGTCTGTTCTCCAACAATGGGGATATGAATGCTCGTATTTTTCTACTTTAAACGCTCTGTTTTGTTCTTTTAGTTCAATTGCTATTTCTACATCAATTGATTTTTCTGGAGCCTCTCCTTGTTTGTAATATTCGTTTTTCACGTATTTCCCACCAAATTTTTCTCCTAACTCTGCTAAGAATTTTCCTTGCAAATCTACTAGCGGCACTCCTTTTCCCTCCTGGTTCAAAACCAACATTGGCGGTACATCAGCATCTTTTGCAGCCTTGGCATCATCTTGCCCAAATGTGGGAGCAATATGAACAATTCCAGTACCATCAGAGGTGGTAACAAAGTCGCCTAAAATAACTCTGAATGCTTTTTCAGGGTTTTCGTAAGGCAAAGCTAAGGGCATAAGTTGCTCATATTTTCTTCCCTCTAAATCACTTCCTTTGAGCTTTCCAATAACCTCAAAAGGTATATTTTTGTCGCCCGCAGTATAATCTTCCATTGCTAATTCAGCATTGGAAGACTTAAAATGTTTTCCAAGTAGATTTTCTGCCAAAACAACCGTCATGGGTTCGAATGTATAGGGATTGAAAGAATTTACGATTACGTAATCGATATTTATACCTACTGCCAATGCGGTATTGGATGGCAATGTCCAAGGCGTTGTGGTCCAAGCTAAAAAGAATACTTCTTCGTTCGCGTTTTTACCTGGGTATACAAATTTGGTCACTTTTTCGATGCAGCATGATTTTACTTTAAATTGAGCTACAACGGTTGTGTCTTTTACATCTCGGTAACTTCCCGGCATATTGATTTCGTGCGAACTTAAACCTGTACCTGCCGCTGGAGAATACGGTTGAATCGTATAACCTTTATACATTAAATCTTTCTTGAAAACTTGAGCAAGAATCCACCAAACGGATTCAATGTATTTATTGTCGAAAGTTACATAAGGATCTTCCATATCTACCCAATAACCCATTTTCTCGGTTAGGTCGTTCCAAACATCCGTGTATTTCATCACCGATTCTTTGCAGGCCTTGTTGTAGTCTTCTACACTAATTTTTGATCCAATATCTTCTTTTGTGATATTCAGCGCTTTTTCAACCCCCAATTCAACAGGAAGTCCGTGAGTATCCCACCCCGCTTTTCTATTTACCTGATAACCTTGAAGGGTTTTATATCGACAAAAAATATCTTTTATCGTTCTTCCCATCACGTGATGAATTCCTGGAAGCCCATTAGCAGAGGGCGGCCCTTCAAAAAATACAAATGGCTTTTCAGTAGAACGGGAAGAGATTGATTTTTCAAATATTTGCTTTGATTTCCATGTTTCCAGAATTTCGGAAGCCACATTAGGTAAATTTAAGGAATTGTAGGTAGGGTATTTTAATGCCATTGTGCTTTTTCAAATTTGTGCGAATTTAATGATTTGCTAATAAATTTAGCCCATTATAAAGGTATTAATTACTCTTGATAATTTAGAATTGCATTTTAAACAAAGGATTGAACCTTTAGAATAAAGAAAATAGATTTTTTCAACTAAATGAAATAACCTGTTTAGCTTCGCGAAAAATACATAATATAATCCTACTAAATTAATGCCAAAATCAAAATACACTGGAAAATACACCGATGCATTTCTAACTGAAGATGTCTCTGACTACGGTTCCATCCTTAAAAAAAACTTAGACAAACGTCTCGAAATCAAAAAGAATGAAGCTGTTTACATCTACAGTTTTAAGGAGAAAAAAATGGTCTTTTCTCAAGGATTTGAAAGTGTTTTGAATAAAAAGGACGATGAAATAAATTTAAAAGTACTCAACGGTGAGTATGATGAACTGTCCAAAATCTTTGTGAATGAGTACCATGATCGTGCCTTGTTATATTTACATCAAAACAACTTGAAATTAACCTCTTTTTCGAGCAGGGTAATAGTCAAGTGCTTAAGTATTAAAGAGCCTTTGTCTCTTAAAATACAAGTGTTTAAAACGAATAAAAAAGGGAATTTAGATTCTATTATTGGGCGAGTTATAAAAAATAAAAACTTGCGCTACAGCGATATTATTCAGTATTCTTTTGATGGAGATTTTGAGGAAGAATTTCTTTTTCAAATGAATCATCAACTAGATTTTGATTTGTGTATTTCATCCAAAGAGATTAAAATCATTGAGCTAATTAAATCGAGAAAAACTTACCAAGAAATTGGTCATACTATTCAGTATCCTACCCAAAAAATCAATGATGTTATTCATATATTACTACTTCGATTTTCTTTAAAATCGGAATCCGAGTTAGTAAAATTTGCTGAAAGAAAGAAACTTATTCCTAATCAATTTGAGTAACGGATTTTAATCAGTTAATTGATTTATAGTTATCTAAAATATTTTTTATTGGTTAATTTCACCAATTCGAACAAAAAATTTAGCAAAAAAAAGAAAATCTTAACATTTATGACTTACATTTGGTCATTAATTATTATAACACAATGAAAACAGGAAAAGTAAAATTTTTCAATGAGACTAAAGGATTTGGTTTCATTGTAGAAGATGACTCTAACGAAGAGCATTTCGTACACGTATCAGGATTAATTGATGAAATCAAAGAAGAAGATTCAGTTGAATTTGAATTAAAAGAAGGTAGAAAAGGGATGAATGCAGTGAATGTAAAAGTTGTTTAATCTCTCAGTTATATTTTTTTTGACAGAAAAAGCCTCAAGGACTCCCTTGAGGCTTTTTTCTTGCCATGTTCTTTATCTACAAGAAATCTCAAACAACTAATTTGAATCTATATCTGCTATAAACATAAAGTTTTGTAAGTAGAAATAGATTGTATTTCTTGAAGAAACCAATTACCTTTAACCACAAAATAGAAATAACCTTATGAGAAAAACAGCACTATCCAATGTACACGAACAGTTTGGAGCCAAAATGGTAGAATTTGCCGGATATTACATGCCTTTGCAATATGAAGGATTAGGGGTTGAACATGAAACAGTAAGAAATGCCGTTGGAGTATTTGATGTTTCACACATGGGAGAATTTCTTATTTCTGGACCTAATGCATTGGAATTAATCCAAAAAGTGAGTTCCAATGACGCAACCAAACTTGAAATTGGAAAAGCTCAATACAGCTGTCTTCCAAATGACAAAGGTGGAATTGTAGATGATTTAATTATATACAAAATAAAAGAGGAACAATATTTATTGGTTGTCAATGCATCCAATATGGAGAAAGATTGGGAGTGGATTTCTACTCACAACACCATGGGTGCTGATATGAAAGATTTATCTATGGATTACTCTTTGCTTGCCATCCAAGGACCAAAAGCAGTAGAAGCTATGCAATCACTTACCGAGGTTAATTTGGCCGACATTAAATTCTATAATTTTGAAGTCGCACCGTTTGCTGGAATCGAAAACGTGATAATTTCTGCTACAGGATATACCGGTTCTGGAGGTTTCGAAATTTATTGTAAAAATGAAGAAGTAAAGCAAGTATGGAACAAAGTACTTGAAGCGGGAGCCGATTTTGGTATTAAACCAATAGGACTCGCTGCTCGAGACACATTGAGACTAGAAAAAGGATATTGCTTGTATGGCAATGACATTAATGACACCACCTCTCCGATTGAAGCTGGGTTGGGATGGGTGACAAAATTCACAAAAGATTTTATTAATTCAGAAAACTTAAAAGCACAAAAAATAGCTGGAGTAAAAAGAAAATTAGTTGGTTTTGAAATGATAGAAAGAGGTATTCCAAGGCACGATTACCCTATCTTGGATGCAGAAGGAAACGAGATAGGAATCGTAACTTCTGGAACAATGTCTCCAAGTCTTAGCAAAGGAATAGGAATGGGATATGTACCTACCGAGCTTTCTACTCCCGATTCTGAAATCTGGGTCCAAATCAGAAACAAACAAGTGAAAGCAAAAGTGGTGAAATTGCCATTTTTATAAAATTTTCATTTCATGAATACAACTAGTAGAAATAGCTCTTTGATTCTTCTTGGAGCTATTTTTATATGTTCATTTTTTATGAAAGAAGATCCTTTGCTAGGAAAATGGCGCAATGATCGATATGGAATTGAGATACGAATATTCAAACAAAACAACAAATATTTTGGTCATGTTACTGAGGCAGGAAACAAAAAAGGGAACGAGAAAATAAAGAAAGGCCCCATGGAAGTATTAAAAAATTTCAAGCAAACTTCCGACTCTACCTATTGCTGCGGTCAATTATACCTGCCTAAATTCAACATGAGTATTCCAGCAAATATTCAATTATCGAATTCAAAAAACTTAACGGTTGAAGGATATCTCTTTGGAATTAAAACATCCTCGCATTGGAGGAAAATTAACTAAGGGGATTCATGGAACTTTTGGAAATTAAGTTTATTAATCGTAATATTGCAATTAATAAAACTTCTACTAAAAATGGGAATCACAAAAAGAGAAATATTTTCAGAAAAACAAAACGAAATAGCTTTGTTTGCCAAAGCATTGGGTCATCCTGCACGTGTATCAATTCTGGAGCATTTATTTCAAATCGATTCCTGTGTGTGTGGTGATTTGGTAAACGAAATAGGGCTCGCTCAAGCAACGATATCTCAGCATCTTAAAGAGCTAAAAAAACTAGGATTAATTCAAGGTAACGTAGAAGGTACTTCTGTTTGCTATTGCATCAACAAAGAAAACTGGACCAAAATGAAAGCTTTGTTCTCAAGTTTTCTAGATCAAGATTTAAAAAATAATGCTGACTGTTGCTAAAAAAATTTAATACTAATAATCGTTTTATTACGATGAATCAATCCCAACAATGAATCAACGCTTATTACCAAACATTGAAAAGTTTATCAAAGCCCATTGCGCGGTGGAAATAGCAGAAGAAAGAAAAATAATGGTGAAACCTCTTATTGACTATATACAAACGCAAGTTGACAGTAATTCACCGATTAGACTCAATTTTATTTGTACACACAACTCGAGAAGAAGTCATTTCTCTCAAATTTGGGCTCAGGCAATGAGCTTTTATTTTGGACTAGACAACCTAGTATCTTACTCAGGAGGAACGGAAGCTACTGCCCTATTTCCCTTGGTTGTTTCAACAATTAGGAGCCAAGGATTTAAAGTAGAAGTATTGTCAGAATCAACTAATCCTATTTATGCCATTCGGTTTTCGCACCACGAACATCCTATTATCGGATTTTCGAAAACAATGGACCACACCTTCAACCCATCTTCAAACTTTGCGGCTATTATGACCTGCGATTCGGCTAACGAAGCTTGCCCTTTTATGCCAGGCGCAGAAAAAAGAATTCCAATCACTTATAAGGATCCCAAAGAATTTGATTCCAGTCCCTTACAAGCTGAAAAATATCAAGAAAAAAGTATCGAAATAGCTCGAGAAATGCATTACATATTTAATCAAATCAACCTATCATAATGACAACAAAAAAACTAAGTTTTTTAGATAAAAACCTAACGTTATGGATATTTTTAGCAATGGCTATTGGTGTAGGAATAGGATATCTATTTCCGAGCCTTCCTGAGAGGGTTAATTCTTTCAATAAAGGAACTACAAATATCCCCATTGCAATTGGACTTATTTTAATGATGTATCCACCTCTTGCCAAAGTAAACTACAAGCTTCTTCCAAAAGTATTTAAAAACACAAAAATTCTCTCTACCTCACTTTTTCTCAACTGGGTTGTTGGACCTATTTTGATGTTTATTTTGGCCATCACTTTTCTTTACGATTACCCCGAGTACATGGTTGGCCTTATTCTTATTGGACTTGCACGGTGCATTGCAATGGTTCTGGTATGGAATGACTTGGCGGGAGGAAGTTCGGAGTATGGTGCAGGTTTAGTAGCTCTAAACAGTATTTTTCAAGTATTCGCATATAGTTTTTATGCTTGGTTATTTATTACGGTACTTCCACCCTATTTTGGATTCAAAGGCGCTATTGTAGATATTTCAATTTCTACAGTGGCAGAGAGCGTGGCTATTTACTTAGGATTTCCTTTTATACTTGGAATTTTAAGTAAATCGGTTTTGGTGAAGTACAAAGGCGAAACATGGTACAACAAAAAGTTTATTCCTGCTATTTCTCCTTTAACTCTCGTTTCTTTACTTTTTACAATCATTATCATGTTTTCTCTAAAAGGTGAGCTCATTGTGCAAATACCTCTTGATGTGATATTAATTTCTGTCCCTTTATTGCTTTATTTCGCCATCATGTTCGGCATTGGATTCTTCGTTACCAAAGCTTCCGGTGCAACTTACGACAAAACAACGGCAGTTGCATTTACAGCGGCTGGAAACAATTTCGAACTTGCTATTGCCGTTGCCATTGCGGTTTTTGGTCTTAATTCAGGTCAAGCATTCGCAGGAGTAATAGGTCCATTGGTAGAAGTTCCTGCACTTATTTTACTTGTTCGTGTTTCGTTTTGGCTCAAGAGGAAATATTATCATTCTTCAAAAACCTAACCATTTATAATTAGCTTATTTGGGTTTCAATCTCTTCAATTACATCCAAACTATTTTCGTAAATCAATTGGTTGTTCTGATTGCTTAAAGGTGCATACTTTGCCATTTCACACGCTTCTAACATTCGCACAAAAGATTGAATAGTTTCTTCCTTCACTCCTTTATTTACCAAAGTTGTTCGGATACTATCTTTTGTCATTTTTGACGTTTCGATACTCAATTTTTCGTTCACATATTTATTCAATCCGATGAGAATTTCGTGATAGAACTGAGACACATTTCCTTGTTCCAAGTAACTTTTGGCTATCGATAATTTATGAGCCAATTTTTTTCTGGCATTTCTTTTTCTCTCTTCTTCCGTTTCTTCTTTCCTGCTTCTTTTCAAGAAAAACCAAACGAGCAATGAAATTATTGTCAGTCCCAAAACTGCGGCTAAAAATTTCCATATCGTATTGGTTTCCAGTTTTATGACAGCTACTTCCTCTTGGTTCTCACTAAGGTTTGTTTCATTGGTATCCAAACTCGTTTTAGTTGCCCCATTTTCGTCCACTACTTTCACCGTCTGAGATTTCCAGTTAATGGTTTGGTAAGAATTGGTAGACAAATCAAAATAGGAAAAGGCGATAGACGGCAATTCATAAATCCCAGGATTTCTAGGAATAATTAAGTAATTAAAGGTTTTACTCCCTTTCACTCCTGCTTCACTCACACTAAGTTTTACTTCTACTTCTGGATCATACACTTCCAGTTGCTCATCAAAATAGAGGGGAATTTCTGTCAATTGTTTTAAATTACCTTTTCCCGATAAGGTGACACTCAATTCTATAGGCTCATTCACCTTTACCGAATCATTTGTGAGTTTTACTTCCATCGAATAATTTCCCACTTGGTTTACAAAGCTTGCCGGAGGATTAGCAGGCAATTTGTTTACCACTATTCTGGGCGAATTACTTTTTATACTCTTGCTGAGAGGATTACTAAAAGGAGAAGTTTGAATTCGTGCGGTTAGCTCAAAGGGATTAAGCACCAACTCACCTGATTTTTGAGGAAAAAGAAGTTCTTTTTTCATGGTGTAAACTTGATACTGAACTCCCTCAATTACTTCTTGGCTCGGTTTTATTTCTGTAGGAATCTCAATGTTCTCAGTCCAAAAATTTTTTTGAGTAGGAAAATCATATTTATCTAAACCAAAGTTAAAGTTCCGTGCGTAAATCTTATAACTCGCTACAAGTCCTTCACCTTTCATTACGTTGGACTTTGAGACCGAAATTTTAGCGAAAAAATCTTTCTCTGTAATCTCAATTTGTCGGGGTTGCGAACTCGGAAATCCTTGCATCATTTCATCCATCATTCCAAACGGATCAAAGGCTCTTCTCCTCCGTTGCCGAACCTGACTTTCCTCCACTACTTCCACTTTCACAGGCTTAGATTCGTAAGTCACTTTTCCTACTTTTATTTGACCACCTTCTACCTCAAATGTCCCTGTTTTCTTTGGTTTCAGAGCAACCGAAAATGAATACTTTTGTATAATTTCTCCCGTATTTAAGTTCACATTCCTTTCCTTCCTCTCCGAAATAGCACTTACTTGATTAAAACTCTTGTATTTGGGAGCAATAAATGTTCCCGTTTTGTTCGCTGTGTACGTAACCTCAAACACATCTTCCACTCCTACTTTCTTGGCTGAAACAGAGGTAGTAAAACTAATCTCTTGTGCAGAACTGACTAGCGCCAGGAGCCAACATAAACTCGTTAATATAAGGTTGTTCTTCATTCTTTATTCTTGTTTTAAAATCACCAATCTTTGTCTTTCTCGCTGGATTCGCTATTCCCGCCCTTTCCTCTCTTTCCTTGTCGTTGTTTGTCTTTGTTAATTTTCAATATTACCCTTCGCTCGTCTTGTTCGAGCGCATCTAAGTCTTGCTTGGCATTTCTTATTGTGATGGATTCTTTCTCTCCTTTCTTCTCTTTGTTTTGCTCATTGGGCTGTCCTTCTCCAGATTCATCTTTTTTCTTCTCATTTTTGTTTTCTCCGCCTCCTTTTTCTTCTTTCTCTTCCTCTTTCAACTCCTCTTGCATTTGGCTTAGTTCCTCTTGTTTATTCTTTAGTTCTTGTTGCCTTTTCTTGAGTTCTTCTTGTTTGTTTTCTTGATTATTTTGTAAAGCCTCTTCCTGCTCTTTCTGCGTTTTTTCCTGCTCTTCCTGCACCCTTTTTCGTTGTTCGTTTATCTCTTTTCTTTGCTCCAGCTCTTCACTTTCGCCCCCTTTTTCGTTCTCCTTTTCCAAGTTTTTTTCTTCTTGGTTGATTTCTTCTTTTTGCTTTTTCAGTTGTTCCTTTTGTCGGTCCAGTTGATTTTGTTCTATTTCTTGCTTTTCTTGGTTCGCTCCTTTCTTTTCTGCCTCGGCTTGTTGTTGTTGTGTTTCATTTTCCTGCTGAGCGCGTTCATTTTCTTTTTGTTGGTTGCTCAGTTCATTTTCTTTTTTGTTTAGCTCTTCTTGTTTCTCTTGTTTTTCCTCCTCAGATTTCTGAGATTTTTCATTTTCTTCCTTTTCCTTTTTAGCCTCTTCTTGCTTCTTTTTAATTTCTTCCTGCTTTTTTCTGAGCTCTTCTTGTTTCTTCTCTAATTCCGATTTCTTCTTTTCGGCTTCTTTTTCTTTTTCGTCCAACTTTTGTTTTTGCTTCTCTTCCTTTTTCTGTTGTAACTTCTCCTTTTCTTTTTCTGCCTCTTTCTTTTCTTTTTCCTTCTTCTCTTTTTCTAGTTCTTTTATTTTTTCTTCCAACTCTTCAATTTTTTTATCAATCTCCTCTTCAGTTTCTTCCAAGCTCTTTAGTTTCAATATGGCCCAAGATAAATTGTAACGTGTGTCTTCATCCAATGGGTTTTTTCGCAATGCATTTTTATAAGACTCAATAGCTTTTTTTAGTTCTTTTTGGGTAAGCAAAATATTGCCTAAATTATGAAATGCGGCCGCTTGCTCTTTCTTTTTGGAGAAATATAATTGAGAATTATTGTAGTACTCCTTTGATTTTTCATAAAAGTCATTTTTTAGCGAGTCGTTCGCTTTTTGGGCTATTCGATACATAGAATTGCCTTTGTTATACCATGCTGTTGCATAATCATCCTGGTAACTTAGTGCCGAATCGTAACTCGTAATTGCATTATTAAACTGTCCCAGCTCATACGAATCGTTCCCTTTTATTAAGGCTAGTTTTTGTACCTGTCCCAACGAATTAATTGATAGCATCATGATGCCAGCAAGCAAATAGCTCATTTTCACTTTCAACCTATTATCCATTTTTTGTTTCATTTCGTTCCCTCTTTTCATTCTCTTAACCAATTACTCGCCCGATCAACCCATGTAGCATTAACAATACAATCCCCAATCCCAATACCCACTGAAATCTATCCTCATAAGTCATAAACTTTCGCTCTTTGAAGGTGGTTTCTTCCAGTTTATCAATATCCAGCAGAATCGATTTTGTATCCACCCTTGTTTTATTGGCTTTTACGTAAGTTCCCCTTCCTGCTTTGGCAACGTCTCTCATCATCTTTTCGTTGAGTTTTGTCAACACAATATTGCCTTGTCTATCTTTATGATAATCAGTTCCATTTTCACTTTTAGGAATAGGAACTGCCTTATTTGTACCCATTCCTACTGTGTATATTTTCACTCCTTTTTGCTGGGCAGATTTTACCGCTTTTATCGCATTGTCCTCATGATTTTCACCGTCCGTAAATATAATTATCGCCTTATTCGTTTTATCCACACCAAAAGAATTCATGGCAGTTTCCACGGCTGACCCAATTGCTGTACCTTGCGTAGAAAGCATGCCCGGATTGATGGAGAGCAATTCTAATTTGATGTAGTTGTAATCGTTCGTAATAGGAATAAAGCTGTAGGAAGAGCCCGCAAATACCACAACGCCTACTCTATCGCCTTTGAGCTGTTTCAGCATATTTTTTATGGCCAATTTCGCCACCTCTAGCCTCGTCATTTTTCCAGATAAATCTCTCGCCAACATACTGTTAGACACATCAAGACACACCATAATATCGATACCCGATGAATTCATCTTCTTTTCGTCTTTGCCAAATTGGGGATTCCCCCAAGCCATTACAAATAGAGAAATAGCATAAAACAAAGCCAAAAACTTATAGGTATGATTTCTTAGGGAAAAGGGCTTCAACCATTTCGACTCACTCAGACCTCGAGTCATTTTCTGCCTTCTCTTTAGTTTTCCCCAAGTTGCCAGGAAAAATACGATAAATAAAACTCGAGCAAGTATCAACATCCCTAAAAACTCTTTGTTCTCCCACCTAAATTCTTGAGCATTCTCATTGAGATACATTTGGGCAACAAATCCTATTGTCCAAAACAAAAGTTCGGAAAAAATGATAACCAGGGCGCTATGTTTCCAATTCCAATTCATTTAATCTGTGGTAAATCTTAATATAAAATTTCGAAGAAAAAACTCGATGAGCAAAGACAATAAACCCAGTAATACAAAAGGGTAGAATGCCTCGGGCAAATCTCTTTTGTATTCAATCGTATTGATTTTGGACTTTTCTAACTTGTCTATTTCTGTGTAGATATTTTCTAATTGCTCCAAGTTCTTTGCTCGGTAATACTTTCCGTTGGTAGATCGAGCTATTTCTTTCAACATAACTTCATCAATTTTACTCTCAATAAAATTCATTCCTCTCGGGTTATTTCCTGGCACTCTCACCTTGCCATTTGTTCCAATTCCGATGGTGTACACTCTTATCCCCAATTCTTTGGCGTACCCAGCTGCCGTTATTGGATGAATTTTCCCAGTATTATTCTCTCCATCAGTAAGTAAGATAATTACTTTGCTTTTTGCCTCGCTCTCTCTCAATCTATTTATCCCTGTGGCAATTCCCATTCCTATTGCCGTTCCGCCCGATATTTTTCCACTTTCTATCGTTTCAAAACGATTCAGTAGGTTTTCGTGGTCGGTGGTAAGTGCACAAGCCGTGTAACTTTCTCCTTCGTACACAACCAATCCTATTCTGTCGTTCGGTCTTTTCTCGATAAATGATTTCGCCACTTTTTTTGCTGCGCCCAATCTATTTGGTTTGAAATCAAAAGCCTCCATACTCTGCGAAATATCCATGGATAACACCAAATCAATTCCTTCGATTGATTGTTCTTTAATGGTATCGTTGTCCAATTTTTTTTGAGGTCGAGCAAGCGAAATAATCAGTGCACTAAATGCTAAAACTCGCAAGAATATAGGAAATAACAGCAGCAGTGTGCTCCAAAGTCCTTGCTTTTTATTCCCAACCGATAATCCAGAATGGGCAACTGTTTCGTTCTTGGAGAATTGCCTCAATTGAATCCAAACTATTATGGGCACAAGAGCAAATAGCGCAAAAAACCAAGGCGAATGGTATGTAAATTCCCAAAACTTCATTATTCTTTAGTTTCTTTCGTGGTTTTTATAAACGATTGGGCATCTCTCATTACCTCTTCATTTTCATCGGCCGTTGGTTTTTCTTTTGCAAACTTCACCAAATCGGAAAGCATCAGGAGTTTGCGCAAGTTTCTCTTATTTTCTTCTCCCATTTCAACAAAACGAAGAGAGTGAATAATCTCTCCACTTGTTTTTTGTAAAGTGGGCACCGAATATCTCTTAGATAGATAAGTCTCGATGATAGCTGTGAGTTCCACATTGTATTCTTTCTGCATCCCTCTTTGCCAAAGCTCTTTGGATTTAAGCTCCTCCAACTGAGCAAATGCTTTCTCGTGTGCCGGCACTTTCGCGACTTGATCCGCTTGAGTGTTTTCTTTTTTCTTGTTTTTCCACAAAATCCAAATTAATAACCCAAGCAAAACAAGGGAGAGTAAAACAATCCAGCCATAACTCTTCAGCCAACTAACCATTAATTTCCAATAGTCCGATGCCACAAGCGGATCTGTCATGATGGGTTTTATGTCTTTTATGGGTTGGTTTGTATCCACTTTTACGAGCGATACAAAAACAGGAATGGGTCGCGACACTATTTTCTTGCTGCCATAAAACACCGAAAAAGCAGGAATAAATTGATTGCCTAACTCGAATGTGGAGAGCGTTAATTCAATCATTGCTTTACCCGAATTCGTATCCGTTTTGGCAACACCAACTACTTCAAATCCATTCCCAATACTATCTCCTTCAGAAAAAGAAAGAGAAGAAGTAGCTCTCTTTAGCGGAAAAGAAATAGAAGTGTGAATAGGTTCGCCAATCAAGAGCGAGTCTTTGCTAATTTCTACTTGAATAGACTGGGCAGATGCCGAAAAAAGCACACAAAGTTGCCAGACGATTCCGAGTACACACATTCTTATTGCATTCATTCCTTTCATTTTTTGTTCTCGCTTGCTCTATCTTTTTTTAAATAAATCCATTAAGGGTTTTATATAGGGTTCGTTTGTATAAATATTGGCAAAGTCTACTCCACTTCT
>CBFHHA010000024.1:0-36693 GCA_965655625.1 Flavobacteriales bacterium | reverse complement strand
AGTTAATAAAATCTCTGTAAGTCATTTCCTCCGTATTTTCCATTGTGTAACTATCATCTGTGGCGCCAATTTGAACAAAAACGTCCCAAGCTCTAGAAAAGCCAACTCGCCTTAATGTCCCTCTATAAATTGTATTGATATTTTCTAATCCATAAACCGATTGGTATTTCAGTGAATCTCTATTTGCTATTCCTTCAAACTTCCCGAACCCGTCTATGTCAATGAATTCAGTTCGTCTGAACAGTTTATTGTATGGAATGTATTTAAATTGTTTTTCTTCAACAAATTTAGCGCAACCTCCCTGACCGGCAACCACAACATTTCTAGGATTCCATGTAAATTTATAATTCCAAGGATTATTATCACTCTCAGGCGCTACGAGTCCACCAGTAAATGATTCAAAATTCAAAATTTCACCTCCTTCTTCTTTTATTTCATTAATCAACTTCATGGCACTCATGTGATCAATTCCAGGATCCACGCCCAATTCGTTCATAATCAAAACACCTGCCTCTTTTGCTGCCGAATCTAATGCCTTCACCTCGGAGGAAATGTAAGAAGGTGTTACCACATTCTTTTTTTGTCTAATTGCTTCTTCTATTACATGAATGTGCATGCTCGCAGGCAACATCGAAACAATTAAATCCGCTTGCTTCACCTCTCTCTCCACTTCCGCTTTATCAAATACATCGAACTCGCTTACTTCGGCTTGTTTGTGATTTCCAATTTTATTCTTAGCCGTTTCCAAGTCCCTGTCACAAACTCTCAAAAACCAATTGTTTTGCTCGGCTTGTTCTAGTAAATATCTTATTAAACTTGAGGAAGAGCGACCCGCTCCTAAAATTGCAATTTTCTTCATAAATGTTTTCTCGATTTTCTCGAAATTAAGGTTTTCACAAATAGTATGCAACTTGTTAAATTTTAATCTTATTAACATCCTCAAATATTCTTATTCACAGCCACACTGTTAACGGATTTACTAGTAACTTTACCCAAATGAAAGCGTCAATAAAAAACCATTACAAGCAACGAATAGACTCATTAAGCAAGCTAAAAAAGATGCAAGAAAAGATTCTAAGGCGAATTTTATTTGCGCGAGTTTTTAGTTTTTTGTTTGTAGTAAGCTTTTTTGTTTTGGCTATTTACTGGAATGAGAGCGCTTGGTTATTTGGAGTGATTCCATTTCTTTTTCTTTTTGGAGTTTTGGTTAAGAAAAATCGCAACGAAAATGAACTCCTGCTTCTTATTAAAAAGAAAATCGAGTGCAACGAAGAAGAATTGTTAGCGATTTCTGGAAATTTCAGCTCTTTTGAAAACGGAAAAGAATTCTTAAACACCAGTCATGAATTCTCTCATGATTTGGATGTATTTGGAGAAAACTCACTTTTTCAGGCAATAAATAGAACCAGCTCACCTGCCTCAAGCAATTTACTTGCCAAGCTGCTAGCTCATCCGTTTACGGATAAAAAAACAATTCGAACACGACAAGTGGCAGTAGAGGAATTGGAGAACAAACCAAACTGGAGAGAGGATTTTCGGGCAAAAGGCAACCTTTATTTCACCCATAAGAAATCTATCGACCTACTCTCTTCTTGGAACGCAAAAGAAATTCCACTTTTTGAAAATAAAACAATTTGGAAATTTCTATTCTTGGCTATTCCAATTTTCATGATTTCGGTTATTATTTTTGCATATTATGCCATCATTCCCATTGGATTTGTACTTGTAGCCGCTTTAATTCCTCTTGGAATTACCGGAAAACATTTGAAAACTATCAACTCTCAGCACGCCAAAATTTCTTCATTTTCGCCTATCCTAAAACAGCACTCTCTATTAGCCAACAAAATAGAAGAAGAAACCTTTGGCTCTGATTTATTGATCACTATTCAAAAAAAACTACTCCACAATGAGTCTTTTGCTTCTGTAAAAATCAACGAACTGGCTCAGTTGACCAATCAATTTGACAACCGAAGCAATCCCATTTTTGCTCTTTTGGCAAATGCTCTTTTCTTATGGGATTTGCGCTATCTTTTTGGATTAAAAAAATGGCTGACCAACAACGATAACGGCATATCTAATTGGTTTGAAGCCACCCATGAAATGGAAACTTATTTGAGTTTAGCTACTTTCGCTTTCAATAATCCAACATTTTCTCGGCCACAACTCTCGCAAGAGAATCTATTTGAATCAAAGGAATTGGCTCATCCACTCATGCAAACCGACAATCGAATTGCCAATGATTTTGAGATAAATACTCTGCAAGAATTTGTTATCGTAACTGGTGCAAATATGGCTGGAAAAAGCACTTTTTTGAGAGCTGTGGGAATTAACCTAGTTCTGGCAAACTGTGGCGCTCCGGTTTGTGCCAGTTATTTCAAATTTAAACCTACTCAATTATTTTCTAGTATGCGAACTTCCGATTCTTTGTCCAACAACGAATCTTACTTTTACTCGGAGCTTAAAAGGTTACAAACGATTGTAGAAAAATTAAAAAAAGGAGAAACTCTATTTGTCATTTTGGATGAAATCCTGAAAGGAACAAACTCCAAAGACAAAGCAGAAGGCTCAAAAAAATTCATTAAACAACTATTAAACTACCAAGTTTCCGGCATCATAGCAACCCACGATTTGTCGTTGTGTTCCCTGAAAGAAGAGTTTCCCCTCCAAATAACGAACAAGTATTTTGACGTAGAAATAGAAAACGACAAACTGGTATTTGACTACACCCTAAAACAGGGAATTTGCTCCAACATGAACGCGGAATTTCTGATGAAAAAAATGGGAATTACGGAATAGCGATTTACCTCAAGTATTTGAGAATTATCAAAATAACACAAAACAAAAACATGTAAATAGACAACCTATTTATTCCTTGCATTGTTTTGTGGGAAGCATTTTTGTTCTCAGCTTCATTTTTTTGAAAAAAAGTTCGAGGATTCAAATAATACAAAATTTTCTTAATCATAAACGATCATTTTTTTTAGCTCAGTTTGTGAGATAAAATTAGGATAAAATTAGTTAACATTTCTCGAAAATCTATCCTCAGAACAAAAACCTAAAAACTACTTTCACATCAGATCTAATATTCCCTTGAATCTCCTCGAGACCGCTAAGTAAAGTTTCTTCATTTCTATAATTCCAAACGCCATAACGAATCCAAAAATCAAATTTCTTTCGATACTTGTAACGCGCAGTTAAGTAAAAACGTGAGCCTACTTTGTAGTAAGCAGGAATATAAAAATAATACAACACATCGTTCTCATAAGCATAAATTCTTGCATTAAATGACTGAGCATCAAACAAAGCGTACCTGGCGGTAAAGGAATATGACTTTGATTTTGGTTTGAAAACCACATCTTGGTATGCCAAAAAACCATACTCAGCTTCATTCTCTCCTTTCACATATTCAGTTACCTCTACCCTATTTCTTAAACTTAAATAATCGGTGATTTTCATTGAAAGATTTAATCTATAATTTGTTCGCGACTCTTTGGCTAGTTGATAAATTGAGGATTCCACTTGGCTGTTGTTCACTTCTCGGGCTTGTTTCCGGTATCGAAAATAAGCCACAAAATTTCTTGATTTACGGTACTGAAGTTGCGTAATAAATTCAGTACCGCCCGAGTTTGGCGCATAAGCTTGAAAGCGCATCCAGGGAAAAGTAAAGAAATCCACTGAACCAGTGAGTGTGAAAGACTTTGTAAGGTTTGCATCAAAACCCATGAAAATTCCTTTCTCATTCCAAGAATTGCTACTTTCTGCCAATCCATTGCTCAATAAATTTTGATAATCTGGGCCATAGTTTCGGTGAAGTAAGGTAAAGGATAATCTGGCATCTAGCGAAACCAACACACCGTTTACATAAGCTATTCCTCCATTCTGGCTGCGCGAAAATTCACCAAAAAAATTAACATTACGGAACACATAATTGTAATCCACTCCGGCTACAAAGTTTCGGTTGTCCGCAAACTCAAACTGATTGTAAAAACTCAACTTTCGCTGAAAATCACCTCCGTACCTCGAAGCAAATCCTGTAGCTCCAATTCTAAATGCAGAAGAAACATACTCTAATCTGCCGCCAACATGGGTTTCAAGAATTGCGTCCTTGTTTTCAAACTCCGATTCTGTTCGATGAAACCCACTATTTTGCAAGGACGAAAATGCCACCTCATTGGTAATATTATCCAACGTGTCGGTAATATTTGCATCGATTCTTTTTCGTGAGTAAAAAGCCGAAAGTTGAAGTTTTTTGGTGAGGCCAAAAGTAGCCGCTCCACCTCTCAAAAAATTGTTTTCATCGGCCGAAGCATAGTGCCTTATCCCTACTGCATTTCTTTTTACCGTACTAATATCCACAGATTTCCCGAAAGCCAAACCACTCCAGAGTGTTAATCCTTGACCTACCTGAAAGTGATAATCACCCAGAGCCAAAGCTTTTAATCTTCCAAAATCTTTGAGAAAAAAATGGGCAGAATAATAATCGAACCCGCGAGATTGATTTCCCCTAAAAAACTGTTCTCCTTGGTCCTTCTCTGCTGTAATTCCTGCGCTTATTTTGTTAAGATACCTAAACCGATACCTCACAAAAAGCTTGTCGGGACTTCCCAAATAACGCGTATCGTTGGCATTCTCTTTCGCTGTGTATCCTTTTTTCTCTTGAATATCTCTTATATTTCGAATGTACAATTCATTCGAGCTATTTTTGAAGATTTCATTCACCGATACATTGGGCGAAAACAATTCAGAAGAAACAAATGAAAACGGCAAAATGTTTCGAATGGTGAGCAAATCAAATGTTTCGACCGATTGCAGCTCATAGATTGTCATCAATTTTCCGGTTGTTTCGATGTGCTTTTTCAAATTCACTACTTGAATTTCTGAAAGCAAACCAAGTTCCAACAGCACATCTAGTTGTTTTGTGTTATTCAGATTTACTGGGTGGTCATAATAATAGTAGAGGTTATCAAACAAGGTAGAATAATCAATACTTTCATTGTCGCCCCCAATATATTCTATTCGTTGCTCAATGATGTCGTTTTTCTCCTCAAATTTTGTTTGAGCCTGTGCCATGTGCCCAACTACCAAAAGAAGAAACAGGAGGGTATTTCGTTTTTTCCAACTCACACCGAATATCTTAATCCTAAACTAGGTGTGATTCCTAAAATTGGGTGAAATGCAGAGGAAAAATCAATTTTAAACTCACCTTTTACCAGCCCAAAACCAATTGTAGGCATGGAGGGATTGGTAATGATTCCTGCTCGAATAAATTTATTATCTGCCGGAAAGTACTCCACCCCTAGTTTTATTGAAAAAGGCCGTTCAATGTCTTTCTCTATCTCAATGTTTCCGCATACCTTTTCCGAAAACTTGTAGGACATTCCAAGATTTATTATGGCAGGAATTTCCTCGTTTTGGTACTCGTTGAGTTTCGTTTGAGAAGGGTTAAACAAGTGGAATCCTATCTGAATATTATTTGTTGGTTTGGCCAGCACACTTAGTTCAAACGTCAAGTTTTGAGTTCTGCCATAATTGTTGCCTAATCGTAAAGAATGATAGTTCAGTCGAATTCCCAGATTCACTTTCTCAGAAAGTTTCATTCCGTATCCCAGTCCTATTTTTGATTCATTGTATAGTTTGTCGCCAGTTCCAGTGTAATTTAACCCAAAAGTTCCTCGCTTTACTGGAATAGCAACAGCCAACGATTGCACCCCAAGCGATTTGAGTAAAAATCTACTTTCGTAAGCAGCGCCAAAACTCACAGAACTAACTTCGGCTAATGCAGCTTGATTGAATCGTATTGCCCACACATCAGCAATACAAAGACCTGTATTTCCCATTCCGGTTGCTCTTCCACCAATTGGTAGATTGTTATTTCCCGCTGAGAAAAAAAAAGGAAACAAACAGAAAAGAAATAAAAGCTTTTTCATTGGGAGCTATTTTGATCAATATAACCCAAATGAGTAGTTTTGAAAAGAAAAGCTAGGCTTAAATATGGCTAAGTACTTTTCTGTCTTTCGGATAACCAAAGAGAGAAAAAAAAAGAAACAATTTTAGTGTTTTCTAGCAAATTTTCTTCTTCGTAAGTAATGATAGATCAAACCAAAAACTACCATTACAAAAATCGGAACGAATACGTTGATTGCTTTCCAAAAAGTTCTGTCTTTTTTTACTTTTGTTTTGTCCAATGGCCTCAAAGTAATGGTTTTACTTCTCAATGGGATCAAATCGTCAATGCCCATTAAATTTTCCATTGCGTTCACAAAAAACTCTTTGTTCCCAAAAGTTGCAGAACGGTCGTAACGGTCGTAATTAATATTCATTGGTCGCACAATCATCACTCCTTTATTATTTGGGAAGGAATCCACCTCTCCATGAATAATGTCGCCATCACTTATTACAAGCATGCTATTTTTTACACTTTCATTTTTGTGTTTGATTGGCGTATTCTTGAAATAAGAATCGGTCAATCTGTTTCTAAAACTAGATTTAAAAGTTCCAGAAAGCATAGCTGCAACAACCTGATAGGGCTGCGAATTATACTTAAGCGCTTCTGGCTTAAGGTTTATCATTTGGTAATTGACACGAACAGGAACTTTGTAAGTCATTGCGTTTTCTGAGCTTTGCAGCAAAGGAGTTTTTACCACATTTTCTGTTTTCAACAAATCTAACGTTCCAGCATATTTCAATCGGATAGGATCCAGGTTATTGACCACCGCATTTTTAATTCTCCACGAATTAATCACTGGATGATAATACCAAGGATACAAATTTCCGCCCAATGGAATTTTGGCTGAATTCACATCAATAAGCAGGTTCTTATTGAACCTTACCCCATAGTTAAATAACTGAGCATCAATATCATTAAGATTCCTTTCCAACCCAAAAGTTTCTTCGTTCATATTCAAAGAATCGATATCAACCTCAACCATATCCAAAAGCCATGCGACTTTTCCACCTTTCATGATAAATTGATCGATAATGTATTTGTCTTTCTCTGAAATTGGCAGAGTTGGTTTTGCAACGACTAACGCATCATAGTTTTTTAATGCATTAATTTTTCCGTTTACTGTGACATCTTCTACTGCATGAAATTTGGATAATTCATAAGTGACATCATACCTTTCTATCTCCTTCAGCTCTCCGTGTCCCTGCAAGAATGCAATTTTCTTTCGATTGGGACTAACTGCTTTATAAATCCCTTCTAACAATTGATATTCCAAATCATTTATTAGGGTTTCAATCGGTATCAAATCGATTGGAACAGGAATGGCTATACCAGAATTTGGATCAAGGTTACTCGGACCCAAAATTTGAATCGGTATATTTTTATTGTCTACTGTTCTTAGAATAATTCCTCCAAACAACAAATTATCTTTTTTGGTACCACCTACGATAGAAGTCACTTTTGTTGGTTTCAACCCGAACTCATACAACTGGGTATACACCTCATTCTTGCGCGTTTCATCCTCAGCTGGGTCAATGAATTCATAGTAAATATTGGCACCACCAAATGCTTTTAATTCACTCAATTTTTCTTGTAGCGCTGACTGAAGCTTTCTTAATTCCGGAGGTAAATCTCCTTCCAAATAGACTTCAAACCTCAACTCATCGCGAATCAACGAGTCGTTTTCCAATATCTCTATCGTTTTATCAGATAGTGAATGAATTTTTTCTTCCGTTAAATCAATACGAAAAAACTTTTTGGAACCAATATAATTTGTCAGTAACACCGTCAGGGCAACTGCCACAATCTGTATCGCTAATTTTGTTGTTCCGTTCATTATTTTCCTCGTTTTAAACTTAGTTTGGTTGCCAACAAAAAAACGACAATCAAACTAATAAAGTACAACAAATCTCGGCTATCTATCACGCCACGTTGGATGGATGAATAGTGCTCCTCAATCCCAAAATTCTTGACCAAGTAAGCAGTTTCTCCTGATTTAATGTTATTTCCAATAAAATCGAACCCCAAATACACCGTAAAACACAAAACTACCGCCACCAAAAATGACACAATTTGGTTTGTTGATATGGAAGAAGCAAACAAACCGACCGACAAAAAACTAGCACCCAAGAAAAACAAGCCAATGTAAGAACCAATTGTTCCTCCTGAATCAATATTCCCTATCGGGTTCCCTAATTGAATGACAGAAAAATAATATACCAATGTAGGCAACAAACTTAAAACCAATAAAATAATTCCTGCCATGTATTTAGCTAAAACAATCTGAAAATCAGTAATAGGTTTGGTAAACAACAATTCTAAAGTTTGCATTCTTCTTTCCTCAGCAAACAGTCGCATAGTAATTGCCGGTATCAAAAACAGGAAAATTGCCGGTGCATTGGTAAATAAAAAACCTAAGTCAGAAAATCCTGAATCAAAGACATTTGTCTCCCCGGGTATTACCCACATGAATAAGCCAATCGACAGCAAAAATATGACTATCGTAATGTACCCAACCAAAGAGCTAAAAAAACTCCCAACTTCTTTTTTTATAAGTGCCAGCATGGATTATTTTTTCTTGAATGACATAAGCAACGAAAATACTCGATCAATGTCTTCGTTTTTTACTACTAAGGTAATCTCGTTGGTAGTTGAAATAATTTCAAAAATGTTGATGTTTTCCCAAGCTATTTTTTTTAGTAAAAAATAGTAAGCACCTGGCACATTAAAGTCTGGCAAACGTAGTGTCACTGAGGATAAATCTTCCATTTTAAACAAAAGTGTTTCGTCCTTGAACAACTCATCTACCTTGTGAGACAAAGATTTGATTACTACAATGTTGGACTCATAAACACCTTGTGATACTGTACAAAAACCGTCTACTTTGTCACTCGATTCTTTCAACAACTTCATTTGGGCAGTTGCCAATGTTGGTGAATTCTTAAAGGCGTAATCATTCAGGTTACTTCGGATAATAATATCACCCAACGAATTCATGAATTTTTCTATTTTTCCATTGATGGAATTAAATTTCTCGAACTCCATTCTATTTATCGCCATCACGAGAGCACCAGTCTTTACCGATTTGCCCAATTCCTCCTCTACTTTAGGCTGCAACATTCTGGCCAAAGACGATATGTTTATTAAATCCTCGGCTATCGATTCCTCCAAAAATGGAGAAGAGGATATTTCTCTTTCAATAATTTTTGAAATTGTACTCATTCTTTCTCTTTTTCTTCTTAATTAAACAAAAGTAGTGATGATTTGTCGAGTAAAAAAGTCATTCTGTTTCTTTTTTAACAAAAATGAATGAAAAACCTGATTTATTAAACAATTCTGTTAATAAACTAATTTTTTGTTTTTTCGAAGATAGCAATTGCCTCAATGTGCGCAGTATGAGGGAATTGGTCGACAAAACTAATTTTTGTCATTGTGTAACCATTTTCCTTCAGCACCTCAATATCACGAGATTGAGTAGCTGGATTACATGACACATACACAATTCGTTGAGCGTTAATTTGAGTAACTTTTACTAAAGTTTTTGGAGCAATTCCTCCTCTTGGTGGGTCTAATACGATGGTTTTAATCTTACCTGCGTATTGAGGATATTGGGTGAGAAACTTCCCCACATCGGCCGCAAACCATTTTGCCGTCTCAACTTCGTTTCGTTTAGCATTTTCTTTGGCATTTTCAATTGCTTCAGACACAATATCCACGCCAACAACCTGAACTCCAGTCTTTTTGGAAATCAATTGTCCAATAGTCCCTGTACCACAAAATAAATCCATCACTGTGTCGCCAGAAGAATATTCGGTATCTTCCATGACGTAATCAATCACTTTAGCATATAATCGCTCTGCAGATTTTGGGTTCGTTTGAAAAAAACTTTGCATGCTCACTTCGAACGAAAGCCCTAGTAAGTTTTCTTGTATTAGGTTCTCCCCAAAAAGCATCTCGTAATCGTTCTCATCATTGTGAGAACGTTCACCTAAACTGTCGTTGATTGTATGTAAAATTCCTGCAACTCTATTTTCAAATAAGCTTGTTACAAATTCAACGAAAGCTTGTTTATCGAAATGAACCAAGCCAGATTTTGAGGTAGTTAAATTCAACAGCAGTTGGTTATTGGCAAAAGACTTTCTTACAGTTAAGTAACGATAAAACCCATGTTTTTTTGGCGGATGCCAAGCTGGCAATCCCGTTTTTTCTAGGTAAGCACGAATCTCTTTCAGTTTATTTTCAAACTCCTCATCAAACAAACCCGAATCTTTGTCTAGGTTCTCAACAATCCACCAAGTTCCTCTTCTCTTGAAACCCAGTGCAAACTCATCATCTAGAGTTTCTTCCTGTTCAAAATCATACCGAATGGTACTAAAAGCATACTCCATTTTGTTACGGTAATGAAAGCTGGTGGGAGACTCAATGTAGGTATCAAACAATTCTTCGATTTTGGCTACTTTTCCTATTCTGCGGTATTGCTCGATAGTGGTTCGTTGTTTGTACTCTCGTTGTTTTTCAACTGGTAAAGTAAGATAAGGAGCGCCCGAAATTGCCTGAAATTTCATTTCTACCTCGTCTTGCGAAGCCGAAACTATTTCGATTAATTTTCCCTCTAAGTGTTTTTTGCGCTTCTTGAATATTCTTGCTTTCACCACTTGCCCAGGAATGGTATTGGGCACAAACATCACAATTTTACTTTCGCCCACTTGCAATTTTGCCAATCCTTTTCCTCCAAAAGCCATGTCTTCTATTTCTATCTCTAAGATATTTCCTTTTTTTATGTCTTGGGGCGTGTAGGTTTTCATTTGGATTGATTTTAAGTCAGGCAAAGATAAGTGGAATTTAGTGGAATGAAATAGGATAACGACAAATAAAATTTGTCATTTTTTAGATATAATTCTATTCTCATTTTATACCAATGAAAGTGATTTAAATTTCACAACTCAAAAGCAAAAAAAACACTAAACTGGACCAATTGCTTCACACCCTTTTAGCTCTGGAAGCAACGAAGAAACAGACTGTTTAATTGATTTTTCCATTTCGACTAACAACTTTTTTTTCACAAAGTGTTTATGAGTTATTAAACCAACCTTCCTCACCGGAACTGGGCTTGAAAATGAAATGAGACGATTCTTTTCCGATTTTTCGAGCTCATTTGAGAGTAAAAAAGGCAAAATAGTAATTCCATTATTTGCTTTTGTAAACCTCATCAAACTATCCAATGACCCAGCTTTAAACTGAAAATTAACATTTTTGTTAGGCGCATCGCTTGACAACTCGCAAATCTGCTTGACTTGAGTACTTAAACAATGTCCATCCTCTAAAAACCATAAGTTGGCAAAATCTAATTCTCCCACAGAAGTCGTTTTTTTAACTTGGCTAGAACGACAATCATAAACCAAAAAGGGCTCTTCATACAACTCAACTTCATTCAATTGTGGATCAGCCAGAGGAATAGCCAAAATCGCAACGTCAATAGCTCTGCTTTTAAGAGATCTTTGTATATTGGACGTAGTCAATTCACTCACAATCATTTTTACTCTTGGAAATTTTTTAGCAAAATCTGCTAAAAACAAGGGCAAAAGATAAGGTGCAATTGTAGGGATGATGGCAATTCTTAGTTCGCCCACCAGTTCGCCTTTGAGTTCTTGCACGGTATTCTGAAGCGACTCGAACTCATAATGAAGAATTCTCATTCGCTCTATCAGCAGCTCACCTTCTTTGGTAATCGTAACGGGTTTTGTTTTCCGGTTAAAAATAAAAACCCCTATCTCTTCCTCTAGTTTATTAATCATTGTACTCAGGGTAGATTGAGTTACGAAACATGATTCGGCAGCTTTTTCGAAGTGAGCGTATTGGGCTACTGCCAACACATATTTTATTTGTTGAATTGTCATACAACAAAACTAGTAATAACATTGATAAAATCAATATATACATCTAAACTATCGTTTTTATAAATAAATAATATCCCTTAGTTTTGAATCACAATAAAACAACAAGCTATGAAACAGATAAAACAAATAGGAATGGCAATTGTTTCCGGAGTTCTACTTTTTTCGTGTGGCGGAAAAACTGCTGAATACGATGGAATGACAGGAGCTACAATGAAAAGCAAATCAAACAAGAGCGCAACCGAAAACAGCGATTGGTGGCCAAACATGCTGAATTTAGACCTACTGAGACAAAACTCTCAGCTATCTAATCCGCTATCGGAAGAATTTGACTACGAAGCAGCATTCAACTCATTGGATTATGATTCGCTGAAAGCAGATATTGAAAAAACGTTGACCGATTCTAAAGATTGGTGGCCTGCAGACTATGGAAACTACGGAGGGTTTTTTATCCGAATGGCTTGGCACAGTGCAGGAACCTACCGAACTGCTGACGGAAGAGGGGGATCAAGAGAAGGACAACAACGATTTGCACCGCTAAATAGCTGGCCAGACAACGCAAACCTGGATAAAGCAAGGCGACTGCTTTGGCCAATTAAACAAAAATATGGACAAAAAATCTCTTGGGCAGATTTAATGGTTCTGACAGGAAATGTAGCTTTGGAATCAATGGGATTTAAAACCTATGGATTTTCCGGAGGAAGAACGGATACCTGGGAACCGGCCAAGGATATCTATTGGGGAAAAGAAGAAAAATGGCTAGAGGACAAAAGATACTCGGGCGATAGGGAACTAGAAAATCCTCTGGCTGCTGTGCAAATGGGATTAATTTATGTAAATCCAGAAGGACCAAACGGAAACCCTGATCCAAAATTGGCTGCTCACGACATAAGAGAGACGTTTGGAAGAATGGGAATGAATGACGAAGAAACCGTTGCACTCATTGCCGGTGGACATACATTAGGAAAAACCCACGGAGCTGGACCAGCCACTCATGTTGGACCTGAACCAGAGGCTGCAGATATTGAAGAGCAAGGGTTGGGATGGAAAAGTGATTACAAATCTGGAAAAGGAGCCGATGCCATCACTTCTGGACTGGAAGTAATTTGGACTCAAACCCCTACCAAATGGAGTCATTTGTTTTTTATGAATCTATTTGAAAACGAATGGGTATTGGTAAAAAGCCCGGCAGGTGCTCACCAATGGGAAGCAAAGGATTCCAAAATGTTGGTTCCGGATGCTTTTGATTCGGAAAAAATGCACAAACCAACGATGCTCACAACCGATTTGTCGATGAGAGAAGACCCCATTTATGAAAAGATTTCAAGAGATTTTTACGAAAATCCCGAGAAATTTGACATGGCTTTTGCTAAAGCTTGGTTCAAGCTAACACATCGAGACATGGGTCCAAGATCTACTTATATTGGACCTGAAGCTCCAACAGAAGACTTGATTTGGCAAGATCCAATTCCTGAAGCTGATTACACTACCATCAACAACAAACAAATTGACGAGTTGAAAACAGCTATCTCAAATTCGCAGCTAAGCGTGATTGAATTGACTACAACCGCCTGGGCATCTGCGAGCACCTTCAGACAATCAGACAGAAGAGGTGGAGCCAATGGAGCACGAATAAGGTTAGCTCCCCAAAAAGATTGGGAAGTAAATAATCCCAAACAATTGAAAAAAGTGTTGTCGGTGTTGGAAACAATTCAAACAGAATTCAACGCAAAATCTGGCCAAACAAAAGTATCTATGGCAGATTTAATTGTGCTGGGTGGTGTGGTTGGAATTGAAACTGCCGCAAAAAATGGTGGATTTGAAATGACTGTTCCATTTACTCCTGGAAGAACTGATGCAACCCAAGAACAAACCGATGTTGCTTCAATGAATTTGCTCGAACCAATGGCAGATGGCTTTAGAAATTATTTAAAAACAAAATATACTGTATCTACAGAAGAACTGTTAATAGACAAAGCACAATTACTTGGACTTACCGCACCAGAAATGACTGTTTTGGTTGGCGGAATGAGAGCCATCGGTGCGAACTATGACAACTCGAACACAGGTTTACTTGCTTCTAAAAAAGAAATACTTTCCAACGAATTTTTCGTTAATCTATTGAGCATGGAAACAAAATGGGAAGCCAAAGATGATACAAAAGAAGTGTTTATTGGGATGAACAGGGAAACAGAAAATCCAATATGGGAAGCTACAAGAGCCGATTTAATTTTTGGTTCTAACTCAGAACTTAGAGCTTTATCCGAAGTATACGGAAGTGCTGATGCAAACGAATTATTTGTGAAAGAATTTGTAGCTGCTTGGCACAAAGTAATGATGGCCGATAGATTTGATTTGAAAAAATAATATTTGTAGAGTCTTGAATTGGCTGTGTCTCATTCAAGACTCTTCATTATACTTTCTGCTTTTCATTCAGAGAAGCGTAATATCCATTCTGCCTTATTAGCTGTTCGTGATCACCTTGTTCGATTATTTGTCCTTCGTTCATTACCAAAATGAGGTCTGCGTGCTCTAAAGATGAAATTCGATGACTAATTATCACGGCAGTTTTACCTTCCATTATTCTTTTTAAATTCCTTAAAATGATGTCCTCCGTTTCTGTATCCACAGCAGACAAACAATCATCAAAAACCAGAATATCTGGTTGCTTTATAATTGCACGAGCTATGGAAACTCGTTGTTTTTGACCTCCCGAAAGAGTAATCCCTCTCTCTCCAACTAGTGTTTCAAAACCCTTGTCAAAGCCAACAATATTAGAATAAATATGAGCGTCTTTTGCCGCTTGTTCCATGAGGGAATCACTCTCTTGAGAGAGCTCAGTCAAACCAAACTTAATGTTATTAGCTATCGTATCCGAAAATAAAAACGAATCTTGAGGCACATACCCAATCGACCTTCTTAATTGAGTCAATTCAATATCTTCAATGTTTGAATTCCCTACACGAATTACACCTGAGTCGACATCGTACAAACGAGCTATCATATTTGCAACAGTAGATTTACCCGAACCTGTTTCGCCAATTATCCCTAAAGTTTTCCCTTGGGGCAGTGTAAACGAAATGTTTTGAAGCGCTTTTATCCCAGAATCAGGATATACGAAAGACACCTCATCAAATACAATATCTCCTCCTTTCATTTCTACCGCATTCGATTTTGAAAAAATTGCGGGTTTTTGATTCAGAAATTCATTGATTCTTTTTTGAGATGCAGCTGCACGCTGAACCATGGAAGTAACCCATCCTATAGAAGCAAATGGCCAAGTAAGCATATTTACATAAATAACAAATGCAGCAATATCACCATTTGTGATGATTCCTTGATTTGCCTTTATTCCTCCAATGTAAATTGTTAACACAGTACTTACTCCAATCAGCAAAACAATTACTGGAAAGAAAAAAGCATTGATAGTTGCCAGCTTCATTGACCTAGAACGATACTCGTTCGCTTCCTTCAAAAAACTTTGGTTCAATGATTTTTGCATGTTATATGCTTTCACCACTCTAATTCCTGAAAAAGATTCTTGAACAAAAGTAGATATAAGCGACTGTTGAACTTGAACCTCTTCACTCCTGCGATTCATGATTTTACTGATGTAATAAATCATAATAGTCATTATAGGCAAAGGAGCCAATGCATACAACGTGAGTTCTACATTCACCGAAACCATGTAATAAATAGTCAATCCGCTCAATACCAGTAGATTTATTGTATACATAATTGCAGGACCCAAATACATTCTCACTTTGCTCACATCTTCAGAAATTCGGTTCATTAAGTCTCCGGTATTATTTTGCTTGTAAAAAGCCGGAGTTAATTTCTGATAGTGCTGGTAAATTTCATTCTTCAAATCGTACTCTATGAGCCGTGACATGATGATGATTGTTTGTCTGTTTAGAAACACAAAAAAACCACGAATTAAGGAATATCCAACATAAATTAAAGCCAAATAAAAAGCTCCATCAAGAATCTCTGACCGGTCCATTTCCGTTAGGGACGATGTCTGAATAGAACCGATTTTTTTTTCGAACAAATCCACTGCTCTTTTCACGAGCCGTGGCATTTCGACTCCAAAGTAATTGGAAGCGGCTATAAATAGAGTTCCCAAAATAAGGCGCCACTTATATTTGATTAGGTATTTATTTAAATATGAGAGTGATTTCATCGGGACAAAGATAAGTTTTTAATACTTACAATTTCGTCAAAAGAAACATGTTTTCATTGACAAAAAACTCGATTGAAAAGGGGAAACTTTTAATTCGAAATTAAAGTTCCAAAAAATAAATAATAATCGTAATTTTGTACTCCTTAAATAAATTTATTAATCATGGAAAATATAGTAGCTGAAAAAGCTCAAGAACATGGGTTCCTTTTGAACAGAATGGAAATGATGGGGCACGAACAAGTTGTGTTCTGTAATGACAAAGAATCTGGTTTAAAGGCAATTATTGCAATTCATAATACAACACTAGGCCCTTCTTTGGGAGGAACAAGAATGTGGAATTATGCAAGCGAAGTAGAAGCATTGAACGATGTTTTGAGACTTTCGAGAGGAATGACTTACAAGTCTGCGATTTCTGGATTGAACTTAGGTGGTGGTAAAGCAGTGATTATTGCAAATCCACACACGGATAAATCCGAAGCCCTTTTTAGAAGGTTTGGAAAATTTGTAAATAGCTTGGGCGGAAAATACATTACCGCAGAAGATGTGGGTGTGTCCCCAAGAGAAATGACCTGGGTAAACATGGAAACAAATCACGTAAGTGGGTTACCAGGAAAAAGTGGAGATCCTTCGCCAGTGACAGCATACGGAGTGTACATGGGAATGAAAGCTGCTGCCAAAAAAACATACGGTAACGATAGTTTAAAAGGAAAAAAAATAGCTGTGCAAGGCACAGGACACGTAGGCGAATACTTAATCCAATTTCTAGAAAAAGAAGGTGCCGAAATTTTTGTAACAGACATTTATCAGCCAACTTTGGACAGAATAGCCAAAGAATATAAAGTTACCGTAGTAGCTCCCGAAGATATTTACGATTTAGATGTAGACATATATTCTCCTTGTGCATTGGGTGCTACTGTAAATGATGATACTTTGGGTAAACTTAAATGTAAAATCATTGCTGGTGCTGCCAATAATCAATTACAAGATGAAGTAAAACATGGTAAAATGTGTATGGAAATGGGAATTACCTATGCTCCAGATTATTTGATAAATGCCGGTGGGGTAATCAACTGCTTTTTTGAAGTAACTGGGTACGACAAAGAAAGAGTAATGGGCTTAACTAAGGACATCTACAACACCACTTTGGCGATCTTTGATAAAGCGGAAAAAGAAAACATCCCAACCTACCTAGCAGCTAACAAAATGGCTGAAGAAAGAATCAAACAAATAGGAAAAATAAAACTCTCATTTTAATGCTATCTAGAAGACACATACGAATAAAAACCTTCTTGGCATTGTACGCCTATATTTTCTCCAACAACAAAGAATTGGACAAGGGAGAGAAAGAGTTGATTTTTAGTCTGAACAAAGTTTATGAGCTTTATGTTACTTTGCTTTCAGTTTTCAACGAAATAAAAACTGTTTCGGAGGAAAAGATTGAAAACGCAAAAACCAAACTGCGCCCGACAGAAGATGACCTAAATCCCAACATGAAATTGGTTCATAACAAAGCTTTTGCTTTATTGAATCAAAATAGTCAACTCAAGAAAGACATCGACAAAATGAAAATCCAGTGGAGGTCAGAAGCGGCCTTTAGTGTGATTAGCCAAGTATTTAAAGAATTGAGAAACTCGGAAGAATACACGGAATACATGAATAGCGGTGGAGATTCTTTTGAAGAAGACAAACAGTTTTTGATTACCATTTTCAAAAAATTCGTAATCAACAATGAGTTACTTCATGAAGTACTAGAGGACAACAGTATTTTTTGGAATGACGATCTAGACATTGTTGCTATGGCTGTCATTAAGACTCTCGAAACAATGAGTGAAAGCGATTCTGGAATAGAAGGGTTGAGTCCTTTATTCAAGGATCAAACTGACGAAGAATACGCCAAATTATTATTTAGGCATACTATCCAGAAAGAAGATGAATTGGAAGACTTAATTACGGCTCAAACAAAAAACTGGGATGTAGACAGATTAGCCAAGACAGATGTTATTCTTATGAGAATGGCATTGATTGAAGCCATTGACTTCCCTTCTATTCCGGTAAAAGTTACCATGAACGAGTACATTGAAATCTCTAAGTTTTACAGTACTCCAAAGAGCAAAGGATTCATCAATGGATTATTAGACAAAATTTTTACCAAATTAAAAGAAGATGGTAAAATAAATAAGTCTGGAAGAGGTTTAATGAATAAATCAATCCCAAAACAATGATGAAATACGTAATTCTTACTTTTTTATCTCTTACAGTTCTTTTCTCGTGTGGAACCACAGAAATTACGGACGATAATTTTACTGACATAATCGAAATGAAAAACCCTCCGGTAGTAGAACTTGAGGAGTTGGAATTCGATTTTGGAACCGTGATTGAAGGTGCTGAAATAAGAAAAACCTTTCGCTTTAAGAACAACGGAAAAGGACCACTTGTGATTGCCGACATCAACGGAAGCTGTGGTTGTACGGTTGCAAAAAATTGGTCGAATCAACCCATCTTATCTGGCGAATCAGGCTCAGTGGACATTGTATTTAATACCGAAGGAAGAGTGGGCGACAACACAAAATTCATTACCATTACGGCAAATACCCAACCTGCCGATACTAAAATAAAATTAACTGGGACGGTTGTGGGTCCCAACCAAAATTAAAAAAAGAAAACTATGAATACATTATTTTTGATGGCTCCAGGTGGAGAAAGTAACCCAATGCAAATGATTATAATGCTGGTCTTAATGTTTGGTGTTTTTTACTTCTTCATGATAAGACCACAGATTAAAAAACAGAAAGAACTTAAAACATTTAGAGAGGCTCTTGCCGTAGGTGCCGAGGTGGTTACTATTGGTGGACTTCATGGAACTGTTAGTGCCATTCAGGACACTACGGTAAAACTAAAAGTTGAAGGCGGTACCATTGTCAAAGTTGAGAAATCTGCATTGATAACCGACTTTGCTGCGCACCAGCAACAAAACGGAAGAAAATAACAATCAAATTAATTGTCCCAAACAAAGTTTTGGGTAAATTTGAAAGAGTCTTACTAACCTAAGACTCTTTTTTTTATGAAACAAACGAAACAAATTATTGGCATAACAGGAGGAATTGGCTCAGGAAAATCTGTAGTGGCTAACCTTCTTATCTCTATGGGCTATCCGGTTTACAATTCAGATGCCAGAGCCAAACTGCTTATCAATTCTGAGCCGGATTTGGTTCAAAATATAAAAAATACTTTTGGCGATGTGTATAACTCTGAGGGGTTAGACAGAAGAAAATTGGCCAACGTGGTGTTTAACCAACCTGAAAAATTAGCTGTCCTAAACTCTCTGGTTCATCCAGCGGTTGGAAAAGACTTTTCTTCGTGGGTAAGCAAGCAACAGAACCCTATTGTTTTTAAAGAAGCTGCTATCTTATTCGAAACAGGAATTTACAAATCTTTGAACAAAATTATTCTTGTCACCTGCCCCTTAAACAAACGAATTGAAAGGGTAATGCAAAGAGATGGAGTTTCCAAAATCGAGGTAGAAAACAGAATGAAAAACCAATGGGAAGACGAAAAAAAAATGAAACTTGCTGATTTTATTATTTATAACTCTGGAGAAGAATTACTGATACCTCAGATCGAAAAAGTGATACAAAAACTGAAGGAATGAAACGTTTGTGGCTATTAACCGCTATCCTTCTAGCAACTTGTGTGAGTCCCCAAAATCCACAGTTACTCAAAGATTTTTTTGACGTAAATTCTATTACTCAAGTGAGGATGTACAATTACCAAGGTGAATTTATCTTGAGCGATGATCAGCTCGTAAAGTTTAAAGAAGAGCTGGGTAACTCAATTTCAACTACACAATCGTTAAAACTAGGCAGCATTGGTTTTATGATCTTCTATCAGGGGGATTCGAGTATGATTTACAGCAACTCTGCTAGCTCTTTTATTGAATGTCCTTCCGAGATGTTCGAAAGTATGAACGAAACAACGAGATTGAACCCAGGAACAAGATACTTTTCAACTAACGCAATAAACTATCAAAATTACAGCCCAACTAAATAGACTGAACGCACAACACGATATACGTAATGTAGGCTGAGAGGAGAATCAACCCATGGATTCTTCCCATTTTTTTCCCAATAAACATCATGGGATAAAGTGCTAAAGCAATTCCTAACATCCAATACATATCAAAAACCATTACGCTTTCTGCCACTTGTATAGGCGTAATAATAGAAGTTATTCCTAGGACAATGAGAATATTAAAAATATTAGACCCTACTAAATTACCCAAAGAAATATCTGTCTGCCTCCGATAGGCAGCCACTCCAGATGCTACCAGCTCCGGAACTGATGTGCCAAATGCCACAATGGTAACTCCAATTACTTTGTCGGTCATACCAAATGATTTGGCAACACCCTTGGCTCCTTCCACAAACCAATCTGCTCCAAACTTTAATCCAACTAGACCCCCAATCAAATACAACACCGTTAATCCCATATTGGACGGAGTACCATCAATGTCTTCATCCAAATCAAGGTTTAATTTTCTCGAATTTCTTATGAGTAGTATGGTGAACACCAATAAAATCGACACCATAGCAACTCCTTCGATGGTAGAAATTACATTATCTAAGGAAAATACGTAAAACAGTATACTGGAAAACATCATCATTGGCCAATCAATGATTTTGGAGTTCCTATCAACGATAATGGGAAAAATAAGCACAGTGATAGATAAAACCAAGGCGATATTCGCAATTTTGGAACCAATTACATTTCCTATTGCTAAATCAGGAGAACCCTCCCAAGCTGCTTTTATACTGACGAATAATTCTGGCGCTGATGTTCCAAAAGAAACTACCGTCATCCCAATCACCAGCGGTGAAATTTTAAATTTTTCAGCAACTCCTACAGCCCCTTTTACCAGATAATCTCCACTAAAAATTAGGATTACTAGACCTAATACTAACCAAAAAAAATCCATAACTAATCTATTTTAATGTCTTTCACCGATTGGTCTATTTCTTTTTTCATCTCCGATATTGGATTAGATCCATCCGTTTGGTCCAAAATATCTTTCTTAATATTATCTGTTGACTCCTTTATATCTCGCTTTATATCGTCTGTCGCGTTCTTTATTTGGTACATTACTTTCCCAAAAGATCGAGCTATTTTGGGAATACTTTCTGCACCAAAGAAAATGAGAATGAACAAGAATACGATGAATATTTCACCACTGCTTAAGTTCAAAAAAAGGAAAATCGTTGACATGATTGAGATGATTTTTACGAGTCTATTTGGGTAAACATTTCTGTTACTAAGATACTAAATGTTTAGCAACTGATGGGAAAAGAAAAAAGTGTTTTCACAAAAAAAGTCCTCTGATTTCTCAGAGGACTTTTCACTTATTTAGTTCAAGACAATTAGTTTATTTCTTTCTTTTTGAAACTGAAAGATTTAGTTAAATCAATTACTGATGGAGTCGCGATGCATAAAGAAGAGTATGTTCCTACCACTACACCAACCATCAACGCGAAAGTCATTCCTTTAATGGAGTCTCCTCCAAAAATGAAGATGATTAACAACACGAGGAAAGTCGTTACCGAAGTATTCACTGTTCTGCTCAAGGTAGAGTTCAATGCTTCGTTAATCACTTCTGCTGGTTCTCCTTTTCTTCTTTCCGTAAGGAATTCTCTAATTCTATCGAATACCACTACTGTATCGTTTATTGAGTATCCTACTACTGTTAATATTGCCGCAATAAATGCTTCGTTTATTTCCATTGCAAATGGGAATCTTCCCCATCCAATAGAGAACAATGACAATACGATTAACACATCGTGGAACATGGCTAGCAAGGCTCCCAATCCAAATTGCCATTTTCTAAATCTAAATACTATATATAAGAAGATGATCAATAAGGATATCAATACTGCTTTAATGGATGAGGTTTTAAATCCAGCTGAAATGTTAGAATCAACTTGTCTTGATTCAATGATTTCGTACCCACTGATGTCTTTTAATCCCTCGTTTAGTTTGGTTTCAACTTTTGCCGAACCCTCTGAAGTTTTATCTCCCAACATGTATTGAGTTGTAATCAGTGCTTTGTATCGGTTATCAATCATTTTTACTTCTGGCATATCTCCAAAAGAGGCAGCAAGGCTTTCTCTTACGTCTTGGAAATTCACTTCGTTCTCAAACTTTATTTTGTAAGTTCTCCCTCCAGTAAATTCAACTCCGTAATCCAAAGATCTCGTAACCAAGGAGAAAATACCTCCTGCGATAATTAATCCAGAAATAATGTAAAATACTTTTCTTTTTTTGATAAAAGGAACTTTCATATTCAAGAATAAGTTCTTTGTGATGGCAGTAGAAAAAGAAATTTCTTTCTTTCTGTCAATCATGTAACTGAATATCAATCTTGAAATGATAAGTGCTGAGAATAACGAAGTAAAAATACCAATGATAAGCGTAATAGCGAATCCTTGGATAGCTCCATGACCGAAGTAACCCAATACGATTGCAGTAAGCAAGGTAGTAATGTTGGCATCCAAAATTGCAGAAAGAGCTTTTGAATAACCTTCTTCAATTGCTTGTCTCTTCCCTCTACCATTTCTCAATTCTTCTCTAATTCTTTCGAATACAAGAACATTAGCATCCACCGACATACCGATAGTAAGTACGATACCTGCAATTCCTGGAAGCGTAAGTGCAGCTCCTAACGAGGCAAGTGTTCCAAAAATGAAGAAAATATTTGTAATCAAGGCTAAATCAGCAACTGCTCCTGCCTTTGAATAATAAAAAATCATGTAAACCAAAACCAACAATAAGGCTCCAGCAAACGACCAAAGTCCTGCCTGTACGTTTTCTGCTCCCAAAGTTGGTCCAACCACAGACTCGTCCACAATTTTTGCCGGTGCAGGAAGTGCTCCAGCCTTTAAAATGTTTGACAAATCCTTTGCTTCTTTTATTCCTTCAGCACCATTAAAAGAACCTCCTGTAATTTGGGTTCTTCCTCCTTCAATTTTACCAGATGCCACTGGTGAAGAAAACACTTTATTATCCAATGTGATTGCGATACCCGTTTCGTCTTTCGCACTTTGTTCTGTCAAATCCGCCCAAGCAATTGCTCCTGCGTTTTTGAATTGTAAAGAAACCATGGGTTTTCTTGTCATTGGATCAAAGTCTTGTCTTGCTGACTCCACTTCCTCTCCATCCAATTCTGGAATACCACTTTTCGTCTTTTTAATTAAGTACAAGTTCAATAATGGTGTACCGTCTTGTGTTGAACCGGCAGATTTTGATTCCCACATGAAAGCCAAATCTCTTGAAATGGTTGAAACTGCAGTTTGCACAACACTCATTTTCATGAAAGCGTTAACTTCGGCAGTGTCTGTAATTTTTGCATATCCTAATATTGCACTTTCCATCCATTGACTTTCTTGGTCAGCATAAGGATATAATCTTGCAGACAAAGGACTTGTCTTTCTAAACATTTCTTGTTGTTCGTCTGCGGTTAAGTTCGCAAATGGATCTACTGAAGCTGAATCTTCTGAAGCTAACTCAGTTGAATCATTTACTTCTGTTGAATCACTCTCTGAGGCTAGATCAGCTGAGGTAGTCGTATCTTTTGTTGCATTCTCAACAGAATCCAAATAACCAGGATACATTGTTCTACTAATAATATCATTCAACTTTTCGTACACTGCATTTCCTACTTCTGTATTTTTGTAGGTATGCCAAAACTCAAGTTTTGCAGTACTTTGAAGTAAATTTCTCGCTCTCTCCTTGTCTTTTACTCCAGGCAGCTCAATTGTAATCGTTCCTTTACTTTGGTTCTTTTGGATAGAAGGTTGAGAAAGTCCTAACCCCGATACTCTCGATGAAATGACAGTTTCAGTTTTATCTAAAGCTCCAGAAGCTTTTTCTCTCAACATCGCTATTACCTCTTCGTTGGAAATGTTAGTCAATTTATTTCCGTCTTCATCCTTAAATTTGAAAATCTCAGCAAGCGACTCTTCTGGATTTATTTCGTTGAACTTTTCTTCAAATAAATCGACAAATTCTTTTTCATTTTCTGCGGTTGTAAATACAGAGTATGCTGCTTCAAAAGGCTCAGAAAAAGAACTTCTCGAAGAGTATCTTCCAGCTAAGTTAGAAACCATATCGGGTATTGAAACTTGCAAGGTTACACTCATCCCACCTTCAAGGTCTAGCCCTTTTGCTAATTCGTTGTCTTTACAATATTTATAAGTATGCCCAAATATTGGATAAACTGATTCATTCGTTTTGTTAATCAAGTAATTTTCCAAAACAGCTTTTTGAAACACGTCTCTTTCTTCTTGTGTAGCCACCAAATATTCAGCATTTCCTACAGTTGCTCTCACAGAAGAATCACTTCCAACATACATTGAAGCCTCAGATTCTGCGAATTCTTTTGCCTCTTTCTCTACGCCACTTGTCACCCATGTAAAGGACAATTGGTAAAGACAAGCTAGTGTTAATAATATGGTAAAAACCCATATAATATTTCTATTTTGCATAGTTTATTTGTTTAATTTACTTACTTTTTTAGGGGTGCAAATATAAAAGAACCTTTGTTATTAAACAATTTTCGTCCTATTTATTTTACTGAACAAGAATGTGCTATTCTGCAATTTCACCTCGATGGGGAATTAATGCATCTCTCACAATTCTCATGTAAGATTCTGGAACGGTTATGAACGCTGTTGAATGCAAATCACCTAACGGTTCCACTCCCGTGTTTACATAAGGTACATCCTCTTTTCTAGCAAACTCTTTCAAATGAATTTCGTGATGAATGGCAGTTTGATGTCCATCTTCTCCTCTAAAATCCCAAATTAGCTTAATGTTTCTTTCTGTTTCTTCCATAGTTGCGAATTTAGACAAATAATTCATTCCAAAATTTCTAAGTCATCTAGAAAAACAATTTTAAGAAGAGACGCAAAACAACAGCCAGAGTGTTGTCATTCGCAATTGCTTTAAATACCTTTGTCTTATAAATAATGGATATGGAAGAGGCTATACAAATATTAAGAAACGGAGGTATCATACTTTACCCAACCGATACCTTATGGGGAATTGGATGCGATGCTACCAATCCAGTGGCAGTAAATAAAATTTACTCATTAAAGCAACGAGCCTCGAATAAAAGTATGATTACACTGCTTGAATCCGACACCAAACTAAATCGGTACGTAAAGCAAATTCCTGATATTGCTTGGGATATTGTTGAGTTCTCTGAGAAACCTACCACAATTATTTATCCCGAAGGTTACAATATAGCCCACAACCTCCTGGCCGATGATAAGTCTGTGGCTATTCGCATTGTAAAAGAAGGATTTTGTCATCAATTCATTAAAAAATTTGGAAAACCTTTGATTGCCACTTCGGCTAATATCAGTGACCAGCCTAGTCCTTTGCGTTTCGAGGATATTGACAAGAGAATTTTGGACGGTATAGATTATATTGTAAATTTGCCGTCCGACACAAAATTAAAGCCGCGAGCTTCTACCATTATGAAAATTGAAATGGACGGAACCTTCACTTTGATCAGAAAGTAATTTTCATACCCCAGTAATGACAAAAACACAATTTGCCGACCAACTAAATCACCCCATTTTTGAGGTAATAAAACAAACCGTCCCGAATGAACGTGTATTTGTGATAGGCGGATTTGTACGAGATTTATTGCTCAATAGACCTTGTAAAGACATTGACATTGTAATTGAAGGTAGTGGAATTGAGTTAGCCGAAAAAATTGCAGAAAAAGTAAAAGCTTCAAAAGTTTCGGTATTCAAAAATTTTGGTACTGCAATGATAAAACTTGATGATGGATACGAAATTGAATTTGTGGGTGCCAGAAAAGAGTCTTACGACAGAGGATCCAGAAAACCTACCGTAGAAAATGGGACAATTGAAGACGACCAAAAGAGAAGAGATTTCAAAATAAATGCACTAGCAATAAGCCTGAATGCATCAAATTATGGAGAACTCATCGATCCATTTAACGGGATTCAAGACTTACAAGACAAAATTTTAAGAACACCCTTAGAGCCAGGAATCACTTATTCTGACGACCCTTTGAGGATGATGCGAGCCATTCGATTTGCCACCCAACTTAATTTCACCATTCATCACACCAGTTTGACTGCTATAAGAGAGCACAAGGAGAGAATTTCGATTGTTTCTCAAGAACGAATTACAACCGAACTCAATAAAATAATTTTGGCTGACAAGCCTTCTATTGGCTTTAAGTTGCTGTTCAATACAGGATTGTTAGCATTAATTTTTCCAGAAATGGTTGCTCTTCACGGAGTAGAATTCATTGACAACAAAGGACATAAAGATAATTTTTATCACACGTTAGAAGTGCTAGATAATATTTCACTAAACACCGATAATCTTTGGTTGAGATGGGCCGCAATTTTGCATGACATTGCTAAGCCTCCTACCAAAAGATTTGACAAAAAGGTAGGATGGACATTCCATAGCCACGAGGTTGTAGGCTCCAAAATGGTACGAGGGATTTTCAAAAGAATGAAACTTCCCTTGGATGGAACGATGCACTATGTGCGAAAGCTCGTTTTTCTTCACCTAAGACCAATTGCCCTTACAAATCCCAACACAAAAGATGCTGCTTATCGCAGAATGTTAATGGAAGCAGGAAACGACATAGACGATTTACTCACACTATGCCGAGCTGATATCACCTCAAAAAATGAAAACAAAGTTCAACGCTATTTGCAAAAATTTGACAAAGTGGAAAAGCGAATTGCAGAAATTGAAGAAAGTGACAGGATTAGAAATTGGCAACCTCCAATTTCAGGTGACGTCATCATGAAAACCTTTGGTTTGGAACCTTGTTTTGAAGTAGGTAAAATAAAGTCGGAAATTAAAGAGGCGATTCTAGAAGGAACTATTAAAAATGACTTTGAAGAAGCCTTTGCCTTTATGTTGACCTTGGGGAACAATTTAGGATTAAAACGAATCGGATAACAGCCTTTTTAATTCTTACCCCTTTCAATTATTAGGTGCCTTTCGGTCTCAAACAAAACATCTCTTTCTAAAAATACTTAGCTTTGACCTTCGGGATAAATAATAAGCTTAGAACAAACAAATGATATTAGACAAACAAAGTGGTAAAGACCTTGAATTTGGAGTAGTTTGCGACATTTTATCAACTTACTGCAAATCTCAAAAAGCCAAAGAAAACGCACAAAATCTAACTTCATTTGCCAAACCCGAGTTACTGAACAAAGAATTTGCCCTCTTGGAAGAAATCCAGGAAATATACTTGGATGACAGGTTAAGTTTCCCTCACCCCAATGCAGAAGATATAGATACAGCGCTCAATATACTGAGAATTGAGAATGGTGTACTAATCCTTAATGAATTGCTGAAGGTTTTTGCTCTTTGTCAAGGAACTAAAATTTTAATTGATTTCGCAAGAAATCAGCAGTATGACTACCCTGTTCTTTTTGAATCATGCGAACATATTACCGGAATAAAAGATGTTTTGGGAATTATTACTGAAATCTTAGATACAAAAAAACTTGACATAAAAGATGATGCAACCCAACTCCTACTCAACATCCGAAAAAAGCAGAAATCGAACAGGTCGGAAATCAACAAAAATTTTGAAAAAGCACTCCGTAGATGCAGACAGGATGAATTATTAGGAGAAACTGAGGAATCATTCTTGGACAATCGCAGACTTCTTACTGTGCTTTCGCAATACAAAAAACGAGTGCCTGGAAGAATTTGTGGCGTAAGTGCCAAAGGCAATTATACTTACATCGAACCGCAAGAAAGTTTTGAGCTAAACAAAGAACAAGAAAGATTGCGAATAGACGAAAGCAACGAGATTTTTTCCATACTCGAAAAAGTCACTTTTCAACTTCGATCCGAAAAAAAACACTTAAAAGCTTTCCAAGCCCTATTGGTGAGGTTTGATTTATTGAATGCCAAAGTTCTTTTCGGCCAGTCCTACAATGGAACTCGCCCAAAATTGAATACAGTAAAAAAGATGCATTGGAAAAATGCAATCCACCCTTTGCTCTTTTTAAAAAATAATGAGGTAAATAAAAAAACAATTGGTCAGGAGATAGAAATGAACGAAAACAGTCGCTTTCTGGTTATTTCAGGTCCCAATGCTGGAGGAAAATCAATCACTTTAAAAACTGTTGGGATTTTACAATTGATGTACCAAAGCGGACTATTTTTATCCATGGATCCGGATAGCTCGTGCTGTTGGTTTGATCAAGTTTTATCTGACATAGGCGACAATCAATCCATAGAAAACCAGCTTAGTACTTACAGTTATAGACTGAATAGGATGAATCATTTTTTGGCGAATTCAGACAAAAACACCTTGCTTCTTTTGGATGAATTTGGCAGCGGAACAGATCCGGAACTCGGTGGTGCTTTAGCCGAAGTATTTTACATGGAATTGTACGAAAAGAATAGCTTTGCAGTCATTACCACGCACTACACCAACATCAAAATCTTAACTTCCTCCTTAGAATCAGCCACCAATGCTTGTATGCTTTTCGACACCAAAAAACTAGAGCCTCTGTTTACCTTATCCATTGGTCAGCCAGGCTCTTCCTTTACGTTTGAAGTTGCTCAGCACAATGGAATTCCCAACGAATTGATTGAACGAGCAAAGACCAAAGTATCTGAACACAAACTAAAAGTAGATGCCTTGTCTGTTTCACTACAAAAAGAGAAATCTAAGTTTAAAAAAATTAACACCGAGCAATATAAATCACAGCACAAAGCTCGACAAAGCATGCGTGAATATGATGAAAAACTGGAGAAGCTTCAGGCTAAATCTGAGCGAATCAACCAATTTGTAGAACAGCAGAATAAGTTCGTGAATATGGGGAAGAAATTCTATGAAATACTAGGGAAATTTAAACATCATAAAACAGAAAAAGCAACTTTGGAAGCACTAAAAAAATTAGCCTCCATTGAACGAATTAAACTGAAAGAAAAGCAAAAACCGGTGGTTCTTGATAAAACTCTATCCTCTCCTGATTTGCCCAAATCATCTCCGGCAAAGACTACACCCAAAATAAATAAGGAAATAGAAAAGAAAAATGAAGCCAAAAAACTGAAGGAGACCCTGGTGATAGGGAAAAAAATTAAATTAAAAAATCACAAGACCCAAGGTGTGTTGCTGGAAATGGAAGGAAAGAAGCTTACCGTGCAATTGGGTAATTTCATTATAAAAACAACCGTGGGCGAAGTAGAAATCTAAGTAATTTTCGCTCTGTCTATTTATTCTCTTAATTTTCTGACTATTTGTTCAAGAAGGAAGAGTACATCCATACGAGTTTCTCTTGTTCACGAATGTAATCGCTCATCAATGCATTGGTACCTTCGTCATTGGCGTCATCTGTCAATTCCAGCAAGTTTCTCTGGAGCTCAATGATAGTTTTGAATGATTCTAAGATAATTTCTACCCCTCGAATCCCATTATTCACCTCCGAACTTTCTTTTATTTGAGCAAATTTTGTGTAAACTGAATACTTGTGTTCCGGTGTGTGGGCTAATGTCAATATTCTTTCGGCAATTTCATCAATTTTTAAAACTAAGTCGTTGTACAATTCTTCGAACTTTACGTGAAGTTCAAAAAACTTTTATCCTTTTACGTTCCAATGAAATCCTCTCGTGTTTTGATAAAAAACCGAATAATTTGCTAACAGCTCGTTTAATTTTTCAGCAATTTTTTCTGACTTGTTTTCGTCTAATCCAATTCTATTCATAGTTTCATTTTGTTTATTTGATTTATTAAAATTAGTAAATATCCTGCTTACTTAATGTAATAAATCTTACGTCCAGAGTCAAGAATTTCGCTCTCTTATCCTGAATTAGAATTTCAAAAATAGCTTTTGTATGTTACCTCATTCTTCTTGCATCTTCATCTACTCTATTGTCCTTTCCTCCTACTCTCATATTGAGCAAATACTTCCAATCACGGTTTGTAATTTCTCCGGGCATATCTGAGTGGATAAGCTCAAAATCTTGTGTTACAGCCGAAGAGTGATAGAAAACGAACAACACGTTTGATCTATTTTGGGTTTGGTAATAATGCCAAATAACATAGGGATAAGTCCCTTGCTCGTTCAGTTTTTCTACTTTGTCGTTTGGCTTGCCATACTTTATATAAACTCTTCCCATATCTGTCAAGTAACCAGGCTTTACGGAGTTTCCAAAAAGCTCTTCTGCCTCGGCCACCTTTTTTCGGTATTTTTCCCATTCGGCAATGGCGTTTACCCCATATCTTGTTTGCCAAAAATTAACAAAATACTGCTCTTTCACCTCATCCGTTAAATTAGACTTGCTTCCGGTCAATACTTTGTATTCAAGCGTATTGGCAATAGGAACCAGAGCTTCCAAGAAATAATCTAAAGAATCTTGAGGCAAATCGTACGTTAAAGAAATAGGCTTTGCCGTATCCTGTTTTTGTTCCACTACTTGTGTATTTACACGTTGAAAAAAAACTTTTTCACTCGTAACGAGTTCGTTTTTTTCATCCCTTACCTCTACCACTAAATTGTAATTTCCAGAAGGTAGCTTTTCGATATCAAATGCGTGAAATATTGGCGTAGTTTCTTTCAATTCCTTTACACTTCGCTTGATGTAACTGGGCAATAATTTGTTTCCGTAAAATGTTTCGATGTATTCTTTTACCAATACTTTTCTTATGTCTTGCTTGTTGTATACTTCAAAATAAAACGCAAGTTTAAACACCTCAGTGGGAATGTAGTTCGAAATAAGCGGATAGAGATCATAACCTGATTTAGAAAACTCATTGCGTTCGGTAGTTTTTTTAAAATAATCAACCAATTGCAAGTCGGACACAGAAGTTCTCGAATCAAAGGCCCTGATTGTCAAAAATTTATTCAACTCTACAGGTACTCTATTTGGGCTATTCAAATCCAATAATTGAATCTCTAACTCATACACACCTGGCTCTACAAAAAATCTTTTTTGATCTTTAAAATCAATTGCTACGCTATCCACAAGTTCAGGGCCTAGCACGTTGTATTTTTTAAAATCAACAATGGAATCGTTGCGTTTGAGAATTTGGGTGATCAATATCCTTGCCTGCAGTACATTCGATTCTTTACTTTTGTACTTCAACGAAGAAGACACAAAAGATAAATAATTCTCGATGTAAATTCCTTTTCCTGGTATTTGAAACTGCTTGTAGTTAAAAATTGCTTGCAACTCGGCTTTTACCGAAAAACTGGATAACAAAACACAGAAACTTACCCAAACAATTTTATTGTTTTTGATTGACAACATACACTATTTTTTCTATCACTTGATTCAAAACACTGTCTGGGCATGAAGCCCCACACGTAACAATTATCCTCAATTTTTCTTTGTTAAATTTACCAAAAAAGTCGGTAGAGTTCTCCTTTTTGGCATGAATATCAAAATGATTTATACAACTCTTACCCACAATTTTATCAGCGTTTTGAACAAAAAAAGTATTGAACTTTTGTTCAAGTAATTCCACCAAATGTATGGTATTGGAGCTATTGTAACCTCCTACAACTACCGCAAAATCCCCTTCTTCTTTCATGAGCTCTAGGGTTGCTTTTTGATTGTCATTTGTGGCATAACACAGAGTATCTCGTGTATCTGCAAATCTTTCACTCAAGTTTTCTTCACCAAACAGCTCTATCATTTTATCCTTAAAATACTGAGAAATTTCATGAGTCTCAGAAGCCAACATGGTAGTTTGATTCACCACCCCCACTTTGTTCAAATCGGTGTAAGGGTCAAAACCAGGTGAATATTTCCCCTCAAAAAACGAATAGAAATCTTTGGCAGGAAGCTGTTTATCTATAAACTGAGCAAGAAGCTTAGCCTCTTTGATATCCTTCACAATGACAGATTTTCCGTTTTCGCTACTGTGCGAAAATGTCGCGCGAGTTTCCTCGTGAGCTGCCTTCCCATGTATAATAATGGTGTACTCCTTCTCTCCTAGTTTTTCTGATCTGTTCCACACTTTTTCAACAAACGGACAAGTGGTATCATAATCTTTAGACACAATACCTTTTTCTTTCAAGATAGCCTCTATCTCCAGTGTAGTTCCGAAGGCCGGAATCAACACAATGTCCTCAGCAGTAATCTCGTCCCAGGAAATAAGTTGGGTCCCTTTTGTATCCATAATAAAACGAATTCCTCTGTCCAATAAATCTTCATTTACTGTCGGGTTGTGAATCATTTGACTCAATAGGTAAATATTCTTTTCAGGAAACTCATCCAACACCTTATAAACCTTTTCCACGGCATTCTCAACACCGTAGCAAAATCCAAAATGTCGGGCAAGAACAAATTCTACTCCATCAAAGGTCAAAATAGAAGGAGTAAAATCTTTTTTCATTCTGTCTTCAGACTTCCGCTTTTCTTTTATTTCTCCAATTATGGAAGCTTTATATATTTCAGGAATTTCAAATTTCTTCAAGGTGAATTCTATTTTTTATGGTAAAACAGGATATCTTATGTACTTTTAAGAAACACTGTAAAAATCAAGTATGAAATTACAAAAAATTGGACTAATATTCTTTATTATTTTTTGCGTTATTACTTTACTAATAATAGCTAAAGGAATTATACTCCCTCTCATTCTCGCAGTATTTTTATGGTTCATAATTAAGGAAATTCGCGAATTTATGGACAAATCGGAATGGATAAAAACCAAAATACCTCGAGCAATAAAAACAGCCCTTGCCTCCATAGTAATTTTATTCGTCATTGGTCTCATCTCAAATCTTATCATTTCCAATGTGCAAGACCTCTACAACGAAGCCCCAAAATACCAAGAGAACCTGGAAAAAGTAGCAACTCAAATTGAATCAAAATTTGGTCTAAATATCGGAGAAAACATCAATAATTTTATTGGCGATGTAGACCTAACATCCATCGGAAAGAATTTGCTTGATTCGTTCTCAGAACTTTTTTCAAGCACCTTTATGATACTTCTCTACCTCATTTTTATCTTAATGGAAGAGACTAGTTTTCTGAATAAACTCAAAGCTATTTACGAAAAACCGAATGAATTTGATGACGTAAACAAATTATTAATTGAAATAGATAAATCCCTTAGTAAATATTTGTCTATTAAAACATTACTCAGTTTGATAACTGCCGTTTCTAGCTATGCCGCACTAAAATTAATCGGCATCGATTTTGCCTTTTTCTGGGCAGCTTGTATTTTTATTTTAAACTTCATTCCTTCCATTGGTTCTCTTATTGCCACATTATTTCCAGCGGTTATGGCTCTCGTTCAGTATGGCGGAACAGATTTTACACCCTTTGTGTTGGTCGTCATTTTTGTGGGAGTGATTCAAGTATTGGTAGGAAATTTTTTAGAACCCAAAATGATGGGGAATTCACTCAACATCAGTTCGTTGGTTGTCATCTTGTCTTTGAGTGTTTGGGGAGCCATTTGGGGAATAATCGGCATGATTCTTTCCGTTCCAATTACGGTAATGATGATTTTGATTTTTTCCAAAATAAAAGGAACCAAAGATGTAGCGATTCTTCTTTCCGAAAAAGGAACTATTAACTCATCACTTGACTCATGAAAAGAAGTGTTTTCAGCCTCAGTACCTGCTTAGTATTTTTCCTTGCAGGAATATTGATATACCAAGCCTGGACTTATTCCAACAAATTTCAGCGTTACAAATTGGCCTACACAAGTGAATTAAACTTTCAGTCTAGTCTGCTTGATGTAACCGATTACCTAAACAGCAACGAATGGAAATCCACACAGAAAAAGAGTAAAGAAACTTGGAAAAAGGCTTACCGTGCTAAACAAACAGCAATCAAATCCTGCATTGGGTTAGCCGGATTTATCACTCTCTATTTTTTTTTATTTTGGTATTTCTTCAAAAGAAAAACAATCACCTTAACACAAATAGGATTTGTAGTTCTCAATGGTTCGCTTATCTGTCTTATGACAGGAATTCTTCTTCCCTTTATAGAGTTGGGTGCTTTTATGGAAGACCTCAACATTGATCTAGGAATAGGAATTGCCAAAACTTTTGAGGGAAAAATATATTTCTTTTACCAAAGTAAAACAGTGATCCAGCTCGTTCAAACTTTGTTTATAAATGGAAATTGGATCGTAGGCCTTGCCATATTTCTGTTCAGTATTGTCTTCCCTTTTTCTAAGTTAATTTTGTTTTATACATTTTTGTTTTCCAAACAATTATCTCAAAACTATAACCTACTGAAAGTAGTTTCTTACATGGGAAAATACAGCATGGCCGATATTTTTGTTGCAGCGAGTTTTTTGGCCTTTTTGTCCTTTAACAACATCAATGTAGGGATACAAACTGAAAGCACAACTTTACCCGGACTTTATTTTTTCTTGGGATATTGTCTAATTTCTATCGGAACCTATTACCTCATAAAGAAGAACAAACTTGTTCATATAGACTAACATTTTCTCTAATTCAAAACCTTATCTTTACACTATGAAATTAGATATATTGGCCTTTGCGGCACACCCGGACGATATTGAACTCGCATGCAGCGGAACACTTATAAAGCACATCAAAAAAGGAAAAAAAGTAGGAATCATCGACCTAACAGAGGGTGAGCTTGGATCACGAGGAAGCAGAGAAATTCGCTACCAAGAAGCTGAGAAAGCTACCCACATAATCGGGAACATTGTGCGCGAAAACCTCAACCTAGGTGACGGTTTTTTTCAAATCAATGAAAATTCGCTGATCAAAGTAATTGAGATGATACGTAAATACCAACCAGACGTTGTTTTGTGCAATGCCATAAACGACAGACACCCAGACCACGGCAGAGGTGGGGAGTTGGTGAAAAGAGCTGCATTTTTATCCGGATTAATCAAGATAAAAACACAGTTGAACGCAGAGATCCAAGAGAAATGGAGACCCAAACAAGTATTTCATTACATTCAGGACGAATACATTGAGCCTGATTTTGTGATTGACATTACCCCAGAAATGGAAACTAAAATGAAGTCTATTTTAGCCTATTCTTCTCAATTCTATAACCCAGATAGCACGGAGCCCCAAACCCCTATTTCTAACCAAGAATTCATGGACTTTTTGGATGGACGAGCGAGGCAATTTGGGAGAACCATTGGATGCAAATATGGAGAAGGGTTTAATTCGGTGAATCCAATTAAGATTGAAAACATATTAGATATACTATAATTATATCACTCCTGTTTGTAATGCGAGTAGATGAAGTTCTAGAGAAAAACTAAAAAAAAGTATGCCAAAAGAAATTGAGCGCAAATTTTTGCTAAAAAATGATTCGTGGAGAAATGATGTTCTCAGTGAGAATAAAATCATTCAGGGTTATCTAAACTCTGATAAAAACCGAACTGTGAGAGTACGAGTCACCAATGAGAAGGGATACTTAACAATAAAAAGCAAATCGACTGGAAGTGTAAGAAGTGAATTTGAATACGAGATTCCGGTAAATGAAGCAACAGAGCTTATCAAATTATGCGACACACCAATTTTGTCAAAAACAAGGCACCTTGTGCATCATGCCGACCACATTTGGGAAGTAGATGTTTTTGAACAGGAAAACAAAGGCTTGGAAGTTGCTGAAATCGAATTGAATTCAGAAGATGAATCTTTTGAAATACCAGATTGGATTGGAGAAGAAGTAACGCAAGATTCTCGCTATTTTAATTCACAATTGGTTTCGCTACCCTACTCTCTCTGGGCTTAAAAATCCAATACTTCTTTTAATACTTTATCATTCCAGAGCATTCTGTAATGCCCTATTCTCTGAAAAGGAATCAATTTAGAATTTGAAAACTTCTTACTCAAGGTTTCTGACTTTTCGAATGGTATTATTTTATCGAATCTGTCATGAATGAGCAAAAGTTCGTTGAATTTTACTCTACTCAATCTATCTTCTACTTTCATTTCTTCCAATTTATCTCCAGCTATATGTTCTATTCTCTCAGCTATCAAGCGAAATACACGATCATTAAACCCTAACAGCTTTTGAAAATCCTCAAACACCTGGACTATGTCATTATTAGCAGAAAGAAACACCAATTTATCTGCTTTATAATTTGTTTCGGACAAAGCAAAGGCCGTAACCGATGATCCCAATGAATGAGCTACCACATGAAATTCCTCTTTGGGCGAAATAAAATCCAGAACCAGCTTAAATGCATCTTTGCATTCGTACATATTGGTATGAGTTTCCTTCTTGTGAGCATGACTAGGCAACGTAAAAGCTATGATACGATATGAACTTAAATGGGGTAAAAATTGAGTAAAACATCCTGGATTGCTCTCCCATCCATGGACTAAAAACAGCAGTTTACCCTTTGGATTCCCTAATTCGTAACAAGAAATATCTTCTCCCGGTCGTGGAACGGTAAATGAGTGCGATTGGTCAAAAAACTCTTGCTCTTTTCCTTTGACTTCCTTTTTTCTCACTTTAGAAAATACAGAAATAGCTTTTTTTCCGGCATATGTTGGCAAAACAAACGATAAAAAGTTAAGAGAATACCGAATTAGAATTAGATAATATTTCATAGAGTTTAGAACAAAGAAGCCTGCCCATCATCTCCTATGCTACTTGGCGGAGGTGGTGATTTTGGTTCTTCTTTTTCATTGTTTTGA
>CBFHHA010000023.1:1476-37458 GCA_965655625.1 Flavobacteriales bacterium | reverse complement strand
CTGTTAATCTCCTTTTCTGATAAAACCTCCTCATTTACCGTCTTAACCTCAATTTCGAATTCATCGGATACTTCTTCTTTTGATTCAGGTACTTCTGTGGACAAATCTACACTCGTTACTTGTTTTTCTGAATCTGATTCTTCAGCAATCTCTGAAGAATCAATTTTCAATGTGATGGATTCCGCATCAAACTCTTCCTCTTCTTCTGTTTCGGTTTTTTGAAACTCTTTCTCTTCTTCTATTTCATCCATCTCAACCTCATATTTATCTGCTACTGGTTTCGATATTTTAGTTTCTTGTCCGGATTTGTTGGGCAAGAGCGATTTAACAAAAGTCATACTTCTCGAAAGAAAATCCTTGAACATTGCTCCGGTGAGAGCTATAAAAGAAAAAATAAGCAGAAAAAATGTACCTACACTTCCTATAGAATTGGCCAACCAATCATTTAATTGATAACCAAAATTTCCTCCCATATACAACAAATTGGTAGAAAAAAAGAAGCCAAAAAAGATAGAACCCCAAACTAACGTTACCAGACACACTTTGAACGTTTTCTTAATGGAAAGTAACTGAACACCCGAAAGGATTTTGAATGATACAATAAATAGATAAAAAGGTATGACAAAGGAAGAAATACCGAAACCATTATAAATAAAACGGTGCGACATGATCGCTCCCAATTTACCCAACCAATTCGCGATTTCAAATGGCTGTTTGGTAAAAACAAACTCCATAAAACTAGCTCCTTCTACTTTGTCTTGATCTAAATGCCACGTATACAAATAGGAGAAAAAAGATATGATTAAATACACACACAACAATCCCAAAAACAAACCGATTATTCTTTTGGTTTTGGGTGATATTGAGAGAGACTTTTTATCTTTCTTTTGTTTTTTGGCCGGAGCCTTACCAGATTTCTCCTCTTTCGCCTTAAATATATTTTTTCTTTTCGTCATGTTAGTATTGGGACATATTTAACAAATATAAGGTTTTGCAGCCCCTTGTTAGCTCAGCTGTTACATAAAGTTTTTAAGGGTAGTGTGTTGACTAAAATAGAATTAGGCAAAATATTAAAAACTGAACCACAACCTTCTAACATTTTGTACGTCTAATTGTTGTATATTAACCTTTTCAATAGAATAGAATGTATGTTGCAAAGTCATTCATTATTTTCAATAATATTCTTTAATTTTGTTTAAACCGACCTATGATTCACAAAGCACTGTATACAATTTTAATCCTGCTGTTACTTCAATCTTGCAAAAGACAAGAAGACACCAGGTGGGAGGTAGAGATTTTATCGCCCGTAGTGAAAACAAGACTCACGATTGATGACTTGGCAGGAGATTCCATTCTTTCAGTCAACCCAGATAATTCGGTCGTGTTAGATTACACATTTGGGCTTTCTCCCATCGATGAAGAATTCTTTTTTCAAATACCAGACACTTCTTTCTCCTCTAACTACGGATTTCCTTTCTCATCTCCCGTAAATCTTTCTCCTGGATTTCAATTTATAAGTGACCCTTCGGCAAATGAATTTAACTTGAATGATGCCAAAATCGAATACATGGAAATTCAATCTGGGAAAATTGACTATAAAATTATAAGCGAAATACCAGAGAGGACTTTTTACACCTACACCATTTTCAAAACAAAAGACCGAAGTGGAAACATCTTTACTAAAACCATTTCGGTTCCTGCCGGAACGAGAGCCAACCCAACGACAGCAACAGGTTCCTTTAGATTAGACGGTGTATCCTTTGATCTAACAGGTAATTCTGGTACCAATTTTAACACCTTCGAATCAGAAGTACTGGTGAATGTAGATCCTTCAGGAAATACCGTAACAGTTTCTAACCTAGACAGCGTATTTATAGAAAACGAAATCATCTCTCTCAAACCCAAATATGTGAGAGGTTATCTCGGTAAGAGTACTTTTTTGGACGGTCCGACACGTAACAATTTTACTGTGTTTGATCAAATAAAAAGCGGAACAGTAGACATTGATTCACTCGAAATTTTTACTGAAGTAAAGAATTACGTAGGTGCAGAGGCACAGCTCAAATTGAATCAACTCCTTTCTGTTAATACCCAAACTGGCAATAGCGTACCTTTATCCCATAACTCGATAGGAAATTGGGTGAACCTAAACAGAGGAACCGATCTTGGAACTTCTATATTTCCTGGGAAAACAAGAATTGACTACACAACAAGAAACTCAAACATTGATTTGATAATTGAAAACCTATCGGATGAAATGGTAACGCAAGTTGAGACGCGCTTAAATCCTTTGGGAAATATTTCGAGTGGCAATGACTTTTTATATTTTGATAAAGTAGTAGAGGCCGATTTTCATATTAAGTTACCCCTTCGATTAGTAGCTAATAACTTGAAGTTTCAGCAAAAAATAAACTTAAACATACAAGAGGAATCGAACCCTGTTCGCGATGCGCTGATCTCAATTTATGCCAATAATGGCTTTCCTTTTGATGCCGAAGTTCAACTGTTTTTGTTGGACGAATGGGGTGGATTCTATGACTCGTTGGTGGTAACAGGAATGATTCAATCAGCAAATACTGATGCTCAAAACAAAGTTACCTCACCCGTAAATTCTGTCGTAAAAATTGCCGTTCCGGAAAACAAAATGGAGTTTTTAAACACAAAAAACTCTGAAGTGATGTTACAAATTATATTCAACACCAATTCTCTTCCTCACACCACCATTTACAGGGATTACTTCATGGATTTAAAGTTAGTAACAGATATGAACGCAGAGATAAAATACAGATAATGAGAGTTTTTATAGTTATTTTTATTTCCAGTTTTATTCCCTTCTCAATCTTTTCGCAACTAGATTCTGCCCAGGCAAAAACTGAAAAAGAATGGGAACCTTCCTATCAAATTGAAGCGGAGTTTGAGGCAAATTATGGTTCTACAGATTTGAACAATGAGTTTATCGATAAACTTTTATTTGGAGGAGAAATCACTCCAGACCTAAAAGATAAAGTGTTAAAAAGAACCAACAAAAGAAATAGATTTGGCCTAGAGCTAAACTACGAAGTGAAATTCACTGAACTCAGAGACACCCTATTTCCTAAAATCCCTGAATATCGTTACTATATAGGATTTGGAAGCTATACAAACTTAAGCGCATCTTACACAGAAGACTTATACAAACTTGCTTTTTATGGCAACAAACAGTTTGAAAATGAAACAGCCCAGCTAGGTCGGTCCAATTTTACTTCCTATCGTTTCGAGAAAGTAACCTTCGGACTCACAAATCAAAACCAAACTACCTCTTTTGGTGTTTCTCTCATCATTGGAGATCAGTTCAGTGGTTTCGACATTAAGCAGGCAGATTTATTTACCTACACAGATGGAACAAACCTGACTCTCGATTACGAGGGAAAAATAAGACTGAGTGATCCCGACAAAAGAAGTTTTATGGTGTTTAGTGGCGCAGGCATTGGGTTAGACTTTGAAACTTTGGTTTACAAAAAGATGTTTAAATTAAGAGTGACTAATTTTGGGGTTGCTTTCTGGAAAAGGAACACTTCCTTTTCCAATTCACGAGAATTCACTGACTTTGAAGGAGTGGAAATAAACAACATTTTTTCTACTTCGGAAGAAGAGTTTTTGGAAAACGCCAATGCCCTACTCCCAGAAATGTCTGAAAAAGGATTCGTAACAATGCTACCGACCATTTTAGAACTGGATAAAGCTACCGACCCAACAGCCAAAACACAACCGATTTATGGGCTTAGGTATAAGTTATTTTCGAACTACCTGCCACAGGTTTATGGTGGAATACAGCACCAATTCACTCAAAAAATTTTAGTGAGAGGAGATTTAACTTGGGGTGGTTACTCTGGATTAAGATTGGGAGTTGGAGCCTATTATCAATCAAAAAGAATAAAAGCTGGAATTCAATCAACCAACCTGTCGGGAATGTTTTTTCCTAATGGAAACGGAAATGGTGTAGTAGCTTTTGGCTCCTTTATATTTTAATTGAACTATGAAAAATCTTACTTTGCTCTTCCTACTTTTCTCAATCTCATTGTGCACTCTGTTTGCTCAACAATCGTTTGAGTTTGCCTATAGCACAGGAAGAAATGACCAAGCGAGAGCTGTCACTCAATGTAAAGACAAGGGATACGCAGTAATCGGTTCTACGGTAAATTACAGTTCAAGTACAGACCTGTATTTAATGAAAACAGACCAAAACGGGATTTTTGAATGGGCAAAAAGAATGGGGGGACTAGGATTGGATGGTGGCGAAGACATCATCGAATTAAGCGATAGCGGTTTTGGAATTGTAGGATACTCCCAATCTAATGGAAACTATGATTTATTCTTTGTGCGAACGGATAAACAAGGTGACACACTCTTTACTAAACTGATAGGTGGTTCAGATTGGGATTTTGGTTATTCCCTTCAATCTACTTCCGCCAAAGGATTCATACTTGCTGGCAGTAGCGTGGTGAATGGAAAAAGCAAAGCCTATCTTGTAAAATTAGATTCTCTGGGAAATATGCTGTGGAAAAAAACCTTTGGAGGAAGCCAAGAAAGCGTTTTTGAAGACGTAATTGTTCTTGCCTCTGGTGATTACCTCATGGCGGGTTATTCCACCTCTTTTGGAAATGCAAAACAGGCCTACTTGGTAAAAACGGACACAAATGGAAATGTACTATGGCAAGCAAATTATGGAAATCCTGGAGAAGATTTTGCCAAATCTGTTACCGAATTAAATACGGGAGAACTCGTTTTTTCTGGAGCTACCAATACCATTCCTTATCCCGACTTGGATGGATGGGCAGTGAAAGTGAGTAGCACAGGAACCATCGTACAACAAGAAATTGTGTATGACTTTACCGCAACTACTCCAGTTGTTCAGAACGATGATTGGAATCAGTTTGTCATTACTCACAATGATTCTCTTGTAATTGGTGGAACCAGGAGCTACGAATCTTCAGAAGAAGGGAATGTTTTTCTGTACCGCTATTCGCAAAACATTTCTTTTCCAAGTGGCTTTGTTTCGGATTTTCAAAAATTTGTAAGTAGAGGGAAAGACGTTGCTTACGATGCTAAAGTAACGAGCGACAATGGCGTAATAATTGCCTGTACAGGTGAGTTTTTTGATACCAGCCAAGCAAGTATTTACTTAATTAAACTGGATTCCTCGCTGGATTGGCCGCTTCCTTTTTTCAATAGTATTTCTTTTCAAAACGATTACACCACAGTAGATGAAAGAGAAAAAGCTGCTAATTTTGAAATCTTTCCAAACCCGACAAAGGACTACTTTAACCTCTCATATACAGAAACCAAAGGCGAGTCAACTTTGACTGTTTTTACTAAGGAAGGGAAAATAGTGTATGAAGAAAAAATTAATAATCGTACAAGAATAAATACGGATTTTTGGGAAAGCGGAATGTATGTGGTCAGGTTACAAACCGAAGAAGGTATCTTCTCAAAAAAGATAGTAATTACTAGATAAATGTGAGTGAACTGAACTGATCTTCTACCAATATCTCATTCGCAATTTCTATCACATCCTCACTTGTTATGGATTCTATTTGATCGAATATTTCTTGATTGGTATCGACTTTGTCAAAAAGCAACAAGGATTTTCCCAATGCAAGCATCAACCCTGCCCTATTTTCTTGAGCTAAAGCAATATGACCTTTAAGCTGCTGTTTGGCCAAGTGCAATTGATTTACTCCCAATTTGGTTTCTCTGAACTTCTTTAGTTCTTTATAAATCAATTTTACTATGCGAGCATTTGTTTTCTTTTCTCCACTAAAATAAACTTGAAATACACCCGAATCTGAGTAAGGAACATAATTGGATTCTATGCTGTAAGTCAATCCAAATTTCTCTCTAATATTGAGGTTCAGTCGGTTATTCAATCCCTGTCCACCTAGCACATTATTTAGTAAAATAAGAGCTCTTCGTTTGTCATTGTGCATATCGTATGCCATGTTCCCCATGATGGTATGAACCTGATGTGTATCTCGCTCCAATTGATTGTGAGTAGGAATGTAATTTACAAAAGGGAACCTTTCCTGACCCTCAAATTTGGAAAACTCTCTGTCAAAATACTTTTCGCACAACTTAATGAGTTTAGCTGTTTTGATATTGCCCACAGAGCTAATTGCTATATTATCCGGAGTGTAATTTCTCTTGATAAAGGTAGCAATATCTTCCTTTTTTAAGGAATTCACACTATCAATCGTTCCTAAAATATTTCTACCAATTGGGTGACCATTAAAAATTTGATCCTCAAAATCATCAAAAATTTGCTCCGAAGGAGAATCCATGTATGAATTGATTTCATCAATGATTACGTCTTTTTCTTTTTGAATTTCATGAGAGGGAAAAGTTGAATTGAACACAATATCTGCGATAAGCTCAATGGCCCGTTCGTAATAAATATTCAGAAAAGATCCATAAATACAAGTCTCTTCTTTGGTTGTATAAGCATTTATTTCTCCGCCCACTGCATCTAGCCTACTCAATATATGGAAAGGCTTTCGCTTGTTCGTTCCTTTAAAAATGCAATGCTCAATGTAATGAGCCAAACCTTGCTCATGTTCGTTCTCATCTCTAGAGCCAGCTTGTATGGTTATTCCAAAATGTGAAACCTCCGTATTATCCACTTGTTGGTGAATACAGCGAATACAATTCGTCAGAGTAAAAGGGTTCAAATTTTCCACCTGCAAATATAGAATTCTCTGCGGTAGGAATTTCAATTGATTTCTTTATTTTTACACAACAATGAAAAAAGCCGAAATACTTACAGCGAACAATGTCGCAATTCAATATGAAATGGCAAGCCTCATACAACGGATATTGGCTTTCATTCTTGATGGAGTTATTTTGTCTGTTTATTACCTTATTATTTTATTGCTTATTGCGAGCGTTTCTTATTCGGGATCCTCTTTGGCAAATATTTTTACTTACCTCCTTTTCTTTCCAGTTTTCTTTTTTTATAATCTGTTTTGCGAAATCAATTTCAATGGTCAAACTATCGGCAAAGCAGCTTTGGGAATAAGAGTAATAAAACTAACTGGCGAAACCCCTACACTCAACGATTATTTTATTCGATGGACGTACCGAGTTATAGACATTTGGTTGTGTGCCGGTGCGTTGGCTGCTATCTTCGTTTCTTCCTCAGACAAAGGCCAAAGGCTTGGTGATATTTCGGCAAACACAACTTTGATTAGGCTAAATCCTGAATCTAAATACAGCATCAAAGATATTTTGAAAATTGGGAGAAATTTGGATTATACTCCTACTTATCTGAATGTAACATTAATGTCTGACGAGGATATGCTGCTGATAAAAAACACCCTGGATACGATTAAGAAAAAGCCGAATTCAGAAAATAAAAAAGTAGCGTTGGAACTTGTAAAAAAATCAGCTGAGTTTCTTCAAATTGAGGAAATTCCAAAAAACAAAACTCAATTTCTTTCTACCTTATTGAAAGATTACATTATGCTAACTCGATAAACAATTATGGCAGGAAAACTATTCTTGGTCCCAACACCTATTGGAAATTTAGATGACATGACATTTAGAGCCATAAAAACTCTAAAAGAAGTTTCGCTTGTCTTGTGTGAAGACACACGTGTGAGCGGAAAACTGATGAAACATTTTGAAGTATCTACCCCACTTAAGTCCTTTCATCAGCATAACGAGCATAAACTGGTGGAAGAAATGACAAGGCAGCTTGCCACAGGACAATCGTTTGCTTTGATATCGGATGCGGGATCCCCGGGTATATCAGATCCAGGTTTTCTCTTGGTGAGAGAATGTTTGGCTCAAGGTGTAGAAATTGAATCTTTACCGGGCGCTACCGCATTAATCCCTGCTTTGGTGAATTCTGGACTACCTTGCGACCGTTTTGTTTTCGAAGGATTTTTGCCACAAAAAAAAGGCAGAAACAAACGAATGGAAGCCTTACTTGGAGAGTCAAAAACCATCGTGTTTTACGAATCGCCTTACCGAGTCGTCAAAACATTCAAATTATTCAAAGAGTTTTTTGGCGGAGATAGAAAAGCTTCTTATTCTCGTGAAATCACGAAGTTGCACGAAGAAACATATAGAGGAACAGTGGATGAAGTCATCGCACATTTAGAAGCAAAACAAGCCATTAAAGGGGAATTTGTTCTTATATTGGAGGGAAAACAAGATTTAAAATAAAATGAATTCGACTTTAAGAAATATAGCAGCTGTACTTATAGGAATTGTGGCAGGAGGATTGGTAAACTCTACCTTAGTTACCTACAGCGATTTCTTTATTGCATTACCCAAAGGTTTTGATCCCAATGATCCCGAAAGTCTTATAGAATTTATGCCGCTTTTTGAAACAAAGCATTTCATTATGCCTTTTCTTTCTCATGCATTAGGGACACTTGTAGGTGCTGCGATTACCGGTTTGATTTGTACGAAAAAGTCTATTCAATTGGTTTACATCATTTCTGGAGTATTTTTCCTTGGCGGAACCGCAATGCTCATCATGATTTCTTCGCCCCTTTGGTTTGCTGTTATTGATTTAACCTTTGCCTATTTCCCAATGGCATGGTTGGCAAAAAAAATAACGTCAAGAAAATAACCAATTCCAAAATCTGTCTTTTTAACTTTTTATTAAAAAAAAGTTAACTTTACATCCGCTGCTGTTTTGTAGCGAACTCGTGAAAAACATTCATGTCCAAACTTCAAGAAGAAAACAAATTTTTCGACCTATCGGATTATGGTCGTCCTGTGGCTAAAATCATTGCTAAGTCTTTAATAAATACCAACACAACCGCTATACATGTAACGCTTTGGTTTGTAGTTGCCGGTCTCATCTCGTTTTATTTTATTTTAAAAGAATGGTATGTTCTTGCGACTCTTTTTTTAGTTTTAAAATCTATCTTGGATGCAGCAGATGGAGAGTTGGCTAGAATAAAAAATTCTCCATCCTATACAGGAAGATTCCTAGATTCTGTATCAGACATCCTACTCAATTTTCTACTCATTACTTTAATTGGTTTGCTTCATTCAAATTCTTGGTTTTGGATAGCGGGTGCCTTTGTTGCACTGCAACTTCAAGGAACACTTTACAACTACTACTATGTTATTTTGAGAAATAATACAGGAGGAGACACCACGAGTAGAATTTTTGAAACCTCTACTCCGATTGCCTTTCCTCAAGAAAAGCAATCCCATGTTACTCTTCTATTTACAATCTACAAATTTTGTTACGGGATGTTTGATCAAATCATCTACTTCTTTGATAGAAAAGCATCAACAAATAGGCGTCCATTTCCAAATTGGTTTATGTCGCTGTTGTCTTTTTATGGGTTAGGATTTCAGCTTTTGTTAATTGGAATCTTATTAGTAGCGAATTTGCAGGAAAACATTTTACCCTTTTTAGTTTATTATTCCGCTGGAATTCCTCTGTTAATTTTAATAAGAAGGTTGTTTCTACGTTAAAAACCTCTCAACTATTTTATTCTTAAAGGAATCCTTATCTTTGCAACCTTAATTTCACATTATGATAGAACACAAAATAAAATTTGGTACAGATGGATGGAGAGCAATCATCGCAGAAAACTACACGGTAGAAAACGTAGCAAGAGTTTCTGAAGCTACGGCAAAATGGGTAAAAACAAATTTCCCTGAAAACCCAAAAATAGTTGTGGGTCACGATTGTAGATATGCTGGAGAATTATTCGCTGAAACGGCAACCAAAGTGTTTATTAATCACGGTATAAAAGTGATATTGGCCAAAGATTTTGTTTCTACACCAATGGTATCATTGGCTTGTGTTGAATTAAAGGCCTCGTTGGGAGTGGTAATTACCGCAAGTCACAACCCCCCTAGCTATAATGGATATAAACTAAAAGGTCATTTTGGTGGTCCCCTATCTCCAACTCACGTTCAAGAGGTACAAGATATGATTCCTGATAAGTGCGACTCTAGTTTTCAAGACATTGTATTGGACAACAATCCATTGCTCGAATATAATGACATGGAAACGATGTATGTTAATGCCATTGAAAAAAACTTCGATCTTCAAGCGATTAAAGATTCTGGATTACAGTTTGGATACGATGCTATGTACGGAGCAGGACAGAATGTACTAAAAAAAGTATTGCCTGATACCTATTTCTTGCATTGCGACTACAACCCATCATTCATGGGACAAGCTCCTGAACCTATCCACAAAAATCTTCATGAATTCTCTGAGGTTATCAGATTGTCGGGAGACATTGCCTGTGGGTTAGCCACAGATGGAGATGCAGATAGAATTGGATTGTACGACAGCAAAGGGAATTTCATTGATTCTCATCACATCATGCTATTGTTGGTGAATTACCTTTATACTCACAAAAAGTTAACTGGAAAAGTACTCACGGCAGCTTCCTCCACCCCAAGGTTAGGGAAAATGGCCGAAAAATTTGGATTGGATTTTGAAGTTGTAAAAGTAGGATTTAAGTATATCGCGAGTATCATGATTGAAGAAGATGTGTTACTTGGTGGCGAAGAATCTGGAGGAATTGCAATAAAAGGACATATTCCCGAAAGAGATGGAATTTGGATGGGATTAGTAATTTGGGAGTACATGGCAAAATCAGGTAAATCTTTGGAGGATTTAATACAAGAAGTATACGAAATTGTTGGGCCTTTTAAGTACCAAAGAGATGACTTGCACATTACCGAGGAATTGAAATTGTCCATTATGGCAAAATGTGAAACAGATGAATTTACTTCTTTCGGTGAATACAAGGTAACCTCTATCGACAAAACAGACGGTTTCAAATTCTTTTTTGACAACGATGAATGGTTAATGATCAGAGCATCGGGAACAGAACCAGTTTTGAGAACTTATGCCGAAAGTGTCGATCTAGCGGGAGCTCAAAAGATATTAGCAGCTTGTAAAAATGAAATTGGAGCCTAATTAGCTAAATCAAACGAAGTATTTTTAAACCAAAAGGATAGCTCAAAAAGCTATCCTTTTTTTTATATTTAGCCCTATGAAAAAACTACCACTACACTTAAAAATCCTGATAGGAATGTTCCTTGGAGTCATCTTTGGAGTGATCATGATGCAGATTAATGGAGGAAAAGATTTCACTGTAGATTGGATAAAACCTTTGGGTACCATTTTTGTGAATTTATTGAAACTCATTGCTATTCCATTGATAGTTGCCTCTTTGCTCAAAGGTATTTCAGATTTAAAAGACATTTCTAAATTTGCTAAAATTGGAGGAAGGTCAATTCTTATCTATATCGGTACCACAATTGTTGCGATTACCATTGGGTTGGTGATTGTGAATATCATACAGCCCGGTTCTGGAATTTCTCAAGAAACCGTTGCCCAATTGGAAGAAACGTACAAAGGAAATTCTGGTATCACCTCAAAACTTTCTACAGCCGCTTCGCAAAAAGAAAGTGGTCCGTTAGATTTTGTGGTTGATATGATTCCAAGTAACTTATTCAGCGCATTAGGAGATAACGGAAATATGCTTCAAGTCATCTTCTTCATTATCTTTTTTGGAATTTCCATGCTATTAATTCCTGAAAAAAGTGCAAAACCTATCAAAGATTTTTTTGACGGACTGAACGATGTTGTGTTAAAAATGGTGGATTTAATTATGATAACCGCACCGATAGCAGTATTTGCTTTGTTAGCAACCGTCATTGTTTCTGCCGAAAGTTGGGAAATTATTCAAGCCTTAATCATTTATTCACTTACTGTAATTGGTGGATTATTAATGATGATTGTTTTTTATCTCATTTTGGTTTCTCTGATTGTAAAAAAGAATCCATTTTGGTTTTTGAAACAGCTTGCTCCGGCTCAGTTGTTGGCTTTCACAACCAGCAGCTCTGCAGCAACTCTTCCAGTTACAATGGAACGTGTAGAAGAACATTTGGGTGTAGATAAAGAAGTTTCTAGTTTTGTACTGCCTGTAGGTGCCACAATAAATATGGATGGTACAAGTCTGTATCAAGCTGTGGCTGCAGTATTTATTGCTCAAGCTTTAGGCGTAGATTTAACCACAGGTGATCAACTGACCATTGTGCTCACAGCCCTCATGGCCTCCATAGGTTCAGCGGCAGTTCCTGGAGCTGGAATGGTTATGTTGGTTATCGTATTACAGGCTGTAGGAAAATTTTCTGCCGAACAAATTGCCATCGGACTCACACTTATATTTGCAGTTGACAGACCTTTGGATATGTTGAGAACAACGATTAATGTAACTGGCGATGCAACTGTCTCCATGATTGTAGCAAAATCTTTGGGAAAAATTCACGATCCAAAACCAAAAAACTGGGACGACAATTTAGAAAACTTGTAACCCTTTAAACACTCTCTAAAGCGAAGAAAAGCCAATTCATGGCATTCTAAAACATTCTTAATTTCAGATATTACCTAATTACACCCTTTCTGTTTAATGTAAAAATTGAGTTCTGCCTTTTTATTCTGCATCATATTATTTAAAAAAATAGTTGCCAACTTTTAATTTGTATTGATGAAAAGTTTCAAATCTGGACAAAAAATGCATTCCAAACGCTGAAACATGCATCTTAAATAATAAAAAGCGGTCTTCTAACTTTTGGAATGATTTTTTTTTAGGTTTGACTTTATTACATATAAACCTTAGAATATGAAAAAGTCATTACTCTTCACGAAAATTATTCTCCTAACTGCCTATTATAGTTTCTCACAATTACCAGTTAGCACAACTGCTCAAAACAAAAATGTTGTTTTAGAGGAATTTACAGGGATACGTTGTGTATTTTGCCCTGATGGACACAAAAGAGCTCAAGCTATTAAAACCGCTAATCCAGGAAGGGTGGTATTACTAAATATCCATACAGGATCTTTTGCCTCTCCTACCTCTGGACAACCTAATTACACAACCTCATTTGGAGCTGCCATTGCAAATCAAACTGGACTAACTGGTTACCCATCAGGAACTGTAAATAGAACAATTTTTTCAGGCTCAAAGACTGCAAGTGGCAGAGGAGATTGGGCAGCTAACTCAACAACTATACTAGGCCAAGGATCATACTCAAATATTGCTCTCGAAGGCTCAATTGATATTTTGACAAGATTGCTAACTGTAAACACAGAGGTGTACATTACTGGAACCGCACCGTCCTCGTTAAAGTTAAATATAGCCTTATTGCAAAATAATGTTGCTGGTCCACAAACCGGAGCCTCTGCTAACCCTACTCAAATAAATTCAAACGGTGATTATATTCATGGTCATATGTTGAGGCATTTAATTACTGGTCAATGGGGAGATACGATAACCACTACTTCAACAGGAACCACAATATCTAGAAGCTACACCTATACATTGCCTAACAATATAAATGGAGTCCCTCTGATATTAGGTGACCTAGAAATCGCTGGTTTTATTGCTGAAGGAAATCAAACAATTGTAACAGGAGCAAATGGTCCAATATCATTTGTTGCTCCTCCTGGAGTAAGTATAGTAGATTTATCATCTTCCAATGCAACAACAATCCCAACAAATTTTTGTGCTTCCAATGTCACGCCAACAGTTTCTGTGACCAATAATAGTATGGCAACAGTTGACACTTTTCAGGTTAGCTATAAATTAAATGGAGGACCAAGTATCACCCAAGCTGTATATAATTCAATTGCTCCATCTGCCACTGCCACCGTTAGTTTCCCAACCATATCCTTGCCAATTGGAGTAAACAACTTCACTTTTGACTGTAACGTAAATAATGCAAATTCACTTATGGAAATTGCCACCGCTAATAATAATTCTTCCAGCTCAGAAATAATACGAGTAACTAACCTCGGAATAACAGGGGCAATAGCTGAGCAGTTTGAGGGTTATGCCTTCAATACACCTGCACCAAATAATGCATTTGCAATAAATCCAAATGATATTAGTGCTTCAATAGTAAAATCAAGTGATTTTGGATCTTCTCCACCGCCTCCTTTAGGTGGTTTTGGAAATTCAAATGGAGCATTTTGGTGGAGATTTTATGATATAGAAAATGGAAAATCCTCACTGTTATTTGATAAGCTTTCTTTTCTAGGAAGAACAAACTCTAGAATTGTATTTGATATGGCTTATGCGCAATACGAAAGCACCTCGAAAGATACTCTAGAATTAGAAATCTCGACAGACTGCGGGAGTACTTGGAATTCGGTTTATTCAAAATCTGGTCAAACTTTATCTACCGTATCGCCAACAGATGACGAATTTATACCCTCTGCCAATGATTGGAGAAAAGATACAATTGATCTTTCTGCTTATGATGGTCAAAGTACCATTTTAATTAAATTTACCGGAATTAGTAATTTCGGAAATAACTTATTTGTAGATAACCTAAGAATTGTAGATAACTTAACGGCAAGTATCCATGAAAATGGGACAAAAGCCAAATTAGACTTATTTCCAAACCCATCTAATGGATTAGTTTATTTACAATACAATTCAGATTTTAAAGAAAAAACGACAACAATCTCTGTTACCAATTCGTTAGGAGCCTATGTTTATAAGGAAATTACATACAACAACAATTCATTTAAAAAAACTCTTGATTTGAGTAACTTAGAAAAAGGAATATATTTCGTAAAAGTTTCTTCCAATTCGAATACAACAATTAAAAAACTCGTTCTTCAATAACTCGAGAGTTGTAATTATTTAGTCCATTTTTTGTTTAAGGTTATGATAACCTTAAATAAAAAATGGACTTATTGTAGATTAGTTTGATTTCAAATTTAATCAGTTTCTGTTCTTTTTTGAATATCGAATGAGATTAGTCCCCTTCGTTTTTCGGGTGATTGACATAATTAAATAAATAAAAAAAAGGATTTCATTAATATGAAATCCTTTTTCCTTATTAACCCCGAAAGAATCGGGAATTATTAACTAACGTCACGAACCACCGTGACTTTTTTTTGAAGTGAAACTATTAAAAACACTCCAAAAAATCTTTTGAGTAGGTTTTAATTATACAACGTCACCAACTGACATTTTAGTGTATTCATGTAGGATAATTGTTCCATATATTCTTTTATCATCCCTCGATTCATTAATTCTATTGCTCTGTCTCGAGCAAGCTCGTATTTTATTTTTAAAGTCATCATAATTCTTAGGTTTAAATGATCACTTTACTCTATCCAAAAGACGTGCCAAAAAACAAAAAATTACCCCGAAAAATAAAAAATACTACCTTTTAATAATTTTGATAATTTTTTGTTAAATTTATACCAACACAATATTAACAAATAATTAAAATCATGAAAAAAATTCTACTTTCTATAGTTGTGCTGTCATCCATGCTTTATGCAGACGCTCAAGGTTATTACTATTTTAAAGATAGTACAGGAACAAATCCAGGAAATATCAACACCGAACAAACTGAATATCCAGTTGGAGGAGGAATTGCAACGGGATGGACAACAGTTTTAGGAGGAAGCAATTCAACTCCAGCTATGTCTGCAAGCCAAACTATTCCTTTTACGTTCAACTTTAATGGTGGAGCTGTTACCTCTTACAGAGCAATGTCAAATGGAACAGTTTCATTTGCATCAAATCCATCGGCACCATCTGCCTATGGTTCTGTAACTCTTCCATCTGCTTCTGCAGCAGATAGTTCTATTAATATAATGGACATAAGAGGAGTTGGATCTAATGACAATATTGTTTCAAAAACTTTTGGAACTGCACCAAATAGACAACATTGGATATTTTTCACATCATACACTCCGGCCTCTGGAACAGGATGGGTATATTGGTCAATTGTATTGGAAGAAACTACCAATAAAATCTACATCGTTGATCAAAGAAGTAACGCTTTAGTATCGGGAATGACTGCAGGAATCCAAATAAACAGTACTACTGCAATTGCCACAACAGGTCATACAACACTTGACTTAAATGACCCGACACCAATTGACAACAGATTTTACGAATTCATCCCTGGTACTCAAGCCACTTATGATATGGCAGGAAAATCAAGTACAGTAGATGATATCGTTGTTCTTGGAAATGCACCGTTCACCATGACAGGAACATTGCAAAACAGAGGAACTGCGACTGTAACTTCGTACGACTTAAACTATCAAGTGGGGACTGGAGCAACAGTTACTTCTGCAGTTACCGGAACAAGTATTGCAAACGGTGCCGTAGCAAACTACTCTCACCCAACGACATGGACACCAGCTTCGGCAGGAACATACACAATTCAGGCCTGGGCAACGAACATAAATGGAAATGCTGATGCAAATACAGCTGATGACAAAGTAACTTTTGTGGTAGATGTTGTAGACACTATTTTACAAAGAAAAACTTTACTAGAGGTATTTACAGCTTCTACTTGTCCTCCTTGTACACCAGGAAACATTCAAATGGATAGCGTAGTTCTACCAACTTTAGATGCTGACAAATATACTGTAATCAAATACCAACAAAACTTCCCTGGTTCAGGTGATCCTTACTCAACTGCTACGAGTGTAAACAGAAGAGGTTTCTATGGAGTAAATTCTATTCCAAGAATGGAAATTGACGGAGCTTGGGATGTAAATGCAAATTCGTTTACTAAACCAATATTTGACTCATACAATGCTGAGCCTTCTTTTGTTGAAATAAAAATTAAAAATGCAAGATACGCTGGACCAATTGTAAGAGTTGAAGCTGACATAACTCCGTTTGCTAATCTTTCTGGAAACCTTAGATATCATGTTGTAGTTATTGAAAAGTACACAACAGGAAACGTAGGAACCAATGGAGAAACACATTTCAATAACGTAATGATGGATATGATTCCTACTGAAACAGGAAATGCCTTGAGTTCTCTTATGTCAGGAAGTACAACAAACGTAAACTTGTTATCTGATATGAGCTCATCAAATGTTGAAGAGTTTATGGACTTAAAAGCTGTTGTTTTTGTACAAGATATGACTACAAGAGAAATTTTACAATCTGCATGGATGGATATTTCTCCTTCTCCAACAAGTATTGATGAAAATGAAGTATCTGCTACATTGAATCTTTTCCCTAACCCATCAAATGGATTTGTGAATTTAGAATACATTTCTGGAAAACAAGGTGTGGTTTCAATTTCAGTTATGAACACATTGGGTGCAACCGTATATTCAGCAAATGGGGTAAGCAATGGTTCTTTAAATAAAACAATTGATTTATCTAACCTTACGAAAGGAATCTATTTTGTAAATGTTTCTTCAAATAATGGAACTACAACAAAAAAGTTAATCGTTCAGTAAAAAAAATAAACGTTGCCTGCAAAGGCTTTTTTATACAATCCAGAGAAGATTTCTTCTCTGGATTTTTTTTTGATTATTTTCGACATTCCAAATTTGAAATGACCAGGATTATTAACTTCATTACATTTTGAATAATAATTTTCATTTTTACATGTCAAACTATCATTTTCTTGTTTTCCATTTTCGTTTCCTTTTTTTTAGTGGTTCTTCCAGATTCTTAGCTCAATCGATTATAATTCGCTATTTTTAACTTTATGAAGCAGTTTTACCATATTTCATTTACTCTTATTCTCTTACTTGGAGTTTGGTTAATAATAAGCTTTACTAGTCCGATCGAAATCAAAACGAAACGAACTAAGGACAAAGCAGTTTGGGGATTTTATGGACACCAAAAAATTAACCGCTTAGCAGTATTTACCTTACCCAAAGGGATGTTTGGTTTTTATAAAAAGCACATCGAATACATTACCGAACATGCAGTAGATCCTGATAAACGAAGATATGCCATAGAAGCGGAAGCACCTCGCCACTACATAGATATAGATCATTACCACCACGATAGCTTAACTCCTTTTCAATACGTTCCTCGCAGATGGGACAAAGCGATTGAATTATTTACCGAAGATACGTTGCAAGCTTATGGAATTGTGCCTTGGCACGTGAATGTAATGCAACGAAGATTGACTTACGCATTCAAAGAAAAAGATGTGACTAAGATATTGAAAGTTTCTGCAGAAATAGGCCATTATATTAGTGATGCATCAGTGCCGCTTCACACGACAGAAAACTATAACGGACAACTAACAGGACAACGAGGAATTCATGGGTTCTGGGAATCAAGAATCCCCGAGTTATTTTCAGAAGATTATGATTTTTTTGTCGGTCAAGCAGAGTATATAGAAAAACCATTATATTACATCTGGGAAGTGGTGGAATCGAGTCATGCAGCAGTAGATTCAGTGCTCAGCTTTGAGCGAGATTTAACAACTTCATTTCCAACTGATAGAAAATATACATACGACAATCGCGGAAACAGAACGATCAAAACTTATTCGCGCGAATACAGCAGAGGGTATCAAGATATGCTAGACGGAATGATTGAAAGAAGGATGAGGTCGTCAATTGTTTCGGTGGGGAGTTTTTGGTATTCGTGCTGGATGAATGCTGGTCAGCCCGACTTAGGTATTCTTGAAGAAAAAGAATTGACCGAAAAGGAGAAAAAAGAACAAGAAGAGTTGGATAAAGCATATAAAACAGGAAAAATAAAAGGCCGTGAACATCAACATTAATTTAAATCCAATTCTCTGTGCTTTGCTCTTCACTTTCTTTTTTGTTCGATGCGAGAGAAACAAAGAACTCGCTCAAGCCAACGAAAATCAAGAAAACAACTTTCCTATTTCTTCTCAAAAATTAAACGGAGTTAATTTAGTTGCAACTAGCTCAAAGATAGACTCTAGCAATATTTCACCTCTTTCAATAATTCACGCCAATTCTGTGGCAATTGTGCCTTTTGGCTTTATACGATCGGGAAAAGCAACAGTGGAGTATAACCTAGACTGGCAATGGCACGGAGAAAAAATTGAAGGAACTATTGAACAAATCAAATTGGCAAAAAAAGGGGGTCTTTCGGTTTTACTAAAGCCTCATTTGTGGACGCACGATGGATGGGTGGGAGACTTGAATTTCGAAACAGAATCGGATTGGAAAAAATTTGAGACTTCTTATGCACAATTCATTATTGATTTTGCCCAAGTTGCCGATTCACTTCAGGTAGAACATTTTTGTATTGGAGTAGAATTAAAACAGGTAGTAATTGATCGACCTGCCTATTGGGAATCGCTTATCGACTCTATCCGGAGTAGGTATTCGGGCAACCTAACTTATGCGGCAAATTGGGATAATTATTCGTTTATTCCTTTCTGGAGTAAACTAGATTTTATTGGAGTTGAAGCCTATTTCCCTTTGTCCGAAGAGAAAACTCCAAGCATACAATCGCTCGTAACAAGCTGGAAACCAATAAAAAAAGAACTAGAAACCTTTTCGGCAAAACTAAACAAACCCATTTTATTTACAGAATTTGGATATCGAAACATCGATTTCACTGGCAAACAACCTTGGAATACAGAGGGTAACGCTACTCGTAATGACCAAGGACAAGGCAACGCTTACTCAGCTATTTTCGAAACGTATTGGAGCGAATCTTGGTTTGCCGGTGGATATTTGTGGAAATGGTACCCAAATCATGAAGAAATTGAAAAGAAAAAAAACAATCGCTTTACTCCGCAAAACAAACCAGCAGAGCAAGTAATTTCTAATTTTTTCGAAGGCCGATAATACTGATTTAAACTCAAGAATTATGATTCCCAAACAAGGACTATCAAAAGAAACGATATTCGAAAAATTAAGAGGAAAAAAAGAACTCGACTTTGATTGGAAGTCAGGTCGAATATTTTGCTCGGTTTATCCTGCCGGAAAAGAAATAGAGGAAGTTGCCAAAGAAGCCTATTCGCTTTTTTTGACCGAGAATCCCGTTGACCCCACGTTATTTCCCAGTTTGAGAGATATGGAAACAGAAGTAATTGCGATGTGCAGCGAAATTCTTAGGGGAGGCGATCAAGCCGCGGGAACTCTTACCACTGGTGGAACAGAAAGTATTCTGTTGGCTGTAAAAACAGCAAAAAACAGAGCAAAAGCTCTAAATCCGAGCCAAACTGAATTTGAGCTAGTCATGCCCTATTCTATTCATTCCGCGTTTTTTAAGGCATGTGATTATTTTGAAATTAAACCCATCATTGTTCCTTTAACATCAGATAATAAAGCGGATACACAGGCAATTGAAAAAAGCATAACTCCCAATACAATGATGATTGCTGCCTCTGCTCCATCTTATGTTTTTGGAGTTGTAGATCCAATCAAGGAAATTGGTGCTATTGCTCTTAATCACAATGTTTTGTTCCATATCGATGCATGCATTGGCGGAGTTGTTCTTGGTTTTAATCGGTTGGCAGGGTTAGAAAACGTTGCGCAATTTGACTTTTCTGTTCCTGGGGTAACCTCTATTTCTATGGATTTGCACAAATACGGCTATACTGCCAAAGGATGTTCGGCACTTATGCACAAAGACAAATCTTACCGAAAGCACCAATATTACGCCTGCTCCGAATGGACCGGATATACCCTCGTAAACCCAACTATACTTAGTACAAAAACAGGTGGCCCGATAGCTGCGGCTTGGGCAGTGATGAATTTTTTGGGATTGGAAGGATATTGCGATATCTCGAAAAGAACAATGAAAACGACACAACGATTTATTGAAGGAATAAATGCCATAGACGGATTACAAGTTGTGGGAAAACCCGAAGTTTCTTTGTTTTCGTTTACTACTACAAAAGGAAATCCCTACGATCTTTTTGATGAATTAAACAAGAAAGGATGGTTTGTTCAATTTCAATTATCTAATGAGTATTGTTCAGCAAACCTTCATCTCACTATTTCGAAAATTCACGAGCAATTGGTTGAGGAATTTTTGAAAGATCTAAAAGAATGCCATGAAAAAGTGCAGAAAAAAGGACTGATGAAAAAAGCCTCAGAAAAAGTTACCATCGAAACGGTGAAAAAGTTAGCTCAGAATCTATCTCCTCAAAACTTTGAGAAACTGGGTAAGATATTAGGGTTCTCGAACGGGAAGATTCCAGCAAAACTTGCCTTAATCAATCGAATTATGGATGTTCTCCCTCCCGACACAGTGAGAAACACGCTTATTGATTACATGAATGACTTTTACACAATAAACGAAGATCGATAACCCACGATGAGAGGAAACCCAACTCTTTGAGAAAGCCTTATTATTTCTTTTGTCATTTTCTTCCTCGTATAATTCCAAATCTTAGAGTTCTTTCCGCTTGCTTGTCTCTTTATTTGATTACTTTTGGATGGAATCAAAACAACCAATTCCCACATGGAAAAACACACAGAAAAACCCTCTCCGGAAGCAAAAGCATTATCACTTTTTTTGATGGCTTACAAAGCAAAAGATCCTATTTACAAAGAAAAATCGAAACGAATAAATCGTTTATTTGACCTAGTAAAAACAAAGGACCTAACCAAAGAAGAATACCTTTTGGAGGTAGACAACATGTTGAATTTATATGGAGGCTATAATGCAGTGATTGAAAAGACGATTCAGTTTTATGTGGATAAAACAGGCGAATGGAAGTCTAGAGGAGATGATCAATACGCAGAAGATGCCAAAAAGATAGCTGCTCGAATGGGTATAAAATAAACTTATGAGCAGCCCAATACTCAAGGAGAAAATAAGAATAGTTTGCCAAGAAAAAATAAACCAAAAACGAATCAATGTTGGCCTTTCGTTTTATGTTTCTTTTTGCCAATAAGAATGACAATCCAAGTTTATTGATGAAAGCAGCCCTCTGGTGGATTCAAACTTATGTGTTGGATGATTTCAAAAAAGCAAACAAAATATTGAACCTAATAGAACAAGAATGAACTCAGAAAGAAAACACCATTGGGAAAAAGTTTACGAAACAAAATCACCAAGCGAAGTGAGTTGGACTCAAGAAAAACCAGTAACGTCATTGGACTTTATCCTTTCTTTTGACCTCCCAAAATCGGCTCCCATAATTGATGTAGGTGGTGGGGATAGTTTACTCGTAGACAACTTGTTGAATTTAGGATACACGGACATAACTGTATTAGATATTTCTGGAAAGGCGCTAGAAAGGGCTAAAAAAAGACTCGGTAAATTGGCAGAAAAAGTTGATTGGATAGAGTCTGACATTTCTCAGTTTAACCCCACTCGCTCCTACTCCATTTGGCACGACAGGGCAGCGTTTCATTTTTTAACTAATCCCCAAGAAATAAAGGCTTATTCTCTTTTAGTTGAAAATTATGTAGCAGTTGGACTTACCATTGGAACATTTTCTGAAAAAGGACCTTTGAAATGCAGCGGATTGGAAATAGCTCAATACAACGAAAAAAGTCTAACTGAAATTTTTCAACCCAAGTTTTTATTGAACAAGACCCAAACAGTTTTTCACACCACACCTTTTGATACCCAGCAGCACTTTTTGTTTTGCGGGTTTACAAGAAATTCAAATTAATTTATGCGGTTTTCTGTGGTCTTTTTTGTTACTTACTTTTCAAAGCTCTGCCAAACCTTGTTCTCATTTTCAGAATGAAAAAAAGACCATTTTAGTTAATAAGAAAGTACTAAGCTTATTGTTTTAAAAGCGCTCTGTTTGTGACTACTCTAAATCGCCAAAGTAGCAAACCTGCGGAAGCACCCAATCCAACTAATAATCCAATCCACAAACCTTGAGAACCATAGCCAAGAGTATGTCCTAATCCGTAGCTAATGGGAAAGGCAATTAACCAATATGCTACAAAAGTAATTGCAGTAGGAATTTTTACATCTTGCATCCCTTTCAGGGCTCCAAGCACAACTGCCTGAATTCCATCAAATAGTTGAAAAAATGCGGCAATAAGCAATAGTTTGGCAGAAATGGCAATCACCTCTGCGTTGTCTAATTTATTCTCTATGTCATTTACATCCAAGTAAATACTTGGCAAAAACTTATTAAACAAAAGAAAGAAAAGCGCGAAAATCACATCCATGATAATAATGAGTAAAAAAAGAGAACGAGCAATTCTACGCAACTCCGCAAAATCTTTGAGTCCAAACTGATTACCTACTCGAATAGTTGCAACCACTGCTAATCCCATGGCAAACATAAATGTCATAGAGGATAAATTCAAGGCGATTTGATTGGCTGCCTGAGGATTTTTACCCAAAGTTCCGCTTAGCCAAATGGCAGCGGTAAATATTCCAAACTCAAAGAACATTTGCAAGGCTGAAGGAAAACCGAGTCGATTTAAATCTTTTATCGTTTTTTTACTCAATTTTTCTTCCCACAATTGACGAAAATAGAGAGCAAACTTGGGTTTAAAAGCAATAAGCCAATACATCGAAATAGCCATAAATACTCTTGAAATAAAAGTTCCCCACGCTGCTCCAACAATGCCCATTTCAGGAAAAATCCAAATTCCATAAATAAGTACATAATTGAGCACCACATTCAATACATTTCCTATTACCGTTGCCCACATCGAATATTTAGTTTGCGAAAGTCCATCCGCAAACTGTTTGAAAGCTTGAAATACAGCTAATGGAATAAGAGAAAGAGCGACAACATTGAGGTAAGGAAGTGCCAACTCCACTACTTCATCGGATTGTTTCATTTCGTACAACAACGGCCTCATCCAAAAAATAATTCCCGTAAGGATAATTCCCAAACAGGTTACTAGAAAAATTCCATTTTTGAGAACACTTTTTCCCTCTCGGTGATTGCCAGTGGAATCTGCAGCTGCTACCAAAGGAGTTATTCCTGTAGAAAACCCCAATATAACAGACATCCCCATAAAAATAAAACTATTTCCTAAACTCACTGCCGCCAGCGGGGCGGTTCCTAATTTTCCAACCATCACGTTGTCCACTAATCCTACAATTGTGTGACCCAATAAACCTAAAATTACCGGCCATGCAAGTTGTAAATTACGTTTGAATTCGTTGGTATAAGCTGCTAACATGAATGAATAAATTTTGGAAAAACAAAGGTAGCCGATTCCTTTCAAAAGAAACCATTAAGCCCCTTGAAATAAAGTTGGGCAAAGGAAATTATCAATTCCCCTTGAAAATCTTTCGATCCATGTCGCTCGCTTTTTCTAATTGAGTTACGATATTAGATACGGCAGGACAAATGAGTGAATTGGTAAGAGTTAAATCCAAAATCTGATGCATGTTTTTTCTGTTTGTGTGAGGATATTCACTACAAGCACCTGGACGAAAATCATAGATTCCACAAGTATTATCTTCCATATCCAAAAATGGACACGGAGCAGTTTGCAAAACATAATCACCATCTCCATCAATTCTCAAGTAGGAATCAATAAAGTTAGGTTCCTTCATTCGAAGCTTCTTTGCTATCCTCTTTATGTCAATTTCTCTAAAAATGGGACTGGTAGTTTTACAACAGTTTCCGCATTCTAAACAATCAATTTCTTCAAACACTTCTTCGTGTTTTTCATGAAACATGTCGTCCAATTTCTTGGGCTTCTTATTCTTGAGTTTGGTGATAAACTTTTTGTTTTTATCTCTCGTTTGCTTAGGTAAGTCAAGTAACTTTTGATAAGATTCGTTCATGAAAAAAAATGGGGTTGAATTCGTTTAATTATCTGCAAATATAAGGGATAAGAATTTAAGCAAAAGGCAGATTGAAAATCATTTTTTTTATACCTTTATCCTTTATAATTAACCTATCCGTTTGAAGACGATAGTCTTCAAACTAACAAGCAAACTAAGTGGACGATAATTCGACTAAAAAATACGATGTGTGTATCATTGGTGGTGGACCGGCAGGATATGCTGCTGCCATGCGAGCAGTAGATTTTGATAAATCAGTTGTTTTGATAGAAAAAGACAAACTGGGAGGTGCAGGAATTTACAACGGAGCGCTCACTTCTAAGACAATGTGGGAACTTTCAAGAAAAGTAGACACCATTAACACAAACCTTTATACTGCCGGTAGAAGGCAACTTGAAGTGACTTGGGACGATGTCCAAAAGACAATTAAGGAGGCTATATTCGAAAGGAAATTTCAGTATTCATCACACGTAAAGTTACTGGACACAAAACTGAAAGATAAATTTAGTTACGAAAAAGGGATGGCCACAATGATTTCTAATCACGAAGTAGAAATCAAGAGAAAAGATGATACCGAAACCACTATTTGGGCAGAAAACATTGTAATTGCCACCGGAAGTAGACCTAGAATTATTCCAAATATCGATGTGGACGAAAAGATTGTGATGACCAGTGACGGAATTCACCACATGGAATCATTCCCTAAGAGTTTGGTAATTGTTGGGGCAGGTGTAATTGGATGTGAATATGCTACAATGTTTTCTAGTTTTAGTAAAACGAAAGTTTACTTAATTGATAAAGCCGATCATATTTTACCATTTGAGGACAGAGATATTTCCTCGCTCGTGGCAAACAACTTGAAGAAAAACGGAGTGACAATTCACAACAAAGCTAGTTTAGAACGATTAGAAAAAATAGATGGCGAAGTTGAGTATGAATTGGCTTACGAAGACGGAAGAAAAGAGGTTATTCGTGTAGAAAAAGCTCTACTTTCTATCGGAAGAATTCCAAATGTGGAACATATTGGTATGGAAAATGCCGGTGTAAAAATGAGTGAAAGAGGAAGACACATTGGAGATGACGACACACAAACGAACATTCCCAATATCTATGCGGTTGGAGATGTTTCGGGGAATATTTCACTCGTAAATGTGGGTGAACTTGAAGCCAGGCATGCAATAGAAAAAATGTTCATGGAAAATCAGCCCGAGCGAATTTCATACGACAACATAAGTAACATCATGTTTCTGGACCCAGAAGTTGCGGCTGTGGGAATGAACGAAAAACAATGCTCTGAAAAGAACATTCCTATCAAAGTGGTTAAAATAGATTATTCGTGCATCGCAAGGGCAATTGCCATGAGAAAAACCGAAGGTTTTTTTAAAATTATCGTAACCAACGACAAAGAGATGAAAATTTTGGGAATGAGAGCTATTGGAGAACATGCCTCTAGTGCCATACAGGCCGTAGCTCTTCTGATTAAAATGGACAAAGGAATCGAAGAATTAGCTGAGCTTATTCATCCTCACCCGTCAATCATTGAGGGGATTCAAGAATGTGTAAGGATGTTGTTGAATAAATCTGTGTTTAAGTCATCTATCTTTAAAGATAAGCTGAAATGCTACAGTTGTGTAGATGATATATGCACTCCGCTTCAAAGACTGTGATTCTGGAATGACAAAAGAAATACCTTTTTTTATGAAATATTTCTCTTACTTACTATCCTCTTTGGTTACACTACTGTTGTGCCTAGGACTTTCCTCCTTTTCTCCACAGAAAAAAAACAAATTATATTTTGAATTGGGATTTACGATAAACCCTTCGGCAGGAAGTCACGTAGTTAATTTTATGATTTTAGGATTAGATTCCACTACGCACAAAATTGTGAGTAAAAAACCAATTTCTGAAGGGGAATTTGTGATGTATGGAAAAGGAGTTCTGAAGAACGAAGCAAATCCCAATCGAATAGATTTTTTTAAAGAAGCTGGCGTGGATTGCGGCATTATTCTGGATGACCCTAAGAGTTTAGGTGGCGTATTAATTGTAGATACGCTCTGGGAAGAAATGAAACCTATTTGTTTGCCCGTTTGGGATATTTGGAAACTACGGTACAGCATTCATCCAAAATATGGCAAAGGAGCCTCGTCTGTTCCCCAAGAAGATTTAGGCTGGTCGGCAAATAGATGGAGACCAAGCCCGAAGCAGACCCAATACTTGGCGAAGAAATACGGGATAAATCACATTGCTGATTTTTTTCACGGTCCTTCCATGTTTGAGCTATTTTACGACATGCAAAATCCTGACTGGGTAAGGATGTACCAAGAGATTAATTGAGTTTAGTAAACTGAATCTCACCCGCTACATACGTTTTCAGCACTTCCGTTTCCAAAATTTCTTCCTTCGGAACTTTCATAATATCTCTATTCAACAGCACAAAGTCTGCTTTCTTTCCTACCTCCAAGCTTCCATTTTTTTCGTAGGATTTATTGGCCAGTGCAACCCAAAAAGTGATCCCCCTCAAAGCTTCTTCCCTACTCAAATTTTCACTTTGTAAAACCCATGGTTTATTGGATCGATACACTGCATTGTAAAAAGTATGAATCGGGTTGTTTGTAGCCACTGGAAAATCTGTTCCTAGTGCAATCATGTGGTTCTGATTCATTAAGGACGATAAGCGGTAAGAATTCTTAAGCTGAGCCAGCGACAGATTCTTTTCTGCCATTTCCTTGTCATCCAATAAATGGGTGGGTTGCACAGAAGGAATAATGTCATATTGTTGAAAGAGCTCTAATTGTTTTTCCGTAACCGTTTGCGCGTGCTCAATTCTCCACCCTAGTCCATTTGTTCCTTTTAGCACCTGCCCCATTATATCTAAAGCAACTTGAACTGCCGAGTCACCAATTGCATGCACCGCTAATTGAGCGCCTTGTTCATATGCTATCCTGCAAATTCTTCTCAAACTGTCTCGCGTCATTAATAGCGTTCCGTAATTGTTTGTTCCAGGGTAAGGTTTCAAAAAACAAGCTGTTTTTGAGCCTACACTTCCGTCTAGCATAACTTTATAGGTATTTGAATTCAACTTATTTGAATCTTCATAAGGCAGTAGGTTTCGCGCCTCCTTAGAGTAAAATAAAAAGGCGTTTACATTCATATTCAAAGTCCCAGCTTGCTGCATTTTTCTTATTAACCTCACCTCTTCTACCTTCAGCCCCGCATCCGTTACCGTTGTTACTCCTTTTGAAAAGAAATTCTCTTCAGCAAACCTCAACCCATTCTTTTTTTGAGTTTCAGTATACTCAATCGCATCTAAAAACTGTGACATATCTTTTTCACCTATAACTCCACTATTCTGATCGTATGTGGTGTAGTGAACTTGATTCATCGCAGCAGAATTGACTAAAATAGTATGGCCATCTATCCGCCAAAGCAAGGTAGGTATATTTGGAAAAGTTTCATTAAGTAATTCGTGTGCCTGCTTCAGCGAAAACTCCCAATTGTTCTCATTCCAACCAAAGCCAACCAGCCATTTTGATGTGGAATTGATTTTTCTGTGGTCACTAATTTTATTCTTTAAGTCATTCAGTGTTGTTACTTTGCTCAAGTCCACCGCCAAAGAATTAAGTCCAGATCCAAAAAAATGGCAGTGTGCATCCATAAAACCCGGATAAATGGGACGTGTTTCAGCATCCATCAATTCATCAGCCCTGTATTTGTTCATGATCTCGTGTTCCTTGCCAATAGCCATAATTTTACCATCCTTTATGGCCATAGCTTGAGCAACCTCAAATTGTTCGTTCACCGTGTAAATTCGTGCATTGTGAACTACCAAGTCTGCCGTTTTATATTTTACACAATTTGTGAGCAACAAGAGTAACAGAGAGAAAAAAAAGAGATTTTTCATAATAAAAAGTTAAGTAAATAAAATTAAATAATTAATTCCATGCAAAATTGGCTTAAACAAAATCAATGAAAAATAAATCTTTAAGTATTCATGATTACAAACAACCATCATGAATTCCAACGTACTAATTTGTCGGAAAAAGTTGTTCGAAATTCAATAAATACACCTGAATTTCTCTTAAACTACTTGTCAACTCTTCTTCGCCTCTCGAATTATTACATAAATCAATCAATTCGATTAATGGATGGCAATACTCCATCAATACAGCATGTGAATCATGACTCAATTCACCCATTTCATTCATTAAGAGTTCAATCTTTTCCATAAACTGATCTCTAAGTTCATCCGATAGTTTGATTGCCTCTTCTTGTTTGTTTACCTCAAGAGTTAATTCGAGAAGCTCCTCGATTTGGTTGTAAGTATTTTCTGTAAAACTAAACTGACCTCGATCCATGTCTAAGAAATGTGGCATTAATTTTTCGCTCCATTCGTCCGTTCTTTCAATATCTGAAACACCATTTTGTTTTTGAGTATTGTTTCCTCCACAAGAAGAATTCAACAAAATTAATGAGAGGATTAGCGTAGGAAAATATTTCATGTTGTTGTTTTATTTTTTATAAGGTCAAAAGTAAAAATAAATGCACAAAAAATGTACTGAACTGCCATGAAAACATAATAAAGCCAATAGGAATTATAATCACTATTTGGCGCAAAGCTACTTGTAAATTCACTGTAAGCAATGTAGCTAACAAAAATGAATAAACTCCAATACAAAACTGCCCGGATAGGAACAAGAACGGAAAAAAAGAGTAAATTGATTATGTACCAAGGATGAACGGTGGTGGCACATAGATAATAAATTCCCAAACAATAACTCGCATATTTGCTAAATACCAGCAAATCAAATTTAGAATTTCTCAAAAAGGGTTTTGTTCTCCACAAAAATACAACGATGGTCAAAATACTGAACAACACACACAGTGGCAATACAAAACCAACCCACGGAGCTTTAAAACCATGAATAATGTAGCTCACTTCTTTTACCAAATAATAGATGCTTCCATTAAATTCAAACGAGTAAAAATACAACTCAAGACTTTGATAAAAATTACTTATCACTTCTTGAGAAGCGAAGGGCAAACAAGCAAGGAAAAAGAACAAACCGATTCCCAAGTACAATTTGCTACTTTTTTTGAAACCCAACATTGGCAAGAAAAGAGGAAGTAAAATCAACGGCATCAATTTGATTCCTATTGACAAAGAAAAAGAAAGGGACGCCAAAATGATTCGCTGGTTCCATAAATAAAAAAGCCCTATGACCAGAAACAATAACATGACACCCTCAAAATGAATGTTTCCCGTAAGTTCAATAATCACCAAGGGGTTTAGTGCATAGATTTGTGCCAACGCAACTGGAAGTAATAGTTTTTTCAATAACTGAATTAAAACAACTATGAGAGCGATATCGAAGAAAAAAACGAAAAGCTTGAGAAAGAGAATTGTGAGCGATAGGTCTCCACCCGAAAAAAAAGTAGTGGCCGAAAAAATCCACTGATTAACGGGAGGATATACTGAGTAATACTCTTGAGAATTGAGAGAAGAAAACACTTTGTTCAATTTTTCTTTATCGAACACATCTTCGTTCATCATGATTTCGGCAGGAGTATATTCGTAGGGGTTTACACCCGAATTATTCAGTTCTCCATCCCAATAAAAACGATAAAAATCATCGGACAAATTGGGAGTTCCGAACAATAACAACAACCGAAACAAGATAGCCAAAACGACTATCTGCTTTCCATTAAAACTCTTATTTGTTACCCAATATAAATAGGCTCCTCCTAATACAACGATTCCTGAAGTAAGGAAAATAAACTCTGAACGATCTATGTAATAATACACCAAAAAGTACCAAACCACAGAGAGGAAAACAAATAAATAACGAAGTAAATTTCGAGCAATCATTGCTCGAAATATACGACAAAATAAACACTTAGATGTGTATAAAATACACCCAAAGGCTTATTTATAACAGTGATCCTTCCTACTTTTATATCATTAGAAAAGAAAACCAAATTTGAAAAACGACCAAGAAATAAGAGCTTTAGTTAGATTATTGGATGATCCAGATGAATTTATTTTCAGCGAGGTACGAAATAAATTAATGGAATTGGGCGGAGACACGATCCCTTTCTTGGAAGAGTATTGGGAAAATAACCCCATCAATCACGAATCACAGGAGAGAATCGAAGATTTGATTCAGCAGATTCAGTTTGATTCTACTTTTACAAAACTAGAAAGATGGATTTCTCTGGAAACTCCTGATTTGTTTCGGGGAGCTATCCTGATTAATCAATTTCAATATCCTGACATGGACCCAAAAGTTGTTTCCGATTCATTGGAGAAAATAAAACGGGACATTTGGTTAGAAATAAATCCAAACCTTACCAGTTTTGAAAAAATAAAGGTGGTGAACAAAATCCTTTTTGAAACCCACGGTTTCAGCGGAAATAAAAAGAATTACCATTCACCGCATAGCTCTTTCCTCAGCAATGTAATAGAAAATAAAAAAGGCAATCCCCTTTCACTTTCTATTATCTATTTGCTTGTTACTCAAGATTTAGGCCTTCCCATTTATGGCGTAAATCTTCCTAGCCATTTTGTTTTGTGTTATTTGGATGAGTTTATGACAAATGTGCATTTATCTGAAATGGAATCTGAAGATGTATTGGTGTATATCAATGCTTTTAATAAAGGTACGATGTTCGATAAAAAAGAAATAGATTCGTTTTTATTCCAATTGAATTTACCGCAAAAGGAAGAATTTTATTCGCCTTGTTCCAATAAGGATATCATTCGGAGAATGTTAAACAACCTTGTTTTCTCCTATGAAAAATTAGGGTACACTGAAAAATCTGACACGATGAAAAAAATTCTCTCCTTATTCAGCTAATCAAAAAACGATTCCGATATTTTTTTAGGATCCATTTCCCCAATTTTTTGGTTTTGAATTACCCAAGCTTTTTGACAATACTCTTGTGCAAATCCAACATCGTGAGTGGAAACCAGAATAGTTTTCTTTTTTTCTTTGGCTAAATAAGAAAGCAATTTATAGATTATTCTTCTGTTTTTTACATCCAAAAATGCCGCAGGTTCATCCAATAGCATAATGGGAGTTTCTTGTGCCAATGCTCTGGCAATCATTACTTTCTGAAACTGCCCATCGCTCAGGCTGTTTATTTGACTGTCAGCTATTTGACTAAGGTCTAACGCTTCTATTTGTTCCTGAATTAAACGTTTGTCATGGGAAGATAATTTGCCAAATATATTGGTATGTGGCGCTCTGCCTTGAGCAATTAATTCTGTTACGGTAAACCCAAAAATTGAGACCCTTTCGGTAAAGACAGCACTTATCAATTCGTGTCTTTTCAATTCTGAATTTCCTGTACTGACTGAACCTGCCAAACAAGGAATTTGGCTAAGAATTGTTTTAAACAAAGAAGTTTTTCCAATTCCGTTCAATCCCATAATACTTATTAATTCACCTTCTTGGGCAATTAGGTTTATTTCTTTCGCTAGGATTGTATCTGAACCGTAACCAATAGCGAGGTTTGATAAAATGAGGGTAGATTGCTGTTCCATGTTACACCATTTTGTTTTTAAATACAATCCAGACAACGATGGGCGCTCCAATAAAACTGGTCACAGCATTCAAAGGAAGATTCCCTTCCAAGCCAGGTAATCGTGCAATGATATCACAAATAAGTCCGAGGCAAGCTCCTACAATTAACGTAAAAGGAATTACCCAGCGATGAGTGGACTTTTTAATAAAATTACGAGCTAAATGTGGTACGGCTATTCCCAAGAATGCTATTGGTCCGCAAAGTGCAGTAATTAAACCAACTAATACTCCTACAAGCAATATTGCAATCCAACGCGTTTTGGTTACATTTAAGCCCATTGTTCGGGCATATTTTTCGCCCATGAGCAACATATCCAAGGGTTTTTGTAAAAAAAACACTGCTATCATGACTATCAAAATAACCAAATAATAGATGCTTAGTATGTCGAACTCTATCTCTTTGTTGAAACTACCAAGTCCCCAATAAACAAAAGATTGCAAATTTGTTTTGTCACCATAAAAGCTAAAAATATTGACAATAGAAGAAACAAAATAACCTACCATGAGCCCCACGATAAGCAATGTATTGCTTTTTTTAACAAAACGAGAAACGCCCAAAATGAACAGAGTTACTGCCATAGCTCCTAATATTGCCATGAAAGAAAGAGTAAGTTTTTCATTCAAAAAAGAAATACTTACCGACTGGTAAGCAAAAATTCCGAAAGCAACTCCCAATGTAGAGCCCGAAGAAATTCCTAAAACAGAAGGTCCCGCCAAAGGATTCCTAAATATTGTTTGCATCAATAATCCAGCAACAGCAATTCCAGCTCCACACATTATTGCGGTTAAGGTTCTTGGAATTCTTAATCGATAAATTAATTCATTAGAAAAATCGAAAGGAACCATCACGCTACCCAAAACCAAACCTAACCCAAATAGGAAGATCAAAAAAATAGATATACCGATTAACTTCTTGGACAACATCATCTATAAAAGTAACTATATTATTCCTTAGGTCAAACTAATACACTAACCACTTCAGTGTTATTTATTTTTGCGACACAGCGGCAATGTGGAACTGAAATATGCAAACTATTATTCAACTTTTGAAAAATAGCACAGTTTGAATAATCTTGGGCAAAACTATGAAATAGAGAAAGCGAATGAAATGACAACTTGCATTAATTATTTTTATTCTTCTTCTTTTTAGATTGACAAACCCCACATATTTTGGGGCATTTTTTGCAGTTTTTTTTTCTTTTCTTTGAATTTTTTGCAACACTTCTTTTTACAGCACTTGGATTTACCCATTATTCTTGGTCATTAATTTGCTGCTCTGGGGCCCAATTCAATTACTTCTAGGTTTGTTGGTTTTTTGTTGATGATATCAAAGCGAAGTAAAGTTCTTACTTTGTGAAAACCGTGAATACCGGCAGCTCCGGGATTCATGTATAAAAATCCAAAACGCTTGTCGTAGCCAACTTTCAAAATATGGGAGTGCCCACAAACAAAAATATCGGGTGGGTTTCTTTTTAATTCTTCTCTTAAATGAGGCGTGTAAACGTATTGTTTGCCTCCAATATGAGTCATCATAACAACAAGACCTTTGCAGGTGAATCGAATAGTTTCTCGAAATTCTGAGCGAGCTTCTGCCCCATCAATATTTCCAAAAACACACTTTAATCTTTTAAACTCTTTTAATCGATCAGTAACTTGTAGGTCTCCTATGTCGCCTGCGTGCCATATTTCATCGCATTCGCTGAAATAGTCAAATACTTGCTCATCTAGATAACCGTGTGTATCTGATATGATGCCTATTTTCATGCTAGTTTCTTTCGGGTTTTATGAAAGAAAAACCTATCCCAAATCCAACATGGATACTTCCGTAATTGCCTTGGTAATCATCCGAATCGTGTCCCGAAAATTCTGTTTCGCACACATCTTTTGGTTCGAAACCCTTGGTTGAAATTCTGTATCCAACTGAAAAAAAGAAAGAAAAAGCTTCTTCAGTTAAAAGGTAGGCATTGATATTTGGGTTCCAAAAAAGCCCTCTTTTTGTGTGAGAAATACCCATTTCAGAACATTTGGCAGAGGAAGAACGAATCGTTTCTTGTCCAATTTGAATATTCGCTTCGAATAATACATTATCATACAAGGAATAAAAATAACTCATTTCACCAAAAAAACCTTGAAGCTGAATTTTTCCATCAAGCTGCTCGTTTGGACTTGAGTTTAACTGTTGCTCAGATAATTTGAAGTAGGTATAATCGTATCCTGCGCCCACATAAAAATTCTTTGCAAAAGAATAATTCAAGCTCCCAGACATTTGAACAACTCCTTGGGCATTTTCATTAAAAAAAATATTTGAAGTAGAAAAAGGAACTCGGAAATTAGTTTTGACTATTACTTTGGTCAAAGGCTGAATTCTCCCAAAACTCTCGTCTTGCGAATAAGAAGTAAAAGAAACTAAGACACTTAGTACTAAAACTCCTCGAGGGATATACAATTTGTTAGTTCTCAATGACTATTTTTTTGGTTATTTTCTGGTTTGTGGTTGTTAATTCTAAAAAATAAAAACCATTTACAATAGAAGAAGAATTTAGTTCAAAAGAATGATTACCAATTGATTTTTCTTCATTAAATAATTCATTTTTTTCAACAAAATTATTGTCGCACAACGCCAACTTCGTTTTCCCTGCTGTTCCCAATTTAAACTGAAGTTTCACGGTTCCTGTAACGGGATTAGTAATGTCTTGCATTTCGGAAAAACTTGCATTTAACTTTTGTTTGTCGTTGAATAGCCAGTTAACCCACGCATACAAAACCGAACCAATCCAAAAGACTAAAGGCGCTGCAATTAACACCAAAAGGATAATAAAAAAATATCCGATACCATCGTTTCCTATACTCATATTTTATATTCTAAATCTCAAAAAACCAAAAGCGGCAGAAATCATTGGTCTTTCTTGGTCTTGTAAATTAATTAAACTGTTAATATCTCTTGTTGAAAAACCTATTTCACTCAAACCACCAAAAGTTCGAAACACAATTCCCACCGGAACTCTCAGAACTTGGTTATTCTGTAATACTATCCCAGATGACAAAATCACAGGACCAAGTTTCAAATCTCCTCCAAATGAATAAATCGAAGATACTAAATTTCCAGGTCTGACGTTGAGTGGAGTTACCACTTCACCTCCAATTTCTAAAATTTTACCAAATTGAATGCTCGCTCCTAGCCTAAAAGTTGAGGGTAAATTCACTCTTTTAGAAAAATTTCCTGCGCGAATATCGACTAAGTTATTCAATATACTATCAAAAGTTGTTCCCCCAGAGATGGCCTGTAGCGAACCCGAGTCGGCATAAAATCCTTTTACTCGAAACGTTCTTAACAAGGAATCTGCTTGGGCATTGTAGGTATTTTCTGTCCAGGTAATACTTCCTATATCATTTACTGCTACTCCAATTTTTATTCGTTTGAAAGCTTTTACATTTAGACCTAAATCTACTCCAAACCCACTTCCTGCAGCTTTTGGAAGTTTGTACTGAATATTGCCATTTGAAAACAACCCAGGGATTCCAGAACCTCCGGCCAACGAGGGTGAATAAGAAACAAAACCATCGAAATTATTATTTGACGCTTCCATATCTAACAAAGCCATCCCTTGAAGATATTTTATTCCGACCCCAGCATACAAACCAAACTTTTTATTTTTAAAAATTTTAGTTCCAAAACCAAAATTAAACTCACGAATCCAAGATACTTTTATTTGTGTCCCTTCCATAAGTTCTGGAATCGTTTTAGGGTTTCCAGAGATTCCGGCTACTAACTTAACCGAAGTGTCACTTCTTAACGAGTCATAAGTTACTTGAGAGTTTGCTACTTTATTGATACTCCCTCCCTGATTGTAAACCAATGTATCGAAATAGGGAGAACCAAAACCAAATGAAGCTATATCTGCAAAGTCCTT
>CBFHHA010000023.1:0-1377 GCA_965655625.1 Flavobacteriales bacterium | reverse complement strand
ACTCCCTCCCTGATTGTAAACCAATGTATCGAAATAGGGAGAACCAAAACCAAATGAAGCTATATCTGCAAAGTCCTGTGATGTTCGTACGTTCATTGAATATCTTTCATTCACGGAAAAACCAAAACCCGCAATCTTGGTAGTTACAGCAATTCCAAACAATCGCAGATCTGCATTTAGGCTCATCCCATTCTGCAGGTCCGAGGAAAACTCTTGAAAATCTGAATAACTCGCATCGCTATTAAATCCGAAACTAAACGGAATCGTAGTTGATTGATTCACTACAGGACTGTTGATAATAGAAGAACTGAGAGAGAGACCAGTCTCTAAAAAACCGAAAGCAACTCTTTTTCCCTTAAACTCTTTGGTCCACGCAAGGTTTGCGGGATTTATTCCAAGAGCCTGATAATCTGTGGCAAAAGTGGTGGACACTCCTCGTCCTGTGGAAGTAAAAACACTTCCTTCCGTTTGAGCATATCCAAAAGTTAAGACCAAACAAACAAAAACAGAAAGAATAACATGTTTCAAACTCTGTTTCTTCTAGTTGCCAAACTTTTCAATTACTTGTTGGGTTACACCAGTTGCTGAGAAACCTCCATCATGAAACAAGTTCTGCATGGTTACATATTTTGTATAATCCGAGAACATAGAAATACAATACGCAGCACATGCTTCGGCTGAAGCATTTCCTAATGGACTCATTTGCTCAGAGTAATTGATGAATTCATCAAATCCTTTTACTCCACTTCCCGCAGTTGTCACTGTTGGTGATTGCGAAATAGTATTTATTCTCACTTTTTTAGCTACTCCATAATGATATCCAAATCCTCTAGCGATAGATTCTAGCAAAGATTTAGCATCGGCCATATCACCGTAATCTGGAAAAATTCTTTGCGCTGCAATGTACGTTAATGCCAATACAGATCCCCACTCGTTGAGAGCATCATGCTTTTTACACAATTGCAAAGTTTTGTGAAACGATATTGCAGAAACATCGAGTGTTTTGTTATAAAAATCGTGGCTTAATTCTGTGTAATGTTTTCCTTTTCTTACGTTTGGTGACATTCCAATAGAATGCAAAACAAAGTCAATTTTTCCACCCAAAATCTCTTGAGACTTTACAATTAGGTTTTCTAACTCTTCATTTGATGTAGCATCTGCAGGAATAACTTGAGAATTTGTCTTTTCAGCTAATTCATTTATTTCTCCCATTCTCATGGCAATCGGTGCATTTGTCAAAACAAATTCTGCCCCTTCCGCATGAGCTAGTTCCGCAACTTTCCAAGCGATAGATTGAGAATTCAAAGCTCCAAAAATTATTCCTTTTTTTCCTTTTAACATATTATTCGCCATTTCTATTTTTTTTTAATGTTCAAT
>CBFHHA010000022.1:0-41353 GCA_965655625.1 Flavobacteriales bacterium | reverse complement strand
CATCTACTGGAGCTGCCACTGCTGTAACTCAAATATTTACTCACCTCGAGGGGAAAATTATTGGCAGCGCAAACCGAGTTCCTGTGCCAGATGGTTCGTTAACAGAGTTGACTTTGAACATCCAAAACCCCAAATCAATAGAAGAAATAAATGCAGCTTTCAGAAAAGAAAGCGAAGGAAGAATGAAACATATTTTGGAATACAATGAAGCTCCCATCGTTTCTGTTGATATTTTACAAAACCCACATTCCTGCATATTTGATTCTACGCTTACACAAGTACTTGAAAATTCGGTAAAAATTTGCGGATGGTACGACAATGAGATTGGATATTCAAGCCGATTGGTAGACATGGTTTTGTATGTCTCGAAATAAATTACCTTCTCCTACTTTTCGTTTTCTCAGAAATTTGAGGTGAATAACGTACAATTGATTTATTGTATTCTTCTGATATTCTCACTAACTCTTGTTTAGCCGCATTTTTTGAATATGAGGAAAACACTTTGACGCGTTTTCTATGATTTTCACTCAATAACACAACGGAATGCACAGACAATCTTTTTGTCAAATGATTTGTCGACCTTCCGTAAGTTGAACGCGAGTAATTCTGTTTAAAAATTGTGATATCAGGAAGTTTATTTAACTCAATTGCAGATATATCCTTAATATTAACTAAGCCCCTCTTTTGAGGATTTCGGAATGGCATATCGTTCATGAAACGAATAAATAAAAGGATTGCTCCTGCAAAGAAAAATAATTACCAAATCATTATACTTAATCCAGCTTCAAGACCGCCATAAACGCGGATTGAGGAACCTCTACATTCCCAACTTGTCTCATTCGTTTCTTTCCTTTCTTTTGCTTTTCGAGTAGTTTACGCTTTCGCGAAATATCTCCACCGTAACATTTGGCCGTAACATCTTTACGCACTGCTTTCACCGTTTCTCGGGAAATAATTTTGGCTCCTATGGCTGCTTGAATCGCAATATCAAACTGTTGCCTCGGGATTAACTCACGTAGTTTTGCGCAAATTCTTTTTCCTAAATCGTAGGCATTGTCTTGGTGAACCAAGGCGGAAAGTGCATCCACAGGATCGCCATTCAATAAAATATCAAGTTTAATTAATTTGGATTGCTTGAACCCTATTGGAAAATAATCAAACGAAGCATACCCTTTTGATATAGACTTTAATTTGTCATAAAAATCAAATACAATTTCGGCCATCGGCACTTCGAAGGAGAGCTCTACCCTATCCGAAGTCAAATACACTTGATTGGTCAGCATTCCTCTTTTCTCGATACACAAGTTCATAATGGAACCTACAAAATCGGATTTGGTGATAATCTGCGCTTTAATGAATGGCTCTTCGATGTAATCAATCATAGAAGGATCCGGCAAATCCGATGGATTATTCAACTCCAGCAATTCATTATCTTTCTTTAGATAAGCCTTGTACGAAACGTTTGGTACAGTGGTGATTACTGTCATATCAAACTCGCGCTCCAATCTTTCTTGAATAATCTCCATGTGCAACATTCCTAAGAATCCACAACGGAATCCAAAGCCAAGAGCTGCGGAACTTTCGGGAGCAAACACCAAAGAGGCATCATTCAATTGCAACCTTTCCATTGCATCTCTCAGTTCCTCGTATTCATCCGTATCTACAGGGTAAATCCCAGCAAAAACCATTGGTTTTACATCCTCAAATCCCTGCACAGCTTCTGTAGTTGGATTATCTACTGTAGTTATCGTATCCCCTACTTTTACCTCTTTTGCTTCTTTTATTCCTGAAATGATATACCCTACATCTCCTGCAGAAACTTGCTTTTTAGGCATTAGGTTTAACCCCAAATTTCCAATTTCATCTGCGTAATACTCTTTTTTAGTATTGATAAATTTTACTTTATCTCCTTTATTTAATTTCCCATTCAATACTCGGTAGTAGGCAATAATTCCTCGGTATGAATTAAAAACAGAATCAAACACCATGGCTTGAAACGGAGCTTCCACCTCACCCACTGGCGCGGGCACTCTGCTTACTACAGCTTTCAGAATATCTTCCACGCCCAGTCCAGTTTTTCCACTGGCTGGAATAATATCGTCTTGCGAACATCCTATTAATTCTATTATCTGATCAGAAACTTCCTCGGGCATTGCCCCAGGCAAATCCATTTTATTCAGAATTGGTATAATCTCTAAATCATGTTCCAACGCCAAGTATAAATTAGAAATAGTTTGAGCTTCGATTCCTTGAGAAGCATCCACAATGAGAAGTGCTCCTTCGCAAGCTGCGATAGAACGAGAAACCTCATAAGAAAAATCAACATGTCCTGGAGTATCTATCAAATTTAATACATACTCTTCTCCATCCTGCTTGTAATTCATTTGGATAGCATGAGACTTAATTGTAATTCCTCTTTCACGTTCCAAATCCATATCATCCAATGCCTGGTTTTGCATATCTCGGTCGCTAATGGTTCCAGTAGTTTGCAATAACCTATCTGCCAGGGTACTTTTACCGTGGTCAATGTGCGCAATGATGCAGAAATTTCTGATGTTTTTCATATGTTCTATACTCCAAATTAATTGTGCCAAAATTACAAATTAACTTCCACTAAAACTTCTGTTTGTGTGTATTTGTGCTAGTCGTCCCTTTTTTTTTATTTAGCAACCGCAAAATATGGAATTTTGGGAAAGTTTTTTTTACATTTGCCTATTATTTAGAATGTTTAAAAATAACGAAATAACACAGAATGATTTCAATCAAAAACTTACACGCTTCTATTGACGGAAAAGAAATCCTTAAAGGAATAAATCTTGAGGTAAAAGCGGGAGAAGTTCACGCAATAATGGGTCCAAATGGGTCTGGAAAAAGTACATTATCTTCAGTCTTAGCTGGAAATGAGGACTACGAAATCACAGAAGGATCTGTTGATTTCATGGGCGAGGATTTATTGGAATACTCAACGGAAGAAAGAGCTAGAATGGGAATATTTTTGGCTTTTCAGTACCCAATTGAAATACCGGGAGTAAGTAACATGAATTTTTTGAGAACCGCTATCAACGAAACGCGCGAATCAAAAGGTGAAGAACCAATCGCAGCCAAAGAATTTCTTGCGATGGTAAAAGAGAAGTCTGCTCTAGTTGAGTTGGACAACTCTCTCTTGAAAAGATATGTAAATGAAGGATTTAGTGGAGGAGAGAAAAAAAGAAATGAAATCTTTCAGATGGCGATGTTGGAACCAAAACTAGCTATACTCGATGAAACTGATTCTGGATTAGATATTGATGCGTTAAAGATTGTATCACATGGAGTGAACACTTTAAAAAACAAAGACAATGCGACCGTTGTTATTACCCATTACCAAAGACTATTGGACTACATCGTACCAGATTTTGTACACGTTTTGTACAAAGGAAAAATTGTGAAATCTGGAACAAAAGAATTGGCTCTTGAGCTTGAAGAAAAAGGATATGACTGGATAAAAGAAGAAGTAAACGCGTAATCACATTCCGAAAAAACTACCATGAGCTCAACACTTACTACAAACAAAACGCAAGAATTTGTTTCGCATATAGCCGAAAATAAGCTAGCCGTGTGGAATGAATTAACAGCTATCCGTGAATCTGGATTGGAGGCACTTGCCCAACTCGAATTCCCAACAACCAGGGATGAATATTGGAAATATAGCCGAACCACAAAAATCACTAAAAACCACTATCACTTTAATCCAATTGCTTCAGCTAACATCGATTTATCTGAGGTACGAATTGAAGGACTTGACGCTTACGAAATAGTCATGGTGAACGGTTTTTTTAATGAAGAACTCTCTTCCTTGCCTAAAACCGATGTACTAGAAGTAAAGTCATTTGAGGAATGCACTACGGAAGAACTAACAGCTTATTTTTCTCAGAATTTAGATACAATGTCAAATTTCTTTTCTGCGTTAAACACCGCCTATTTTTCGGAAGGAATCATGATTATTGCAAAAGGAGTTTGTGACAAACCTATTCATTTAATCCATTACTCGGAAGGTGAAAAAGTTATTTCGCAGCCTAGAAATTTATTTGTAACTAAGAAAAATGCGGAACTTTCAATAATCAAAAGTTCTGTAAACAAAAACACCGCAGACTTTTTCTACAACTCTGTCAATGAATTTTTTATTGGTGAAAATAGTCACATGAACTATTACGTTATCCAAAATTATGAAGAAGGAATAAACGTGATGAGCACCAACGTTGCTACCCAAGAAAAAAACTCAACCTTTTCTGCTTTTAACTATACACTCAAAGGAGATTGGATAAGAAATAACACAAACGTGTTTGTGAAAGGCGAGCACTGCGAAAGCAACCTTTACGGAGCCTACCAACCTAAAGAAAAACAACACATTGACAACCATACTATCATGGATCACATAATGCCAAATTGTGAAAGCAATGAACAGTACAAAGGAACTGTTGCCGATAAAGCGACAGGAGTTTTTAATGGAAAAGTTTTTGTGAGAAAGGATGCACAAAAAATCAATGCATTTCAGAGTAATAACAACATATTGTTATCGGATGATGCGACTATGAACTCCAAACCAGAACTCGAAATCTATGCCGATGACGTAAAGTGTAGTCACGGTTCAACCTCTGGGCAACTGGATGAAGAAGCTGTGTTTTATTTACAGTCGAGAGGATTGAGTAAAGAGTCAGCAACTGCCTTATTGATCGGAGCATTTTTGGGTGAAGTAGTAGAAAAAATAAAAATCCCAGAACTGAAAGAAAAAGTATTGGGGATGTATGGAATGGAGTAACTTTTCAATGGATAATTGAAAAGGCAAAACTGAGGACTAATCGCTATGTTTAGACAGAAATAGAAAATAAGAGTGAACGAAGTCCAACTTTAATTAAGAAATGAAAACAATACAACAAATACGCGAAGACTTTCCCATACTTTCAAGAGAAGTAAATGGCAAACCTCTGGTGTATTTGGACAATGGAGCAACTACCCAAAAACCAAAAATTGTAATAGATGCTATTAGCAAATATTACGAATTGGAAAACAGCAATATTCATAGAGGAGTTCACACATTAAGTCAGGAAGCAACCGATGCCTACGAGCAGGCTAGAGTGAAAACCCAAGAGTTTTTGAATGCAAAACATTCTCATGAAATCATCTTCACTTCGGGTACAACTGGCAGCATCAATCTAATTGCAAGTTCTCTTTCCAAGTCATTGAATCCGGGCGATGAAATCATCATTACAGCAATGGAACACCATAGCAATATTGTGCCCTGGCAAATGATTTGTGAGGAAAAAAAAGCAATACTCAAAGTAATTCCGATGAATCGAAAAGGAGAAATCCTAATGGAAGAATACGAGAAGCTAATTACGGACAAGACGAGACTCGTTTCTTTCACGCATACTTCCAACACTTTGGGCACAATCAACCCTACTTTGGAGCTGATTAATATTGCTAAAAAATACGGAGCACTCACTTTAGTGGATGGAGCACAAGCAGTGACTCACGGAAAACTCGATGTGCAAGAAATGAACGCAGATTTCTTTGTGTTTTCTGGTCACAAATTATTTGGGCCAACCGGAACGGGAGTTCTATATGGAAAAGAATCGGTTTTGAACTCACTTCCTCCCTACCAAGGTGGTGGTGATATGATAAAAACAGTGACATTTGAAAAAACCACTTACAACGAATTGCCACATAAATTTGAAGCAGGAACACCAAACATAGCAGGTGGAATTGGACTAGGTGCGGCAATTGATTATATTCATTCTGTTGGTTTCAATTTTATTAAGAAGCAAGAAAAAGCACTTCTGGAATATGGCACACAAGAATTATCAAAAATAGAAGGATTACAAATTATTGGTGAAGCAACAAACAAAACTTGTGTAATTTCCTTCGTAGTAGAAGGAGTTCATCCATTCGACCTTGGTACCATTTTAGATAAAATGGGAGTGGCAGTTAGAACCGGTCACCATTGCACACAACCCCTAATGGATTTTTTCGGAATTCCGGGAACAACAAGAGCTTCTTTTAGTTTTTACAATACAATTGAGGAAATAGATATTCTAGTACAATCATTGAATAGAGCTTTGAGAATGTTGAGATAAAATTCTTGTTTTACCTGCTCCATTGATCTGTTTACCAACATTTGATTCAGGATGTTTCAAAAAATATTTCTCTTTTGCAACTCATCAATTTACCGCAACTTGGGATTTAGAGATATATTTTTAAAAAATATAGCATTTTTCTTACCTTCACTACTCATGTTCCACTCCTATTATTTTCGTCCACACCAATGACCTCAATTCCCGATAAGCACACAGATTTCTTTCAATCCGTATTTGAAATTGTTCGCCACATTCCTAAAGGAAGAGTAACTAATTACGGTGCAATCGCGAAAGCACTCAGCACGCCTCGCTCTTCGCGTATGGTAGGTTGGGCGATGAACGCTTCTCATTCGCAAAAAAAACCAATTCCCGCACATCGAGTGGTAAACCGCAACGGAATGTTAACCGGAAAGATGCACTTCCCTACTCCAACTGCCATGCAGCAAGCGCTAGAAAATGAGGGGATTGAAGTTGTTGAAGATAAAATAGTTGGTTTCAAGGAATTATTTTGGGACCCCAACAAAGAGCTTTCGCTCTAACATTCAGGTATCAACAAACTGCTATGGATAGAGTTTATTCACTAACCTTCGAACAACGTTTCATTTTCCATAAATTTGAATTATCAAAAAGGCAATTTACATAACGCTATTCGCTTTACCGATATTTGGTAACAGTCAAATGTTCGATTCTATTAGAGAAAGTCTCTCACATGAGCCTTCTTTTTACGGAGATTATAATTCGCGTAACTCGTTCATAGCAAATTACCATGCGCAAGTAAGAGGTGTACTGGGCGGAGTTACTTTCAATGACAATTTTACAATTGCACTGAGCTACAATTGGCTTACTACCGAATTTAATCATATCACGGAAGAAAAAGATACAGCCGCTCTCAAAATGAGGTATGTCGCTCCTTTTGTTTCTTTTTCGTTTTTAGAAAAAAACAATCTGCAGCTATCTGTTCCGGTGTATTTGGGATTTGGACAAACATTTTACCAAACGAAAGACAAAGCAAAAACCAATTCTCATTTTATCCTAACTTACGAACCTTCCATGAAAGCTACCTATCGCATCTTTCATTATATAGGAATAAGTGCGGGAGTGGGATTTCGGTTACTGCTAATTGGGAATAGGTACGTAGAAGAAAACTTCAATTCACCTACTTACACCGTTGGAGTAAAATTATTCATGGGTGATATTTATCGAGACGTAAAAAATACACTCACCGATTAACTGAAATTGGCCACAATAACTTTTATCTTTGGATAGTTAATCAAAAAAACCTTTATGAAACAGATTCTTTTTATTTTATTTTCACTTTTCTTCCTCCAGGCAGTTGCTCAATTTCCATCAACTTCTCTGTCTGTGCAGGATTCGAATAAGGTAAATAAAATTACGGATAGTCTTACTCCCACTTTTTACAAAAAGAGATACAACGAAACGGATTTACTCCATAAAATCACCGATAATTATGGGAACAAGTACGAAGATTTATACGGCACTCGAAACATGCGTCCCATTTTGCATGGAATCGCTTACCGAGGAGGTGGTAACAATTATTACCACAAGACCGACAAAAGAAAAAATCAAAATCCACTTCCCAAGGATGGCGTACTCAACTTGTGTCAAGAAGGGTTTTCAAAATCCGTGTATCTCTATCAAAGAAATGCCGACTCTATCATTGATAATACGGGCTGCAATTGTATAAATGGAAAGTCCAACGATTTGGAATATGTACAATTGGATTATTTTGATCCTGCCCACATTTATGAAATGGTGAAGATGGTGTATGAAAGCGCTACACAAGATTCGATTGGGCCAGTGTACTTGCATTGCTGGAACGGATGGCATGCATCGGGTTACATTTCGGCAATTCTCTTAAAGCAGTTTTGCGGATACACCAACTTACAAGCAACAAGTTATTGGGATATTGCAACCGATGGAGCCAACCAAAGTCCGAGATACCGAACCATCCGAACTCAAATCAATGACTTTGTTCCTTTTCCTGAATTTAGGTTAGAAGACGGCATGGGTGAAAAAATTTGTCCGCCTATGCCCACTGTAATTGACAGCTCAGACATTCATTTAGAGATAGAACATTTGGTGGTAGTACCGGAAGCTATTCCGTTGAATTACAACCTCATTTTGTATGAAGTAAAATTTGGACCAGGAAAAACCACTTTTGCCAATCCGAAAAAAAATCCTGATGTGGTGAAACTAATTGAAGCGTTGGAAAAATCACCTGAGTTAAAAATAGAGATTGGTGGCCACACAGATAGATCAGGTTCTGAACCAAAAAACAAGATTATCTCGACCAAAAGAGCACAATTTGTGTACGATTTTTTACTCTCTCAAGGCATTTCGCCCGAGCAAATAACCTACAAAGGTTATGGTTCATCTTATCCTGCTTTTAACAATAAGTATAAATCTGGAAGAGACAACAACAGGAGAATTGAAGTGAAAATTTTACAAAAAAAAGACTTTGGAAAAAGTGGATTGGTTGACGAGTCAGCTTATGAAGAAAATTACTTCACTCCAAAAGAATTGAAAAACAACTTCCAAAACAAACTGGCTATAGGAGATAAATTTGTATTAGACCGATTGACTTTCGCTCCCAACTCAACTTTAATAAATGATTCGTTGAACGAAGATTTATTGCAGATGCTTCGATATTTAAACTCGAACAATACAATTCAAATAGAGATTGGAGGATACACAGACAATTCAGGAATACCAGAAAAAAACGACAGTCTTTCTTTAGAAAGAGCCAAAGCTGTGTATGGCTATTTTAAAGAAAATAACATCGAAACAAATCGCATGACCTTTAAAGGTTATGGTGACAAAAACCCAATAGCACCCAACAGTCAAAGGTGGGGAAGAGACAAAAACAGAAGAATAGAAATAAAAATAACGAATAAATAATGGAAAAAATAAACTCAGAAAAAGCACCGGAACCAGTAGGAATGTACCCTCATGCTCGTAAAGTTGGAAATTTATTATTCTTGTCAGGAGTTGGACCAAGAGAAAGAGGAACAAAAGTAATTCCGGGAGTGGAACTAAACGAAGATGGCACAATTAAATCTTACGATATTGCCAAGCAATGTCATTCTGTATTCAATAATGTAAAGACTATTTTAGAAGCGAGCGGTTCTTCATGGGAGCAACTGGTAGATGTCCAAGTATTTTTGACAAATATGAAAGATGATTTCAAGATTTACAATGAAATTTATGCTGAATATTTCAAAGAAAATCTTCCGTGCAGAACAACTTGCGAAATAAACTGCTTGCCAACTCCTATTGCTATTGAACTGAAGTGTATTGCGACAATTTAGAGTTTATAAAAAAATAAACAGACTCTGAACTTGATTCAGGGTCTGTTTTTTGTAAGAAAATATAAGTTAAATAGCAGATGCCGTGTCAAGCGAGGAAAGACCTGATTAGTTTTTGAATTAATTGATAAAACTCCAATTCCGTCTTTTTACCTTTTTAATTTCACATCATTCACAAACTGCTTGATTCGTTGCTCCTCTGATTTTTCGCAAATCAACAACACTCCTTTTTCTTCTACCACAATGTAATCTTCTAATCCTTGTATTACGGCTAACTTGTTTTTAGGCAAGCGAATAACACAGTTTTTAGAATCGTACATATTCACTTTTTCACCAATAATGGCATTTTGGTTTTTATCTTTATCAATATGCGTGTATAACGCTCCCCATGTTCCTAGATCGCTCCATCCAAAATCGGATAAAACAACAAAAACATTTTTCGCTTTCTCCATGATACCATAATCAATCGAAATATTCTTGCACTCGGCATAGGTATGATTGATAAATTCCTGCTCCAAATCCGTATTATACACTTTCATGCCTTCACTAAACGCATCGTGCATGGAAGGCAAAAACTTACTAAAAGCTTCGATAATAGAATCGACCGACCAAATAAAAATACCTGAATTCCAATAAAAATCACCGCTTTCGATGAATTGTTGTGCCAATTCAAAATTTGGCTTCTCCGTAAACATTTTTACTTCTCTCACATCTTCAGGACTGCCTTCTACGTTATCCAAAAACTGAATATAACCGTAACCGGTATCGGGCCTACTTGGCTTTATTCCTAGAGTGACCAAACAATTTTCACTGCCAGATTGCTTAATTGCAACGTCCATAGTTAATTTAAATGAGTTCTCACTCATCACAATATGATCCGATGGAGCAACAATTAAAGTCGCATCAGGATTCAAGGTTTTAATTTTATAACTCGCATATGCAACACAAGGAGCTGTATTTTTTCTACTTGGCTCCTGCAGGATTTGATTGGCACCAATCTCTGGCAATTGTTCCTTTACCAGCTCTGCGTAATCGGAATTTGTCACGATAAAAATATTCTCTTTTGGGCAAACCATGAGCATTCTGTCAAAGGACAATTGAAGCAACGTTCTTCCTAACCCTAACACATCATGAAACTGTTTTGGGTATTCTTCGGTACTCATTGGCCAAAACCTACTTCCAATTCCGCCAGCCATGAGGATACAATAGTTATCTTTCATCATATTTTGTTGTTTTTCCTTATTCCGTAAACCCTTAAAGGAGAATTACAAAACTTCGCTTCTTTTCAATTCATTCAATAATTACACAATTATACAACAATTCTAAATTTTGTCTGATCCCAATTACTCGAATTATTTCAAAATTAGTCGTTAAAAAATTGTAAAATAAAAACCGTTAATATTAAATTTGGAGCCGTTTGATTAATTTTCTTTTAGTACTAAAATATTTTTCGTATTTTGCCGTGTCTTTTAAGATTTGATAGACAACAAAAATAGTTCATCTGTTCAGTTGAGCAGGATTTAGAGAGGTGGCCGAGTGGCTGAAGGCGCACGCTTGGAAAGCGTGTATATGGGTGACTATATCGAGGGTTCGAATCCCTTCCTCTCTGCATATTTTGTATAAACAAACTTTATATAACCAATAAAAAACAAAACAAGACAAAAAAAATAACCATGAAAAAAGTAATATCATTATTCGCACTAATCGGTCTTTTTGCATTTGGAATGAACTCAGTGAGTTTTGCAGAAGAAGTAGATTCTACTACAACAGCTACGGAAGCTGCCGCTGAAGACACAAATATGGCTGCTGAACCAGTATTAGTAGAAGAAGAAACAAAGCCTGAAACTGAAGAAGCTCCTACAAAAAAGACGGTTGGCATCATCCAACAAGTAAAACAATACTTCATTGACGGAGGACCTGCTTTTATGTCTTTGGTGTTTTTGGTATTCCTTTTAGGATTGGCACTGAGTATCGAAAGAATTATTTACCTGAATATGTCCACAACAAACAACCACAAATTGCTAGCTGAAATAGACGAAGCTATGCAAAGTGGAGGAGTTGAAGCTGCAAAAGAAGTGTGTAGAAACACAAGAGGACCAGTAGCCAGTATCTTTTACCAAGGACTGGACAGAGCTGATGAAGGTGTCGAAGCGGTTGAAAAATCAGTAATTAACTACGGAAGTGTACAAGCTGGATTACTAGAGAAAAACTTATCTTGGATTTCATTGTTTATCGCAACTGCACCCATGCTTGGGTTCTTAGGAACAGTAATTGGAATTATCCAGGTATTTGATATCATTGAAGTAACAGGACAAACTGAGCCAGTTCAAATTGCAGGAGCGATGAAGGTTGCCTTGAACACAACATTAGCTGGACTTGTAGCCGCTATCGTTCTTCAAATCTTTTACAACTACATCGTATCTAAAATTGACGGAATTGTAAACGACATGGAAGACGCATCTATCTCATTGGTAGACATGGTAATTAAGAACAATAAATAAGAACTATTAAACTCTGTTTACACAGTTTTTAGTAATCAAAAAATAGTTTTAACATGGAAAACAAAACACTTTCAAGAACCTTGTTTGGGGTGACGGTTGTACTTTTTATCGTCTCTTTCTATTTCTTTTGGGGAATGATGGCAAATGGTGCGCCTGAATCATTTGACCCAGAACAAATGGGATTAGAAATGTATCAAAATAAAGAAGCTACCGCGGACAATTACCTGGAATTAGGTGAGGCTGCTTATGAAGCACAAATCTCTAGAATTGATGGAAACATCCTTGGAGGAGTAAATTATATGACGATTGTATTATTTCTTGCTGGAGGACTCATGGTTGTCTTTCTAGTGTGGGGATTAATCACTACGTTGATGAATAACTTCAAAAAAGGAATGCCCTCATTAATATTTGTTGGGATTGCAGCACTAGCCTTTTTATGGGCATTTTTTAACTCAGGAACCGATACTACTGGATTTGAAAACGTTGTAAAAAAAGAAGGGCTAGACAATGCGCAAGCAATGATTTCTTCGAGTAACTTTTGGGTAAATGGATTATTCTTTGTGTTGATTCCTGGAGCTATACTTCTAGTAGTTGATTTAATAATAGGTATTGTACGAGGTTACACAAAGTAAATCACCACTTTATAAAAATTAAACAACATGGCAAGACGTAAATTACAAGAAGTAGATGCAAGTTCGATAGCAGATATCGCATTTATTCTACTTGCTTTTATTATTATCGCAACCACGCTCGAAAAAGAATCTGGTTTGCCTGCAGTTCTTCCTCAAAAAACCGAAAACAACATAGATAAACCTGAAGTAAACGAAAGGAATATTCTTGAGGTGTTGGTTAACAAGGATGACAAATTGATGATTGAAGGCCAATGGGGAAAAGGACTGGATGACATTGGTGATTTCGTGAAAGAATTTATGACTAATCCAACCGATTCTGAATCACTGCCAAGAATGGATGAAGTGACCGAAGCCGTTTGCAATCAAAAACTAGGCATATTAAAAGCAAACCTCGAAGTTGCGGATTTTAAAGACAAAGGAGCAATACAAAAAGACATCGATAAGTGGCTTGCAAAAAGAGAAGCTGTAAAGCTAGTAGGTTCTTACAGGACTGTAAACAAAGCTGCCACTATTGCTATCCAGTATGATAAATCTACTACCTACGGAACTTACCTTACTGTGAGGGATAAAATCATGACTGGTCTAAATGAATTGAGAGACGAACTTGCTCTCAGAAAATTTGGAACAAGTTATGGAGCGCTGGAAAGTATTAGAGCAGAAGTAAAAACCGAAGAAGATAAAGCGAAGATAAAGGCAATTCGTCAGGTTTTTCCGCAAAAAATTATCAAACTTCCTGCTAAGAACGTTCAATAAATATTGAAATAACAAAAACATTATGTCAAAATTTAGACAAAACAAATCGAAAGAAATGCCTGGAGTCTCGACAGCCTCACTGCCTGATATTGTATTTACTGTCTTGGCTTTTTTCGTAGTTGTATCTTCTATGAAGCAAAGTGATTTAAAAGTAGAAATAACTAAACCAACAGGGAAAGAAATTATTCAGTTAGACAAAAATGAAGCCATTGATTACATCAATGCTGGTATCCCAAAAAACAAAGCTTTTGGTACTACAGCAAGACTTCAGTTAGACGACAAAGTAGTTCCAGACTTTTTGGAAATAAGAGAGTTTATCGAATTAAAAAGAAGACCAAGAACTCCGCTGGCTAACGACAAAGCTACCGTTTCAATAAAAGCAGACAAAGACGATGTTGACATGGATATCATTGATAAAATTGAAAACGAACTAAGAGAAGTTGAAGCATTAAGAATTAATTATTCTACACAAAAAGAATCCAAAGCAAATAATTAAACTTGTACAATAATCAGTACAAAAGGAACAGTGAATATGCTGTTCCTTTTTTTTTGATTAAAATTCAAATAAGTAGAAAATTGATTGAATAATACCTAATTTTGTTTCCAATGGAATTAGAAAACACTTTGAACGCATCTAATAGTTTCTCTCTCAAGTTGAAACTAGCTGATTACGCATCACTTACCAAAATGAGACTCGCCAGTTTAGTTGTCTATTCTGCTGGACTGGGTTATGGAATTGCACTCTTGACAGGTGAAGTTTTTCCGCTTGCTCACAAAATGGATTACACCTTTTCATGGCAAGTGTTCATTTACTTATTAATTGGTGGTTTTTTAGTAACCGGTTCTTCCAACGCTTTTAATCAGATTATCGAACGAAACTCTGACAAAAAAATGTCGAGAACCGAGAATCGTCCCATACCAGCGGGGAGAATGGGAATTACTGAGGCAATTATTGTCTCAATCCTTTCAGGAACAGTTGGGCTTTACCTACTCTATCAGATTAATGAAATTTCTTTTTTTCTAGGAATTATTGCTCTTGTCTCTTATGTGGCAGTATACACTCCACTAAAAAAACTAACACCAATATCTGTATTTGTAGGGGCTTTTCCAGGAAGCATCCCACCAATGATTGGATACATTGCAGCAACTGGTGAATTTGGATTTGAACCAGGAATGATTTTCTTGGTGCAATTTGTTTGGCAATTCCCTCATTTTTGGGCCATAGCGTGGAAAGGAAGTATCGATTATGCAAAAGGAGGTTACAAAATGTTGCCCTTCGGAGATGATAAAGACAAAAGAACCGCATTTATCATTCTTTTTTATACTTTCTTTGTAATTCCGGCAGGGATGCTTCCTTGGGTGTTTCATATATCAGGACTAACCTCTATGATATTAAGCATACTGCTCGGAATATATTTTATAAGACCTGCAATAAAACTATATCAATCATTGGAAGATGATGATGCTCTCAAACTAATGTTTGCCTCATTTTCTTATTTACCTTTGGTGTTTTTATTTTATTACCTCGATCTTTTGGTACAAGTGTACCTTTTTTAACCATTCAAAATTTATCATTATGGAAAATAAAGAACAAGTAGAACAGTATTATCAAAAAGCTAGAAGAAAAGCAAAAACCAACATCGTTTGGTTTGGAATATTTTCAATCGTGATGCTATTTGCCGGATTAACTAGTGCTTATATTGTATCGAAGGGAGACAATTTTTGGGTGAATTTTTCAATGCCAAATTCTCTTTGGATAAGCACCCTTTTTATTCTACTCAGTAGTATCACCATGACATTAGCCGTGCGTGCTTCCAAACAGAGGAATAACAAAAAAACTACTCTCTTTCTTGTTGTTACACTTTTGCTCGGTATTCTGTTCACTGGAGCGCAGGTATCGGCCTGGACACAATTACGAGCAAAAGGTTACGCCTGGGCAGATAGAATTATGAATCCCGAAACGGGAGAATACATGATGCAAGGTAATTATGGTGAGGATTTCACTATCCAATTTCAAGGAACCGAACTGATTCAAGAAGAAGATGGATTGTATTTTTGGGGCGAACAAGCTATTACAATTGACCAAGTAGAATTCGACCAACTCTCTAGTGCTAAACCAGAAATGTTTGTTGGAAAAGAATTTGTTCGTGTTCAAGAAAACAAAAAGAACAAAGACAAAATTGTATTGGAGGCGGTTGTAAAATCCAAAATGCCACTTTCTGCTAGTTTTTTAGCCAAACTAAAAGAAGTAGGAAATGTAAGTAGCTCCTACTTTTACACCCTCACAATTGTTCACTTACTTCATATACTAGCCACACTTATTTATTTGATTTCTATGATCGTATTAAGCGGTCGAAAAGAATTGAATGAAGACAACCAATTAAAAATAAAACTAGGTGGCTATTTTTGGCACTTTTTTGCAGGATTGTGGGTGTATTTATTATTATTTTTGTTTTTAATTCATTAAACTTGTAAAAAATTTATAGAAAGATATGGCTGGACATGTAGAAAATGTTGATACCGCTACAGCTTGGGGCGGTGGTAGATCACCCTTCAACGCTACCTATGGCAAAATGATGATGTGGTTCTTTTTAATCTCAGATGCCTTGACATTTGGAGGGTTTTTAATTGCGTTAGGTTTCGCCAAAGCCTCTGCAGAATCTTGGCCTGTTGCGGATGAAGTATTCTTTCACTTTCCTGGAACCCACGCTAATCTACCCTTAATTTATGTGGCACTGATGACTTTCATTTTAATTGTAAGTTCAGTCACAATGGTTTTAGCTGTAGAAGCTGGACATAGAATGGATCAAAAAGGGGTTCAAAAATGGCTTGGATGGACAGTAGTTGGAGGACTTGTATTTCTTGGTTCTCAGGCTTGGGAGTGGTCAACATTTATTGCGGGACCAGATGGAATTCTATCTGCGTGGGCAGATAACGCTACTCTCACAAACAACCCATACAGTGCCAATGGAATGAATCCTGATGACGTGAGATATACTAACTTCTTTTTCTTTGTCACTGGATTTCATGGTTTCCATGTATTTACAGGAGTACTCATTAACTTCCTTGTGTTTTTACAAGTAAAAAAAGGGATTTACCAAGAAAGAGGACATTACGAAATGGTTGAAAAAGTAGGACTTTACTGGCACTTTGTAGACCTAGTATGGGTATTTGTATTTACCTTTTTCTACCTAGTATAATTCATCATTCTTTTTAAAAACACAGATACTTTTCAGATATGGAAAATAGAGACGACCTAATTGTAAACGATAGCTACGCAACCCAATCAAATCACTCAGAAGAAGAAGGAAAGGCCATAAGAAAAAAAATATGGCAAGTTACACTTTTACTATCTGTTTTAACAACCATTGAAATTATAATGGGAATTTATTTGAGTAGTCGAAGCGCTAGCTTTTGGCCGGTGGTAAAATGGTCCTTTATTGTTATGACGGTTGTAAAAGCATTTTACATTGTTTATGAATTCATGCATTTAGGTCACGAAAAAAAATCGTTGAGAAGATACATTATCATTCCTTACGTATTTTTCATCATTTACATGATTTTCCTAATCATACAAGAAGGATTTTCTGTAGGGGAATACACCTAAAACCTACCAACTATGAACATATCACGAAGAATCTGGTTATTCATCATACTTTTTGGAGTACCGTTATTCTTTCTTTATCCCTTGTCCAAAGGCAAACCCAATACGAAAGATTTGCCTTATTTTGGAAAAACAGAGGAAATCGCGAAACGGACAGAGATAAAAGATTTTTTGTTTTATGACATAGATAGTAACGTAATTAATAAGAAAACAACAAAGGGAAAAACTCTCGTTGTTAGCACGCTGATTCCTTCTTGTCCTTACTACTGTCCTATCATTCAAAAACAACTGAAATTTTTGGTGTACGACAAACTATATCAACGACCAGAATTTGACGACCTACTATTTGTCTCGCACTTAATAGATACAACAGGAAAAACTCCAAATCTTGAACAATTTATTAGCGAACAAAAGGGATATGATTTTTCGAAATGGAAAATGGTAATCGGAGAAGATAATCCAATTTACGACATTGATTTACCCAATGCCAATCTCAAAAACACAGATTTTAAATCGAGCACAACGATTGGAGGTAAAGCATATTACCAAATGATTTTGTTAATTGACAGAAACAGAAAAGTAAGAGGAATGTATCAGGGAGAACAAACTCAACAAATTGAAAACATGAGGAAAGACATTCGTAAATTATTCATCGAATACAAAGAAGAAGATTTCAAAAAAATCAAGAGTCGTAATTTGTACTCTCGTCTTTAAATGACGTACTTTTAACAACAGAAAGATTAGTCATAATGAAATTCACCCTTTTTATTTTAGCGATTACATCGCTTTTCGCTTGTAATTCCCCAAAATCGTCCTCTCTACCCTACCTTGGTCCGAAAGAAATAGCTGAAACTGGCGACACCTTGTTTCATACAATAGCAGCCTTTACCTTTCTTTCTCAAGACTCTGTTTTCATTACAGAGAATTATTTAAAAAACAAGATCACAATCGTTGACTTTTTTTTTAGTACCTGTCCCACTATCTGTCCTGTGATGACCACCAACATGGTAGAACTTCAAAAAGAACTGAAACACTATGAAGGGGTTCAATTTTTATCGCATACTGTAGATCCTGAAACCGATACGCCCACTAAACTAAAACGATACGCAAAACGAAGAGGAGCTAATCTTGAAAATTGGCAATTCGTTACAGGAACCAAAAAAGAGTTGTATACACAAGGACTCAAAAGCTACCTAGTTTCAACTCAAGAAGATGTGCTCGCACCAGGAGGTTTTCTGCATTCCAGCCTGTTTGCTTTAGTTGACGCGAACCTTCATATTCGAGGTGTCTACGATGGTACGAGCGACAAAGAACTGGAAACATTAAAACAAGATTTAAATACGTTGATACATGAAGAATGAAAAAAAACTTAAACGAATTGCGATTATTATTTCAATCGTTTTACCCTTAGCAGTTGCTATTCTCTTTGGAGTAAAAATTGAAGGATTTGATCTAAGCTTCTTGCCTTCCATCTATGCGGTAATAAACGGGGTAACTGCCATTGTACTATTACTTGCCTATTTTGCCATCAAGCGAAAAAAGAAAAAACTGCATCAAAATTTCATCAACACAGCAGTAGTCCTTTCGGTTTGTTTTTTAGTCATGTACGTGCTGTACCATGCCACCTCAGACTCTACTATTTATGGAGATATAAATCACAATGGTATTCTAGAGGCAAACGAATCATTGGCCTTGGGCGGAACTAAGCTTGTCTACTATTTTATTTTAATCTCTCACATCATTCTGTCCATTATTATTACTCCATTTGTATGTTTTACCTACCTCAAAGGATGGCTAGGAGACTACGAAGGACACAAAAAACTGACGCGTATCACCTTCCCTTTGTGGATGTATGTAGCAGTAACAGGAGTTATTGTTTACAGTATGATTTCACCCTATTACGCATAATTAAATCCATTTAAATTGAAACTAGGAGGATTTATTGGGGCCATTATTGGCTATTTTTCAACCAAAAATTATATTGGCGCTATCATTGGTTATTTTATCGGTTCTGCTTTTAGCGGTTCCGGCAGCAACCGATCCAATCAAACCAATCCCAATTTCGAAGTGGGCAAATATCTTATGATGCTTTCTTCGGTGGTTATGAAAGCTGACGGAATAACCAAGAAGTCTGAATTAAACTTCGTAAAACAGTTTTTTGTTCGCCAATTTGGGGAAACAAAAGCACAAGAATACGTTAGACAGCTAAAGCATTACCTCGACAAGAATATTTCGGTTGAAAAGGTATCAACCATAATAAAACAAAATGTAAATAATTCATCAAGGATTCAATTGCTACATTACCTTATAGGTATTGCCGTTGCTGACGGAGAAATCAGCCAAAGCGAAATGCAAATTCTGAAAAGAATCACCAGATCTTTCGGATTATCTGAACAAGTTTTTAGATCGCTTTTGGCCATGTACAATTACCAATCTGATAATGGCAGCTATCACAGACAAACCCATAGCACTAGCAATCAAACCATTTCTTTAAAAGGCGCTTACGACATTTTAGAAATTTCTGAACATGCTTCAGAAGCAGAAATAAAAAAAGCCTATCGTAAATTGGTGGTAAAATATCATCCGGACAAGGTGGCTCAACTGGGCGAAGAATTTCAAAAAGGGGCTAAAGAAAAATTCCAAAAAGTACAGGATTCTTATGAAAGAATAAAAACGTCTAGAAACATCAAATAAAGTACGCGAACTTAAGTATCATATTTTTTTTTAAAAAAGGAATGGTTATGAGTTTTGTTGAATTTGTTTCAAAAATGTGAAAATTCATTTCTTTTCTAGGAATTAACATATTTTTATAACTATATTTGGCTCAATAAAATAAAATTTACTTAAAATGAAGAAAAATTACGTTTTCTCGATTGTAGCGATATTGTTTTTCGCTTTACACTCTTTCTCTCAAATAACAGCACCGTTTACTGAAACATTCTCAAGTTCTAGCACAATACCAAGTACTTGGACTACAAGTACCTTACCTGGTGGTACTGGTTCTGCATGGAGAGTGGGAGGTACTGCGGGATATGGTTTAAGTTCAATCACCAACAGGAATGGTGGTACACCAGGATCTAGTCGATTATGGATAGACCATTCAGGTTCAGACAGAGGTATTGCAATTACTTCAGACGTTATCAACGTATCTGCTCTTGGGACGCCTGAACTAAATTTTTATTTCAACTCAAACTTAGGTACCTATTCTCTGTCACCACTAAACGTAGTATACGTTGAAGCCTTTGATGGTACCAATTGGACCAGGGTTGATTCAATCCGCCAAGATAATATGGGGGTTTGGTCAGAACACTTTTATAACATGTCCAGTTATGTTTACTCATCCAATCTGCTGAAAGTAAGGTTTGTAACCTATTCTGGAGGTTCTTCTGTTTCTGGAGGTTCAGGAAATGACTTTTATTTTGATTTAGCCCTTGATGATATTAGTGTCATAGAATTCTCTCCTTGTCGTCCAGTACAAGATATTCTTTCTAAAAACATTACTTCTTCAGGTGCAACAATCGAATGGAATTCTGCGACTGGTGCGGACACAGCTTGGATTGTAGAATACGGTGTTGCTGGGTTTACTCCAGGCACGGGTACTTCTATGCAAGTTTCTGCTGATAGCGCTGTCATTACTGGTCTAAACCCAAGTACCATTTACGATTATTACGTTAAAGGATTATGTAATTCAGGGGACAGCTCAATGAATGTGGGACCTAACTCTTTTGTTACTGCTTGCCTATCCGGTCTTTCTGGAACTTATACCTTAAATCCAGCATCACCCACTGCAGGTACTAACTTCAACACTTTTAATGATTTTTTCGCCTTACTGCTGAATTGTGGGTTGAGTGGCCCAACTACTTTAGATGTTGCGGCTGGTTCAGGACCTTATGTTTTAAGTGTAGATATGCCTTTTATCACCGGTTCTAGTTCTACCAATACATTGACAATTAATGGAAATGGAACTACAATTAATCATGGAGGTGGTTCATATTTTATTGCAATGAATGGGGTTAAACATTTCACTTTAAAAAATTTCAACTTCATCAATGAAACGCCAAACTCGCAAATGTTTGGTGTCATGATGAGAAACGGATGTGACAGTGTAACAATTAAGAATAACACAATCAATTTAGGAACAGGATTTACTTCAAGTGCATCAGGTGGAATTGTTGCTTCAAACTCTTTGACAAGTGCCTCATCTTATGGAAACAATGCGAATAATATTACTATTGACAGTAATTTAATCATAGGTGCGTACTATGGTATTAGATTAAATGGGGTTTCGAGTACTGTAAGAACTACAGGAAACAAAATAACAAACAACACGATACAAGACGCATACGTTTATTCAATATACAACTACTACCAGAATGATTTAATGATATCGAATAATGACATTTCTAGGCCAACTAGATCAACAATTACGACATTCTACGGTGTTCACGCATACTATTCGACCAAGGTAAAAATATGGAATAATAAAATTCACGATGCAGGATCTGGAAGCTATACCTGCTACCCAATTTATTTGGGATATTCGCCAAACACAATAGGAAACGAAAGTGAGATTGTGAACAATGCGGTATACAATAATTCCACAACAGGTTCCTATTATGGGATATATTTATACTCCTATTCTTCTACTACCGGAAAGAATAAAAACATCAACATTTGGCACAACACTGTCGATATGAACACGAATGGTTCTACTGGTACTCGAAGAGGTATTGCAACTTCCAGCACAAGTGCCTCGTATATAGAGAGTGTTAACATTACAAACAATATTTTCAATATTTATGGGAATGGAACAGGTACAAAACATGCTCTTTACTTGCCAAGCTTCACAACATTAACCGGAAGTAATAACTTATTTAGAAATGCTGCCACAGCAGGTAACAACAATTTAGGATATTACGGTACAAATATTGCCACTCTTGCTGCTTGGAATACAGCCACTGGTATGACTAATAATATCGATGATAATCCAATAATTATTGCACCTGGTTACACACCTTATTCTAACCTGATTGATAACTTAGCTACACCGTTAGCTTCCGTAACCACTGATATTGATGGAACAGTGAGAGGGACAACACCTGACATTGGTGCTGTAGAGTTTATACCATCTGGAGGAGACTTATCATTACTAAACGGTGGATTATCCCAAGTGGATGACTGTTACGGAACGAATGACACAGCGTTTGTTTCTCTGAGAAACTTATTTGGTTCTACAGTTGACTTTTCAGTTAACCCAGTTACCATTTTCTTGAATATTACAGGACCTGTAAACACTGTAGATTCAATCGTATTAAATACAGATTCAATTGCGGTGAACCAAACATTAGACCTGGTTTACACAAATGTAGACATGTCGGTACCAGGGAAATATTCATTGAATGCATACATCAATTTTGCTTTGTACAACATCCTTGATATCAATGATACACTAAACTTAATTGATGCCAGTGAGGTGAAACCAATTATTGCAGTGAACCCAACGTTTGACACAATATACAACTACTCAGATTCAGTGAAAATTTCGAGTCAGTCTCCTTTCTATCCAGGCGGAGCATTTTTCTTCACAGAAGTATGTCATTATGCGGGAGCAACTAATGGTAGACCTGCTAGTGGAAGACCAACTTGGTTAGTAACTGATGATTACGTTGAAATAACAGGGGTTCCTAATTCAGATCTAGCTGGTGTTACATTTGAACAATGGACAACTAGTGGTCTTCAAAGTTCATTTACCTTTCCTACGGGAACGGTTCTAAGTCCCAATGGTACAGCAATTATTGCAACAAGCCAAGTTGGCTCACAAACGAATGATCCTACTAATTTTATTTATTTAGGAAACGGCTCTTACACTGGATCAAACGGTTCGAGTACGACTTCGGGGAAAGTTTTAAGAGATGCATCTGGAAATATTATTGATGCCGTTGGATATTATAATTACGGCACATTCCCAGCAGCAGCTGGTGTCACTGCAGCAGATTGGTCTTCACCTCTATCTCATTCTTCAGGTACATGGGGAATCAGATTGACGAGTCCTGACAACAATACAGGTTCTAACTGGGTTTTATCAACAACTCCAAAGCAAGATCCAAACGTTCTTAATGCTGGAGTACCTTTGCCAGCACCATCTAGTGTTGCAGGTTTAACTTGGACATTGATAAATACTTCTGCGGTTGTGGATACTACTCCAGAAATTGTTGTTGGACCTTACACAACAAATGGAACTTACGCTTATGAAGCATCATACATTACACCATGTGGTACTTACAAGGATACAGCGTTTATCACAGTATTGAACCAAACCTACGATACGATTGTAGCGAACTCATGTGATTCTGTTCAAGCTGCATTTAGCGGTAGATGGCTTACTTCGTCTGGTAGATTCTATGATACATTAGTAGCAACTGGTTCAGTAGTTTACGACAGTATATTTAGAACCTATGACATCAGTATTGATACAACAAATGCTGAATTTACTTTCACTTATTGTGGAGACTATACGAGTCCAAGTGGAAAAATCTTTGATACCACAGGAACCTACTTCGATACAATTACGAATTCACTTGGTTGTGACAGTTTGATGGTCTTTAACATTACTACAACCTCTGAAATTGTTCTTCCATTAGTTGTTACATCTTGTGATACTTACACTTGGAGAGGAAGAACCTATACAGCTTCTACTATGGATAGAGATACAGTAAACAATGGAAGTTGTGATAGTATCTTTACTTTAGACTTAACTATCAATTACAAATCATTTGATACGATAACTACCACAGTTTGTGATAGTTTAGTAAGTCCATCAGGAAAAGTATGGAATACTTCTGGAACTTACATGGATACCATTCCGAATGCAATTGGCTGTGATAGTGTAATGACATTTAACTTGACAGTAAATTACATCTCATACAAAACAATGGCTGTAACAGTTTGTGATACGTACACATCTCCAAGCGGAATGACATATACCACTTCAGGTACCTATTTAGATACGATAACCAATGTAGTAGGTTGTGACAGTGCAATCACTATTAACTTAACTGTTAACTATTCTAACACTCGTACGGATGTTGTTACACTATGTCCAGGAGCGACCTACCGAGTAGGATCTACAGTTTACAACACAGTTGGAACTTACACAGATGTATTCTTAACTTCAAAAGGTTGTGACAGTACAGTAATCACAGTATTATCATACTACCCTGTTGCTACAGGTTCAGCTTCGTATAACTTCTGTACCGGAGATAGCATTCAAGTACTTGGAAACTGGTATTATTCTGCCACTACATTTAACGACACAGTTGCAGGAGGGTCATCTACAGGTTGTGACACCATTACAACCCATACCATTACGACAAGAACAGTGTCACCGGCACTTAATTTAGGGAACGATGTAATCTCTTGTTTAGACGGTGGAGTTACAATATTCGCTTCTAATGCCTACGATTCTTACAATTGGAGTACAGGAGGTACCACGAACGTTTTAAATGTAACTGGTGCAACAGTTGGAACAGGAAGTGCTGATTACATCTTAACAGTTACACAAGCTTCTTCTGCATGTACAGCAAGAGACACTGTAAATATTAGATTTAACGATTGTACAGGCCTTGATGAAATGACAAGCGACCTTAACGTAAACTTATACCCTAACCCTGCTACAAATTTTGTTACTATTGAAATTATGGATAAATTAAATAGTGACAATTTAACTCTTGAAATATTGAACTCAATTGGACAGGTAGTTGAATCGAAATCTATTGAAAATGCAAAAGAGCAAATCATAATGGATGTAAACAACTTTAGCAAAGGGTTGTACTTGGTAAGAGTTTCATCTGACAACTTGTACATCACTAAAAAATTATTGATTCAGAAATAATTCAGATCTATAAATAATCAAAAACACCTTTTACGAAAGTAAGAGGTGTTTTTTTTGGTCTAAATCGAAGAGACTTATAACCTATTAACTCAGTAAAATTTGTATTTTTATCTTTCCAAGGATGAACCCCAAAATTCGTCTTTTCAATTGAGCTAACTTTCTATGAGAACAATGCAAACAAATATTATTCAGCCTGTAGGGCTAGTCCTTGCTTTCTGTTTCTTACTATTTGCCAGTGATGTATTTTCTCAAGACGATCCTTCAATGATATTTGCAGGAAAGGTAAGAGACGAAAACGGAAAATCAATTTCACGAGCTACAGTTAACATTATTAGAAATGGTAAAGAAGTTCACACCACCACAACAAATGCTAGTGGCGAATTCGATTCGTACAGCGATTATTACGGCTACGTGTACAAAATTATAATCTCAAAAAATGGATTAACAACCAATACAATTGAAATAAATAGTAAAGATGGTTACCATGAGGAGGATGTTCCGCTAGAAATAAAAATTCCAATTAAGGTAGAATTGGTGATTAAAGAGAATGGAATTGACTATGGAATCATTGAAAGCAAACCCATTGAGCGTTTTCGGATTGATCCGAATACTGGGCAATTATCAGAAGACTTTGACTACATAGACCAACGAAAAGATGAAATAAAAGAATACTTTAAAAAGTTAGCAAGTGACGAAAAAGACAAGGAAAAAAAATTTCAACAACTGAAAAAATCAGGAGAACAAGCGCTAGCCAAGAAAGATTATGCTAAGACAATAGAAGATTGGAAAGCTGCACTCGAATTAAAAGATGATGAGGCGCTTACAGAAAAATTAGTGGATGCCGAATTCGCCTACAATGATATTTTGAAAGAAAAGAAGCAATTGGCTAAAATGGAACAACTCCTTAAAGAAGGAGACGACCTAGTCAATTTATTGAAATTTGAAAATGCCCGAGAAAAATACGAAGCGGCAAAACAGGTGTTGCCAAAAAACAAAAAACCCAAAGAGAAACTTGAAGAGCTCAACAAAAAAATAGAAAACCTAAAGAACGAAAAAGCAGACAAGCAATATTCCGAACTGTTGAAACGAGCCGAAATAAAAGTTAGCTCAGAAAGTTATGATGACGCTAAAATTCTTTTTGCAGAAGCTCAAAAAATAAAGCCTAAGGAAAAAGAACCGTCCAAGAGAATTAAGGATATTGACAACTTGCTAAAAGAAATAGCCCAAACCAGAGCCGAATATGACCAAACCATCATTGCCGCTAATGGATTGCTCGCTGCCAAAGAATACGAACAAGCGAAAATTTCTTTTGAGAAAGCTTCCTCTTTGCTTCCTTTAGAGAATTTACCTAAAGAAAAAATAGAAGAAATAAATGGTATACTTAAACAGATTCAAAAAGACAATGAAGCTTACAACAAATTAATTTCGCAGGCCGATGATTTTTTTGGTAAGGAAGAGTTTGATAAAGCTATTTCAGACTATGAAAAAGCATTGAAGATAAAGCCAATTGAGGCAAAGCCAAAAGAACAAATCAAAAAAGCAAATCAACGATTGGCTGATATTAAAAAACTAAATGACGAGTACGATGCGTTTGTAAAAGCTGGAAATGAATTGTTTGCACAAAAAAAGTACAAAGAAAGTATATCAAAATACGAAGGAGCACTCAATTTAAAACGAGATGAAAAACTCCCCCAAGCCCAAATTGATAAAGCCAAGGCAGAAATTACGCGATTGGAACAGCAAGAAAAAGATTACTTAGTTAGTGTTGCCAAGGGAGAATCTTTAATGGCAAATCTAAAATTTAGTGAAGCAATACAAGAATTTGAAAAGGCCCTTAAACTAAAACCACAGGAGGCACTACCGAAAGAAAAAATAGCTTTTTCGAAAGGAGAAATTGCACGATTAAAAGAAATTGACGAACGCTATAGACAACAAATGGAAGCCGGAATCAAAGCATTTGGTGAGAAAAAGTATAGTGTTGCACTCACAAAATTGAAAGAAGCTCAAACAACTAAACCTCTCGAAAAGAAACCTCAAGAACTCATCGCGAAAGTAGAAAATGCGATAGCAGAGGCAGAAAAATTAGAAGAGGAGTACCAAAACACCCTTAAGAAAGCAGATGAACTTTTGGCTGCAAAAGAATACGATAATGCCATTTCATCTTACTCAAAAGCTTTAACGCTTAAACCAAACGAAACGCTCCCTAAACAAAAAATTGAAGAAGCGAAAGAAGCCTTGGCTGCTCTATTGAAGCTAGAAGAAGAGTATGCCTCTGCTATGGCAAAGGGAAATTCTCTTCTCGCGGAAACTAAATTTGAGGAGTCCATCACAGCTTTTGGCGAAGCGAAAAAACTAAAGCCAAACATTACTGAACCACAAACAGGTATAGACAAAGCAAACGCTGGCATAAAAGCAAGAGAAGAAGCTGCCGCGAAGAAAAAAGCGGAGGAAGAAGCTGCAAGAAAGGCACAATTAGCCAGGGAGAAAGCAGAAAAAGAAGCAGCGGAAAAAGCAGCGAAAGAAGCGAAACGCATTGCCGAAGAAAGAGCTGCGAAAGAAGCTGAAGAAAAAGCAAAAGCAGAGGCTGAACGCCTCGCTCAGTTAGCGAAAGAAAAAGAAGCAGAAAGACTAGCCCAAGAAAAAGCTGAAGCGGAAGCATTGAGACAAAAACAACTGGAAAAGGAAGCGGCTAAACAAGCTCAATTGGCTAAAGAGCAAGCAGCGAAAGAAGCAGCAGAAAAGGCAGCGAAAGAAGCGAAACGAATTGCCGAAGAAAAAGCTGCAAAAGAAGCTGAGGAAAAAGCAAAGGCAGAGGCTGAACGCCTCGCTCAGTTAGCGAAAGAAAAAGAAGCAGAAAGACTAGCCAAAGAAAAAGCTGAAGCAGAAGCATTGCGACAAAAACAACTAGAAGAGGAAGCGGCTAAACAAGCCCAATTGGCTAAAGAGCAAGCAGAAAAAGAAGCTGCCGCACAAGAAGCTTTGGAAGCTGAAAAAGCGAAACAAGCGGCTTTGGAAGCCAAAAAACAAGCAGAACTAAAAGAAGCTCAAGAGCAAGCAGAAAGGGAGGCAAAAGAGAGAAAAGCGAAACAAGAAGCAGCAGCTGCACAAGCTGCAGCCGAGAAAGCCAAACAAGAGGAGGCAGAAAGAAAAAGACTTGCTGAACAGCAGGCTCTACAAGAAATGGAGCGAGCAAGATTGGCAAAAGAAAAAGCAGAAAAAGAGGCAGCTGAAAAGGCTAAACTAGAGGCAGAAAAAGCACAAAGAGAAGCGGAAAAGGCCAAACAAGCCCAAGAATTGGCGAGGCAAGCAGAGGAAGCAAAAGCAAAACTGGCAGCTGAGCAAAAAAAGAAAAGACAAGCGGAACTGGAAAGGCAACAAGCTGAAGAAGCAAAAAGAAAAGCACAAGAAGCGGAAAGATTGGCGAAAGAACAAGAACGATTGGCTGTAGAACGCGCTAAAAAAGAAGCTATAGAAGCAGAAAAACTGGCAGCAGACAAAGAGAGAGAAGCCGAAAATCAAAGACAATTTAAAGCTCTTGTTGCAAGGGCAGACGAGCAGTTTAACACAAAAGACTATCGAGGAGCAAAAAATACGTATAATTCAGCTTTATCAATTAAACCTAACGAATCGTATCCAAAAGTAAGGATTGAAACTATTAATGAAATTCTCGCTAACATGAGCGAGGAACAGAGAAATGCGATTACCTCTACTGATGACTATTTCAATATCGATGCTGAACTGTACGGAACAGAAGTAGACATGACCGGAAAAGAAGGGAGTTTTCTTTTGACAAAAATAGAAGACAATTCTGACCTAAGAGAATATATGGATCTGATGGAATATATCGACTCATTGAATATAGAATTCAAACAACAAGAGGACAAGGATATTGCAATTGCTCTTATGACCTATAATGAATTTGAGTCACTGAAAGACAAAATAAATAATGAGCTTGGAGTAAATGATTACGCAAGAAACGGCAACATCACTTCGGTTAAACTCTTTTTGGATGCTTATGCATCCCAACAACAAGAAACTATAACTGATGACAAACAACAAAGTCTCACAATCTCTTATGAATTTGAAAAACTAAAAGAATCAATTAGCGAAGAGAAAATCAAACTAAGGAAACGAAATGAAACAACAATCTCGGAGTACAATAAATACCTAGATTCTGAATCTGAATTAGCAAAAATTCAAGGGGTTCAAAATACTCAAGAGACTTACGAAACATATGTGTTAACGGAAGAGTTAAAATCAAAGATTTACTCCGAGTATGAAGAGAACGGAACAAAATTTAGACAAAGAGAGGTTTCCTTGGCTATATTGAAAGAAAAAATACTCAATCAAAACAAACAACTTTCTGAAAAAGAAAAACTGAGTCTGAAAGCTGAAATAGATTATTTAGAAAAAACGAATGAACTAATAGGACTAAGAAAGGAAAAAGGAGAAAATAGCATCATAGAAAACCAACACATTTATGAAGATTACCTAGATAAAAAATCCATAGAAAAGAAAGAAGCAGAAAAGCAATTTGATGAACGCATTGAAATGAATATGGATGAACTCGCTTTACTCGAAGAGAAACGAATAGAAAACACATACAACGAAAACCAAGATTTGTCCGCAAAAACTGATTCTTACCAGCAATTCGAAGACGAAAAGGTAAAGCTCTCGAAAGAAATACGAAACAAAGAGGAACTAAGCCAAAGATCCGTGTCAAATTCTTTTGAAAAAGTTCAGGAAATTAAAAATGAAGCAGAAAAACAATCACAAAATAAAGTAGCTAAAAACAACGCTGAGTATTTGGCATACGAGGATGAACTGGCTAATCTGAAAGAAAATGAAAAAATCGAAAACGAGGGGAAAACTCTCGCAACGAGTAAGGAATTTGAAAAATTATCAGATCTAAAAAACCAGGAGTCTAAACAACTAAATGACGGAGCAGAAGATAAGGCCGCTGAGCTCAAAAAATTCATCGATAGAAAAGCGGAAGCCGAAAAAGAAGCGAGCACCAACAATCAAAAGAAATCCATCTCCACGAGCAAAGCGATTGAAAAAATTGAGTCGGAAAAATCCGTTCCAAAATCAGCGAGTAACAAAGACCAGTTAGCCTTGATATTTCCTGAAGGAGTTACCCAAAAAGTATATCAAAAGAAGAATGAATTTGGAGAAATCAACTCTATCACTACTCGCAGAGTAGTGGTTGTGGGAAACAAAGGAAACGATTACATTCATAAAAAAACCAAAGCGGGAAGTTTCTATTTCAAAAACGGGAAATCTATCTCAGAAGGAACTTGGGACCTAGAAACTTCTGGCGAAATTATTAACAAATAATCATATGAAAAAACTCTTACTATTTATCGCTGTTTCTTTCATGATGTCTTGCACCGTGATTGAACAAAACAAAGCCATCGACTACAACAATTCTTTGGTAGATGTGCAAGAAAAAGTTGCCGACAAAATAAATGAATTCATTGATTTAATAACTATTGAAGATACCTTGGACTATACAATGGTTTACGAGAAAAGAAAAGAAGTCTTAGAATCAATCGACCAGGGAATTATTGAAGTTAACAAAATCGGAGGATTTGGAGAGTCTGAAGATTTTAAAAGCAGCATCCTTTCTGTTTTGAACGCATACAGAGAAGGGATAGAAAATGAATATACTACAATGGCCAATTTCTTGCTATTGCCTATTGAGGAACAAACCGATGAAAGGTATAGCGAAACAGAAGAAATTGCCTATGTAGCAGACAGTTTGATAGGAATTGCAGAAGATCAATTTATCAACGCTCAGCAAGTATTTGCAGCCTCATACAACTTGCAACTAGAAGATGTAATTGGTCCATTAGAGGAACATTAAAAAGCCTGAGTGCTGAAGTTCTTTAGCTGTTTATCTAATTGTTTTGCTTTACCTTGGGTGAGCGTATCCAAAAACTGCCAAAAAGAAGGTTGATGATGCTTGTGAACTGTATGAGCTAATTCATGTAAAATTACATAATCCCGCAGTTCTTCAGGTAGTTTCATTAAGTGAAGTGACAAATTAATTTTGTTGTGAAAAGAACAGCTACCCCAGCGAGAAGTTGTATTCCTTATCGTAACCGAAATAAACTCTAACCCATGAAGAAGGGCTAGTTCTTTAGTTCGAATTGGCAAGATTAGTTTAGCTTCCTTTCTCCAAGCCTCGATTATCGCTGCTTGGATAAATTCTTGCACTTCTTTCTTAACTATATCAAAAAATTTAGGCACAAGAACTTGAATTCTATTGGTTGACACTTTGAATTTAAGCTCGGCAGAATCAACTCGATAAATTTCTAGTTTATGGAGGTTTGTACGAAACTCAGTGTTTTCGTCAAACACTGTTTGCTCCCCCACTTTTTTCTGAAGTTTTATTCTATGACTGACAATCCAATTTCTTTTCTCTTCTACAAATTTGTGCGCATGCACATACGGCATTAATCCTGGAACAGTAACTTGAACTACTCCCCCAGCCTTCAATGTAATTCGAGCATATTTAGCCCGTTTGCTTTTAACAAAAATCACCTCGCCAATTCCTTCAAACTCTTTCGTTTCTTTTCCTTTTATTTTTGTCATGTCAATCGTAAATTTACGACAATATTTGCCCAAGAAAGGCAACTAGGTTATTAACTCCATGAACAATTACGCACATTACAAAAGCCAAGGAAACTCCAAACCTTTTTCTTGTATAATAGTAAACAGAAGCTAAACATAGTCCCATCAAGGAAGTTATCAAAACATAATTCCAATTATACTGATGCGAAATGCCAAATAAAACCGCTGACATTAAGCCAGGCATATAACTCGGGATTGGAATCGAATCCAATTTGACTCTTACAAACAAACCCAATTCGATAATCCCATATTGATAAATCAATGATTCGATAATAGGAGCAAAAAACACCGCTAACAAGAGTAGTTTGGTGGTTGTCAAGTTTTCAAATTCCGTGTTAACCATTACATCCACATCAAGTAAGTAGTAAATGGTAGAAAATAGCAAACTCAACAACAGGAGGGTCAGTGAAAAAACGAATGCCAATTTTGTAAAACTCAATTTATCCAGGAGTCTCAGTATCTTTTTCATCAATAGCACATTAAAATTCTGATAACTCAATTGAGCTAGCAGGATAAAATTAGGCATTTTAGAGGAGTTTTTTCGCTCAATTCAAATATGAATGACAAGTAATAAAAAAAATAAACAGATAGAATAATCTTTTAGTCTTTGAGTTTAATTACGAATCCCTCTGTCGTTTTGTCACCAGAATCACGGGGTTTTTGTCGTTTTAAGTAAAAGTTGACACTTTTTTATGAACTGGTATCGAATTTGAACGCTCAAAGAAAAAATTAAATACAATTATGGCAACAGGAAAAATTAATGTACAAACGGAAAATATATTTCCCATCATTAAGAAGTTTTTATACTCCGATACGGAAATATTTTTACGAGAATTGGTATCCAATGCTGTGGATGCATCTCAAAAGCTAAAAACACTTTCTTCTTTAGGAGAATTCAAAGGAGAAGTGGGAGAATTACAAGTAGAAGTGATTCTTGATAAAGAGGCAAAAACGATTACTATTCGTGACAACGGAATAGGAATGACAGGAGAAGAAGTAGATAAATACATCAATCAAATCGCCTTTTCGGGTGCCGAAGAATTTGTTCAAAAATACAAAGACACGGAGGGCGCTGCTGCAATGATAGGTCATTTTGGTCTTGGTTTCTATTCTTCATTTATGGTTTCTGAGCAAGTTGAAATCAAAACTCTTTCTTTTAAAGAGGGATCCAAAGCGGTAAAATGGACTTCGGATGGAACTCCAGAATATACATTGGAAGAAATAGAAAAAGAGGTAAGAGGAACAGACATTGTGATGCACATTGCCGAAGATTCTACCGAATTTTTGGAAGAAGCTCGAATTGGCACCATCTTGAACAAGTACTGTAAGTTCTTACCAGTAAATATCAAGTTTGGAACAAAAACCGAAATGATTGACAGCCCATCTGGCGAAAAAGATGAAGAAGGAAACCTAAAAAAGGAATCTATAGAGGTACCGAACATAGTGAACAATAAGGCTCCGATGTGGGCAAAACCACCAACCGAACTAAAATCTGAAGATTACGATAAATTCTACCAAGAGTTGTATCCGATGTCAGAAAAACCTTTGTTCAATATTCACTTAAATGTGGATTACCCATTCAACCTTACTGGAATCTTATATTTCCCAAAGCTGAAGAAGGATATTCAAATACAAAAGAACAAAATTCAATTGTATTCGAATCAAGTGTTTATCACGGATTCGGTAGAGAATATTGTACCTGAGTTTATGCAATTGTTACACGGAGTTATCGATTCACCAGATATTCCGTTGAATGTATCTCGATCCTACTTACAGAGCGATAGCAACGTGAAGAAGATCTCTTCTTACATAACCAAAAAAGTAGCCGACAAGCTAAACTCGATGTTTAAGGAAAACAGAGAAGATTTTGAATCCAAATGGGAAGACATCAGCGTTTTCATTGAATATGGAATGCTTTCTGATGACAAATTCGAAGAAAAAGCGAAGAAATTTGCTTTGTTGCGTAATACCTCAAATGATTTCTTCACACTAGAAGAATACAGCGAAAAAGTAAAAGAAACTCAGAAAGATAAAGACGACAAAGTAGTTTATTTGTACACAAATAACGCAGAAGAGCATCATGCCTTAATCGAAAATGCACATGCCAAAGGTTACGATGTGTTACTCTTGGATAGTCCGCTTGCTCCTCACTTGATTTCGAAACTTGAGCAATCTCTAGAAAATATATCTTTTGCAAGAATAGATGCCGATACAATCGAAAAACTAATAAATAAAGGAGAAGAAGTACCAAGCAAACTGACTAAGGAAGACGAAGAAGCCCTGAAACCAATTATTGAATCGGTAATGACGAAAGAAAAATTCATGGTGGATTTCCAAAGCTTAAGCGAAACAGATAGCCCAATGCAAATTACCGAAGCTGAATTCATGAGAAGAATGAAAGAGCAACAAGCACTTGGTGGAGGCGGAATGGGATTCATGGGAACCATGCCCGAAATGTACAATTTGGTTGTGAATAGTAATCACCCTTTGATTTCAAAAATATTGGAAACAAAAACCGATAAAAAGAAAAAGCAACTTATTGAACAAGCCACCGATTTGGCGCTATTGGCAAAAGGAATGTTGACAGGAAAAAAACTTACCGAATTCCTGAAACGAAGTGTAGACATCATCAAATAACAAAATCAACTAATAAAATGAGTCCCGTAATATCAGGACTCATTTTTTTTGAGTAAACCGAATTATTTCTGCTATATTCAAGCAACAAATATGAATAACATGGACATAGATCAAAAAATAGAAAATGTAAAAAGCAGTAACGTATTCAAAAAATACGGGAAATGGCTTTTATTAGGAGTGCTTGTACTGTGGGTTGCCTCATCTTACAACGGTTTAGTAAAACTAGAAGAACCAATAAGCACCGCTTGGGCAAATGTAGAAACGGAATATCAATCGAGAGCAGACAAAGTTCAAGTAATTTCCAAAATAGTGAAGAATGCAGCAAATTTTGAAAGACAAACACTAACTGATGTAATTGAAGCGAGAAGCAAAGCTACTTCTATCAATCTTGATGTAAACGACTTAACGCCCGAAAACATGGCGAAATTTGAAGCAGCTCAAAATCAATTAACAGGTGCACTTAGTCGCCTTATGGTAACTGTAGAAAGATATCCGGAATTAAAAGCCACGGATGCTTTTAGAGATTTCCAGGCACAGTACGAAGGCATCGAAAACAGAATTGCTAAAGCCAGAAGAGACTATAACGAAACCATTCTTCCTTACAACATTGGTCGAAAAAAGTTCCCGAAAAACTTAATCGCAAAGGCTTTTGGTTTTAATAAAAAAGAAGAGTTCAAGGCCAATGAAGGTGCAGAGAATGTAAACGCAGACGAAATAGACCTAGGATTTGAATAAGAAAAAAATAGACGCACACTCTTTCTTGAATCCGGATGAAGAGAAACAAGTGCTTGAAGCAATTGGACAAGCTGAACTCAACACCTCTGGCGAAATTCGCGTTCACCTCGAAACGGAATGTAAAAAAGAGGTTCTCGCTCGTGCGAAAGAAGTATTTCATCATTTAAAAATGCACAAAACAAAACTCCGAAACGGAGTTTTGTTTTATGTAGCTACCGAAAGCAAACATTTTGCTATTTTGGGCGACCAAGGGATCAACGAAAAAGTAGAGCTCACATTCTGGGATTCCACAAAAGACTTGGTGCTTCATCACTTTAAACAAGGAGAAAGAGCTCTTGGCCTCGCACTAGGAATTCACAAAGCTGGAGTAAAGTTAAAAACATTTTTTCCTTATCAACAAAATGATCAGAACGAACTCTCGGATGAAATTTCGACTGGCGAATAAATAAAAACAGATGGAAATCAGATTTCCTCTTTCAGAAACTAATGACAAGATTCTTACTTACACTTTTTAGCGCTTTGTTCCTCACCATTTGGGGATTTGGACAAACGGATTGTTTTCCAGACCACAGTTCCGGAACATTTGTTTACGACAAAGCAGACGTGCTTTCCGAATCGGAAGAGAGAATACTTCAGAGCGAACTTTCTTCTTTTACTGCCCGCAGTTCCAATGTATTGGTGGTAGTGGTAGTTCCTGACTTATGCGGGTATGACAAATCGCAATACGCCATTGAATATGGTGATCAATTGGGAGTGGGAAGAGCCGATAAAGACAACGGACTCGTATTTTTGGTAAAACCCAAAACAGCTAGTGAAAAAGGAGAGGTGTTTATTGCCATAGGAACAGGTTTGCAAGGGGCAATTACCGATGCCGGCACAAGACGAATTATTGATTACGAGGTCATTCCTTACTTCAAACAAAATAATTATTTCGGAGGAATTAGTGCAGGAGCCAAAACGCTCATGCGAATTGCCGAAGGAGAAATATCTGAACAGGGGTACAAAGAATCTAAAAAAGGAGGTAAATGGGTGGTTTTCGTTTTTTTCGCCCTTATTTTCATCTTGTTTCTTCTTGCCCAAAAATATGGAAAAGGAGGAGATGACGATTGGGAAAATTACGACCGAAACGGCAAACACCGTGGCGGAAGAAGTGCTTGGCCGTGGATATTTTTAGGAGGTTCAGGTTTTGGTGGCAGATCAGGCGGAGGCGGTGGATTTGGCGGTTTTGGCGGAGGTGGTTTTTCTGGTGGAGGTGCCGGAGGAAGTTGGTAATTGGGAGTTAGTTTTTTATATTTGCAAAAAAAATCATTGAACAAAGACGCTAAACATTACTTCACGTTTGCACTATCTATAGATTGTGTCGTGTTTGGTTTTGACGGTAAAGACCTCAAAATTTTACTTATTGAAAGAAATGAAATTCCCTATGCGAACCATTGGGCACTCCCAGGTGATTTATTGGACCCTAAAGACGATTTAAATAACTCAGTAAATATTATTTTAAAAAATCTAACTGGCTTAAGCAATTTATTTTTTGAACAAGTAGAAACATTTGGCGAAATAAATAGGCACCCTCAAGGGAGAGTAATCACAACTAGCTATTTCACAGTAGTCAATCAAAACAAATACAAAGTAAACCCTGCCTCATTCGCTGCAAAAGCAAAATGGTGGAAAATCGAGAAAGCCAATGAACTGAAGTTGGCATTTGATCATAATATAATACTTAACAAATGTTTCAAAAGACTTCAAGATTCGATAAGAACAAAACCAATTGGCTTTGAACTATTAAACCAAACATTTAGCCTAACTGAGATCCAAACCTTGTATGAAGCGATATTAAAGATGAAATTAGACACTCGAAATTTTCGAAAAAAAATTCTTCAAATGAATTTTTTAAAAGAAACAGATAAATTTCAATCCAACGTTTCGCACAGACCTGCAAAACTATATCGCTTTGATTTGGAAAAATACGAATTACTGAAAAAAGAAGGATTTAGCTTCGAAATATAAAAAATTTGTTAACTTAGTGTCTTTTCTACAATAAGTAAGAAAATAGTTTACCAACACGCCACGTTTATGAACTTAGATACGCTAGATATAATTGTATTAGTAACTTATTCAATTTTAATTTTATTTGTGGGGCTTTTTGTCTCAAGAAAAAAGACGGATGAAGTCAATTCAAGCGACTATTTTTTAGCGAGTAAGTCACTTCCCTGGTGGGCGGTAGGTGCCTCGCTTATTGCGGCAAATATCTCTGCTGAGCAATTCATAGGAATGTCTGGCTCTGGTTTTGCTGTGGGACTTGCGATTGCATCTTATGAATGGATGGCAGCTCTTACACTTATTATTGTTGGTAAATACTTTCTGCCAATTTTTATTGAGAAAGGTCTTTATACCATTCCCCAATTTTTAGAAAAACGATACAATGCAAGAGTAAAATCAATTATCGCAATTTTTTGGATTGCCTTATTTGTATTTGTAAACTTAACTGCCGTTCTGTTTTTGGGAGCAACGGCAATGGATACCATTATAGGTAATGGAGATGGCTCGTTAATTCTTTCAAGCATAATAGTCTTAGCCTTATTTACCACTGCATATTCTGTGTGGGGAGGATTATCCTCAGTAGCCTGGACAGATGTAATTCAAGTGGGGATACTCATAATCGGTGGATTAATTACTACAGGAATTGCTCTTTATCATGTTTCGCCAGATAACTCTCTGTGGGGAGGTATGGAATATATATTCGCAAAAGCACCTGAGAAATTTGACATGATATTAGAAAAAGGCCACAAGGAATATAACAACCTACCGGGAATCGCGGTCCTTGTAGGAGGTATATGGATCGCCAACATCTATTACTGGGGATTCAACCAATATATTATCCAAAGAACTTTTGCCGCCAAAAGTCTCAAAGAATCACAAAAAGGAATTGTGTTTGCTGCAATTTTGAAAATGATTGTTCCACTCATTGTTATTATACCAGGTATTATTGCCTATGTAATGTATACAGAAAATCCAGATGTTGCCAGTGAATTTTTAGATGCAGCAGGTAATCATCAGAACGACAAAGCCTACCCTTGGCTTGTTTCTACCTTTGTGCCAGTGGGATTAAAAGGACTGGTATTAGCAGCTTTGGCCGCAGCTATTGTTTCTTCTTTAGCTTCTATGCTAAACAGTACAGCAACAATTTTTACCATGGATTTATACAAACCACTCATTAACAAAGAGGCCTCCGAAAAGCAATTGGTAACAGTAGGACGATTAACAGGAGTAATTGCCTTAATTATAGCAGCCGTTTTAGCCCCTATTTTAGGAGGAATTGATCAAGTGTTTCAGTTTATCCAGGAATATACTGGACTTGTTAGTCCAGGAATTTTAGCCATTTTTATCCTCGGATTATTTTGGAAAAAAACTACGGCAAGAGCAGCAATTATTGGAGCTTTAGTATCAATTCCTATCGCGTTTTATCTCAAATTTGGTCCTCAAATATGGGAAAACAACCTCCTTTTCCCTAACCTACCCTTTATGCATCAAATGTCTATCACATTCTTGGCCACTTGTGTAATAATGATTGGCATCTCATTAAATCAAAATAAAGGGAAAGATGATCTAAAAGGAATTGAAATTGAAAAAGGTTTTTTTAAAACTGACAAAACTTACAATGTACTTTCTTATGCAGTAATTTTAATGCTAATAATTCTTTATACAATATTCTGGTAACATGAAATCACTTTACCCCTATTTGTTTCTATTCTTCACTTTTCACTTATCTGCACAAGATACTATTGTGAAAAAAGCTCCGCTTGAAGGGTTTAGTGTGAGTGGAAATTACCGGTTTTTTGCTCAGCATAGAATATTTACCAACCCTTATGCCTACGGTTTATTGAACGATCAACCTTTGTACTTGCCAAACAGATCCATTATTGTAGGTGACGCATCTCAACTTCCTGAACTTACTCTTAATTTGGCAGGAAGGCCATCAAAGGGAACTTCCTTTGGTACAGATTTAGTTGTTTGGAATCAAAACAATGGAAACTTTGACTATTATCACAATTTGCAACTTGGAATAAATCTCTACGGAAATTTTACAACGAAATTTGGAAATGTGGGAATAAAAGCAGGCGGAATACATTGGCATAGTATGACTGCATTAACAATGAAATCTTTCGCAGGTTACAATCGGTATAGCATTTTCGATCGTAATCCATGGGACCCGCAGTTTAACGACATCAATAAAAGGTATGAGGATTATTATAAAAACGGAGCCATTTCGCAGGATACACGATGGTCTCAGCAGGCTGTGCAGGGATTTATTCTGGATTTAACCGAATTACCATTGGGTTTATCCCTCAATGTGATGTATGGAAAAACTCAAAATGCAGGATCCGCATTTAGAGATGTAGCAAATGTCTCGAACGACAGTACAAAGGATAACTTCATAAAATTTTATGACAACACTATCCCCAATAATGTAGTCGCTGGAAGTATTACCAAAACTTTTAATAAAAATAAAATAAGTGTCAACAGTTTCAATAGGAAAACCTATTCAGATGAATTGGCCACAAAAGTTATTTCGAATAATATATTGACGAGTGAATTCTTTTTTGACCAAAAAAAATTCTCTGTTTTAGGAGAAATTGGTGGCGGACATTATCGGGATGAATTCAAAGATCTCGGAATTGGAGAAATGATATCTCTTAAGTTAAACCTTAAAAAAAGTTTAACTAAAATCCCATTAGAACTCCATTATTACAGAATTAGTCCGAATGTAGTAAACAACAACGCAGAATTTGTGAACACTTCCGTAAATGAGGCTACTTCAGCTGCTGCGGGAGCCAATCAAGTAATTGGAGCAAATGGAGTCCTTCAGCAGAATGGAAGTGCCATGCTAGGAATGGGACAAATGGCAAATAACAGACAAGGCCTAAATATCAATACTGAATTCAAAATAAAAGACGCTGTCGTCTCTATTGGTAACGGGATTGCCAAGGAAATTGTCAACAAAAACAACAACATTTCTTTCGGTCATGCAGTTAACGGACTTACAATGTCCCGGTTTTGGAGATTTAGCTTCCCTTCTAATGTAGGGCCTTACAATACTACTTCAGTACTGTTCAGAAATGTTTTTCAAACGATTAATCTAAACGATTTGAACAACAGAGGAGAAGTAATAAATGATAAATATTTCAATAATATCGAGGCTCAAGTAAAATACAAATTAAACCTATTCGGGAACCCTTGGCATTTATTTTATTTAGGCTCCTATAATTCAGTTCAAACTAATTTTTCTCCTGTGACGGTATTCACAGAAGAGGCCTATCTGCGATTTTATTCTCACCAATTAGAGAGTTACTATCGGATTCATCCAAAGGTTGTATTATCCCAATATGTAGGTTGGGAAAGGGCAATAGCCAATTATTCTACTGAAATAGACATCGAATCAAATAAACCGAGAAACCAAGAGGGAATTGGTTTGGGGTTTGGAATCGATTACATGTTAGCAAAAAATACTGCCATTTATTTAAGGCACCGATACTTTACCTTAGAAGACCGAAATTTTGAACTTGATCAATTTTCAGGTCATGAAACTACTATTGAACTTAAAATTATTTTCTAATGAACAGAAAAGTACTTCTTTTTTTATTGATTATCTCTGCCAATTTAGTAATTGGTCAGCAAAAAAAATTCCAGATAAATGGAGCTGCTCGAGGCTATTTTTTATCCAACAACCTGAATCTTGATGAATCTCTTGATTCTGTTACAACCCGTAAAGCCAATTATGGGCACACTTTATTAGACTTAGGGTTTAGCCTTACTCCCAACAAAAATACAGAAGTAATAGGTATGTTTCGAATAAGAAACGAATTAGGAGGCTTTTGGGGAGGAGGCGTCTCTTTTGATGTTCGACAATTATCGTTAAAAGGAATTGCAGGGAATGTTGTGAAATATGAAATTGGAGACATTGACCTCAAAATGACACCCTACACACTGTTTAATACCCTAGAAGAAGGAGTGGTGAATGAAGGTGATGTATTTGATTTAAGAAGAGAAATTGTTCACTATGACATGTTTTATGGGAATGACAATACTTGGCGTATGCAAGGTGCCAAAATGAATTTCGGATTGGAATTTGGTAAACACATCAATTCGATTGACGTGAATGGCTTTATTACCAGACAAAGACCTACGGATGGAATAGCTGAGCCTGAGCGTGTGTATGGAGGTGGTACCATTAAGATAAAACAAAGCGATAATTTAACAATTGGATTAAATTCGGTCAATGTATTTGATCTTACCGAAACGATACAAGATAGTATCCAATACAAAAACAATGTCCATACTTTTGATGTTTTATATAATAAAAACATAACTCAAAATATTAAAGTGGGTTTAAAATCAGAAGCAGGAATTTCAGGAACTAGCTATAACAACTACAACGACACAAGAGCTCCTGAATCTCTTGAAGATTGGTTTTATGATGTGGCATTGGTGGCTGACATTAAAGATAAAAACATAAAAATGGAGCTT
>CBFHHA010000021.1:0-42339 GCA_965655625.1 Flavobacteriales bacterium | reverse complement strand
AATGGAGTAAGAAGGTTAAGGAAACATTTGAAAAGGAGTTGGGTAAGTTGGAACGAATGAATCCGCAGGCTGCTGAATATTCTGTTCAATTGAACTACTTACAATTATTAACAGATTTACCTTGGAAGAAGAAAACTAAGGATGTGTTTGATTTGAAAAAAGCTCAAGAAATCTTGGATCGAGATCATTTTGGTTTAGAGAAGGTAAAAGAAAGAGTAATAGAGCATTTAGCCGTATTGAAGCTTAAGAAGAATATGAAAGCTCCTATTATCTGTTTGTATGGACCTCCAGGAGTGGGTAAAACCTCTTTGGGGAAATCTATTGCTGAGGCAATTGGAAGAAAGTATGTGCGAATGTCTTTAGGAGGATTGAGAGACGAGGCAGAAATTAGAGGGCATAGAAAGACGTACATTGGTGCCATGCCAGGTAAAGTTCTTCAAAATTTAAAGAAAGTAAAGGCGTCAAACCCCGTTTTTGTTTTAGATGAAATTGATAAATTAGCGAGAGACTCTCACGGAGACCCTTCATCAGCATTATTGGAAGTACTTGACCCTGAACAAAACGGAACATTTAACGACAATTATGTGGAGCTCGATTACGATTTATCCAATGTTATGTTTATCGCTACTGCAAATAGCCTCAATACCATTCAGCCTGCACTTAGAGATAGAATGGAAATCATTGAAATAAATGGCTATACCATCGAAGAAAAAGTACAAATTGCCAATAAATATTTGTTGCCAAAGCAAATAAATGAGACAGGAGTTTCTGCGGACAAGGTGCAAATAGGTGAGGAGGTACTCGAAAAGGTAGTGGAAAACTACACCAATGAAAGTGGAGTAAGAGGACTGGAGAAAAGAATTTCGAAACTAGTTCGTTTTAGAGCCAAACAAATTGCCTTAGAGGAGGAGTTTGAAATAGAAATCAAACAAGATGACCTAGTAAAAATATTAGGGCCAGCTCACCCTAAAGACAAGTACCAAGGGAACGATATTCCGGGGGTGGTAACGGGCTTGGCTTGGACTCAAAACGGTGGAGATATATTGTTTATTGAGACTAGTTTGTCTCCTGGAAAAGAAAAATTGACACTGACAGGAAACCTGGGAGAAGTGATGAAAGAATCTGCTGTGATTGCCATGGAATACTTAAAGTCAAACGCCAAGAAAATTGGAATAGATACAGAGGTTTTTGAGAAGAACAGCGTTCATATTCATGTGCCAGAGGGAGCTACTCCGAAAGATGGTCCTTCGGCAGGAATTACAATGTTGACGGCCCTTACATCGGTTTTTATGAACAGAAAGGTAAAGGCTAACCTGGCTATGACGGGTGAAATCACCTTGAGGGGTAAAGTGCTGCCAGTAGGAGGGATAAAAGAAAAGATATTAGCAGCAAAAAGGGCAGATATTAAGGAAATAGTTTTGTGTTCAAGCAACAAAAAAGACATTGAAGATATCAATCCAAAATACCTCGAAGGGTTAGAATTTCATTATGTCGATACCATGATGGAAGTATTGGATACGGCTTTGGTGTAAAAGAAGAAGTCATAATACCTTGAAACGGGTTCACTTGACGAACTTGTAGATTTACAAATATTAGTTATATTTGTTTGCTATGAAACTATTCTTTTGTTTGTTGATGACATTTGCATTTGCTTTGTTCTCATGTAATGCCAGCAAACAAATTGAGGAAAAAGAGCAAGTTCAAGAACCCTGTGTGCCAAACACGATGGAAAGTTGTGTTTGCCCTACGTTTAGCGAACCAGTTTGTGGTTGTGACAATAAAACATACCTCAATCCTTGTCACGCTAAATGTAGTAATGTAACCTATGTTCCTGGAAAATGTAAAGACAAAAATAAAAAGTAATAATTGACGTTAAACTCTTAGATCATGAAAAAAAACAGTGTATTAATCGCATCCGTATTATTAGCATTTATGGCTCTAGCCAGTAGCTGTAACAAGCCTCTTGGGAAATGCGAAGAGTTCTTTGAACAAGATTGCAACGTTACTTCTGATTATGCTCCAGTTTGTGGGTGTAACGACAAAACATACGCAAATAAATCTTACGCAGATTGTGCAGGCGTAGAGTATGTAAACGGATCATGTGACTAATATTTTTGATGTTAAGAAAAAGATTTCTTACCAAGAAAATAGACATTAAATTTGAAAGCAAGTACAATAAAATTAGCAACTCTATTAAAGATTACAATTATTGTACTTGCTTTTCTGTGTAGTAATGTTTCGCTTATTGCTCAGTTGGGAGGTGGGTCTTCTTATCGATTTTTAGATCTAGCAAATTCTTCTCGAATTCAAGGTTTGGGAGGCAAAAATATTTCTTTATCTGATAGCGATGTGAATTTAACTATCTCAAATCCAGCTCTTCTGGATTCAACGCAATCGGGAAGTATAACCCTAAACTATCACAATTACATTGGAGACATTAATTATGGTTTTTCCTCTTTTACACATCATGTAAAAAACATAGGAACTTTCAATTTGGCTATGATGTATGCCAATTATGGAAAGTTTAAACGGGCAGATGCCTCTGGCCAAATCAATGGAGAATTTGTTGCTAATGATTTAGCATTTATGGTTGGCTATGGAAGAGCTATAGACTCCAACATAAGAATAGGTGCGAACCTAAAGTTTTTTAATTCCATCTACGATTTTTACTATTCCAATGGACTGGCAGTAGATTTAGCAGCTAGTTATCATAAACCAAACTCACTTTTTTCGGCAGGATTAGTTATCCAAAACATTGGTTTTTCTTTTTCCAAGTATTCGGATAACGAAGCTTTACCGCTTGATATACAAGCAGGGGTAACTTACAAGTTGAGACATGCACCATTTCGATTTTCTTTGACTATAGCCAATCTACAACAATGGGATTTAACCTATGACGACCCTTTAGCTCCTCAAGATTTTGATCCGAATACTTTTGAACCAATTCCAGCTGCTGAACCTACAATATTAGACAAAGCCGCAGGTCATGTTATTTTTGCAACAGAAATTGTTTTATCCAAAAATTTTAATATTCAGTTGGGTTACAATATGAGAAGAAGACAAGAATTAAGGTTTTTAGATAAAAAAGGGATGGTTGGTTTTTCGGGTGGTGTTGCTTTTAAGGTGAAGAAGTTTCATTTGAATTACAGTGTTGCAAGTTACAATTTGGCTGGAAATTCTCATAGCTTTTCAATTACCACTAATATTCACGATTTCAGGTACAAGAATTAGTTCTGTTCTTGCACATTCATTTGTTTACAAATCACAAATTGGTTCAGCATTCAATTCAATTTTACTCTTAATTTTGAGTGTATGAAAAAAGAAATTTTAACAGGCTCAATCCTTGGAATCCTCTTTCCGTTTTTGTTTGTAGCAATGCTCTACTTGGTTTTTTATTTGTTTGATAAGCGAATAACAGATCAAGTTGTAGGTTCTGGATTACTTTTTGGTTTAGGACTCAATGCTTTGTTATTAAGAAGGTGTTTTAGAAAAAACAACGATTACATGGCAAGAGGAGTTATGATTTCTTCCTTCATTTATTTTTTTATTTGGTTGTATAAGTACGTTTTATAAAAAAAAGTAAATGAAATATTACATAATTGCCGGAGAGGCTTCAGGAGACATGCACGGAGCCAATTTAGTTGCTGAACTAAAGAAAAGGCAGCCAACAGCAGAATTTAAAGGTTGGGGGGGTGACAAGATGAAATCGGAAGGTGTTGAAATTACCAAGCATTACAAAGAATTAGCTTTCATGGGATTTGCCGAAGTGCTTTTAAATATCAAAACCATTTTGGGTAATTTTAAATTATGTAAGAATGAAATAGCTGGGTACAGACCCGATGCAGTTATTTTGATCGACTATCCAGGTTTTAATTTAAGGATGTCAGAATTCATTCATTCCCAGCATATAACCGTTTTTTATTACATTTCTCCCACGGTATGGGCATGGAAAAAAAATAGAGTGGAAAAGATAAAAAAGTTTGTAGACAAGCTTTTCGTCATTCTTCCATTTGAGAAACCTTTTTATAAAGAATGTGGTTGCGAAGTAGAGTTTGTAGGAAATCCTTTGTTAGATGAAATTTCAAAGTTCAAAGAGGGATATGTTTCAGAAGACTTTCGTTTAAAACACTCTTTGTTAACCAAGCCAATTATTGCCTTGTTGCCTGGCAGCCGAACTCAAGAAATAAAATCGAAACTACCTGTCATGCTTTCGGTAATCGATCAGTTTCCGGCTTATCAATTTGTAATTGGCGGAGCACCTTCCCAAGATAAAGAAGTGTACGAAGAAATTATCGAAGGTAGAGAATCCGTAGCCCTGGTGTTTGGCGAAACCTATCCTTTGCTGATGAATAGCCATGCTGGATTAATTACTTCTGGTACCGCAACTCTCGAAACAGCTTTGTTCAAGGTACCTCAAGTGGTATGTTACAAAGCAAATCCCATTTCCTATAGAATAGCAAAAATGTTGGTAAAGATTAAGTTCATTTCTTTAGTCAATCTAATCATGGATAAAGAGGTGGTGGCTGAACTTATTCAGCATGACTTAACCAAAGAAAAAATTTACCAAGAACTTGGCAAAATTATCGAAGGGCAAACACGAGAACATGTACTAGCAGATTATGCTCAACTTATCCAACAATTGGGAGTTGGCGGAGCTTCAAGTAATACAGCTGCTCATATTGTACGATTCATGACGAATAAAAAATGAAAAAGAAAATAGTCAGTTTACTTATCCTCTTTATTGCTTTTACAACCGAAGCGAGGGACTTGAGAATTGGTCTTTTTTATGAAAATAACCCAACCAGAGTCTCTGTAAATTATCACATTGGTAGGTTTACTTTTTTTTCGGAAAAAGAAGCGTATCAAACCTTAAGTAATAAAACAGATAAAATTGTTTTCATCGCAAAAGGAGATAAAGTGACAGCTTACTTCAACAACAAAACAATTGGAACGCGCATTTGGTTTAGGTTGGAGAACAATAGCGAATTCAATAGTTTGACTTGGAATGATGACAAAATATCTCGTCCATACATGGGAAGTTTTGTGGTCTATGCGATTAATGGAAAACTAAAAGTGGTAAATGAAATCTCTATTGATACGTATGTGGAGGGTGTGATTAAAGGGGAAGCGGGGTATGGCTATGAATTAGAGTATTACAAGGTTCAGGCGGTTATCTCAAGAACTTATGCCTTGCACCATCAGAAGCACAAAAAAGAGGGGTTTGATTTATGTGATCACACGCATTGTCAAGTATATAAAGGAATAAATGATAGAACGAATATTGCTCAAGCTGTAAACGAAACTTCTGAAGAGGTGCTAGTAGATTCTAGTTTGAATTATATAAATACCTTATTTCATTCTAATTGTGGAGGAAGCACTGTAAACACTGATTTTGTATGGAGCAAAAAACTACCTTGTATGGAAAGCGTAAAAGACACATTTTGTTTAAATTCAAAACAAGCAAAGTGGAAAAAAACCTTGTCAAAAAATTCTTGGGTGTCCTTTCTCTCTCAACAAACTGGTAAACCAAAATCCTATTTTGATGCAACAAAACTAGACTTCGAACAAATCGAGAGGAAGGAGTTTTACTCCGTTGGTAGTCAGAAAATTCGTTTGGTTAATATTCGAAAACAATACAGATTGAAATCTACCTACTTTTCCGTGTATGAAATTGGAAATCAAATTGTATTGATAGGAAGAGGATATGGCCATGGAGTTGGTCTATGCCAAGAAGGAGGAATTGTGATGTCGAAGTCTCATTCTTACAAAGAAATACTTTATTATTATTACAAAGATGTTTCTGTTATGAGCATTTCTAAGGTAGAATATTACCGATTATTTTAAGAGTTCTTTGCCAACTAGCTCTAATTTTTTATAGAACTCCAAACCGTATTTTGTTATCAGCGGTTCCTTTAAAAATTTATATACTGGAACTTTTAACTCTTCACCCAATGAGCAGGCTGGCGAACAAATTTCCCATCTATTGTAATCCAATGCATCGTAGTATTTAAGTTTTTTAATTCGAATTGGATAGAGATGACAAGATATAGGCTTATTAAATTCGATTTTCCCTTCTCTGTATGACTTTTCAATAGCACACTTTGCAGTATTATTTTCATCAAAAAATACAAAAGTACACTCCTTATTGTTTACCAGACTTGTTACTTGTTCGCCATCAAAATCTGTATAGGAGACGCCTTCTTTCTTTACTTTTTCTATTCCTTCTTGCCTCATAAAAGGCATAATTTTCTCCAAGTTTTTCTCGATAAGGTCTTTTTCATTAAGCTCCAGAGGTGCTCCAGCATCACCCTCTACGCAGCATGCACCTTTGCAGGCAGATAGATTACAAACAAACTGATTTGTAAATATTTCTTCGGAGATTAGTTTATCGTCTAATTCTATCATTTTCTATTCTTTGGTAAGTTCAAAATTACAATTATTTGATCGGAACCTAAATTTTTTTAATTCAAACGAGAATATTTTTTTAGTTTTTCTTTTTTAAGAGTGTTTAATTTTCTAAACGTGAAGCACAGAAAAAATCGACACGGAAGGTCTTATTTTTTCAAAGAATCCAATAAATAAGTTTCAAATTCCTTATTTTTGAATTCAATAAAAAAACAACATGAAAGAAATATATATACTATCAGCAGTAAGAACGCCAATAGGTAGCTTTGGGGGTTCATTATCGACAGTTCCAGCCACCAAACTTGGAGCCATAGCAATAAAAGGCGCAATAAACAAAGCAGGAATATCGCCTAACGACATCAACGAAGTGTTTATGGGCAATGTGTTGCAGGCTGGATTGGGACAAGCACCAGCAAGACAGGCGGCCATGTTTGCAGGCATTGCAAATACTGTTCCTGCCACCACAATCAATAAAGTGTGTGCTTCAGGTATGAAGTCAATTTCTTTAGCAGCACAATCCATTCTTGCGGGAGACAATGAGTTAGTTGTGGCAGGGGGTATGGAGAATATGAGTTTGGTTCCTCACTACATGAATGCCCGAAATGGTCAAAAATTAGGAGATATTTCGTTAAAAGACGGAATGGTTTTGGATGGATTAACTGACGTATACAACGATTATCACATGGGTAATGCAGCTGAATTGTGTGCAAAAGAATGTAATATTTCACGTGAAGAACAAGATGAGTTTGCCATGGAATCATACAGAAGAGCTGCCAAAGCTTGGGAAGAGGGAAAGTTTTCTGAAGAAGTAGTTCCAGTAGAAGTGCCACAAAGGAGGGGAGATGCCTTGGTGATTTCAGAAGATGAGGAGTACAAGAATGTGAGAATGGAAAAGATTCCAACATTGAGACCAGTATTCCAAAAAGAAGGATCAGTAACAGCAGCAAATGCCTCAACTTTGAATGATGGAGCCTCTGCTTTGATTATTTGTTCCAAAGAGAAAGCAGAGGAATTAGGAATTAAACCGATAGCAAAAATTGTGAGCTATGCAGATGCAGCACAAGAACCTGAATGGTTTACAACGGCTCCTTCCAAAGCTATCCCGAAAGCTTTGAAAAAAGCTAACCTAGCAACGGGAGATGTCGATTATTGGGAGTTGAATCAAGCTTTTTCAGTTGTAGGATTAGCCAATATTCAAAAGTTGGGATTGGATGCTTCTAAAGTAGATGTGAATGGTGGAGCAGTATCTATAGGTCATCCACTCGGTAATTCAGGTTCTCGCATTATTGTGACTCTGATTCATGTGCTCAAACAGAATGGTGGTAAAATTGGTGCTGCCGGAATTTGTAATGGAGGTGGAGGAGCTTCTGCTATGGTTATTCAAAATATATAGATAGGATTTTTATTTAAAATAGTTAGATACCTCACAAGTAAAATAAACGCATAGATAAAACTATTTCAGTCTAGATAAATTCGATAAAAAAAAGCGCTCTAAACATGGTTTGAGCGCTTTTTTTGGTATTGGAAAATAGGTTATGCTTTTCCTAGTTGTTTTAGCATTTTACCATGGTAGTAAATTGCTTGTAAAAACGTTTTATGGCTATTGTAAGGTACGTTAAATTCCTGTGCAGTTTCCTGTACTATTTTAGATAGTTTTTTGTAATGTACGTGACAAATATTGGGAAACAAATGGTGTTCTACCTGATAGTTTAACCCGCCTACATACCAAGCGAAAATTCTACTTTTTGGGGCAAAATTACTCGTAGTTTGCATTTGGTGTATAGCAAAGTTGTTCTCAACTGTTAAGTCATCTGAAGCCGTTACAAATTCAGTTTCTGGCACAACATGAGCAGGTTGAAAAACAATGCCTAATATGAAGCCTGCAATGTAGTGCATAATAAACACAAATAGAACAACCCAGTACCAAGCAATTGGCAGAATAATAATAGGCAAAGCGATGATAAGAGTGTAGTAGAATAGTTTACTTACAATCATTTTAAACATATTTACCTTGTAACTTTGATTAAAGTTTTTTAGTAAATCTTTGTCTTTGTATCTTTTGAGTTGTTGAAAGTCTTTGGTTGTCATCCACATTACTGTCATCAATCCATAAAAAAACCAAGCATACAAGTATTGATATTTGTGTATTGGCCTCCATTTTTCGTCAGGTGAAAACCTCATGATTCCAATCGTAGAAATATCTTCATCATATTCGTGTACATTTGTATAGGTGTGATGTAACACGTTGTGCTGAATTTTCCAATTTAATGCGTAACCACCAACTAAGTTGATTATTCTTCCTACCCATTTATTAATATTTTCTTTTTTGGAATAAGCACCATGATTCGCATCATGCATGATTGAAAGTCCTACACCGGCCATTCCAAACCCCATAATTACGTACATCAACAAGACCATCCAAAAACTTGAAACAACCCCAGACAATATCAATATAAGTGGAACGAGGTAAACTAAAGTAAGTACGATAGTTTTAATTACCATACTGGTGTTTGCGTATTTTGAAATGTTATTTTCTTTAAAATAAGCTCTAACTCTTTTGTTGAGGGTGGAGGAGAAGTCTTTCCCAATGGTATGAGAAAATCTTAGTGGTTTTAGTTCTTTTGTCGCTGAACTCATGCAAGTTGTTTTTTTGAATTGGTACAAAAATACCCAAAAAATAACTTGAAAGGTTTAAAATGTAACTTTTTTATCAGGGTAGTTTGTGAATGACTTGTTAAAATAGCGTTAATTTCTCGAACCAAAAATCGTGCTTCCAACTCGAATAATTGTGCTACCATTCTGAATAGCAAGCAGGTAGTCTCCACTCATCCCCATAGATATTTCTGTAGACCCAGGAATAATAATAGAGGTAAGTTTGCTTATTTCAGCTAATTTTTTAAATTCCGAGGTTAATAATTCTTGGTTAGAGGTAAACGTAGCCATTCCCATGACACCTTTTATTTGAATATTCTTGAGCTTTTTTATTTCGGCAGAATTCAATAAGTCAATTCCTTCTTGCTCGGAGAATCCATATTTAGATTCTTCTTGCGCAATATGAAATTGAAGTAGACAATCAATCACGCGATTGTTTTTTTTTGCCTCTTTGTTTACCTCAATTAATAATTTGAGTGAGTCAATAGAATGAATCAAAGAAATGAACGGGGCAATTTTTTTTACTTTTTTACTTTGCAAATGACCAATCATGTGCCACTCGATGTCTTTGGGGAGCTCTTTGAATTTCGTCACCAATTCTTCCACTCGATTTTCTCCGAAAATTCTCTGTCCTTTTTGGTACAAAGTCTCTATATCCTCCTTTGGTTTTGTTTTGGAAACAGCGACAAGTTTTACCTGTTTGGGCAAATTTTGCTTGACTTTTTCAAAGTTTTGAACGATCAACTTATTCATTGAAAACGAGAGTTAAAAAAAAGCCATCCTGAGGTTTCGGGATGGCTTTTAGGTTGTTTTGTGACCTCGACAGGATTCAAACCTGTAACCTCCACAGCCGTAATGTGGTGCACTATTCAGTTATGCTACGAGGCCCTTTTCGGTTGCAAATATAGTATTATTGAATGAAATCTTATTTTTTTGAGGTATTAATTTCTCCAGTTGCTTCCATTTCGATTAATTAGTGTTGAATAGGAGTGATTATTTCCTCATAAATTGGATAAGTAATTAGAATTTCAAGTGGTTTTTGCCCTCCTGGTTTTGATCCTTTTATTGAAGGAACAACGTCATTCCTATTTGTGGTATTTGGATAAGGAACAGGTTGATTTTTAGTCAGGAAGTCACCGTAATCTGTGGTGCTCATTCCAATCATTTGACTTTCTGAAAAAAATGCTGTAACTGCCTTCGGTGTGTAATGGGGTTTTACTTCTAACAACTTGGAAATATGGTTGCCGCAAAAGCATTGATCATGATTCTATTCATCGATTAGTTTTGTGTTATCTCAGCTGATAACCCATTGTCTAACAAAGCACTACAAATTGGTTTTAGTTTTGCAATATTTCCGGTCTTAACTAGACATTTTCCGTTGTAATGAACAATGTGCGCACATTGCTCAGCTTGTATCTCTGTGTGCTTACAGTATTTAATCAACGAATTTATGACGTGATCAAAAGTGTTTACGTCATCATTGAAAAGCACAATGCTGTGATTCTCTAAAATTGAATCAAGGGTGAGTGTCTTGTCTTTTGTTAATTCCTTTGTCATGGTGGTAATTTAGGCTAATCAATTACATAGTTTGAAAACAAATTTATCTAAAAACTCGAAACAAAGTAACATATTAACGCTTAATTAATTCACATATTGAATTCCTAGGTAGCTGTAATAAGCATTGCTTTGAGTTTGGGTAGCAAAATCTCTCGCCTTTTCGGGTTGATAATTCCACTTGAAAATTCGTGAAATTGAGGTAGCTAGTGGGTTCGTTTTTGGCAATGTTGTTTGTCTAAAAATTGCTCTGTTAGGTTTAAATCCGAACTGGTGAATAAGATTTTTATTTTTTTCAGTTTTTCGAATAAACAGTGAATTTAGGTTATCGGCATATATTAATTCAAATACTGGATTTTCGTGAAAAAGAAATTTATTGAATTGCTGAAACTGCGGATTGTTGAGCGTTACAACATAATTAAATTGATCAACGCTATCGGCAAAACTCCAAGGTGTGCCACCGCCTTGAATGGGCATCGAAGGGTTTTGATAAATAACAAATACGTTGTCAAAGAAATTTGTTGGAAATACATCAAGATCTCGTAAATCGATGTAGGATTTAAAACCAGGGTTTTTGTACAAAAGATAAGAGCTAGTCAGATAATCTACAAATCCCTTTCCTTGAATGTTTTGTTCTATCATAAAGTTGGAAACGCCAATTGGATTCATTTCTGCCCGAACTTGAAGTCCATATTTTTCTTGCGGAAGCAAGGTAGAATAAAATGTTCCGTTCACTAGGATAATGTAAAATACCACCTGGCTAGCAATGAGGGAGAAACTCCATGATTTAGGAGTGCCAAAAGACGAAATAATGGAACCGACAACCCAAACCAAAACAGGAAATAAGGCAATTAAAAAGAAAGGGATGTTTCGGAAACTGGTAAGTGATAAATACAAAAATGAAAAAATAACTAGAGTAGGGGCAAGTCCAAATAGGGAAGAAGGTTTGGAAAGAAGAGTTCCTTTTCCTTTTCTAAGCATATACACCAAAAATATGGCGGTTAAAATAACCATGGTAATTGATTGGTATTGCCAATATCCTTCTGTATTGTAGGAAATTAATTCTTCCGTGTATTTATTTTCATTTAGTTGGCCAAGAATATTGAATGGGTGAAGAATCATCTTTATTCCTTGAGGATTTATACTTACCGACAAAATGGAAATCAGGGTTGCCAGAGATAGTTTAATTGGCGGATGTGAAAATCCCACAGCGTATTTTCTGTATAAAAATAGGTGTTCAAACCAAAGGACAAGAGTAAACAAAACTGAGACAACCATACCCACTCCGAATGCTTCGTGCATATTTACCCATAAAATTTGGAGAGGAATAAGCCAAAAAATAAAAGGAGAATTTGTTTTGTAGAAACGAATAAGAAGGTACAAAAGTACCGTGGTAAACAAATGCGAGAACATCTCTGGTCTGCTATTTAGCCTGTAGTTTACTAGAAATAAAAATAGCACACTAACTACCCCAAATGCTGTTCGGATAATTTCTTTTGAGAAGGTTGTGGTTATCAATAACAAAGAGGTTCTGTAAAGAACGAACCACATTATCATGAGAACCAACATTTGAATTATAGGGAGTAACTCTACCCCAAAACTGTTGGTGAAAAGTGCCATGACTACTTCGCTTCCCCATTTCACATTTATCCAAGGATCTCCCGCATATGTGTAGGAAAAGATATCGGTAGTTGGGACTTTTCCATTTTCTAATATCCAGTTTCCCGTTGCAATTTGCCACCAAATATCAGGTTCGTAAACCGATTTAATACACGAAACAATTCCCAAAAGGACCAATAAAACAAGGGCGATTTTATGGAGTGTTTTCATGCTACATGGTGTTTAATATTGCTCTTTCTCGTTCGGAAAATCTTTGGATCTCACATCTGTGATGTAGTGTGAGATAGAATCTTTTATTTGCTCGTACAAATTGTTATATTTTCTTAGAAACCGAGGTTTAAATTCATTGTTAATACCAAGCATATCATGTAATACAAGTACTTGACCATCAACTCCAGCCCCAGCGCCAATTCCTATAATTGGCACGGAAACTTCTTGGGCAACTCGTGTTGCTAATTTGGCCGGAATTTTTTCCAACACAATAGCAAAACATCCTTTTTCCTCCAACAGTTTGGCGTCTTCAATGAGTTTTTTTGCTTCCTCTTCTTCTTTTGCTCGAACTGTGTAAGTTCCAAATTTATAAATAGATTGCGGAGTCAACCCTAAGTGACCCATTACTGGAATTCCTGCCGAAAGAATTCTTGAAATAGATTCGATAACCTCCGATCCTCCTTCTAATTTTACAGCATGTGCACCAGATTCTTTCATGATTCGTATGGCAGAATCAAGAGCGCTTTTTGAGTTTCCTTGGTATGAGCCAAATGGCAAGTCCACCACAACCAAAGCCCTGTCGATTGCCCGAATCACAGAAGAAGCGTGATAGATCATCTGATCCAATGTGATGGGCAATGTAGTTTCATGACCAGCCATTACATTGGAAGCTGAATCGCCAACTAAGATCACGTCAATTCCGGCATCATCAACGATTCTTGCCAAAGAGAAGTCATACGCTGTGAGCATCGAGATTTTTTCTCCATTCGCCTTCATTTCTTGTAAAACGTGTGTGGTAACTTTTTTTACGTCTTTATGTACTGACATAGTTTAAGGATTTTTTATAGTTGGAAAGGTACTTCTTTTTGAATTAATAGAAAAAAAAACGATTTCAATTCTCAGCCTAAGCTTCGAGAAAGGAACCGCCTTTTTGAGTTCGATTACTAATACCTATTTAAGAAGTCAAATAAGGACACTTCCCGAGGTAATTTCAATTTTCTTTTGATTCGATATCTACTCGTTTCTACCGATCGAACAGCGAGATTTATCAATTCAGATACTTCCGAACTACTTAATCCAGTAACAATGTAGTAGCAATGTTTCAGGTCGTTTGGGGTCAGATTCGGGAAATTCACGCTTAATGATTTAAAGAAGTGAGGTCTTATTTTTTCAAATTCTATCTGTATTTCCTGCCAGTTGTTGTTTCCGCTATTCAAGATATTGTCAATTTGTTTTGCTATTTTTTTTACATATTGTTTTCCTTTGTTGTCATATTCTGAAAGTAGAGAATCCAATTCATTTTTTGTTTTGGTAAGGATGCTGTTAATATTGGTCAGCTTAATAGTTTTTAAATACAAGTCTGTTTCTTGTTGCCTCAGTAGTTCTTTAATTTTTTTATTTTTATCTTCTAATTCTTTGTTTTTAGATTTAATTATTTCATTTGAAACTCGAATTCTTTTTTCGTTTTGTTTTTTTTCTGTAATATCCATACACAAACCAGTTATCTCTATCAGGCTTCCGTTTTTATTGCGAACAGGATACATTTTTTTTAAAATATTTCGGGTTTGCCCGTTACTCAGTTTTATTCGGTATTCATAAGAGCTGAACTCTTTCTTTTTAAGGGTATTACACTCCTGTTTAAAAAGTCCTCTATCCTCTTCCACAAGATGCAGTTCATTTAAAATTTCCTTTTCGTAAAATAGCTCTTGTTTTAGTCCAAGCACTTGTTTGCAAGAAGGACTGATAAATTTATATCGGTCTTTAATCAGGTCATAGATAAAAAATACATCATCAATAGATTCGTAGAGATTAGTAAAGAGTCTGTTGTTTTTTGCAAGCTCGATGTTTCGTTTTTGTAAACTCATCGAGTTGTTTATAATACGACTATAATTTTTGTACTTCTCCAATCTGTTTTCATAAGTACCATCCTCATTTATTGTTTCATCTATTCTTACAAAACCGATAAAGTTTAGGTTGTCAATTAATGGTAAAAAGTAACAAATTCTATCAGAGTTTAATTTGTACGTCATCTGTTGTACAAGCGGGTCAAATGCTTCGAGCAACAGGGGTGAACCCTCCTTTATTTTCGAGTAAATTCCATAAAACTCATTAAAACTAACATCTTTAGGTACGATCAAATCGGGAAACTTTTCTTCGTAGCGATTGTATTGATAGTCTTTGATGAAGGTATTTTTCTTTTGACTAAAAAAGTAAATACTCATCACATCAAAGTTTAAAAAATCCACTACTCGATCCAGTCCTAAATCAGCTTCTGTTTTGTAGTCTATTGAAACCATAAACCGCTGAAAAGTATTGTATAAAGTAGTAATTGTATTTTGTTGATTAGTAATTTCCGAATAAAATTTTGCCCGTTCTGAAATATCGCGAGAAGTAGCAATTACATAGGTTTTTCCATCTATTTCTTTGTACCGAACCAATACCTCAACAGGAAATTTCTCGCCTGTTATTTTGTTGATATTAACACCGTCTGCATGAATGATTTTTTTTTCTTTCAATTCCCGCACATGCGCTTGCCATTTTAAACTATTTCGTTCCCCAAAAGTCTTTTCAAAATCAGGAACATAATAATTGGAGGCATCTTCTTTTTTTATGCCCAAGCGTTGAGAGGCTTCATCATTGATAAAGATGAGTCTGCCACTTTCATCTGCCACTTGAAAGGCGTCCCCAGAAGAATTCGATAGTTCGTAAAGTAAATTGTAGTCGATTTTCATAGCATACGGGTTTCTGAAACTACAATATTACTACTTATCTATTGGTTATGCAAATGTTTTTAGGGATGTAAGCTTGCTAGTCTTACAAAACACTTCTTATTTACTACATAATAGAAAATGCTAGAATGGTTTTATTTTAGCTCAAACCCTGCTAATTTACTAACTAAAATAGTATTATAAATTTTCAACTGCTAAATATTACTACAATAGTACTTATAGTATTTTGGTTTGATTGGTTCTTGTAAAGAACCTACTGATTGTTTTAAACTTAATTTGTTAATAATCAATAGTTTAAATTATATTTTAATGTTAAGTTATTATTTTTCAACATGTTAAGTATTTTTTTTGATTTTTTACTACATTATTACTTCGGATATTGATAATGGGTGTTGGAAGAATCGTTCTTTTATATTAATTCGCGTAGAAATCTATTTTTTAATTATTTGTAACATGAAAAATTTCGTTTGTCAAATGAAAAGTTTAAAAATTAATTAAAGAAAAAACAGTTTGTTTGTTCTTCTGGTGGCCTTGTTAAATCTCTTTTCGCTTAATGTTTCGGGAAATGGTTCTATCTCTATTTCAAACAACAGAACAGGTGAAATAAAAGACATTAAGTTCACTTCAACCTATTTTTACAATGGGGTATAAGGACCAGTTTCATTTAAAAAAGTGCTCATTTACATGGGAGGGTATGGTATGACAACAACCAATTACTCATCTATACCAGCAGCCAATTTAGTGGTAACAATAAATGGTAACGTCTCCTCAATTCGGCTGTTAAATTCTGAATTCGCCAATCTGCGAGCAGAATTACTTAGAGACAACCTTAAAATTTAATTACTCTTCATTTTCAGTTAAAATAAAATCCTTATTTTTGCAACAAATTAAAACGATTAAAATGAAACATTTATCTTTATCTCTTCTTGTTGGATTTATTTCGGTTTTGAGTCAAGCCCAAACAACTTATTACGCGAACAGTTCTACAGGGAACGATTCTAATAACGGATTATCACCTTCGACCGCGAAGAGATCCTTCACAGCTGCTTACAACGCAGCTTCTAGTGGAGATACGGTTGCACTTTCCGGTACGTTTGATTGGACAGACGCCCAAGAAACAGGTGATGCTGCAATCACGGGGTTCTCTCTGTTGAAAGCTCTAACAATTGTTGGAGATGGTGCAGGTCTAACATTTATTCAATCCGCTCCAACTCCTCGAACAGCTGATAGATGTGTTTTTACTATAGATCATGATATTACATTAGAGCATTTGACTATCCGCAACGGATTCAATACCAATCAGGCAGAAAATGCAGGGGGAATCACGGTCTTGGATCAAAACCGAGATAATATTGTTACGCTCAATAATTGTATTATTGAAAACAATGAAATTGAAAACGGTACGACTAGTGTTACGACTTATTTCTATTTCGCTGGTGGTATTTACTTACGCGGAAACACTTCCTTTCACCCAGATTTGCGCTTAAATGATTGCATCATACGTAATAACAGCGCCACTGGTAGGGCTTATGGTGCTGGAGGTCTTTATTCAAAGCAGAATAATGATCTGACAATCAATCGATGTACTTTCAACAATAATTCATCTACCGATGGTAGCGCGTTTGGTGTCGGTTACCACAATGTGGCTGGAGGTATGGGTTTTTACCGTTTTAATACAGTGCATGTAACAAATTCAACATTTACCGCTAATAATTCCGAAACAAGCGGAGGTGCGATTCTATCCTATTACAACCAAACGGTCTTAACTAACAATACTATTGCTTACAACTCTGTATCCTCCGCATCTGGGAAAGGAGGAGGTGTTTATGTCGTTTACATGCAACAAAGTCCGGGAAATTTATATTTAAAGAACAACATTATTGCTCAAAACACGGTAAATGGTGGACCTGCAGATATCGACTTCAACAATTCTTGGGCATCGAATATTATTGACAATGGTTCTAATATCATTGAAACCTATGCAGGATCTTCTATCACACCTTCCGGTACTGGCACGATAACGGGAACTCAGGCGAACTTGAATTTATCGAGCAGCTTAGCGCTTAACGGTGCTACCAACGGTGTATTGACTTTAGCGCTTTCTGCGGGAAGTGTAGCCATTGATGCAGGATTTACTGGATCAAATGGTTCAGTAACGGTTCCAGGTAACGATCAACGTGGTTTTTTTAATAATGGAGCTAAGGATATCGGAGCGTTTGAGTTCAATGCATTAACAACACCCGCTACTTATTCAACTGATATTCAAACGGCATGTGATTCATATACATGGATTGATGGAAATACGTATACCTCAGATAATGACACGGCAACATTCACCTTAACCAATGCTGCAGGATTTGATTCAATTGTAACTTTAGACTTAACGATCTTAGCGTCCACTACAGGAACAGATATTCAAACAGCCTGTGACAGTTATACCTGGATTAATGGAGTAACTTATACAAGTTCCAATAATACAGCAACGGATACATTAACTAATGGAGTTGGCTGTGATAGTATTGTGACATTGAATTTGACAATCAATAATTCCATAACTGAAACGATCTTGCCAATGATAACTTGTGTTGACACAACGGTGTATGTATCAGCAGCAGGAACTGTAAGTATAGATACGTCTGACATTGTGACTTCTACATGGGATAATTGTACAATTGATTCAGTGTGGTTAAGTCACACGAGTGCTACATGCGCCAACGATTCAATTAACGTAACAGCCTACATCCAAGATGGAGGTGGAAACATTGATTCTGCCATAGCCGTTGTGTATTTAATTGATACGTTTGCTCCAATCATACTAACTCATGATACCACGTTGTATTTGGATGCAACAGGAAACATTGTGTTTGATACAAGTGCTGTGCTAACCAGTATAACTGAAAACTGTACCCTTGATTCAGTTTGGATGAGTGCTACTACAGCTTCTTGTGCCAATGATTCAGTAAACGTAACTGTGTATGCAGTGGATTTATCAGGAAACATGGACAGCGCAACCGCAACGGTTACCGTGTTGGATACCATCAATCCAACGATAGCTTGTGTGGACACAACTGTCTATTTAGATTCAAATGGATTAGCTTATTTGGACACTTCAATGGTTCAAAATGGATTTGCAGATAACTGTGGAGTGGAGTCTGTTTGGTCACCTTCGTTTACAACATCAAGCTTCGGTCAACCATCCAAGGCTGGATACAGTTATGCTAATTTTTCAGCAACCACTTATGTAGGTCAAACATTTGAAGTACAGTCTGATATAAAAGTTTCTTCTATCGAGGTGAACTTTACTTTGGTGGCTACTGGCAGTTTTAATATGGTTGTCTATTCTGACTCTGGCCATGTAGCTATTGACTCATCGGTTATTATAGTATCGAGTATCGGTGACAAGAAATTTAATTTTAGTAACCTTAATCTTACATCAGGAAGATACTCTTGGGTTATTAAACCTCAAAACTCTGGAACTAGTAGAGTCAAAGTAGTAGCGAGATTGAATAATAATACTAGATTGTTTAAGAGATTTTCAAATGGAAATCCTGATGATTATGCAAGTTATACTTTACCTAATCCTCTGGATGCATATTATTTGATACATTACCCAAATCCAACTTATACTTGTTCAAACTCTAACGAACAAGTAACCGTTTACGTAAGAGATAACTCTGGAAACATCGATTCTTGTGTAGCGAATGTTACAGTGAGAGATTCAATTGTACCAAATATTGCAGTTCAAAATGCAACGGTGTATGTATCAGCAGCAGGAACTGTAAGTTTCGATACTTCGGACATTGTTACTTCTACATGGGACAACTGTACAGTAGATTCAGTGTGGTTGAGTCACACGAGTGCAACTTGCGCCAACAATTCAATTGAGGTAACGGCTTACATCCAAGATGGAAGTGGAAACATAGATTCTGCTATGGCAAGAGTGTATGTGTTGGATACCTTGTTACCAATTTTAGTAGCTCACGATACAACCTTGTATTTGGATGCAACTGGAAATGTAGCGTTTGATACAAGTGCTGTTCTTACGAGTGTAACAGAAAACTGTACCCTTGATTCAGTTTGGATGAGTGCTACTTCAGCAACCTGTGGCAATGATTCAGTAAACGTCACTGTGTACGCAGTGGATCTTTCTGGAAATGTTGACAGTGCAAGTGCAACAATTACTGTACTCGATACCATCAATCCAACCATTTCATGTGTGGACACTACCTTTTATATTGACTCATTGGGTGTTGCCAGAGTTCCTGTAATAAGTTTACAAAATGGATATGCTGACAATTGTGGTGTGGATTCAGTATGGACTAATTTAGGTTCTTTTCTTACAACTGCAATAGATACTACCTATTTTTTCTCTCAGTCAAGCGGTGTTTATTCCAATCTTACTGGTGCAATTTCTCTAAATAATGGAAACACATGGGATGACCCTGAATATGAAATCCCATTAGGATTTAATTTTAATTTTTATGGTAATACCCTAGATTCATTAATCATTACTGGATACGGATACGGTGCAGAGTTAGGGTTAACGAGTAATCAAATAACTCCTGTAATAGTGCCGTTAGGTGTAGATTTGATTGATCGTGGAAGTGAAAATGGATTATCTCTATCACCCATATCATATAAGACAACGGGGGTAGTAGGAAATCGTATTACAAAAATAGAGTGGAAGAATGCTGGTTTTTATAATGGAGATAAAGATGATGACGATGTATATGAAGATTATGTAAATCTCCAATTGTGGATTTATGAAAATGGCAACAAAATAGAATTTCATTATGGACCAACGGTCATAAATGATTTTAATGCCTCGTATGACGGAGAAAATGGTCCTTGGGGAGTTGGTATTTCGTCTTTGTTTGATTTTGATGGTTATGACTACAAGGGTAAATCTCAAATTCTTTCAGGCAATCCTTTGTCTCCAACATTAGAATTTTTGGATGATGGTGACGGTCTTGCTTATATGAGTGGAATAATTCCAAATGGAACTATCTATAGATTTACACCAATTTCACTTTCTGATACGTTATTGTTCAGTTGTGGTCAATCTAGTCCAATACCTCTCTACATAAGAGACAACTTTGGAAACATGGATTCTTGTGTGGCGAATGTAACCGTGTTAGATACAATTGCACCAGCAGTAACCGTAACGGACACAATGGTTTACTTAGCAGCCAATGGTCAATTTGATTTTGACACCAGTTTTGTTGTGACGTCAACTTGGGACAACTGCAAGGTAGATTCAGTATGGATGAATGTTGATTCAGCGTTGTGTTCAGATGTAAATGGAACGACAGGATTTATCAATGTAACCACCACGATAAGAGACGGAAGTGGAAATACCTCTTCAGCCACATCAAGAGTAGTGGTGTTAGATACGATATCCCCGATAGTAAACGCAGCGAATGACACAGTTTACTTAAATGCAATGGGGACGGCATCCACAAGCTTGAGTATCATTGAAAACGGAAGTACAGACAACTGTGGAATTGCAACGATAGCGTTGAGTGATTCAGCATTCTCTTGTGCGAACATAGGAATGAATACAGTAACGGTAACCGTTACAGATAACTCTGGGAACGTAAGTTCAGCAGACGCAACGGTGTTGGTAGTAGATTCAGTGAATCCAGTAGTGGTTTGTCAACCTACCACTGCATATTTAGATGCCACAGGAAATGCAATAATCTCCGCTTCTGACATCAACAACGGCTCTTATGACAACTGTAACAACATTACACTAAGTGCTTCTCAAACCGCATTTACTTGCGCTGATTTAGGAGTCAACTCAGTGACCTTAACGGTAACAGATGCCAACGGAAACGTTGATTCATGTGTAACAACTGTAACGGTAATTGATTTAACGCCACCAGTGGCAAGTTGTCGACCTGATACAATCTACCTGAACGCTTCAGGAGTGGCTACCTTAGCTGCAAGCGACATCGATAACGGTAGTAGCGACAACTGTTCAGTAAGCTTGAGTCTTTCTCAAACTACGTTCAACTGTTCATCAATTGGAGCGAATACGGTAACGTTAACCGTGAGAGATGCACAAGGGTTAACAAGTACTTGTACAACAACAGTGACCGTGCTAGATACCCTGGCGCCTGTGATGAGCTGTCAATCAGTAACGGTAAACTTGGATGGATCAGGAGTAGCGACAATCACTGCGGCTGACATAAACAGTACAAGTGCAGACAACTGTGGAATGACTATGAGTTTATCTAAAACTACCTTTGATTGTACGAACATTGGAACGAACACGGTAACACTTATTGGAACAGACGCAAGTGGAAATTTAGATTCGTGTACGGCATTAGTAACTGTTGTGGATGCAACAACACCAACTGTAATCTGTAAGTCAGCAACTATTTACTTAGACAATTCAGGAAATGCAACATTAACGATTGCAGACGTTGACAATGGAAGCCGTGACAATTGTGGAATGACATTGAGCTTATCTAACACTGCCTTTACTTGTGCCGATCTAGGTACAAATACGGTAACGTTGATAGGAACCGATGGAAACGGAAACTCAGATACTTGTACAGCAACAGTAACTGTAGTAGATAACACACCACCATTAATCCCTCCTTATTTATCAGGCGGTGCTTTTGATATTTATTTAGATTCAACAGGAAAAGCACTAATACTACCTTATTCTTTTGCTTTAGGAACATCTGGTCTTATTGGACCTGCATTTGATAACTGTGATAGTTTATCAATAACTATTTCTAAAAATTATGTGTATTGTTCAGATATAGGAATTGATACTATGGTGATAACTGCTACTGATTTTTCAGGAAACACAACCGTTGGATTAGTTGCATTTGATATTCAAGACACATTATCACCAGTGATGAACTGTCAACCAGTAACAGTAAACTTGGATGCTTTAGGAGTAGCAACAATCACTACTATGGATGTGGACAATGGAAGTACGGATAACTGTGACTTCACACTGAGCTTGTCACAAACCACATTTACTTGTGCCGACTTAGGAACAAACATGGTAACCCTTACCGGAACAGACGCAAGTGGAAACACTTCAACTTGTATGGCAGTAGTAACCGTAGTAGATGCCATCAACCCGATAGCCTTGTGTAAGCCAGCCACGATTTACTTGGACACCAATGGAGAGGCAAGATTAGTAGCGAGCGATATTGACAATGGAAGCAGTGACATCTGTGGAGTAACGTTGTCAATCACGGATACGCTGTTTACTTGTTCAGATGCCGGAGCAAACAACGTAACGTTAAGCGCAACCGATGCAGCAGGAAACACCTCAACGTGTGTAGCCGTAGTAACCGTATTGGATACGATAGCTCCAGTAGCTATTTGCAAAGCAGATACGTTGTACTTGAACGCAACAGGAACAGCAAGCTTAACAGCTGCCATGATCAATGACGGAAGCAGTGACAACTGTACATTCACTATGAGTGTCTCTCAGTCCACCTATACTTGTACTGACTTAGGAACGAGTATGGCAATGCTTACCGTAACGGATGCATCAGGAAACACATCAACTTGTACAAGTACAATTACAGTAATGGATACATTAGCGCCAATGATGAGTTGTGCACCCGCAACGATTTACTTAGACGCACTAGGAATGGCAACATTAACAGCCAGTCAAGTAGATGGAGGAAGCAGTGACAACTGTGGAATAGTAACGATGAGTGTATCCAGAAGCACATTCACCTGTGCTGATATGGGAACAACCACGGTAACACTTACTGGAATAGACGCAAGTGGAAACAGATCCACGTGTACATCAGTAGTAACTATTATGGATACGTTAGCACCAGTAGTGTTGTGTAAATCAACAACCATCGCATTAGATGCAACAGGAAATGCAACCATCACTACGTTAGATGTAGACAATGGAAGCAGCGACAACTGTGGAATCACGTTGAGCCTATCGAACAGTACATTCAACTGTACTCAAGTAGGAGTGAACACGGTGACACTAACTGGAGTAGATGCAAGTGGAAACACAGCAAGTTGTACAGCAACAGTAACAGTGGTAGATAACCTAGCACCAACAGCAGTCTGTCAAAACATTACGATTAGCTTAGACGCCAATGGACAAGCTACGATAGTAGCGAGTGATGTGGATGGAGGAAGCTTTGACAACTGTGCGGTATCGAGTGTGGATGTAGACAAGACAGATTTTGACTGCAGCAACGTAGGAAGAAATCAAGTAACCCTCACAGTAACTGACTTGTATGGAAACGTATCAAGTTGTGTAGCCACGGTAACAGTAGAAGACAATGTAGCGCCAATAGTATTATGTCCAGCGGATAAGAACAGAACGGTGAGAAACACGACTTGTACTTATGTGGTAGAAGACTTCGCCTGGGAGAGTTCAAACACAGACAACTGTATAGTTAATGGAACCACAACAGAGCAGTTCCCAGCAGCAGGAACCGAAGTGTCAGCAGTAAACGGAAGAGTAACGATTACCATTGTAACGACTGATGCCTCGATGAATGCAGACTCATGTACGTTTGATGTGATAGTGAACTGTGAGCAGGAATTAGATATCCCACAATTTATCTCACCAAACGGAGATGGGAAGAATGACTTCTGGGATTTAGCAGAGTTAGGAAACTACCCACAGAACGTAGTGAAAATCTTTAACCGATACGGAACATTAGTATTTGAACAAAGAGGCTATACGAATGAGTTCATCGGGAAGTCAAACGTGGATAACATGGCAAGAAAAGCGATGGGCAATGGAATGCTACCAAACGGAACTTACTTCTATGTAATCGATTTAGGAACCAACACAGTAGACAAGAAAGTATACAACGGTTACGTACAGATTAATAAATAAGTAGCTGATTAATAAATCAAAAAGCTCAATCAAATTGATTGGGCTTTTTTTATGTCTTGACCTAATCTGAAATAAGTTGAATTACATTACATCCATTTTTTAAAAAAAAAGTAAAACCAGGATAAAATATAAGCCAACACGTTAAGACTTCATTTAAGTCCAAACTAAATCTATTAATGAACCCACAAAAAAATCCAGTGAAACTTAATTCACTGAATTTTTTTAATCTATCAACTTATTTAAAGAAAGCAAAGGGTTTCCTTTCCTTTGAGTGTGATGTAACTCTCTCGCGTTGGTTATGCTTTACAAGCATTGATGAACCCAATAAATAGTGGATGTGGTGTTTCTACTGAACTTTTGTATTCAGGATGAAACTGAACCCCAGTAAACCATTTATGTTTTGGTATTTCTACTATTTCAACTAACTCATTGTTTGGGTTTTTTCCCGTGGCAATCATTCCGTTTTCTTCAAAAAAATCAAGGTATTTGTTGTTGAATTCGTATCGATGTCTATGTCTTTCCTTGATCGAAGTTTTTCCATAGCTTTTTTGTGCGTTGGATCCTTCTTTCAATTCACAGTCGTATTCTCCCAATCTCATTGTTCCACCCATATCGCTGATGTTTTTTTGATCTTCCATCAAATCAATAACTGGATGAGGAGTTTCTGAATCAATTTCAACGGTATGTGCCTTTTTGAGGTCTAATACATTTCGTGCATATTCAATAACTGCGCATTGCATCCCTAAGCAAATTCCTAAAAAAGGTAGGTTGTTTTCACGAGCAAATCTTATCGCCTCTATTTTCCCTTCAATTCCTCTTTCTCCAAAACCTGGTGCAACCAATAGACCGTCAATTCCATTGAGTTTCTTCGCTACATTGTTCGCAGATACATTTTCAGATGAAATCAATTGGAGCTTTACCTTACAAGAATTTGAAACTCCGGCAATATCTAAAGATTCTACAATTGATTTGTAAGAATCTTGCAATTCCACATATTTACCAACCAACCCGATGTGAATTTCATCTTTTGGGTTGTTTTGTTTTTCCAAAAACTCATTCCATTTAGTTAGGTCTGGCAACTCTTTGGTCTCGATATTCAATTTATCAATTACTACTTTATCCAACCCTTCTTCTTGCATCAAAAGTGGAACAGCATAAATACTTTTTGCATCAATAGATTGAATGACTGACTCTTCTGAAACGTTACAAAAACGAGCAATTTTGTCTCTGATGTCTTTTTCTAAATTGTGTTCAGTTCTACAAACCAATATATCAGGCTGAACTCCCAACTCTTGGAGCTTTTTTACGGAATGTTGAGTTGGTTTTGTTTTCAACTCTCCGGCTGCTGCAAGGTAAGGTACTAGTGTTAAATGAATTGTCAAGCAATTTTGCTTCAATTCCCATTTTAATTGTCGTACAGCTTCCACAAAAGGAAGTGATTCAATATCTCCGATTGTTCCTCCAATTTCTGTAATCACAACGTCATATTCGTTGTTTTCACCAAGAAGTTTTATACTGTCTTTTATTTCATTGGTAATGTGAGGAATAACCTGCACTGTTTTACCCAAATAAACACCTTGTCTCTCTTTATTGATAACGGATTGGTAAATCCTTCCCGTTGTGATATTGTTTGCCTGAGAAGTAGAAATGTCCAAAAACCTTTCGTAGTGTCCTAAATCCAGGTCTGTTTCTGCGCCATCATTGGTTACAAAACATTCACCATGTTCGTAAGGGTTTAGTGTTCCTGGATCAATGTTGATGTATGGGTCGAGTTTCTGAATGGTAACTCGTAAATCTCTAGCTTTTAATAATTTTGCAAGAGAGGCTGATACAATTCCTTTTCCTAAGGAAGAAGTAACACCACCAGTTACAAAAATATACTTTGTCTTGTTCATTTAAGTAGTTTGTTTGGATGTAGTAACTGGGAAACAAAGTTACTTTTTTTTACTGAGGTATAAAATTATCTCTTCACAAAATAAGTATATTTGGTAAAAATATTTTGGATGAAAGTAACTGAGAAAGAAATAAGAGAATTTATAGAGTTAGCCATACAAGAAGACATAAAAGAAGGCGATCATTCCTCTTTAGCTTGCATCCCAGCAGAAGAAACTGGAAAAGCTAAACTAATAGTGAAACAAGAAGGTGTATTGGCTGGGGTAGAATTGGCAAAGTCAATTTTTCATTATTTCGATAACAATTCTCAGTTGGAGATTTTGATGAACGATGGAGATAAAATGAAGGTGGGAGATATTGCTTTTTATGTTTCGGGAAACACTCATGCAATTTTAAAAGCCGAAAGATTGGTGCTTAATTGTATGCAACGAATGAGCGCAATTGCTACCAAAACATTTGAGGTATCTTCTCTTATCTCGGACTTACCTACTACCATCCTGGATACAAGAAAAACAACTCCTTTGCTTCGTTTTTTAGAAAAATGGGCTGTGAGAATTGGGGGAGGAGCCAACCACCGATTTGGGCTGTACGACATGATCATGTTAAAAGACAACCACATTGATTATGCTGGAGGAATTGAAAAAGCAATTTCAAAAACAAACAACTACCTTAAATCCATAGGAAAAGACTTGAAAATTGAAATAGAAACACGGAACCTGGGAGAAGTAAAACAAGTACTTGAAATTGGAAACGTGGACAGAATCATGTTGGATAATTTTTCTTTTGAAGACATTCGTTCGGCTGTAAATTTGATTAACGGAAAATATGAGACCGAAGCTTCGGGTGGAATTACAATCGAAACCATAAGAAATTATGCCGAATGTGGTGTGGATTTCGTTTCAATGGGTGCGCTTACTCATTCTGTGAAAAATCTTGACCTTAGCTTAAAGGCTGTAAAATAACAAGATAAATTTTGTTTAAATTTTTATTTACACGAGGGAAACTTTTTTCGTGTAAAAAGTTTCCTTAATGTTTTTTTTACTTTACTTTTGTGGCGTGAAAGAACAAAAATTAAACTATCTCAAGCAGATTTTACCCCTCTTCATGAAGTATGGCGTAAAGAGTGTCACGATGGATGATATTGCCAAGGAATTAGGGATTTCAAAAAAAACGTTGTACAAGTATTTCAAAGATAAAGATGGAATTGTTTCTACCTTAATGAAAATGGATATTAATGGAGAAATGGAGTTGTTGTTATCATTGACAAAAACAAGTAAAAATGCAATTGAAGAAACCTATGCTTTTTCAAAAGTTTTGATAGAAAAATTAAAATCGGTCAATCCATCTTTATTGTACGATTTGGAGAAATATCATCCAAAAGCTTGGAATCTTTTCATTTCTCACAAGCGGGAAGACGTTTATGGATGTATAAAAACCAATATCGAAAGAGGAATGAAAGAAGGTTTTTATCACGGAGAATTGAATCCAGAAATTGTCGCAAAACTCTATTCAGAAAAAATTGACATGATATTTAATCAAGAGGTGTTTCCTACAGATGATTTTTCTGTGGAAAATGTTTATTCTGAGATGATTAAATACCATTTGAGAGGAATAATAAATGAAAAAGGAAGAGAATACTTAAAAAACAATAATAAACTAACAACATGAAAAAGAAAAGAATCATTTTAGCCTTGGCGTGTCTGGTTGGATTTAGTTCCCTAGCCCAACAAACCTATTCGCTTGCAGAAGCGATAGAGTTTGCCGCAAAAAACAATGCTTCGGTTAAGAATGCAATTCTGGGAATCGAAAGCGCAAATCAAAAAGTAAAAGAAACAAGAGCAATCGGTTTGCCGCAAATTTCGGCTTCTGGAGAATTTCAAAACTTCTTGGATATACCCGTCTCAGTTCTTCCTGGAAATGCATTGAATCCAGCTGGAGATCCGAATGAATTAATCGCCTTGCAGTTTGGTACAGAATACAACGCAAAAGGTTCGTTGAATGCCAATCAATTGATCTTTAATGGAAGTTACATCGTAGGATTACAAACTTCTAAAAAATTCAAAAAGGTTAGTGAATTTCAAAAAACAAAAACAATCCAGGATGTAAAAGAAAATGTGATAAAAGCATACTACGGTGCGCTCGTTGCCGAAAAAACAGTAGTTACTTTGACAGAGATTTCTGAAACTTCCAAATCGATTTATAACCAAACGAAAGGATTATTTGAAGAAGGACTTATTGAAGAAGACAACGTAACCCAACTTTCTTTGAATGTGTTGACTTCTCAAAATTCACTAAACAGTGCTAAACGACAATTAGAAGATGCGAAGAACTTATTAAAATTTCAGATGGGTATGGAGGTGAACGAAACCATTTCGTTGAGTTCAGATTTTGATGCAGTTATTTCAAGTTTGGATGCTGCACAAAGCGAGGTGACTTCCGATATTTCTCAAAATATTGATTTTCTATTATTGAACCAACAAAGAGAACTGAATGTATTGAACGTGAAATATGAGCAATCACAATATTTACCTTCATTAACTGCTTTTTTTACTCATCAGCAAAATGCTTTGAGAAATGATTTTGATTTGTTACAATCAGGAAATCCTTGGTTTCCAACTACTATTTGGGGTCTGAATTTATCTGTGCCTATTTTTTCTAGTGGATCTAGAATGGCATTGGTTTCTCAAGCAAAAATAGAATTGAAACAAACAGAGAATAATTTAGCCCAGTTAGAAAAAGGGTTGTCCATTCAAACACAAGCGGCTAAAACAAAATACAGCAATGCTTTTGAAACTTACAACACAAGTAAAGAAGCAGTAGCGATTTCAAAAAAGATTTACGACAATTACCAAATAAAATTCAAAGAAGGATTGATTTCATCTTTGGATTTATCACAAATTCAAACTCAATATTTGTCTGCTCAAACTCAATACATTCAATCGATGTACAACTTGGTTACGGCCAAAATAGAATTGGACAAAATAACAAACAAATTATAACAGATAACTAACCACGCTTCAAACAATATATTATGAAAATTACAACCATCGCATTTACGGTTTTGACAAGTTCCCTGATCATTTCCTGTAATTCAAAAGAAGAGACCAATACCTCACTCACTACATTAAACCTACAAAAAATAAAATTTGAATCTAGAATTGCCGCATTGGAAGACAGTTTAAGTAAAGTGGAAGCTCAAATTACTTCACTAGACACAACAAGAGAAAATAATTATCCTCTGGTATCCTTAGATACCGTATCTAATAACTCCATTTCTGAAGATGTAACTTTTCAAGGAAGTGTGCAAGCTGACAAAACTATTATGCTTGGGCCAGAAACTCAAGGAATGGTAAAAGCTATTTATGTAAAAGAAGGACAGTATGTTTCCGCTGGAAAAACTATTGCAACATTGGATTCAGAAATTTTGAGTAAGAATATCCAAGAGATTGAAAAGTCTTTGGAATTGGCTGAATACCTGTTAGAAAAGCAAGAAAACTTGAAGAAACAAGGAATTGGAGCTGAAGCAAACTATGTTCAATCCAAAAACCAAGTGGAATCGTTACAAACAAGATTATCTACTTTGAAGACACAGGCATCAAAGTCTGCGGTGGTTGCGCCATTTAGCGGTTATGTTGATGAAATTTACACCAAGTTGGGTGAAATGGCTTCGCCAGCAATGCCCATGATTAGATTAGTGAACCTCGACAAAGTAAAAGTAAAGGCAGAGGTTTCTGAAGCTTATTTAATGGACATAGAAGTTGGAAATAAAGTGTCTTTAAATTTCCCTTCATTGAACAAAGTAATCGAGGCAAAAGTATCGAGCATCGGGAAATTTATTAATCCTACCAACAGAACTTTCCCAATTCAGATTGAAGTGGCGAACAAAGACAAAGAGATTATACCAAACCTGATTGCAGAAGTGACAGTTGAAAAAGACTTCACGAAAGAAGCGATTCTTATTCCTTCTCAAAGTGTATTGACAGACAGCGAAGGAATGAAATACGTGTATGTATTCGACAAAGGAGTGGCCAAAATGAGAAAAGTAGACGTGATTTATGTGAAAGGAAACAAAACTCAGATTAGTGAAAAATCTGAAGTAAAACCCGGAGAAACCATTATCACAAAAGGAGCTTCTGCTGTATCCGACGGACAGAAAGTAACGGAATTGTAAAAACCAAGAAGACTAGATTATTATGAACGAAATAAACGAAAAAAAGTCGGGTAAACTCAAACAGTTTGGCCTAACGACCTTATCGGTTAATAACAGAAAAACGGTGTTCTTGATTGCTGCATTGATTTTTATCGCTGGATTGTCAGCGTACATTTCGATGCCCAAAGAGAGTTTTCCTGAATTAGTAATTCCTGAAATTTATGTTGGAACACCCTATCCTGGTGGTTCTCCCGAATTTATTGAAGACAAAATTACGGCACCTTTTGAAAAAGAATTCAATTCTATCAAAGATGTGAAAGAGATTACTTCCACTTCTATTTATGGATATTCTTCCATTAAGATTGAGTTTAATTTTAATATCTCGATTGAGGAGGGAAGAAGAAAAGTACAAGATGCAATTGCTGATGCACGGGCAAAACCGGAATTTCCTGCTCTTGATTTTGAACCAACTATTAGAGAAGTAGATTTTTCTGAAATGCCCGTGATGAACATCAACTTATCTGGAAATTACACAACAGATGATTTGAAAAAATACGGAGAAGTATTGGAAGATCAAATCGAAGCGTTGTCTGAGATTAATGCGGTAGATATTCGAGGAATTCAAGAAAAGAAAATCAAAATTGAATTAAAAAAATACGAAGCAGAGGCAATGCAAGTGTCTTTTAATGATGTAATCAACTCGATAAGAGCAGAAAACGTGACAATGCCAGGAGGAGAAATTCTGCTTGGTGGTAAAAACCGATCTGTAAGAATTGAAGGAGAGTTTCAAGATGTGGAAGAAATCAAGAACATCATTGTGAAAAGTGAAGGAGGTGAAAATGAAATTTACCTCCATGAAATTGCAAATGTGACATTCGGAGATGCTGATATTTCCTCCTACGCGAGGCAGTTTCAGGAGCCAGTAGTGATGCTTGATATTAAAAAGCGAAGTGGTGAAAACTTGCTGGAAGCTGCTGATAAAATCAAGAAAATTGTCGCAGAAAGAAAGGGAATTCCAGAAGGAGTGGATGTGAGTATAACAAATGACCAATCTTCGGCTACTCGAGGAATGGTGAGTAACCTTGAGAACTCAATCATTTTCGGAATTATTCTAGTTGTTTTGGTTTTGATGTTCTTTTTGGGACTGAAAAATGCCTTGTTTGTGGGTGTGGCGATTCCATTATCTATGTTCATGTCTTTCATGATTTTAGATTCTATGGGAATTACCCTGAATACGATGGTTCTTTTCTCTCTTGTACTTGCTTTAGGAATGCTTGTGGATAATGGAATTGTGGTAGTGGAAAACGTGTATCGACTGATGGACGAAGGCTATAGTGCGACAAATGCCGCCAAATATGGTGTAGGAGAGGTTGCTCTGCCAATTATTGCCTCCACAGCAACTACTTTGGCAGCTTTTGTTCCTTTGGCGATGTGGCCTGGAATTATTGGTGAGTTCATGAAATACTTGCCACTTACTCTGATGATTGTATTGGGGTCTTCCTTGTTCATTGCTTTGGTAATTAACCCTGTTTTTGCGGCCGTATGGATGAGCGTAGAGTCAAAAGTTCCCAACAAAAAGAGACTTATGATTTTGGCAGCTGTTGCAATTGGTTTAGGACTACTTTTTGCAGTTGCAGGCGTTATTTTGTTGAGTAATTTATTGATTGTGGGTGGAGTACTTACTTTCTTGAATTTATTCTTCTTTACTCCTGGCACCAAAAGATTTCAAGAGAATTCATTGCCTAAGCTCGAGAATTTTTATGAAAATTTCTTAAAAAAAGCGATGCGTATTCCAAGAAAAGTATTGTTTGGAACTATCGGATTATTGATTTTTTCGTTTGTGTTGATGGGAGTGTTTCCACCAAAAGTATTGTTCTTTCCAGAGAACGAACCACTTTACGTAAATATTTACATCGAGACACCAATTGGAACTGATATTTCGGTGACCAATGAGATTACCAAAGAGGTAGAAGCAATTATTGATTCTACTGTTTACAAGAAGTACAAAGACTATTACAACGTAGTGAGCTTTCACAACGAAGAAGGTAAATTAATCACAGAGAAAAAACCTTTTATTTCTTCCATATTGGCTCAGGTAGGGGAAGGAACATCGGATCCTGCTAGTGGACAAATGGCAGGTGGAAGTACCCCACACAAAGCCAGAGTTGCTGTGCAGTTTGCCGATTTCGAAGATCGGTTTGACTCAACTGGCAAACCGCTAAGTACTCAAGCAGTTATGGAAGAGCTAAGAGAAGTGCTCAAAGGCAAGTTTACGGCTGATGTAAGTATTGTAATTACCAAGAATCAGAATGGACCGCCACAAGATCCACCAATTAATATTGAGGTGTGGGGACCTGGCGACTATGACGAAACAATAGAAAAATCACAAGCAATTTTAAAAACCCTGACCAACGAGAATGTGCAAGGGATAGAAAAATTAAGATTGGATGTAGAAACAGGAAAACCAGAATTGTTGCTAGAAGTGGATAGAAACAAAGCAATAAGATTTGGGCTTTCTACCCAGCAAATTGGTTCTACTATCAGAACGGCTGTTTTTGGAAGTGATATTTCTACTTACAAAAAAGACGATGAAACTTACGATATAAACGTGAGACTCAACAAAGAGAAGAGAAATAATATAGACGAAATATTGGATCAAAAAATTGCCTTCAGAAACAATAAAGGTCAATTATTAAATATTCCTATTAGATCGGTTATAAAAGACTCAAAAGAGCGTTCAACTTATGGTTCTGTTGTCAGAAAAGATTTGAACCAAGTAGTAACAATCTATTCGGATGTGACATCAGAGGCGAATGGAAATGAGGTGGTAGAAATATTAAAAAAGGATTTGGAAAAATGGATGAAATCACCAGAAGGAAAACAGTTTAAAGCCGATGGTTATTCTTATGCTTTTACAGGAGGTCAAGAACAGCAAGCAGAGGAAATGAGTTTCCTTTCGGGAGCTTTAGGTTTTGCAGTTTTCTTAATTTTATTAGTAATTGTAATGCAGTTTAACTCTTATTCTACACCTACTATTATCTTAACAGCGGTGGTGCTTAGTTTGATAGGAGTTTTCCTAGGATTGGTAATTACTCAGCACGATTTTATCATTATCATGACAATGATTGGAATTATTTCTCTTGCTGGAGTGGTCGTGAACAATGCGATTGTACTGATAGATTATACCAACTTAATTCGCGAGAGAAAGAAGGAAGAATTAGGTTTAGATCCTGAACAATGGTTGCCTAACAGCCTGGTTGTAGAATCAATTATAGAAGGCGGGAAAACAAGGCTTCGACCTGTATTGTTGACTGCAATTACGACCGTTTTAGGATTGTTGCCCTTAGCAATAGGATTGAATATTGACTTTATTGGGTTGATGACAGAGTACGATGCCAATGTTTATTTTGGAGGTGATAACGCTATGTTCTTTGGGCCTATGAGTGAAACCATTATTTATGGATTGACATTCGCTACATTCTTAACGCTTATTTTTGTTCCTATTATGTACTATTTATTGTACAGAGTAAAAAGATCAATTTACGATAAAACAGACTGGAAAGATGAAAGTACAGAAGAAGAATAAGAGATTCTTCTTTTAACTACTTGATTAATAAAAAACAAGGAGCCGTTCAGTAAAATGAACGGCTTTTTTTTGCACAGATAATCGCAAAGAAGCATAAAAGTCACTAATATTGCTCTTTCGTTTAAAAAGAAATATGAAAAAATTAGCTGTCGTTTTATCGTTTATCGCCTTTTCAGGATTGGCTCAAGACACATTAAAAGTAGTAAAGTCCGCTACCGGATTAGATATTCCTCCAATAATAGAAAATATCCCAGTCTTAAGACTCAAAGAGTTTAAGCTAGAATCAGATAGAATTTCATTCTCCGAAATGGAAGATGGGAAAAGTGTGGTAGTTTTGAGCAAGGAGAAAATAAAAAACACTCCAGCTATGAGTATCAACGAATTGCTTGTACAGGTTGCAGGTGTTGATATTCGCCAAAGAGGAGCAAATGGCGTGCAAGCAGATGCGGGAATAAGAGGAAGTACGTTTGACCAAGTCCTTATTTTGTTGAACGGAGTAAGAATGAGCGACCCACAAACTGGGCATCACTCTCTTAATATACCAGTAGATGTGGCGCTTATCGAACGAATTGAAATTGTGAAAGGAGCTGGAGCAAGAGTGTATGGACAAAATGCATTGGCGGGTGTAATTAACATTATTACAAAAGTTCCTAATGAATCTTTTTTAACAGAGAGAGTAGTCGCTGGTGATTTTAATTTATATGAGTTAACAGTTTCTGGAGGGATAAAAGGAAAAAAGGCAAGTCACTTAATTTCATTGAATAGAAGTGCTTCGGATGGATACAAACACAATACAGATTACGAAATTACCAATGCATTTTATTCCAGTAAGTTGTTGTTTGATAAGAAAAAAGAGAAGGACCAAAACCTTGCTTTTATGGCCGGATTCACCGAAAAGAAATTTGGAGCAAATGGATTTTATTCTTCCCCTGATTTTATTGATCAATATGAAGAAACTCAAACGAGTGTTGTTTCGGTAAAATATGAGAATAGGCTAAGTAAAAGCATCGCTTTGAATGCTTCTACTTATTGGAGAAGAAACCAAGATGAGTATGTGTTTTTAAGACAAAACCCTAGTTTTTTTAGAAACATGCACATAAACAATACCTTGGGCGTGAACTTAAATATGATTTATTCAAGCAAACTGGGAGAAACTGCCCTGGGTGTTGATGTGAGTAAAGTGTGGATTCAAAGTAATAACTTAGGCAAAAGACAAAGAACTGTTCAGACTGCCTTTTTGGAGCATAAATTTTCGTTGTTGCAAGAGAGATTATTTATTACACCCGGAGTGCAAGCTAGTTACTTCTCGGATTTTGATGGCGTATTATTGCCAGGGATTGATGCAAGTTACAGAATCACCAAAAAAATCACGGCTTTTGCCAATGCTGGCTATACTTACAGGGTTCCTACCTACACAGATTTATTTTACCAAGGAAGAACCAATATTGGAAACGAAAACTTGAATCCAGAGGTTGCCTTCTCCTACGAAGGAGGTGTTAGAGCAAAACTCGGTTTCTTCAAACTTCAAGCAAGTTATTTTGTGCGTGAAGGCAATAACATCATTGATTGGACTAGAGCTGACGAAAATTCTCCTTGGCAGCCAAATAACTTGATTCAATTGAATACTAGTGGTGTTGATGTGGATATAAATTGGCAACCACTTTCAAGGAAATTTATTCAGACAATGGGAGTAGGTTATACCTACTTGAACCAAGAAACTGGTGTAGAAGACGGACTTTTGTCCAAGTATGCGTTGGAAAACTTGAATCACCAATTAACGGCATTTGTGGCTCTGAAATATCATAAAAACATAACTCATTCAGTAAATTACAGATACACAGATAGAGTGAATTTAGACGATTACTCAATTGTAGATACAAAATTAGCCTTTGATAACGGCAAGATTTTGATTTACGGTGAAATTGCCAATCTCTTAAATCAAGAATATAGAGAAACAAACTTGGTAGTAATGCCAGGGAGATGGTTCAGAATAGGAGTAGGGTGCACGCTGAATAAGCTAAAGTAAATTGAATTAATAAGTATTGATTGCAACAAAAAGACCAGCTGAAAGGCTGGTCTTTTTTATTGAAATAAAGGTTGAGTTAACTGGAAGATAATTTCTTTTTCAACTCTTCTTTCTCCTCACAAGAAAGACACTCTTGGTGTTTGGTAATATCTCCAAACAAGCTTTTTAGTATATGGGAAAAACGTTTGTAACCTCTGCACTGTCCGCACATTGCATTGTGCATACGTAAGTTTAGTTTTTCTTTCATTGATAATTTCTCGAAATCTTTTCGATCTATCAAATGTGCTGCTTCTTTACAATCTATCATTGGTCAAACCATTTTTTATCCAAACATCCTTTTAGTTGAATTTTGGCACGGTGAATTATTACCCAAAAGTTGGACGAAGTGATTTCATACTCATTACAGATTTCTTCAGAATCTTTGTGGTCGATAAATTTATCGATGAATATACCTTTGGATTTTTCGGGCAACAAATCGATACAACCCATCAAAGCTCCACGCAATTCATTGTTTTCAAAATAAGCTTCCGTTTCGTTTACTTCGCTATTTGTTGTAGTTGCTTCTATCCAATTGTTTTCGTCTTCATCATTTGTTGTAAACTGCGAAATAGGTTTCGTTTTTCTACTTTGCTGCTGTCGCCAATGGTCAATTATTTTTCTTTTCAGAATAGAAAATAACCATGTTTTTACCGTACTTTTTTGCTCAAAACGATCCCAAGCCTTTAGTGCAGAAAAAAAAGTATCCTGAACCAAATCTTTGGCCAAATCCCTATCTGAAACTCGGTTTGCTGCAAAATTAAATAGCATGTCGGAGTAATCATCTACCCAGCTATTCAACTCTATGTCTGCTTTTGTTTGTGCCAATTGTTATATTTTTTTAGCCTTTTCCCAGTACAAATCCATTTCTTCTAGGCTCATTTCCGAGAGTTCTTTCCCGTCTTTTTTTGATTCTATTTCAAGGTATTGAAACCGTTTGATGAATTTTTTGTTTGTTTTTTCTAGTGCATTTTCGGGATTCACGCCTATAAATCTTGCATAATTTATAAGAGAAAACAATACGTCCCCAAATTCATCTTCAATTTTATTAGAATTTGAATCTATTTCAACTTTCAGTTCTTCTATCTCTTCAATTACTTTTTCCCACACCTGATCTTTGTTGTCCCAATCAAACCCAATTCCACGTGCTTTTTCTTGAATTCTACTCGCTTTCACAAGTGCTGGCAAAGATTTTGGAACTCCTTCAAGCACCGATTTTTTCCCAGATTTAAGTTTTATCTTTTCCCAGTTTCTTTTTACTTCTTCTTCTGTTTCTGCTTTTACATCGCCATAAATATGTGGATGCCTTTCAACCAATTTGTTGCACACAGCATTCAACGAGTCTGCAATATCAAAGTCGTTTGTTTCCGAAGCAATTTTGGAATAAAAAACCATGTGAAGCAGTATGTCTCCAATCTCTTCTTTGATGTCTTCCATATTTTCATCCAAAATGGCATCAGCAAGCTCATAGGTTTCTTCTATCGTCAAATGACGCAAAGATTGAATGGTTTGCTTTTTGTCCCAAGGGCATTTTTCCCTCAGGTCGTCCATGATGGTGAGTAGCCTTTCAAAGGCTTGAAGTTTATTTTGCATTCTTTTCTTCAAATAATTTAATCAATTCATCTTCAGTGAGATGAAGTGTTTTTAATCTTTCTTTGTGCATTATCACTGATTCGTGATTGGGAAACAAGGCAATGATTTCTTCATAAGCTTCTTGAGCTTTCTTTTTGTTGTCCATTTTGTCAAAAAGAAAAGCGCGCAAGTTCATTTCGTCAATAATAGTTGAGTCGTTTTTATTATCTTTTATGGCAATGTTAATTAATCGGATTGCTTCATAATCTTGGCCAAGACCCTGTGCCGCTCTAGATCCTTTTCTAATTAATTCTCTCCGATATTCACTTTCCGGAAATTTTTCAAGGTGTTTTTGAGCTGTTTCCAATAGCTTTACAGAAAGACCTCTGCTAATTTCCAAGCTCTCTTCATCCATCAAGTTTTTTTCAAGTTCTTCACTAAATAAGTATAATTCCATGTCCGACATCAGGTCGATGTTTTTCTGTGTCAGTTGTTGTTCAAGAGATACTTCTATCTCATTTTGAGGAGTTTCAGGAGTTTCGCAGTTCAACAATCCCAACAAAAGTCCGGCAGCAATCAGTTTTGTTTTCATAAGGTGAGTTAGTTATTAATTATTTTGTAGTGCGCCACGTTCTACTTCAAAAGAAAAGCATTCGTAGTCTTTCTTTTTAAAATAAGCGGGCAATCTTTCAGTATTGGTATCAGTAATAAAAACTTGTCCGTAGGTTCCTTCACAAATTTGATTCATCAAATGAGCGATTCTTTCTTCGTCTAACTTGTCGTATATATCATCCAATAACAAGATTGGTTTTGAGTCAGTTTTTGACTCAATATGTTTAAATTGAGCAAGCTTAAGGGCAATCAAGAACGTTTTTTGTTGACCTTGCGATCCAAATTTCTTCAAGGGTTTCTCTTGAATTTCGAACACAAAATCATCCTTGTGAATTCCTTTGGTTGTGTAACCTACGTATTTTTCTTTGTGTAAACTTGCTTTTAGCAGATCACTCAAGTCATTTTCTTCAAGCTGCGATTTGTAAGTGAGTTGCGAGATTTCATTTCCGCCAGAAAGCGTTTGATAAATTTCATTGAATTCATTCTGAAACTCCTCAATAAAATCTTTTCGCTGTGCATAGATTTTATTCCCCAACACTACTAATTGTTCATCCCAAATTTGGAGTGACAGTTCATCAAATTTGGTTCCTTGTTGTAAGCTTTTGAGGTATGCATTTCTATGCGCCAATACTTTGTTGTATTGTATCAACTGCTGCAAGTATACCTTGTCGTATTGAGAGATAATTAAATCAATAAATTTTCTTCGAGTTTCACTGCCTTCGTAAATCAAATTGGTGTCCATTGGTGAGATTAAAACCGTATTTATTAGTCCAATGTGATCCGAAAGCTTTTCGTATTCCTTCTTTCCTTTTTTAAAGATTTTTTTCTTTCCTCTTTTTACACCACAGTAGATGTTTTCAACCGATTGCGAAGAATCAAACTCTCCCTGAATTACAAAGAAATCCTCTTCGTTTTTTATATTCTGAGTGTCCACAGAATTAAAAAAGCTTTTGCAATTAGATAAATAGTAAATGCCATCCAGGAGATTCGTTTTCCCCATCCCATTTTTTCCCAAAAAACAATTTACAAAAGGAGAAACCTCTAATTCTGCTTGGTCATAATTTTTGAAATTTATAAGAGATATTTTGGATAGAATCACTCGGTTTATCTTGTTTTTAATGAAGTGCTAAGTTAATTATTTTTTGCATTATTTTTAACGATATTCATGATTTATAATACACAAATTCCTTACTTTCGATTTGTGAATTCATACCTCAAAAAATACGGGTTTCAACCCCTAAAACTTAACTCAAGTCCCAACCAGCCTTTTGGAATTATCGTGGTTATTCCTTGTTTCAACGAAGCTCATACATTGGCCACTCTTGATTCGTTGAAATCATGTGATTCTCCCAATTCTGGTTACCGTGTTATTGTAGTGGTGAATCAATCTGAAATTACCGCTGTTGAAATTTGTGCGCGCAACGAACAAACCATTCGAGAATTGGAGGGTTGGAAAGCAAATAACCCAAATTTCCCTTTGGATATTTTGAAAGAATTGAATCTTCCCAAAAAGCATGCAGGAGTTGGGTTGGCTCGAAAAATTGGAATGGACGAAGCGGTTCATATTTTTTACCAAAACGAACAAGATGGAATTATCGTAGCTCTCGATTCGGATTGTTTAGTTGAGACAAACTACTTCACCGCTATCGAAAATCATTTTGCGAAATTCGACCAATCTCCCGGTTGTTCCATTCGCTATGCTCATCCTTTGAATTCCGAAAACGAATCAATAAATAAGGGAATTACTCAATATGAATTACATTTAAGGTATTACAATCAGGCGCTCAGATTATGTAGGTTTCCCTTCGCTTTTCACACGGTTGGTTCTAGTATGGCAGTTCGCTCATCAGCCTACCAAAAACAAGGCGGAATGAACAAACGAAAAGCAGGAGAGGACTTTTATTTTTTACAAAAAATCATCGAATTAGGCAATTTCACCGAGCTCAACGCTACGTGTGTTTTTCCTTCACCAAGAGTCTCAGACAGAGTTCCTTTTGGTACCGGTAAAGCAATTGGCGATTTCCTGGCAGCTGAGTCCCAAACGTTTTACACCTATAACTTTCAGTCTTTTCATCATCTTGCAGTCATTCCAACTTGGACCAAAAAGTTGTACCAAAGAGAAAAAACAGTGCCCGAGAATGAAAAAGTTCGGGAGTTCTTGGCGTCCATAGATTTTGAAAATAAGGTGAAAGAAATCAGAGAAAACACTTCTAGTTTTAGTAAATTTGAAAAGAGGTTTTTTACTTTTTTTAATGCTTTTACCGTTCTCAAATTTACCCATTTTTTGAGAGATAACGGTTTCCCGAATCAACCTATTGAAAAGGAATCTCAGTTGTTGTTAAAAGAACTAGGAAAAGTAGAAATCCCCAAAAAATTGACAGACATACTAGCATATTACCGCAAATTGGATCAAAAAGAATGGAATCAGTAAACACCTCAACATACTCAATGATTCGGAGATTGATTCTTTTTATGAGAAAATGGTTTCAGTTTGGACTTTTATCGTTGGCTTTGTTGATTTTTGGAATTGTTGTGTGCAATCGTAGTGTCAAAGATTATGCACGTGAGTTTGTGTATTCTTCTAGTAAGGATATTCCCAGAAACAAGGTTGGACTTGTGCTTGGAACCTCTAAGTTCGCCTATAATGGAGGCATAAATCCTTATTTTCGATACAGAATGGAAACCGCATACGAATTGTATCATTCTGGAAAAATAGAACATGTTATTGTGAGTGGAGACAATCATGTGAGAGGTTATAACGAACCCCAACAAATGAGAGATTACTTGATTGATTTAGGAGTAAATTCTAATGACATTACTATGGATTATGCTGGTTTTAGAACTTTCGATTCGATGATTCGGGTGAAAGAAGTGTTTGGACAAAATCAAGTCACTGTGATTTCTCAGCAGTTTCATAATGAACGAGCAATCTACCTCGCTCGAAAAAATGGAATAGATGCGATTGCCATGAATGCGAAAACTCCATGGTATAGCCCACGCATGAGATTACGCGAATATTTGGCCAAATGCAAAGCAGTTCTTGACGTGTATGTGTTGAAAACAACTCCGAAGTTTTTAGGAGAAAAGATTGAGATTTCTCTCTGATTTGACTAAATTGAGGCTTAATTTTTGATCATGAAAAAACTAAGTATCCTAACTGCATCATTTTTTTTATCCTTGATGTCATATGCGCAAACCACAACTAATTTTGTTTTAGAGAAGAAAGGAACGGTGAATGCGACTCAAGCAATGAGCAAAGAAGTTAGCATGAAACTACAGAATCTGGAAGCTCCATCGCCTGACGGTAACTCCACAAAAAGTATGTTGCTCAGAAAAAAGGCACTTATTGAGGCAAAGTATCCTCGAACTGCCGCTCGTTCCTCAAACCGAGGAATAGAATCTAACGATACTCTAGCAATTGGCACCTCTTTTCTTTCCAATATCGGATCGGCAGGAAACCCAAGTGATAACTCAATGGCAATTTCTAACGATGGAATTGTTGTATCGGCCTATAATTCAGCCATTTTTTTAAGAGACACTGAGAATGACTCGACAATAGGCGAAATTGCTTTGAATCAATTTTCAGCTCAAATCGGAATGAATTTCGATAATTTTGATCCTAAAATGATTTATGACCCCGAGAACGATCGATTCATGTTAATTTACTTGGCAGGAAGAACTGAGAGCAACAGTTTTATTGTAGTGTGTTTCTCAGAGACTAAAGATCCAATGGGAAACTGGAATGTGTATTCTCTGCCTGGAAATCCATTGAATGACACTTCTTGGAGTGATTATCCCGCCATTTCAATGACAAAAGACGAGGCGTTTATTACTATTAATTTGTTGAATCCAGGTGGAAGTTGGCAAACCTCTTTCAAACAAACGGTTATTTGGCAAATTGATAAGTATGACGGTTATACTGGGAACTCAACACTTGATTTAACACTTTGGTCCGGGATTAAGGAAGGTGGAATGCCTCTTAGAAATATGCATCCAGTAAGAGGTGGTTATGATTTAAAAAGCAAAGATCAATATTTCTTATCCAACAGAAATTTTGCTTCAATGAGCGATTCTGTTTATCTAATTCATATTGATGACACCAAAGCAAGTGGAGCAGCTTCAATTGATGTAAAACTAATTCGTGCGGATAAAAATTATTTTCTTGCACCGAATGCAAGACAATCTCAAGGAAGGTTTTTTGCAACAAACGATTCGCGTGTGTTAGGTGGGATTTACGAAAATAATCAAATTCAATATGTGCATCATGGTTTGGATACCATTACCGGAAATTGTGTGATTTATCACGGAGTGATTTTCAATCTTGATGGAGTGCCAGCCATAAAAACACGTACCATCGGATCTCCCACAATGGATTACGGTTATCCTAATATCGTTTACGGTGGATTGATACCTGGAGAGAACAAATCTATTATTGGATTTAAT
>CBFHHA010000020.1:0-42774 GCA_965655625.1 Flavobacteriales bacterium | reverse complement strand
AAACAAAATCCTTCTGCAGATTCGCAAATGAAGAAAATAATTCTTCACAAAACAACCCACAATGAAGGCAAGGCTAAATGAATCGGAAAGACCTCTAGAGGAGTCCGAATTGGTGATAAATGAGGATGGGAGTATTTTTCATTTACACATTCTTCCTCATCAGCTAGCCGACACCGTGCTTCTGGTTGGTGACCAGGGTCGTGTGGAGCAAATATCAAAGTATTTTGACTCAATAGAACACCAAACCGCGAACAGAGAATTTGTAGCTCATACGGGCTATTACAAAGGAAAAAGATTGACGGCTCTCTCCACGGGAATTGGCGCAGACAACATTGACATTGTATTAAATGAACTAGATGCTCTTGTGAATATTGACTTGGAAACACGATGCATCAATAAAGAACTCACGTCTCTCAACCTGATTAGAATCGGAACTTGTGGCGCGCTTCAACCCGATATTCCGGTAGATTCTTACCTCGTATCGGAGTTTGGACTTGGGTTTGATGGAATTGCCGGATTTTACAGCCACCTCTCCACAGAAGAAGAATTAGATTTTGAAAAAGCATTTTTCTCACAAGTGAATTGGAGCGTTTCTACTGTAAAACCCTATATCTCTCAAGGAAACAAAGAATTGATAAACCTACTAAAACCAGAGGCCAACACTGGAATTACTGTTACCGGAAATGGTTTTTATGGGCCGCAAGGAAGAGTTCTTCGTGTAAAGACTCAACAAGAAAACTTAAACGACCAATTAGCGCAATTTGAGTTCAACGGAATAAAACTGATGAATTTTGAGATGGAAACTTCTGCTTTGTACGCCCTAGGTGGAATGATGGGACACAAAACCGCCACTATTTGTGCAGTAATCGCCAATCGACATCTAAAGCAGTATAGCAAAGACTACAAGAAAACAGTAGACAAAATGATTTTGTATGTTTTGGAAAAGCTGGATGAGTAATTCCCAAGGAAACAAAGCCAACCAATCTCTGTAATTTATCTGTACCATTTTACCAAAACATCAATCACTTGCTTATATTTGTTTTCGAAACTTGACTACCCTATGAAATTCTCCCTTATCGTTCCTGTATATAATAGACCCGAAGAGATGAAAGAACTCTTGGCAAGTCTCGAACAACAAAGTTTTACAGACTTTGAACTTGTGGTGGTGGAAGATGGATCCACCATTACATCCAAAGATATTTGCGAACTATTTGCCGAAAAATTTAGCATTACCTATCATTTTAAAAAAAATGAAGGACCAAGTATTGGCCGAAACTTTGGTGCAACACTGGCAAAAGGAGAATACCTTATTTTTACAGATAGCGATTGTATATTGCCTTCTGGGTATCTTTCTGTGATTGCCAATTCTCTCACAGATGAATTTCAAGGATACGGAGGCCCCGATGAATCACATCCGGATTTCAATGACATGCAAAAAGCCATCAGCTATTCCATGACATCTTTGCTTACAACGGGAGGAATTAGAGCTAGAAAGAAGAACGAAAAAAATTATGTTCTACGGAGTTTCAACATGACTATTCTGAAAGATGCCTTTTTAAAAATGGGCGGTTTTCCTGCTACCAGACTACATCCTGGAGAAGATACCATTTTCGGAATTGACTTTTTGAAAGCAGGATACAAAACTAAAATCATCCCCGAAGCGCACGTTTACCACAAACGAAGAAACTCGATTCAAAGTTTTTACAAACAAGTTTCTAATTTTGGAAAAGTTCGCTACCTAATTACAAAACTTTATCCGGACACATTCAAGGTCACCTTTTTGTTTCCGTCTGCTTTCTTTTTGTTTGCTGCTTTCTCTTTTATCATAGCACCCTGGATTAGTCTGCCACTCATTCTTGTTATTACTTATTTATTGGCTATTTTTATTGACTCAAGCATCAAAAACCGTTCATTGAGAGTTGGAGGACTCTCAGTTTGGACTACATTGGTTCAGTTTTCGGGTTATCACCTCGGATTTTCAGGAGCAATTTGGAATGTAGAATTCAAAAAACAAGATGAATTTAATTTAGGAATTACAAAAAAATAATTATGAAACTAAAAGACATAGCACAAACTATAAAGCCGGTTCATTTAATAGCAATAGGACTTATCTTGGTTTTTAACTTAGTTTATTTTGCTCCACAACTGGATGGGAAAGTTGTGAAAGCACATGATGCTATTTCTTCTACTGCATGGACCAAACTTCCGGCAGATTATACAGAGAAGACAGGAGAGCCATCTCAGTGGAATTCTTCTATGTTCAGTGGTATGCCATGGGGATTTTTATCCAATGGTATTGAATACAACTATGCAAGAAAGTTGAATGATGTATCTCACTCATTTTTTTCTTATCCGGCTGGATACATGATCAAAGCAGGACTACTTACCTACTTAGCCCTAATTCTTTTGGGAATATCACCCTGGCTGAGTGTAATACTTGCTTTGGCTTTTTCGTATAACGTAAATTACGTGGTATTGATTGAAGCTGGTCATGCTAACAAACTCGAGGTACTCTCAGGATTCCCACTACTTATTTCAGGATTAATCTTAGCTTTTAGAGGGAAATCACTCCTTGGATTCGTGATTGTAAGTTTATCAGTTTCTATTGCTTTTGTAAGGAACCATCCTCAAATGGTCTATTACTTGTTCATTTTACTGTTTGTCTTTGCCTTGGTTTATTTTATTTTCTCGATCAAAAACAAACAGCTTGTCCATTTTATAAAAGCAAGTGCTGTTGTTATCACTGCGGTGGCACTAGGCGCTACCTCCAACATTAGTCAAATCATGTCTTCTAAAGATTTCTCTGACGATACCATGAGAGGAAAACCTATTTTGGAATCGAATACCGAAACTGCGAATACAAGCAGTAGTGTAAGCGGACTAAACTGGGAGTACGCGATGGGATGGAGTTATGCAAAGGAAGATGTTTTTAGCATATTGATTCCAAGAGCTGTAGGAGGATCTTCTAAGGAAGAAATAGGAAAAGCTGAACCCGGAAAGCAAACTTTGGCAAATGCGCTGAAAGTTGACGGAAGATTCAAACCTAAAAAAGATGGAAACTATATATTTGGAATCTATTTCGGAGGGATGGGATCAACAGGCGGATCAGCATATTTGGGAGCAGGATTACTTTTTCTGTTTGTGTTCTCAATGTTCTTATTAAATTGGAAAAACCGAATCGCTTTTGGCTCCACAGTTGTAGTTCTTATTGCTCTTTCCTTAGGAAAGAATTTTGAAGCACTCAACTTATTTCTGTTTGAGAACTTGCCATTTTTTAACAAGTTTAGAGCACCAAGTTCGATTATCAATATTCTCCCAGGCTTTTTAGTTCTTGCAATTGGAATGGGACTAACCAAATTCATGAAAGAAGAAAACAAATCTAAGTATCTAAAACCACTTCTTATTAGCGGAGGAATTACAGCAGGATTGAGCATACTTTATTACCTCTATGCTATGAACGGTTACGACAAAATAAACGAAGGTCAACCAATGATTGTTGAAGCAAGAAAATCTTTGTTAGGAGCGGACGTAATGCGCACGGTATTTATTGTAGCACTTTCCTCCTTAGCTTTTTACTTGTTCATCAAAAACAGAATTAAAACTAATTTCCTTTTCATTGGATTAGCAGCACTTATTCTTGTTGATTTGGTGCTAGTAGGAAAGAGATACCTCGATGCGGATAGTTTTGTGAATGCATCTACTTACCAAAGTGAGTTTAACCCACGCCCTGTAGATCAACAAATATTCTCGATGGAACCCAAAGGAAGAGCCTACTACCGAGTATTTGACCAATCTATCCCTACTTTTAACGATGCCAAAACTTCTTACCACCACAATACAATTGGAGGGTATCACGCAGCAAAACTTCAGCGATATCAAGATTTAATTGATTTTCAAATTGCGAAAGGAAACATGCAAGTATTGAACATGCTCAATACGAAATACTTCATCAATCAGCAGCAACAATTACAGGTAAATAATCAAGCCAATGGCGTTGCTTGGTTTATTAAAGACATTACGGAAGTAAACACTCCATTGAAAGAAATAAAAGGCTTGGATTCTATTAACACCAAAGAAAGAGCTGTAATTTTGGCTACAGAATTTAACAAAGAAGATTACGACCAAGTAGGAGACGGAACCGGCACAATCAGCTTGGAACAGTACCTTCCTAACAGAATGACCTACTCTGCCACCAATACAACCGATCAATTCGCAGTATTCTCGGAGATATGGTACGGAAAGAACAAGAGTTGGCGGGCGTACATTGATGGAAAAGAAGCCAATATCGTGCGGGTGAACTATGCACTTAGAGGACTAGAAATACCAGCAAATGCCAAGGAAATTGTCTTTGTGTTAGATCCTCCTACAAAATATGCAGCAGTGTCAGGATTTACTTCAGGATTTTTACTGTTAATGTTGGTGCTACTTTTTGTACTCCCAAAAAAGTGGAAGGAGAAACTAAATTTTGTACCTAAAAAAGTCGCGTAACTGCCATCGATTTCCGGTAACAGCTCTGTACGCTGTTGCCCATTTTTTGAACTGAAATAGGTACTTTATAGCCAAAAAAACAGTGGAAGGATACCATTTCCTTATGCGCTTGCCTTTGAAAGTGGAATTGTTTAACCCTTGGTAATCAAAATATTTGGTTTTGATTCCGTAGTTAGAAAAATAATAGCCATAAGGTAAACAAGACTCTTGAGATTTTGGGGATAAGTCAGGAGTAATAATCAATTCGAACAACTCCTCATAAGATTGAGGTTTGTAACACGTATCCTCTAAATAAAAGTAAAATGATTTACCTAGCAAAATAGAGGTTTTACCCCAATAAGTTGCCTCAATTCCCGATGTTGAGCCAAAAACTATAGACTTATCGCAAGCATCCATTAAAGCGTAAGTATCAATGGGGTCGTTGGGGCCTATCACAGTCAAATTTGGAAATTGAAACTGGTCGATTTCCTTCATTTGTACATTATCCACTTTTCCAAGATTTGGATGAATCCTCAAATAAAAATGAACTGCCTGATTTCTCTCAAATTCTGACACAATTCTTTGTATCGCTTCGTTTTGAGTATCAAAAAGTTCAGTAGCAAACTCCTCAATTACTTTCATTTCGTCCTCCGAAGAGTTCAGAATCAACACATTGTTTAGTTCCGATTTAAAGTTTAGTGGAAGCGCATTATGTTCCTGGTTCTTCGTAAACGATATTTCTATGGAATCGTCCCTATTTCTCTTCTTTTTGAACCAATCGTGTGCCATTTGTTTCTTGGTCAGTTCGCTCCCTTTCTCCCACAGTTCGATCATACTTTGGTGACGATATTTGATACTATGAGGCAAACTGTTTTCGAATAACTCATAGGTTCCTACAGAGCCTGATTCAAGTGATACAAAATCCAACCCAATGGATTTGCAATACTCCAAAAGGGGATGGATTTCGGAAAACCTCCCATTGAATAACCCAATTTTATCGGGAGATTCGGTTCGAATCAATTCCTTAAAATTAGACAAAACATTAATGGATTTTTTAATTTCCAATTCCAGAACATCGTGATACTTTTTCGAATTTATATGATAATCACGGTAATAAGAAATGACGGAAGAAGCCACTCCACGCCCTATATTTATCCCCTCAAATTCATAGTCAAGCACTTCTTGCAAATTATTAAAAAAAGGCAAGTTACAGGTCACTTCGTGCTGCTTTAAACTAATAATATCCTTTGAAGAAACACCTATCTCTTTCAACAAATGTAACGAACGACTCTGACAAGAGGCACAAGCAATCGAATTGTGTAAAGGATTAAAATAACAATTTGCCAAAACTCCATTGCACATTATAATTTTGAATTCTACTTCCTCATGATTTAGCGTTTCCAAATATTCGGCAGTTAAGCCAATTTGCCTTGAACTAAGACCCGTATTCGAATATATAAGGTACTTTTTCATCGGTTTAAAACTGGTTGTGAAAAAAATTCATCCTGTCAACTATGTTCTCAATTTGCTGTTCGTATGAGATGGAATTTTTCGTAAAATTAGTTTGCCAATTTGCCGTTTGAATCAACCACTTCTGCTCATGATAATAAGAAATGTAACGCACGATTTCTCTCTTTATGTCGGAATCTTTCATGGCCCCTAGTTCCTGAATTGCCAATTTACAAGATTCTACAGAAGTAACTTTTCTTGCCGCCCGGCAAGACATGTAATACGTGTTTCCAAAAACAATAGCAGGAACATTCTTTGTGATTGCCTCCCATCCCAAAGTTCCCGTTAGTGTGGCTACCAATTGAGCATTTTGTATGAGGACTTCAGAATCAATCTCTAAGGGAACTATCTCAACATTTGGCAGTTCGTCAATACATTTGTAAAACAACTCATTCCGATAATGACGATTCGGAACTTTTCTCACATTAAATTGGTTGGGATGATCTTTTACATACACTTTCCAACCTTTGGGAATACTATCAGATAATACTTTAATCATCATCAATTGATTATCAAACTCGCCTCCCATCGGCTGACTTGTTTTTTCGGGCTGCATATGCAAACCTACAAATACATAATTTTGGTTCAAAGAAATATTCGAATTTGCCAATTTATTGTACTTCACATTCAATCGAATGAGCTTAAAAAGCTGACGAGTCAATATTATTCGGTAATACAATCTATTTTTAATGCCATTGAGCGAAGCAAAATGAAGTACTTCTTTCTTGAATAAAAATGGAAATAAACCCATAATGAGATTTTTTATTCCTTTGATAACAAATCGAATGTACAGTTTTAAGGAAGAAAATTGGCTCTGTTTTACAATAGCTTTTGTTTCCTTGTTTTTGTACTCTTCTAATATCTCCGAGTTTTTAAAAATTGAAGCGCTTAGATTTTTCGGAAATTTAAGCAACAACGATTCAGTAGATTCATTTTTGGCGTATTCGGTAGGTAGTTTCGGCCATTCATCTTGGTTGAGTAAAACAGAGTATTCAGTTAAAAAATGGTACTCAAGTTTCAACACTTTGAGTCCTTTTAACTTACAAAGTTCATACATCACATGCGTAAAAAACGAATGAGGAGTATCAAAAACCACAACACCCTGAATGTCTTTTGAATCAATCAAAAAAGAAAAGTAATTCAACAACAGTAAATATATCCTCCTTCTCGAAAAAGCACTAGTGGGAACCAAAGCCGATCGATCCATCAAACGAATCGACATACTCTCAATATGCTTACAATCCAAGATATCTTGTTCAGAAAGCACCCAATTAGTATGAATAAAAGCAGAATAAACATCTGGGTATAAAAAATCATTTAAGGTATCGAATTGACCTTCTGGAAATGATTCCTTTAGTTTGGTTACTTTCCGGATACAGTGCGAAACATTCCCATGAAAATTCCCTTCTACCGCAGTATTGATATAAGAAAGTTTGGAACCTGTACGGTTTAAAAATTGCATGACAGCATCCAGCTGGTATTCTTGTGCTATATCTAAAAATGCGTAGTTCATTAGGGTATATTCTATAGGAATCTTTTTATCCTGTCTTTGATTTTCTGAACTATTGTTCGAGAATTAAAATGAAGAAATTTTGCCTCATTTAAGGACGAAACGTCTTTGGTAGAAATATTGCAAAATCTATCGAATTGAATAACATATGCCGTTTATTTAATAGCTTCCATGGCTAAAGGAGTACCTTTTTCGATATCTGTATTAAATTCCTTTCCCATTATTTCATTATAATACTTAGGGTGAAGTCCAAAACCTGGACGAATACTTCGTACATTTTTCTCGGTAATGAACTCTCCTTTTTTTACATCTTTCACTACAAACAATGATCTAGAAAATTGTCTGCTTTTTTTCTTTTTTTCGGTCATTTCATAATCCACCTTTCCCATCATTTGCTCAGCTTTTCGAACTGCAGCTACCATTTCTGTAAATTCTTTTTCATCTAATGAAAAATGCGCGTCAGCTCCTCCGATAGCTTTATCTAAAATAAAATGTTTCTCAATCACATCAGCTCCTAATACAGTCGCCACCAGAGGCCCTTCTATTCCCATTGTGTGGTCTGAAAGACCTGCTTTCACTCCAAATCTTTGTTTTATATCTGGAATAGTTAACAAGTTGGAATCTTTGGGATCCGCGGGGTAAGCAGAAGTACATTTCAAAATTGTAATATCATCGTTCCCTACTTTTTTGCAAGTTTCTATGGCTAACTCAATGTCTTTAATCTCGGCAATCCCTGTGGAAATTATCATGGGTTTTCCCTTGCTGGCAGCATACTCTATTAAAGGAATGTCTTGAATTTCAAAAGAGGCTATTTTATAAATAGGTGAATTTAGTTCTTCTAAAAAATCAACAGCAGTAGAATCAAAAGGAGATGAAAAACAAACTAACCCCTCTTCTCTAGCTACTCTATAGATTTCTTCGTGCCATTCCCATGGAGTGTAAGCACGTTTATATAAATCATACAAATATTCTCCGTCCCAAGCTGTGCCATGATTTATTTGAAAGTGTTCATTCTTACAATCAATTGTTAATGTATCTGCCGTATATGTCTGTAATTTTATAGCATCCGCTCCCGTTCTTTTAGCAGCTCTCACTGTTTCTAAAGCAACATTAATGTCTCCGTTATGATTAGCTGATAATTCTGCTATTATAAATGTCTTATTTGTCATAATTTACTTTAATAAACTCCCAATTTCTGGATTAAATAACCCTCTTATCTTTATAAGTTCGATAGCACCATTTGGAGTTTTAACTATTATTTTTGGTGAATTGGCTAATATAACACCATTTTCCATATCATTTGAATAACCGCAATTAGAATACTTAACCTCGTCAATTATAATTTTCTTATCAAGATAAAAAGTATATGCACCAGGGTAAGGTTTTGATTGAGCTCTCACCCAGTTCTTGATTCTCTCTTTCTGCCAGTGCCAATTGATTTCACCATCATCTGGAGTTCTTTTTCCAAAATAAGTTGCTTCTTCAATGTTCTGCCTAAAAGGTTGAATTTTTCCTTGTTTAAATTTTAATATTACTGTCTCAACCAAATTAAAGTACTCATTTTTATATTTTTCTAAAACATCATTTCCCGTGTCATTTTCTCCGATTGGAATTTCAATTTGAGAAATGATATCTCCCGTATCACAACCAGAATCAATTATATGCGCGGTTATTCCAGTTATTTTTTCATTATTAATTATTGACCAAACATGCGGAGTTCGTCCTCTGTATTTTGGCAAAAGCGAACCATGAATATTAAAAGTTAAGTGAGTCGAGTGATTGATAATATCGTTTTCAATTAAAAACAAGTAATTTATAGATGCAATAATATCAACTTCTATGTTCTTTATGAACTCAAAACCTTTTCCATCTCTAGGGTTTCCTTTAAAAAAAGGAATATTCTTTTCCTTACAAAAACTGATAACATCCAATGACTTACTGTCTGTGAGAACAAAACCAATTTTGTAATTTTCCGAAATCTGTCTTAGAGTATAAACACCTAATTCTCCGCTTGTAAGAACACCCAGCATCATAAATATTTATTTATTTTGGAATGAATGACTACATCAATAAACTTTTTTTCAAAAAAGCAATGATCTTTTAATACCGCATCTTCAAAATATAAATTATCCTTCAAAACTTCATAAAGATGGGGTCTTAAATCAAAAGCATAAACAAAAAGTTTATGAAACTTTAATTCTTCGAAGGCCACCTTTTCAATTAAAGACAGGTAAACTGACCAAATAGTGTGAAAATTATTTTTCTCAAAACTCGTGTCCATAATAAAAGAGATTTCGGCATTCCGATCAATCCAGTTAATATGAACCAAACCACCATAACCTATCAATTCTTCTCCTTTAAAAAATGAAAACAGCAACTGCTTAGGTTTTTTATACTCAAACAGTCCAGCTACCACAGTTTTAAAATAAGAATCCTGACCTTCTATCGTCAAGGGTTTGAGCTGTCTCAAATGGTACAGCTGTTCATTCCGCCATTTCATTATCTCCAACCTATCTTGATACCGAATAGGAACTATTTTATATTCTCCATCAGAAAATTCATTCTGATTTAGACAACGATATTTTGAGGGAAAAATCATTTATTCAATTGATATTTTAACTCTGCTAATCTCCAATCTGTTTCAGTATCTATATCTTGAGCAGCCAATTCCGAAATGATTAATCCACCTGTGTTATGTGTCAATAGTTTTCTAGTCTTTAAAACCTCTTCAGTATTGCACCAATAGAATTGACCAGCATCATGAAATCTGTCCTCCAAATCTTGAGAACGAGTTGTTAAATGTTCTTCATGAATCATATTGATTTTCCCTTCTGATTCTCGCAATGCTCTTTGAATTGGAAAACTAAACGAAAGGACAGGAAAAACCGTATCAAATTTTTTTTCAACCAACAAATTCAGGGCTGTTTGCAAATCTTTTCCCGAAACAAAAGGTGCGCAAGAGTATAAACAACAAAGATTATCAAACTCCATTCCCTTTTCTTTATAGGCAAAAATCACTTCTTCAATTACATCAAATGTAGTTGCAAAATCATCGGAATTTTCATTAGACCTGTAGAAAGGAACTTTAGCTCCATACTCCTTCGCAATTTTAGCTATTTCTTCATCATCCGTAGATACCATAACCTCATCAAAAAGATTGGAATCTAAGGCTGCCTCAATGGAGTAGGCTATAATTGGTTTTCCAAGAAAGGGTTTGATGTTTTTTCTGGGAATTCGCTTACTTCCTCCGCGAGCCGGTATGATACAAATATTAGCCATTCACAAAATTTAAAACTTGTTCTATTACATATAACTGCTCGTCATCCGACAGGGTTGGATACATAGGCAAACTGATACAGTTTGAATAATACCTTTCTGCATGACTCAATTCTGCATCTTGATACCCAATGCTTTTATAGTAAGGCAAGGTATGAACGGGAACATAATGTATTTGAGCTAACACTCCCTTTGAATGAAGAAATTCATAAAACTCTTTCCTTTGATTCACCTCGATAATAAATAAATGATGTGCGTTATAACAATTTGTGGGCAAAGATTGAAATTTTATCTTTCCCTGAAATGCTTTTTTGTAAACATTTGCTATTTCATTTCTTCGCTCGACACCTTTCTGATTTTTTGCTAGTTGTGTAATCCCCAAAGCCGACTGAAAATCTGTCAATCGGTAATTATATCCGAGCTCCACCATTTCATAATACCATCCTCCGTGATTTTCTTCCATATTTTCCTTCGTGATACCATGAGTTCTCAACAGCACAAGTTTCTCATAGATTTTCTTGGAGTTTGTAGTGAGCATACCTCCCTCTCCGCAAGCAATGTGTTTCACTGGATGAAAAGAAAAAACACCGATATCAGAATAATTTCCATTTCCACAAAAATTCTTTTCTCCTCTACTATCATTAAAATAGCCTCCAGGAGCATGACATGCATCTTCTATAATCCAAAGATTGTGTTTGTCAGCTAGCTCTCTGTATGCCTCCATGTCTAGAGGCAACCCTGCAAAATCAACAGGAATTATTCCTTTAAAAAAACCTTTAGGTTTAGACTCAACCAATTTTCGAACAGAATTAATATCGAGAACGTAAGTATCTGGATCTATATCTGCAAACCAAACCTCTCCTCCTGTGTACCTTATACAATTGGCACTTGCAGCAAAAGTAATAGGTGTAGTTATCACCCTATCTCCCTTTTTCAAACCAAGTGACAAAACAGACAAATGCAATCCTGAAGTTGCATTGTTCAATGCCACAGCATATTTAGAACCTACGTATTCGGCAAACTTCTCCTCAAACTCTCTGACTTTTGGTCCTTGTGTCAAATAATCAGATTGAAGCGTAGAAACTACTGCCTCAATGTCGGCTTGGTCGATGTTTTGTCTTCCGTAAGGTATCTTTTTCATTAGGCTTCGAATGTTGAGTCTACGTGTTCTTTAATTAATTTTTTCAGAGAATCTACGGTTTCCCACTCCTCATTTTCACCAGAGTTATAGGTAAATCCTTTTTCAACTATTTTGGCATTTTGTTTTTTTACAAATTCTTCGAGGTCCCATCTCGTCACACTTGGTAAAATCGTATAATATTTCCCTAAGTCATAGGTATAAAATGAATCCGAGGCTGTAATCATTTCCTCGTGTAATTTCTCACCAGGACGAATCCCCACAACTTTATGTTCAATGTCTGGCGCTATTGCGTTGGCAACGTCTGTAATTTTATAGGACGGAATCTTAGGTATGAAAATTTCTCCTCCCCAAGCATTTCCTAGAGCATGTAAAACCATGTCTACTCCTCCGTCAAGCGAAATATTGAATCGAGTCATATTTGGGTCCGTTATTGGTAAAAACCCATCATTTTTCTTTTTTATGAAAAATGGAATCACAGATCCATTTGAACCCATCACGTTTCCGTATCTAACTACAGAAAACCTGATCTGATTGGAACCGCTGATATTATTTGCAGCTACAAATAATTTGTCAGATGTTAATTTAGTTGCCCCATACAAATTGATGGGTGCACAAGCTTTATCAGTCGAAAGCGCAACTACGTCTGTTACTCCTGACTCCAAACAAGCATAAATTACATTTTCTGCTCCGTTCACATTGGTTTTAATGCATTCAGAAGGGTTGTACTCAGCTAAATGAACATGCTTCATTGCTGCAGCATGAATCACATAATCAACTCCTTTCATTGCTCTGACTAACCTCTCTTTATCGCGTACATCTCCTATAAAAAAACGAATAGACTTATACTTATCTGCTGGGTACTCCTGAGCCATTTGAAACTGCTTTTGTTCATCTCGGGAAAAAATCACGAGTCTCTTCACATTCGGAAACTGCTCATAAATTCTTTTTGTTAAGGCCTTTCCTAGTGAACCGGTACCTCCCGTTATTAAAATCGATTTATTATTTAAGTCTAACATTTATTTCTAGTTTATCATGCGAATATACAAAAGGCAGATAATTATTTCATCAAATTATCGTATTATTGTCACTCAAAGAAATATTCATGGGGGTTATCCAAAGACAAGGTTTTAAAAGTAGTATAATCAATTACTTTTCCACGTTTCTCGGCTTTTTTGCCACCATTTATATTTACCCATTAGACTTTAGTGCGAAGGGAATTATTGAATACATAACAAATTTAGCAATTCTGTTTGCTCCCTATGCTCAGCTTGGTTTATTTGCCATTTATTTCAAGTATCATCCTAAGTTCTCTCATAATATTGGCGGATTCCAAAATTGGGTGATACGAAGAGTTGGATTACAGCTAGCATTGTTTATAGCTGTTTACTTTATTTTTCGTGTGCCCTTGGCCGAATTACTGTACGAACTACAAATAGACAGAAACGGAAACTTCCTTACTTACTCTTTCGTCATTCCTCTTCTTGTTCTTCTGATATCTACGCAATCATTCTTAGTTATGTTGTGCGAAACAAACAAAAGAATTGTAATCCCTGACATCATTAGAAATGTGGTCCAAAAAATTTACTTTCCACTAATTGTTGTGGCAAAAGTATATTTGAGTCTAGAGGTTTCAACATTTATTTTTCTGTTTCTATTCTACTACTTCATTACCATCCCCTTACTCTTGTATTACACAACAAAAGAAAGATTCTTAATTCCTAGAAATTCGGATAAACTAAATATCGATATGGAACTCAAAAAAGAAATGAAGTCCTACAACTTATTTTCAATTCTAAATGACATTTCTTCCCAACTAGCGACTCGCCTAGACGCGGTTATGGTGGGATCCATGATAGTAAATCCAGCTCTTGCAATGGTACAAACAGGTATTTACACATCCTTAATGTTTATGACCAATGCAATGAATATTCCAGCGACTTCAATCTTGAGAGTTTCTAATCCCTTGGTGGCTGAACAAATGGCAAACAATGAGATTGCAGAAACTTCGTTTCTCTATAAAAAAACGTCAATAACTTTACTAATAATAGGGTTAGCTACATTTTTTATCCTTTGGTTCACTTTTACTGATATCTTCTCCCTCACAAAATACAGCGAACAAATGGTGATTGGTAAATATGTTTTTCTCTATCTAGCAATTTCTAAGTTATTTGATATGCTCACTAGTATTAATTCGTTTATCCTGGTTTATTCGAAACATTTTAAGATGAATTTGGTTTTTGTTGTCATTTTGGGAATTTTGAATGTCATTTTAAATATTGTACTCATACCAATATACGGAATGGAAGGAGCAGCAATAGCCAGCTTAATTAGTCTTGTTTCATTCAATTTTTTGAAACTGTTTTGGATTAAAATAAAACTCAACATCCACCCTTTTTCATGGGACACAGTAAAAGTTTTGGGGATTGGCGCTGTGAGTTTTATGGTACTTTATTTCCTTCCATCCGGAAAGTATTTGGCAAACAATTACCTCAACCTGGGACTCAAAGGAATTGTAATTGGAGTTACCGTTCTTCTTACATTTGCACTTCCTATCTACTTCCTTAAAATTTCAAAAGAAATAAATGGCTTAGCGAACAAGCTACTGGCTAAAATAACCGGACGCAAATAACGTTTGAGGTAGAACACATTCTATACCCATGAATCAAGAAAAACTACACTACTTTTTTCAAAATTTTGATTTGGCTCATTCTTGCCAAACCAAGTGGGAGAATTATGACATTGGCTATTCCGAAAGCTGTGCGATTCAGATTGCTACTCACGATTTTTTGAATCCACACACTCATGTATGCAACATTGCGAAGGGCTTGTGGAAAGAGAAAGAAATTCCCTTTTTGCTGAACGCAAACCAGGCTCGGACAATAATTGAGAAAAAAGAAAATGGCAAAATCATCATAAACTTTGATATTGTTGGAGCCGGATGGTACCTGATGAGCGGAGAACAAGAGAGACAGGTTAGCACAAGAGATAAGTACGGACGATTTACCTACGAGCAAAGCATACAGCACAAACTAAAGATAACCACCTTGCCATTAGTGAACTACTATTTTGACATTCTGAGAGAGGCGATGGAATGGAGCAAAGGAAAAAATATTGAAACAAAACGGGTTTTTACGGGAACCATTACCCACGACATTGACGAGGTGCTAAGCGGATGGAAACATCGAATCCGAATTTCTTTAGAAAAAAAACAGTATTCAAAGGCTGTTTTAGATGGTTTGTCTCACTTTTTCAAACCATTTTTTCCATGGAAAAACCTCAGAGAATTGGCAGAATTTAACGCTACTAAAAAAGTAAATTCTACTTTCTTTTTTCTTACCAAGAACAACCAAGTTGACTCCATAAAAAACGCGGACTATTCTCTTTCTCACCCTTACCTAAAAAAAGAATTAGATTTTCTGAAGAAAAGTAAGCACGAAATTGGCGTTCACGGCAGTTACCGAACTCATGACAATCCAGAAGAACTGGTGGCAGACAGGAATAAAATATCGCCTAAAGCGATTTGCAATCGATTTCACTTTTTGCAATTTGACGTAAACAAAACTCCCAAAACACTTGATTCTTCGAACATCGTAGTAGATTCTACGCTGGGTTTCCAAGAATATATTGGGTTTAGAAATAGCATTTGTACACCATTTCTCTTGTTTGATTTTGACAACAACAGATCTTTCAATGTTCTTGAGGTTCCACTTAATATCATGGATTGCACCTTGGAGTATGACCATTACATGGGGCTAACTCCTGAAAAAGCACTCATTGAGATCATAAAGCTAGGACAAGAAATTAAAAAATTTAACGGAAATATTTGTGTCAATTGGCACAACACCTATTACAGCGAGTATCAAAAAAAGGAATGGAAAAAAATGTACGAGCAACTGATTGATTGGCTAATTAATGAGAAGTGTGAATTTAAAACTGTGAGAGAACTCTTGTAGTTAATTCCATTCGCGAGATCCACAAAACTCCTCCCAAGCCAAACAACTAGAAACCATTTCCTGCAGCGAAAATCTTGGCGACCAGTCTAGTTCTTTTTTTGCTCTACCCGGATCTGCCCATATTTTCTCAACATCGCCTTCCCTTCTTTTTTCAATGGTTACTTCCAGTTTCTTTTTCGATACTTTTTCAAATTCTCTGATTATCTCCATTACAGAAAGTCCTATTCCTGTTCCAATATTGAAACTCGACAACCTCGGCTCAGAACCATCCATTTTGCTCAATGCCGCCACATGAGCACTGGCTAAATCTTGAACGTGAATATAATCACGTATGGGAGTTCCGTCCGGTGTGGGGTAATCATTTCCAAAAACCTTGAAAGGTGAATTGGACTCCAAAGCTCGAGATATAATTGGAAATAGATGTGAAGGTTTGCCTAGGCTCAATTCTCCTATTTTGCCTGAATCGTGAGCTCCTACTGGATTGAAATACCTCAACAAAACCGATTTTAAATTAGGGGATGAATGAACTGTGTCCTCAATGATTTGTTCGCCCATAATCTTAGTTGAACCGTAGGGTGAAATTGCCTTAGCGATCGGTGTACCTTCTGTGACCGGAAATTGTGTTGGGTTTCCGTAAACCGTACAAGAAGAGGAAAATATCAACTTATTTACTTTCGATTCGTCCATTACCTGCAACAAATTCATGAGCGAAACCAAATTATTTCGGTAATATTTTAGAGGATTTTCCACCGATTCATTTACCAATAAATGAGCCGCAAAATGAATCACTGCATCTATTTTTTCCTTGTCGAATACTTCTTTCAGTTTGGAGATATTCAACAAATCCAATTCATAAAAAACAGGTTTCTCTCCTACTATTTCCTCTATTTGATTGACAATTTGAACGGAAGAATTACAAAGATTGTCCACGATAATAACTTTCTGTCCTTGCTCCATCAGTTCCACTACAGTATGGGAACCAATGTACCCTAGGCCTCCAGTAACTAAAACTGTTTTCATATTTTTCATGTGAACTATTTAAGAAATCTTAACTGATTACTGACTATGAATTCAATCCTTAACTCAGACTTATTTCTTCTTAAAAATATTGTATTTCACGATGCAATAAATTGCTCTAAATCCATCTCTCCAACCGATATGCTTTCCCTCTTCGTAGGTACGTCCGTAATAGGAAATTCCTACTTCATAAATTCTGATTTTTGGCACACGCGATAATTTAGCGGTAAGTTCTGGCTCAAACCCAAATCTTTGTTCAACCAGATTTAAGGACTGAGCAACATCTGTTCTCAATAGTTTGTAACAAGTCTCCATATCTGTAAGGTTCAAATTAGACAACATATTACTCATCGTTGTCAGCATTTTATTACCAATTGAATGCCAAAAAAACAACACTCTGTGAGGGTTCCCTCCCATAAATCTTGATCCATAAACAACATCAGCAAATCCATTGATGATTGGCTTTAGTAGGTCGTTGTATTCTTCTGGGTCATATTCCAAGTCAGCGTCCTGAATAATCATGTACTCGCCTTTGGCCTCTTTTATCCCTCTGTGCAAAGCTGCTCCTTTCCCCATATTCTTGGGCTGGTGATAAAACTGAATATTCATTTCAGCGTTTTCTTCGCGATATGATTCTACAGCATCTGAAGTATTGTCAGTAGAAAAATCATTCACAATAATAATTTCCTTTTGGATATTATTAGGTAGATTTACGGCTTTAATTTTATTCAAAATTAAATGAATAGTCGCGCCTTCATTGTAAGCTGGAATAATTATCGAAAGTGTTTTGAAATCCATTATATGCTATCTAAAATAAAAACAAAGATAAAAAATAATACAACTTCTAAGTAGGTAATTAATTTCTTATTATTGGGCATGCTACATTTCCACAATAAGAGGAGGAAAACAAAGAGGCTATTTCCTTAGTTTTGCCGCTTTTTACTGAAAGGGTACACGAGCTGTTCTCCGAATTTTTTTGGAAATTCTTCTATTTCATCGAAGCCAAGTTTAATGTCTCTTCCGCTAAAAGGGAGGTAATTCGTACGAAACAAATAATCCCAAATACTAAGACTTATTCCGTAATTCATGCCGTGAGGATGAGAATCAGGCAACTCTTTTGCGTGGTGCCAAATGTGCATCTTTGGATTATTCAGGAGGTATTTGAGCGGGCCATAATCCAGATTTAAATTAGCATGATTCAAATGTCCTATAGCAATATTGATGTAATAAATCACAAATACGCTACTCGGCTCGAACCCGCCAATTAGGAGAAAAACTAAATACTTGGCTGGGGTGTAGAATACATTTTCCATCCAATGATAGCGCAAATGTGCTGCAAATCCCATTTCCTCTACCGAGTGATGAACTTTGTGGAATTGCCACAGAAAATCATATTTGTGAAGCAAAACATGAACAAACCATTGAATAAAGTCCATAGCCAAAAAGAACACAATTATTTGCAACCAATAAGGTAATTCTCTGGCATCAAAAAGAGAAACTATTTCCGCATTCCCCCCTAATAAATCAATAAAGGCTTGGGATGTCATTAGGGTTAGACCCGCAAAAAAGACAAGCTTGAATAAATAAAAATTGAAGAACATGTAAAAAGTATCGAGCCAAAAGTCTTTTCTCAAAATAGCCTGTTGTTTTCGCCAAGGGAAAATAATTTCTAATGCCCACACAATTAACGAAAGAACAACCAACCACCAAAAATAATTCTGGTACCAAGGAGAAACTTGAAACGTGATTTCATCCCAAAAATAATTTCCGAATCCTTTTATTCCTGCTATAAATAACTCTAAATATTTCATTTGCTATTGCTTTGACACAAATTTAAAACATGTTGAAGGCGCGTTGAGTAGCTTTTGTTACAAAGTGAACTGAACATAAATGATCCCAAAAATTAACATAAGAATAATGAGCAACATTCTATTGGACTTTGCATTGCCTCTCGAGCGAAACTTATTTAAACTCTGGTTTCTTTTGAGCTCGAGCTCTTTGGCGAATTTGCTCTTAAAATCAAAAGACTCCGACCTCAACGATTCTCCTTCAGCAAGTTTCGCTTCTTTTATTTTTCTTTCCCGTTCTATTTTTCTCTCGTCATAAAACACGGGAGTGTATCCAAATTGATTGGGCTTGGGCTGTTTAAAAAATCGATTGAATAACATAGTACGAAGTTACACAATTAAATAGATACTTGCTCAAATTAGCCTTGTGGAAAATTCCAATCATTCTCTTATCTTTGTTACGAACCAAAAATAAGAATAGAATGAATATTAAATCAATAATACTATCTTCTTTGGCTGCCAGCATGTTTTTTTCATGCGAAACACCCACAGAAGGAACTGAGCAAAGCTCACCAGAATCGTCTTTTGAATTAGTCCCTTTCGACAACTCGGGCGAGTTTTCTTATGCAGTAGATAAGTTTGCAGATATAGAGGTAATTCGTTACAAAATACCTTCTTGGGACAACTTATCTCTTCAACAAAAAAAATATGCCTACTACTTGACCATGGCGGGTTACTCGGGTCGAGAAATTATTTATGACCAAAACTACAGACACAATCTTTCGATAAAAAGAGCCCTAGAAAAAATCTACACTGATTACAAGGGAAACCGAAATAGCGATGATTTCAATAACCTAGTTACCTACCTAAAAAGAATTTGGTTTGCCAATGGAATTCACCATCATTACTCGAATGATAAATTCAAAGCAGCATTCAGTGAAAAATTTCTGAACAATGCCTTAGAACAAGTAAATGCTGAATTATCAGAAGAAGCTAAAAAAGCAATTTTTGACAATTCTTTTGATGCAAAAAAAGTAAACCTATCCAAAGACGTGGATTTGGTACAAGCGTCTGCTGTTAACTTTTACGCTCCTAATATTACCCAAGCGGAAGTGGAAGCTTACTACAAATCAATTATAGACACATTGAATCCTACACCAGTAGAATATGGATTAAACTCCAAATTGGTGAAGGATGAAAACGGTGTCATCTCGGAAAAAACTTACAAAGCTAACGGAATGTATGGTGAAGCAATTACAGAAATGATTGGTTGGCTAACTAAAGCAATGGAGGTCGCTGAAACAGAAGAACAAGCTAATGCTCTTGGACTGCTCATTGAATACTACAAAACAGGAGATTTAACATTATGGAGCGAATACAATATCGCATGGGTTGCAGCCACCGCAGGTGACATCGATTACATCAATAGCTTTATTGAAGTGTACAACGATCCTTTGGGATACTCTGGCTCTTTTGAGACTGTTGTTGAATTGAAGGATTTTAAAATGACAGAAATTATGTCTGTAGTTTCTGAAAATGTGCAATGGTTCGAGGACAACGCTCCGTTACTGCCTGAGCACAAAAAGAAAAAAGTAACTGGAGTAACCTACAAAGTGGTAGATGTGGCTGGTGAAGCTGGTGACGCTTCTCCGTCCACACCTATTGGGGTGAACTTACCTAATGCAAACTGGATAAGAACTCAACACGGTTCCAAATCAGTTTCTTTAGGAAATATCATTTCGGCATACAACGAAGCGGGAGGAAGTGGAATCTTAACTGAGTTTGCTCACGACTCTGCAGAAATAGCCTTGAGCGAAGCTCATGGAAAAGTGGCTGGAAAAATGCACACTGCACTTCACGAAGTAGTAGGACATGCATCAGGTCAATTAAATCCTGGGGTAAAAACTCCAAAAGAAACCCTAAAAAACTACTCTTCGACATTGGAAGAAGCAAGAGCTGATTTAGTTGGGTTGTACTACATCATGGATCAAAAAATGGTTGACCTTGGTTTGGTTTCTTCACTTGATGTAGGTGTCGCAGAATATGACGGATACATTCGGAATGGAATGATGACTCAATTATCGAGACTAGATCTGGGCGCAGAAATAGAAGAAGCTCACATGAGAAACAGACAACTTGTTGCTTCTTGGGCTTTTGAAAAAGGAAAAGAAGACAACGTAATTTCTCAAATCAAAAAAGACGGAAAAACGTATTTTGAAATTAATGATTACAACAAACTGAGAACTTTATTTGGTGAGTTGCTAAGAGAAATCCAAAGAATAAAATCTGAAGGGGACTACGAGGCTGGAAAAAACTTAGTAGAAAATTATGGAGTAAAAGTGGACCAAGCCATTCATAAAGAAGTACTAGACAGAGTAAAACCATTGAACATTCAACCTTACAGAGGGTTTGTCAACCCAAAAATAGTTCCTGTGACAAACGAAGCTGGAGAAATAACAGATTTCAAAATTGAATACCAAAACTTTGATGAGCAGATGTTAGAATACGCTAAGAAATTCGCTTTTCTACCTGCTTATAATTAACCATACTTCTCACCTAACTAAAAGCGTCATTCTTTCTTGAATGACGCTTTTTTTATATTCAACACAAACTTTAAGGGAAGGAAAATCTTGGATTGAGTGACCTCTGAACATTTTCTTGAACCATTTAACAATTTTTAATCGACAAGTCTTTTCAAAATGTTATTTTTATCTAACCAAAATTAGAATCATGATTTTTGAAGCAAAAAATATACATAAATCCTACCACAACCACGTTGCACTAAATGATGTGAGCTTGAGCGTAGAAAAGCAATCTATATTTGGACTTTTGGGGCCAAACGGAGCCGGAAAAACGTCTTTAATTAGAATTGTGAATCAAATCACAGCACCAGACTCTGGAGAAATTATAATTAATGGAGAAAGATTAAGCCCTAAGCACATTGAACAAATTGGCTATCTGCCAGAAGAAAGAGGCTTGTATAAAAAAATGCAAATTGGAGAACAAGCCATGTACCTCGCTCAGCTGAAAGGAATGAGTAAACAAGATGCCAAACGGGAATTGCTACAATGGTTCGAAAAATTTGAAATTGGCAACTGGTGGAACAAAAAAGTAGAGGAACTATCAAAAGGGATGGCTCAAAAAGTGCAGTTTATCACTACGGTTCTTCACAAGCCAAAAATCTTGATTCTGGATGAACCCTTTAGTGGATTTGACCCGATAAATGCCAACCTTATTAAGTCGGAAATAATGAAGTTAAAAGAAGAAGGAGCCACTATTTTCCTTTCTACGCACAACATGGGTTCTGTTGAGGAAATATGCGACAATATCGCCTTGATTAATTCTTCCAAAAAAGTGCTAGACGGAAAAGTCTCGGACATTAAAAAAGATTTTAGTAAAAACATGTATGAAATTGACTTCAAAGGAAACATGATAGGGTTTGCCAATGCCCTTTGGACTAATTATGAGTTGATTGAAAAACACAGCTTTGACAACGAAAACCACCGGGCTACTGTGAAAATTTTAGGAGAAAACAAATTAAACAATCTTCTTTCAACTTTAATTTCAGAGGATATAGACTTAAAACAAGTGAATGAAATCATCCCTACAATGAGCGAAATTTTTATTGAAGTAGTGAACACGAATAACAAACTGAACCGAAAAAACTAAAAGCGATGAATAAAACAAGCTTAATAATCAAACGAGAATACCTTACTCGTGTAAAGAAAAAGTCATTTATTCTTATGACCGTTTTGGGACCAATTTTATTTGCAGGATTCTTTGCGGCAATTGTTCTATTGGCGATGCCAAAGGAAGAGAAATATAACATTTTAGTGGTGGATGAAACTACCCTAATGTATGAAGGCATGGAATTGATATTGAATAAAGAAAAAGCCGAAATAATCAGAGACAACAAAGCACGAGAAGCTGAAAACAAAGTGAATGAGAATGGTTTTCTTCAATTTCGCGAAGCAAAATCAAGTTATGCGAGTGCCATTATCGAGTTTCAAAAAGAAGAGGGGAAATACGATTACTTGGTTTATCTTCCTCCAAACTTGATCGATCAAGCTGATAACAAAGCCAACTTGATTTATAAAAAAGCTCCAAACTCACCCACAGAAACAAAAATAATTTCGCTAATTAACGAAGCTCGTGAGGCGCTTCTGATGGAAAAAGAGGGTGTGGACAAAGCCAAATACGACAAAATTAAAACAAAAGTTGGATTGACTCCAATTGCTTCAACCAATCTGGACGAGAACGGTAACCCTATCGAAAACAAAGCTGAATTCAAGATTGCAGCATATACTGGTTTCGGCTTTTCGATCATCATTGTGATGTTTATTCTTACCTTTGGAATGCAAGTAATGAGAGGAGTAATTGAGGAAAAAACAAATAGAATTATTGAAGTAATTATTTCCTCCGTGAAACCTTTCCAAATCATGATGGGAAAAATTGTAGGTGTGGGTCTTGTGGGATTAACTCAATTCTTATTTTGGATTATCTTGACAGGAATTTTAGTCACCATAATTACTCCATTATTAGGGTTAGACTCCTCTCCGGAAGCAATGTCTCAGATGTCTTCTACAGATATGGCCAAAATGGTGGACAATGGAAAAGGTCAAGTTTTGAATACCATTTTTAGTTTGCCTTGGCTCGCATTGGTTTCGTCATTTCTTGTTTATTTTCTTGGAGGCTACCTGTTGTATTCAGCTCTGTACGCTGCGATTGGAGCTGCTGTAGACAGCGAAACGGACACTCAACAATTTCTTATTCCAGTCATGATTCCACTCATGCTTGGATTGTATGTTGCACAATTATCCGTAATGACAAATCCTGAAGGACCAGCCATGTTTTGGCTTTCGATGATTCCTTTGACTTCGCCTGTGGTAATGCTAATAAGAATAGCAATGGAATCTGTCGAATTATGGGAAGTTCTTTTGTCAATAGGAATATTGGCACTTACTTTCGTGGGAACTACTTGGATTGGAGCCAGAATATACAAAACTGGAATATTGATGTACGGTAAAAAAGTTACCTACAAAGAAATGTTCAAGTGGATTCGATACAAATAATCTTTCTTACCCTGAATAATAAGAAACTAAAGCTTCTGTAAAAGGAAGCTTTTTTTTATGTAAAGGGAGCTAATTCCAATCAAAAGACTGAATCATTCCTTCGATGTTATGTTTCAGGAAGTTCAAAACGGGTCGCACAGAATCAATATTTGGTTTCTCATTAAAATAAAGAGAACCTCGAAAGAAATTTTCGTTACTATCGGTCAGGAAAAACTGATAATTACTCGCTACGTTTCCTATAATTTCATAGGCAACTCCGTACACTTTTGTCGAGTCGTTTTTATACATAGATTCATTGATGGCATCCGCTTTTATTCTATGTTCGTAAGCTAACTTTCGTGAATATTCGGAATGATAAAATAACGTGTTGTTTCCTTCGCCCGACATTTTGATACTGGTAATATGCAACACCGCATTGTAATGCGGAAAGTACATATCTTGGTTACAGTTTGCTTTTTCTTGTATCACTGCAAAAAAAGGGTATTCATAATAAAAACCACATGATCCTTCGTAAGTTTTCACACTGTCTTTTTCGGGAAAACCGATACGAAAATCCCCCAAAGGCTTGGGATAATAAACCTCTTGTTTGCATTGAAACAAAAGCACTATCAACAGTACCAAAACAAAAACTCTAGTCATTATCCAATTCAGTTTTACGCGTTACCTTTACTTGTTTTATTCTTCGTTTATCTGCCGCTTCCACCTCAAATAAATATCCACCAAACTTCATTCGTTCGTTCTTCTTCATTATTTTTCCCGACTTTTCAATTAAGAATCCAGCTAATGTGTCAGCTTCCCCTTTTTCATCCTCAAATATCTCTCCTTCAATGTCCATTATTTTGTACATATCTACTAGCGAAATTTTTCCTTCAAACACGTAGTTGTTCTCATCAATTTTGGAATAAACAATATCGTCATCATCAAATTCATCCGAAATCTCACCTAAAATCTCTTCAATTACATCTTCTAAAGTTACTATTCCAGAGGTTCCGCCATACTCGTCTACTACAATCGCCATGTGAACTTTCGATTCTTGAAACTGGCGCAACAAATCGTCTATCTTTTTACTTTCTGGAACAAAAAATGGTTTTCTTATCAACAATCTCCAATCAAACTCACCAGAATCGATGTGTGGAAGTAGGTCTTTTACGTATAACACTCCCGAAACGTTATCAAATGATTCTTTGAAAATAGGAATTCTTGAATACCCATTTTCGATAATTTGAGGAAGCAACTCAGAGAAAGAATTCGCCTCATCGAAAGCAATTACATCCACCCTCGATTTCATAATTTGCTTCACATCAGTTTCTCCAAACTTTACTATTCCCTCTAGGATTTTTTTGTCTTCCTCAGTTACACCCTCTATATCAGTAATCTCAAGAGCATGATCCAAATCATTCACAGAAATTTCTGTTCCAGATTTTTTTATCCGTTTATCAATAAAAGAAGTACTTCGAACTAAAACGTTGCTCAAAGGAGAACAAACTTTCCCTACAATCAACAAAGGGGAGGCCATGAATTTCGCCAATTTTATGCTGTTGTTTGTCGCGTACACTTTTGGGATAACTTCTCCCACTAGGAGGATTAAAAAAGTAGCGACTACCACAGTGACAACAAAATTCATTATCTCTTCATTGGGCCCAAAAGATACGAGATTATTAATCATGTAAGTGGAGAGAATTACAATGGCGATATTAATAAAGTTATTCGCTATGAGTATGGTAGCCAATAATTTCTTGGGCTTTACCAATTGATCCAAAACACGCAACGATTTTGGGTCTTTTTCAGCATTCAATGATTCTCTATCTTTCGCATCTATGGAAAAGAAAGCCACTTCCGAGCCTGAAATTAAAGCGGAACTTATTAGCAATACAATCATTACTAACAACGATATTGCTACGGGAAGTGAAATTGAATTAAAAGTTAACAGTAGCCCAGTAAAGGGCATAATACTCGAAGGTTCCAATGAGTTTCGTTTTTTTATATATTAAAATGGTAAATCACCGCTTGAATCATCATCAAAAGAAGAGCCTGAGTTCTCAGGTCCAGGGCCATTTGATTCTGAACCCTCTGCGCTTCGCCCTCCTAACATTGTCATGTTATCAGCCACTATCTCAGTAGTATATCTCTTATTTCCTTCCTTATCGTCCCAGGACCTTGTTCGCAATTTACCTTCCACATACACAGAACTTCCTTTTTTTAAGTACTTTTCCGCTACCTCTGCCAAACCTCTCCAAATAACCACGTTGTGCCATTCGGTTTGAGTAATTCTTTCTCCTGTTTTTCGGTCTTTATAAGTTTCCGAAGTAGCTAGGGGGAAATTTGCAACTACTGCCCCACTTTCTAAATGTCTCACCTCTGGGTCTTTTCCCAAATTTCCTACCAAAATTACTTTGTTTACTCCTGCCATATTATATTGATTTTGTCAAAATTACAATTAATCATTCAATTTACTAAATCAATTTTGGAACAACAAATAAAAACGATGAGTTAATACCCAAATTCACCCGTTAACTCCGTTTCAATCATCTTTTCCATCAAACGATGAATGGGATAATCTTGAAATTCGGATTTGGATACAGAGACCCAATTAGTTTTAGGAGAAAACTCAATATTGGGTTCGCATAAAAAAAGTTTAGCCTGAATATTCTGATGTGACAAAACATGTTTAATAGGTAATCCCACTCTTTTTAATTTCAAGCCCATTTTTTTCAGTTGAGTTAGTTTTTCTGTTCGAAACAAATCTTCAGACTCAATATTTGGAAACTCGTATAGGTTTTTCCAAATGGCATTTCCCTCTCTCTTTTCCAGCCAAATAGTATCTCCTTGTTGAATGGCAATAAAGTTTAAATATCTTTGTATCGACTTCTTTTTTTTCAACTTAACGGGAAAATCGTTCACTTTTCCCTTGGAGAAACCGTAACAAGAATCTTGAAAAACGCAGGATTCGCAGTTAGGAGAAGAGGGAAGACAAAACAAGGCTCCGTATTCAATTATCGCTTGATTGAAAATATCCGGCTGATTTTCATCTATCAATTCGTTTAAAATTAACTTAAATTCTTTAAGAGCTTTTGGTGTGTTAATTGGTGTTTCTACACCGTATAGCCTGGATATAAAACGATATACATTTCCATCCACAACAGGCCTTACCTCTTTAGAAGAAAAAGAGGAAATGGCCGAGGCAGTGTAATCGCCAATTCCTTTAAGTTTAATGAGCTCATTATAACTCGTAGGAAACACAGCGTTATGTGCATCAACAACATATTTTGCAGTAAAATGTAGGTTTCTTGCCCGAGAATAATATCCCAAACCTTGCCATTCTTTTAAAATGTTCTCCTCCGTCTCAGAAGCAAGAACTTCCACCCTTGGAAACTTTGTTATAAATCTTTCGTAATACTCTAAACCTTGGGAAACACGTGTTTGTTGTAAAATAATTTCGGACAACCAAATTCTGTAGGCATCTTGAGTTTTCCTAAAAGGTAAGTCACGTTTATTTAACTGATACCAATTGATAAGGTTCTTAGAAAAAAAGTTCTTTTTCAAGGTGATGTTTTGATTTTGATACTAAAAAAAATGAATTTACTTACAATTTACCCGTAAAATTAGTAAATTTGTGCATAGTTTGAGAGACTGGCCTCTAGCAGTTTAATTCCTAGAGATTTATAAACAAACAATTATTAATTATGACGAAAGCAGAAATCGTTGAACAAATTTCCGAAAAGACCGGAATTGAAAAAAATGTTGTCTTACAGACAGTGGAATCATTCATGAGCACCGTCAAAGGTAATATGGTGAAAGGTGAAAATGTTTATCTGAGAGGCTTTGGGAGCTTTGTAATCAAACAAAGAGCAAAAAAAACAGGTAGAAATATTTCTAAAAACACCTCCGTTATCATTCCAGCTCACAACATCCCCTCTTTTAAGCCAGCAAAAGACTTTTCAGAAGATGTAAAAAAGCACGTGAAAGTAAAATAAGTCTTTCTTTCATCACTAATAATTAACTTATGAGTTCCAATTCAAAAAAAATATTAGCTTTTGTTATTGGAGCTCTTATTATTTTAATATCTTTGCAATTCTTTCCGAGAACACCCAGTGTCGATGAAGGAGAAGTTTCTGTAAAAAAAGCCTCGTTACTTATTGAACAAGGAGAAATTATGGAAGGTGTAACATTGTTGAAATCAGTGTTAGAAGAAGACCCAAACAACCTGGATGCAATCTGGGAATTAGGAAAACTTTCGATGCAATCTCAACAATTTGACAAAGCGGTAGAAAGATTTGAAAAATTTGTTTCTATCACTAGCGGAGAAGAGAAAGTTAGTGGATTAATCTCCCTTTCAGACGCACATTTTTTTAATGATAGTAAGAAGGAAGCGTTAGAAAGCTTAATCCAAGCTCTAAAACTAAACACTAACCAAGAGTTAGAAATTGAAATAAAAGAAAGAATTAGTATAATTAACCAAAATTAAAAGATATGCCAAGCGGTAAGAAAAAGAAAAGAAGTAAGATGGCGACTCACAAGAGAAAGAAGAGATTGAGAAAAAATCGTCACAAGAAGAAAAAATAATTTTCTTCCAACACAGTGCTATTAACTCATTAAACAAGATAATTGTATCTTGTTTTTTGTGTTTAATAAAAAATAAATATTTGTGCGAAAAGAATGCACAGTTATTTTACACAAATCATCCCATATTTACACATAATAAGTGAGTTTAGATTTAATCATTTCATCTAAACCAGATGAAGATGTCATTGCCCTTTTAAAAGATAAAAAACTTATTGAGATTCACACTGAATCGAAAGAAGAGGATAAAACATTTGCTGCTGGTGATATTTTTCTTGGAAAAGTCAAAAGGACTAATCCGGGATTAAATTCTGCGTTTGTTAATGTAGGGTACGACAAGGATGCATTTTTGCACTATTCGGATTTAGGGGCCTCATACAAATCATTTGAAAAGGCTGCCAAAATCGCTTTGAATGGAAAGCCAAGTTTTGATTTTCCAATCGAGCCCGAAATTGAAAAGCACGGAAAAATCAAAGATTTCATTTCTGCCAACCAAAAACTATTGGTGCAAGTTACCAAAGAGCCAATCTCTTCGAAAGGACCAAAAGTAACAACTGAAATCACACTTCCCGGAAGGTATTTAGTGTTAATTCCGTTTTCAAACAAAATTTCTGTATCCCAAAAAATTGAAGATCCAGAAGAAAAAAACAGACTTATAAGGCTAATTGAAAGCATCAGGCCTAAAAACTTTGGCGTGATAATTAGAACTGTTGCTCAGAACAGAAAAGTTGCAGAATTAAACCAGGACCTTCAGGAATTGAATGAAAAGTGGCTATCCATTTACCAAAGAGTAAAGGATGTAAAACCTCCTAAAAAAATTCTAGGTGAACTGAACAGAGCTTCTGCCATAGTTCGAGACTTGCTGAACGAAACATTCAATAGCATTGTTGTAGATGATGAAATCATGTACCATGATTTAAAAGAGTACATTGGGAAAATTGCTCCGGATAGAACCAAAATCATTAAGCTTCATAAAGGAAATTCCGATGTTTTTCAAGCCAACGGCATTCATAAACAAATAAAAGCAAGCTTTGGTAGGAAAGTAGATATGCAAGGAGGTGGATACCTTATCATCGATCATGCTGAGGCAATGCATGTAATTGACGTAAATAGCGGAAATAGAAAAGGAAAAGAGAATGATGCTGAGGCAAATGCCCTGCAAGTAAATATGGCCGCTGCTGAAGAAGTTGCCAGAGTACTAAGACTCAGAGACATGGGAGGTATTATCGCAGTTGATTTCATTGACATGTACAACAATGAAAACAACATGAAGCTCTACAAATTCTTGAAAGAGAAAATGAGCACAGATAGAGCCAAACACAACTTAATCCCACCAAGCAAATTTGGGGTTGTCGAAATCACAAGACAACGACTAAGACCAGCGACTGAAATTGAAACGAAAGAAACATGCCCTACTTGTCATGGAACGGGTGAAGTTCAGGCAGCAATTCTTATCACTGATCAAATAAAACATGCCATAAAATCTGCAGATAAATCAAAAGGACTTATTTTACAAGTTCACCCTTTTGTGGAAGCCTACTTCAAAAAAGGATTAATTTCGAGACAAGTAAAATGGTTCTTCCAATACAAAACATGGATCAACATTGAAGGCAAGACTGCCAAACATCTTTTGTATTTCAATTTGAAAAATAAAAAGGGAGAGGAAATTTAATCTTCACTTCTTCAAATTCTTATTTAATTTTCAAAATTCACCGTAACTTTTAGTGTGACACCATCGTACTATTTAAAAAATATAGGGAATAAGTTCAACATAATTTAAATCTTATATTTATCTTGTACTCAAGTCAAAGTACTATTAACTAATCTAAAAGAATGAAAAAGCTGTCGATTTATACGGTTCTATTACTAGTAATTCTTTCAACTTGTAAGAAAGAGCCACAAATCCCAAACAATACAGCTCCCAATTATTATGGAGTTTCAACAATAAAAGTAAAGAATTACGTAAACCGTATTTTCATCGACTTAATTGGCAGAGAACCTCTAGATATCGAAATGGACTCATTGGTTGGGTTATTAGAAGGAAATAACTTGGAATTTTCGACAAGAGATGCGATTATTTTTAGTCTTCAAAAAGACACAACCGCTAAATCAAACGGTGACAATTTCAAGCAATTATTTCACTCAAACATTTACGAGCAACAAAAAGCAAGGTTTTTGGAAGGAATACCAGATTTTGAAATTTCTCAGCGTATGGGAAATGCTTACAACGCAGCAAGAAATGACTCCTTGACGGGAAACATGCTTGGCTATTTTTGGAATAAAGAACAAGGAGATATTTATGCCGATGTTCTCTCTTCCGACACAGCTTTTCTTCATGGCTACATTGATTTTAGCGAAATGTGCAGAAGGATGTGCTATAACGGAATTTACGACATCATCAATATGAATTCTTTTAATTATGTGAATGCAGTGTTTGACAATCTTTATTATCGATTCCCCACCACAGAAGAATTCACGGCAAGTTATAACATGGTAGAATTTGATCAAGCTGATATACTCTTTGGCAAACCAGGATCTAACAAATATGATTTTTCTGCCATAGCAGTAAAATCTAAAGAATTTAACGATGGAGTTGTTACTTGGGTATATCGTTCTTATTTAAGTAGGTTTCCTACAACACAAGAATCTTTCGTTTACAGTAACTATTTTAGCTCTAATTCAGATATTTCGTTCATTATAAGAGAAGTAATGAAGACAGATGAATACGCAAACTTTTAACCAATCACATTATGAAAAACGCATACAAATACCTTGTTTTTCTTTCTATTTGCGCGGCAAGTTATCAGTGCAAAAAAGACAAATTAGAGGATAAGATTTTTGAAATAAATGAAGTTACATTATATCCTTCAGCTTCAGCAAAACTAAAAGAAAAGACTGAAAGTCAATGGATTGCCGTTGTGTACACCAATCTTTTTCAACAAGCACTCTCTGCTGGTGACATTTACCGTGCTGGGCAATGTATAACCTCGATTGGCGACAAAGAACTCGCGAGAGAAGTAATTATCTCTAATTTCATGAATAGCTCTTCTCCACTACCTTCGATCCCCAGTGATAGTGAGATGCGTGGAAATGTTGACAAATTTATCAATGATACCTACGAAAGGTTCTTAATTCGAAGACCTACGGAAGGAGAAAAACAATATTTCAGAAATGAAATAACAAATAATCCCACAAGATCCGCAGAGATTATCTATTTCTCTTTTGCGCTTTCCAACGAATATTTATTTTACTAGTCACTTGAGTAAAAACCTTTATTATGAAAAGAAGAGAATTTATAAAAAAAGCAACTTTAACCTCTGCCGGAGCTATGATAGCTCCCTATATTTTGCCTAGTGGCCGATTATTCGCTCCCACAGGAACACAAATTGCCCCCCACGTGGTTTTAGTGATGTTTGCGGGAGGTTTAAGAAATCAAGAAACGGTTGACCAATTGTACTTATCTCAAAGTCAATATACGTGGAATCCAATACGGAGCTTAAATGTTACAGGAAATATAATGCCCAATATGTTGAGCGGTGCAGCACCTGCTTCCAAAGTTGTGTATGGAGTAGGAACTAGTGGTAACACACCTGTTTCGCCAATATTGAGTACTCCCATCCAATCTCAAGGGGTACTATTTAAGGAAGTAAATGCAATTGCTGCTGGACATTATGGAGGATCAATCGCTTTATTACAAGGTAATACAAATTTAGCCCAACCACTATTAGAGAGACCTAAAACACCCACTGTTTTTGAGTTTTTGAGAAAACATGGAGGCTATAAAGCGACAGACACTTGGTTTATTGGAAACACTTTGACTAACTCGGTGCCACTTTACAACCATAGTGGACATGCCGATTATGGAGCAAAATACGGAGCGAATATGTTTATTCCAGGTGTTACATTCGGAAGTCAAGGAGATCAGTTTTTGAAAAATGCTAAAATTTATCACCCTCAAAATGAATTATCTCCTATGTACAAAATGAAATATTTCTTGGATAATTCATACGAAAGTTTGACGAGCAATAATATCCTTGATACGGTGGGTAATACGGAAACTGAAAAGCAACAAATAAAAAATTTCATGAAAACAATGTTTCAGAAAAAACAAGCTGGAACCGTAATTCGTCCTCCACAGGGTGGTAATGACGCAAGCACCGTTGGATATGCCTTGGAAGTAATGAAAGAATTTAAACCTGCCGTTACGGTCATTAAAATTGATGGGCCAGACGTTTGTCATTCAAATTTCACAAGCTACTTAAGGGCTATTCATGCCGCAGATCACGCTATAGGTTATATGTGGAATTATATTCAGACACAAATACCAGATATGGCAAATGAAACTATTTTTATTGCGACACCGGATTGTGGAAGAAACCTTAATCCAAATCCTATTTTGGATACAGAAAATAACTTCAGGGCATTTGATCATTCCGATGCCAACACAAGAAGGGTATTTACACTGATGGCTGGAAAATCCATTACAAATGAGCCGGATAAAGCAACCGGTCCTCTTAGTTCAACCTCTCCCTTAAACACGGATGCAGCAATTACAGTGGGACACATATTAGGAATAGAACAAGAGATGTTGAATTCCGGATTTTTGCATTCACAGAGTCAATCATTAATACGAAAATTATAATCATGAAATCTGTTTCTTTCAAAACATTAGGGTTCGGAATCGCAAGCATACTTGTTGTCATAACAAGCTGTAAAAAAAACACAATTGAAAATCCTTACGACACCTATACAACACCAAGGCTCTACGAAGAACCGACACTGGCTGGTCTTCCTTCATCCAACTTTGGCTATCTTCATGCTACTGTTTTCAAGCCCACTTGTGCAAATTCCGGTTGTCATGATGGAGCCTTTGAGCCAGACTTCAGGACTATCAGTAGTTCATATAACAGCACCGTTTATCAAAATGTACTAACCAATAACCCAGCAGGTGATTTTACTTACCGAATAAAACCAGGAGACGCAGCTCTTTCACTCTTACACGAGAGAATGCTACAATCCCTACCAAATACCTCTGGAATTATGCCCCCAGTATATGCTGACGAGTGGATTGTTAACAAATCAAAACATATCAAGGCGATTAAAGATTGGATTAATGCAGGAGCTAAAGACATGTATGGAAACTCTCCCGTAGTTGGAAACCCAAATCCTGTCGTTACCGGATTTTCCGCCTTTCACAATAATTCTACCACCTCAACCTATGCTAGACCAGCTGGAGCTGGTATCCTGCCTATTATTATTCCAAGAACAGATATCGATTTATGGTTTTCTATTGACGATGATATGACTAGCGCCACGAACATGACAGTGAACGAAATTAAAATAGACACCGCGATGTTTGAATTTGACTCCGTTCCAGGTATACCTATGACTGTTTCTAGTGGATTCATGTCAAATGATTTTTCAGGTTCAATGGCAAACTTCACTCATAAATATGATTTTGATGCAAGTATTTATCCTCCAGGCACTTTACTTTTTGTTCGAGTGTATGTACAAGATGCTAATCACAGTGAACCAGCGGAGAACCCAAGCAATGGAAGTTCTCGACCTACTATTTATTTATTTACACTTTACACCTCATAAATGAACCAGTTTTATTTAAAGCTTCTTATTATAGGACTATCTATGACCCTAGTTGATTGTAAAAAAGAAGAAAAATACAGTGAAATACCCGCAATAGAATTTGTGAGTTTAACTCCCTCCTCCACTACAGAGTTTTCACAAAACATTGTACTAAAATTGACTTATCAAGATGGCGATGGTGACATTGGACATGTCGACCCAGATGTCTATTCCCTTTATGTGAAAGATCAAAGACTTCCCCGCGCTGATGAGTATCACATTCAGCCCCTCACTCCGCCTGACCAATCCCTTCAAATAGAAGGTGAACTAACTGTAAAGTTATCAGGGATTTTTATTTTGGGAAATGATTCAACAGAATCAACCCAGTTTACGGTAAAACTTCAAGATAGAGCTGGTAATTGGAGCAATGAAGTAGTGACAACCACAATAAGAGTAAGCAAATAAAAGAATATGTTGAATAAAATTCTCGCTATGTGTTTGTTTTTCCTAATGGGAATTGAAGGTTTGTTATCTCAACAAACCTTTCCTATGAAAGATACTACCGTAGCAGAATGTGATGGCATTCATACAGACTCTGACTTAAAAACCTTCCCTAGCGGCCATTATTTGGCAAATGAAGATTATACGTTTTCCATCTGTCCCGGTACAGGTGCCACTATTTATTATACATTTACATCCTTTTACACCGAATCTCTGATAGACTCCGTTACTTTTTACAACGGACCAGACACTACCTCACCAAGAATTGGAACATATTCAGGTAATCTAAATGGTGCATTACCCCCAACGATCGTAGCAAATTCGGGCTGTTTAACAATAACTTTTAAATCCGATGGTGTACTTGAGTTTCCTGGATGGATTGCCAATTGGGTGTCTACAGCTCCACCAGTATTAGAACCGAAATTGGAAGTCAGTTCACTTGCTCCACCCACTTGTGACTCTACCTCTTTCTTGATTGAATTTGACCAAAATATCCATTGTGATTCTATCACATCAGCAACTTCCCGAATTATAGGTTTTAATGCTCCAAATATTGTGAACGTATCAAAAGTAGGATGTGTTAATGATAGTTCTCGTTTTGCTCGAATATGGCTAGACAGCGCATTTATTTACAATTGTGAGTATCAGTTAGAAATGGAAATAAACATTCCCGATATTTGTGACAGTGTATACTCATTCACGATTTCGGATACTTTTGACTTTACGAATTGTGATATATCTGCAACTCTTTCCGCAACGTACGATTCAATTTGTTTTGGAGATTGCGCAAACATAGAAGTGACAACTCCTTCCACTTGTAATACATATAGCTACAATTGGAGCAATGGATTGCCTTCTACTCCGGGTCCTCATTCTGTCTGCCCCACAATCACAACCACCTACAGCGTATTGGTAACAGAAACAACATCAGGAAAAACGTTTAACGATTCTGTCACTATAAAGGTATTAGACACTGTGGAGAAAGATTATCAAATTTCAGTAAATAGTTCGGAACCTCCTCAATGTAACGATCAATTTTTTATCGTGAAACTTTCCAATCCACTAAGATGCGATTTACTTGATTCAGCTATTTTTACACTTACTAGTTCTGCTGGAAGTTACATGGTAACAAACGTTTATCCTTTGTCTTGCACGAATAATGTCTTAGATTCTGTAAGACTTCGAATAAATCCTAGTTTTACAAGGAATTGTGATTATATTCTAAATTTTAACCTCAACTTTATCGATTCATGTGAAGGGGCCGTCAGTATAACTGCCCGAGATACATTTCAGATTACTGATTGCTCATTTACCTTAAGAACAGTGTACAACGACACACTCTGCTACAGTAATTGTACGAGTGTGAGAGCAGTTGCAAGTGGTTGTTCTGGTTATTCTTACAACTGGAGCAATGGATTACCAAATTCTTCGGGTCCATTCTCAATTTGTCCAATCGGTGATACAACATTTTATGTTACGGTAACAGAACTTTCCACTGGATTAGTATTAATTGACACCATCGAGATAAAGTCTATCGACCCCACTATTGCCTCGGTAAGTCCTCTTTGCAGTTACGACACAGCATTCAACTTGGTGGCTTCCACATTGGGTGGGACATGGAGTGGAATTGGGATTATTGACCCTTCTGCAGGAACATTCGATCCCAATTCTGCAGGAGCAGGAACACACTTAATTACGTATCAACTAAATTCTTGCCAAGACACGATTATCATTCTAGTAACATCCGCTGAGGCCGGGCCTGATTTAAATTTGTGTGCGAGCGGAATCCCAGTTAATCTAACTACTGGGACACCAACAGGAGGAACATGGGGAGGTACCTACGTGAGTACAACTCTGGGAAGCTTCACACCAACGATTCACGGAAATTTCACGAGCTATTACAACGTAAATGGTTGTGTTGATTCATTAAATGTGCTTGTGGACACAATTTCCTTCGCTTTTGAAACTGATACTCTCTGTAGTAATTCTGCACCAATTTACATACCTTTTTCCCCGATAGGCGGAAGTTGGTCTGGATCTGGAATTATCTCGGCAAGTTCAGGGATATTCTCACCTTCTACTGCTAACAATGGGAGCAACTTAGTATCCTATTTCTACAAAGGATGCAGAGACACTGTCAACATGGTGATTAATACCGTTTCTGCAGGAATAGATACAAATTCTTGTCCATCACAATCGGCATTTAATTTATCCCCTGGAATCCCATCAGGTGGTGTTTGGAATGGAACTGGGGTTTCAAGCATTGGTCTGTTCACTCCCGCTACCCTTTCCGGAAATTGGAACACCAATCTTGTATATTCCTACAGAGGATGTTCTGATTCGATTCAGATGCAAGTTGTGCAAACTAATATTATTCCTGATACTATCTTTTTGTGTCCCTCCTTAGATTCACTCCTTGTCCGATCTATATCTACTTTACTAACCGAACCAAATTATGGCTCTTGGTCTGGAACTGGAATTCAAACTTTTGGAACTCAACACTATATTTACCCCAGAAATCTCGGACATGGATTTCATACTATCTTTTATGACAAAAATAGTTGCCAGGATTCTGTGACTATTGCCATTTATCCAGATACACTAACCATAACCGATACCACGGTTTGCAGCACTCAAACAGCATTTATGTTGGATCCTGTAAACAATATGGCTGGTGCAATTTGGCAAGGAACTGGCATTACGAACAGTCAAACAGGAATGTTTGACCCTTCAGTTGCAGGAGTTGGTACGCACATTATCACTTACCAAACCCAAGGAAATGTTTGTAACAAAATCATCTCAGTTACAGTATATCAATTTGTAACTGCCGCCATCACTTTACCTGACACATTTTGTTTTGCAACAAACTCTATAACCATTCCAGCTATTCCTTCCGGAGGAACTTGGTCAGGAACCGGGAATTATAATCAAACCACCGGAACTTTAAATCCAGCCCTAGCAGGTCCTGGAATGCATCAAATAATATATTCCTATGGTAGTGGAGTTTGTAGAACAAGTGATGAAAAAAATATTGTGGTGAGAGACTCAATTCTTGCAGATTTAACCTCTTCAGCGGATACAATTTGTTTAGGAAATTCTGTGAATCTTGTGGGGTTTGCTTCAGGTGGTTTTCCTTCCCCCTCCTATTCTTATTCATGGAGTCATTCTTTAGCCAATACAAACACATTAACAGAATCACCAATTAGCACAACGCAATATATTTTTACAGTGAACGATGGATGTTCTAATCCTAATTCTGACACGGTAAATGTGGTTGTTTTATCAATAACACCAACTCTCATAACAAATCCAATATCTTGTTTTGGCGAATTGGGATTCGCCTCGTACGATCTAACCCAGAAGTCCATTTATACAGTTAATTGGACTCGACCTGTTTCACTTGCCGATACTATTATCGGAACTGTAAAAGACAGCGTATTTTTAACAATATCTAATCGTTTTGGATGCAGTCTCGATACATTTATGGTAATGCCCGGCTATGATTTTCTTCAGGCTAATTTCACTATGAATCCCGACATTTACCCGCGATGTCTCAGCTCTGAAGAAAAAACAGTGATTGTTACCGATGGTTCCGTTGGTGTAACCCAAGGATTTTGGGATTTTGGCGATGCAACAACGCCACTTCCTTACACCATTGGCAATTCTATTGAAACCCACACATATTCAGGGGGAGGAACCTTTACAGTTTCATTAGTTGTAAAAAATACAGGTCCCTGTTTTGATACGCTTACAAGAGATTTATGTGTTTCGGAAATACCTTTCTTTATCGCTGATATATTTTCTCCAAATGGAGATGGGATGAACGACTTCTTATACGTAAGATCAAGTGAGGCCGAAAAAATTGAATTTCTTGTATTCGATAGATGGGGTAAATTACTCTTTGAATCTGATGATGTAAACATCGGTTGGGACGGAACATATAAAGGAAGAAAAGCGGAAGAAGGTGTTTATTTCTTTTCTGTTAAAATGACTTTGATATCAGGAGAGGAAGTTTTAGAAAAAGGAGACATAACATTGATTAGATAATAAGTGAAAAAAATCTATTACATACTAATTTTATTCTTGATCCTAGGTCAGTACTCTTTTAGCCAAGGAATCCATTTTTCGCAATGGTATGAAGCTCCTGTGATAATAAATCCGGCAAATGCAGGTTCATTTTTTGGTGATTATAGAGCAAATTTAAACTATCGAAATCAATGGGCTACCCTAGGAAATTCATATAAAACGATGTACGCTTCTTACGATATGCCTCTCGGTAAAAACAACGATGACCATAAAACAACAGGGATTGGCGCTTCATTTTACAGCGACAAAGCTGGTAAATCAAACTATGGTAGAACTGAAGCTTTGCTCTCTCTCTCTCAATCTGTCTCGGTGAGTCGAAATATCGATTTTTCTCTTGGTCTAGGGTTTCTATACGGACAAGTAAGTGCAAATTTTGATAACCTAAAGTGGGATAACCAATATGATGGAACAAACTATAATGAAAGTATACCCTCGGGTGAAAATATACTCAATACCAAGTCCAGTTACTTCGATTTGAATACAGGGTTCCTAGCTCAGTTTTTTGGTGACAAGAAAAATCAAACAAGCGTTGGATTCAGTGCCTCAAACATTGTTCGAGCCACCAAAAGTACTTTATCCTCAGGAGGAAATACCAATAACAGATCAATTAGAATTATTTTTCACGGAAAATCGGAAATTTCAATAATGGCTTATCGGGGTGACTTGATAGTCCCTACTTGGTTTCTTTCAGCTCAGGGTGCAAGTAGAGTAATAGCATTTGGAGGTACCTATAAATTAAATTTAGGAATGCAATCAAGTTATACAGGGTATTACAACTCATCGTTTTTAGAGTTTGGAGGGATATACAGACATGAAGATGCCCTCGTTGCCATAGTTAAATTTGATTGGGAGCAAAAGGTCCAAATTGGCGCAAGTTACGACATCAATATCTCTCGATTGCGAAATGCTTCTGTGTACCAAGGTGGATTCGAGGTTTCCTTAGTTTGGAAAGGAACGCTTAGTTGGAACCAATAACTTACTAGTTTAATTTCTTTTTTAGTCCTTTGAACATCTCTGCTGTCATGGTTTCTAGGTCGTAAGAATTGTTCCAACCCCAGTCTTTTTGAGCCTGGGAATCGTCTATACTTTTGGGCCAAGAATCTGCAATACTTTGTCTGAAATCTGGGGAATAAGAAATACTAAATTCCGGAATATGCTTTTTAATTTCATTCGCTATTTCAACAGGTGAAAAACTAATTCCAGCCAAATTATAGCTCGATCTAATTTTGATACTTTTTTCGTCTGCATGCATCAGATCGATGGTGGCTTTTATTGCGTCCTCCATGTACATCATCGGTAAGTACGTATCATTTTTTAGGTAACATTCATAGCTACCTTCTTGGAGTGCCCTATAATATATCGCCACAGCATAATCCGTGGTTCCTCCACCTGGTTCGGCTTTGTAACTAATTAGACCCGGGTAACGAATGCTTCTTACATCTACTCCATATTTATCTCTTGGAGTTGTTGGACCAAAAACCGCTATGGAACTAGGCCAAAATATTTTGTCAATTACTCCATCCTTAGCTAAATCTAACACGTTAAACAACCCTTCCATATTCAGTTTCCAGGCAAACATAGGATTTTGTTCTGCAGTAGCAGAAAGCAATGCTGCTAATAAGTAAACGGTCCCTACATTATTTTCTTCAATAATAGTTTTTAGTCTGGGTGAGTCTAAAATATCCAAAGACTCAAATTGAATTTCTCCATGGTTCCCTTCACAAATATCGGAAGCGATTATATTTTCTGGGCCTAATTTCTGGGCCAACCCCTGAACCAAATCTGATCCTATTTGTCCATTTGCACCTATTACTAAGCTTTTTTTCATCAAAAAAAATATTTGTTATTGTAGTGATTAAAGATACATAATTCACCGAAAAATCAATTAATCACCTTATTAATCTGTCTTATGAGTTATAAATTAAATGGTGAATATGTAAAGACTCTTTGTGAATCAAATTCATTAAATCCTCAATAAATTCCTCACTTAATCCCAGTTCAGCAGCCTGTTTCTTGGATTCTTCTAGAACATGCTTCCATCTTTCAATTTGAAAAACAGTTGCAGAGTTTTCTTTTTTGTACTGTGCAATGTCTCGCACAATTTGCATTCTGTTACTGATCTCAATCAAGGCCTTTCTGTCGGCCAAATCTATATCTTGCCTCAACGAAATCAATTCATCCTGCTTGATTGCTTTGTGGGCTTTGTGGGTAAGTATTGCTTGTACAATCTCTTTTAAGCGATCGGGAGTAACTTGCTGTTTGGCATCGCTCCAAGCTTCTTTGGGCGCAGGATGAGATTCAATCATTAGTCCGTTCATTCCCAATTGCATGGCAAATTTAGATACCTCCTCAATCATGCCTGCATCTCCAGAAATATGACTTGGATCACAAATAATTTCCAAATCAGGAAATTCAGTTTTAAGTTTAATGGGTATTTCCCACATGGGTGGATTTCTAAAAACACCCTTGGAATAAGAAAAAAAGCCCCTGTGAATTACAGCAACATTCGAACTTCCGGCAAGTTTGAATCTCTCAATTGCACCCATCCATAATCCCACATCTGGACTGATTGGATTCTTCACAAGAATTGGAATATCTACTCCTTTAAGCGAATCTGCAATTTGCTGTACATAAAATGGATTCACTGTGGTTCTGGCCCCAATCCAAAGAGCATCTACTCCAGTCTTAAGACAAGCCTCAACGTGCTCTGGAGTTGCTACTTCCGTTATAGTTTTCAACCCAAACTGATCTTTTGCCTCTTTGAGCCAATTCAATCCTTCTTTTCCTATTCCCTCGAAAGATCCAGGAGCTGTTCTGGGTTTCCAAATTCCAGCTCTGAAATAAGTCAATTCCTTAATCTCGGCTAATTCTTTTGCTGTGGCCAGAACCTGTTCTCTCGTTTCTGCACTACAAGGTCCTGCGATTAAATGTTGAAATGATTCTTTCAATATGATTGTTGTTTTAAGTTAACTAGAATGGTCTGTGGTTATCACCCAATTACTATTTTTTTTCTCCCAAATCAGACTATACATTCCGCTTAAATCTCCCAAGCTATCTGACCTAATTAGCAACCATTCACCCACTACAAAGATAGACCGTTCTCCTATAATGTCAAGGCTTTTATTTGTGAATTTCAAGGTTCCCATTTCCTTTTTATTAGGGTAGGAAGACTTGTAATTATTCAAAGTCTTAGTCCACCCCATATTTAATCCACTTTTCCCTATAAATCTCAGCGAATCCGATTGCCAATAAAACTGCATAAATCCTTCCAAATCTCCTTCATTCCAAGCGTCTTCTTGAATCTGCATATGGTTTTCGATTTGTTGTATATCGGATAAACTATCAGAACTTGAATTGTTTTTTTGACAGCTAAACAAAAGTAGAAAAACCATCTCAGCCATTAGGGTAATTTTGATAATTCTAACTCTATTGATATTGAAAAAAGAATCTAGAAACATTTGAAATGGATTTGAAAATTACTTTTAGTGCCCTCTTGTATAAAAGCAGACCGATAGCTAAGATCCTATCTGAAAAAGGTTATGGCACCACGTTATTATAATAAAAATTAATGCATGAATATCTTACCGTAACTCACCAAAAAAAAGTTACTGAATGAATACATAAATTAAAACCTAAATCCAGCAGTAACCATAAAATTGTTTACAAATTTATCGGCAATTATCGGCTCTACAAACTCCGGATCGTATAGGTATGACTCTTCTTTCCACGTAGTTCTTAAAAAAGTAAAATCTATAGAGAAATTCTCATTTTTGTAGCCAAGTCCACCCGAGTAATTTGTTCTGGAATGGTCAAGAATCTCGACTTCCTCCTTAATTGGGGAACCAAAGTGAGTATAGCCTCCTCGTATAGTCCAATGATTTGTCATTCGGAATTCCGCCCCAGCTTTTATAATATTTGCTGTTTGATAGATATTATTTACTGTGGCATTTTCAGCACTAAAGTTATAAGGTGAAATGACTCCCGCAGCTCCATTAAAAGAAGCATTGGAATAATCAACCAACTCATATTCCAATGAAATCAGCCCACGTTTTTTATATAAAAATGCTGCACTTGCGATTAATCTTCCTGGTGTCCTCAGGCGGTAGTCAAATATTCCTTCCGGAGATGCAGCCCTTTCATTAAATCTATTATCAACGAAGTTTGACACGAACTCAGTATTGTAAGAATCACTCATCGTATACCAGGTTGGGGTATGAACTGCCAATCCTAATCTTATAAATCTAGTAGGAACAAAAATTGCTCCTAATTTAATATTAAAACCATTCCCTGTGGTGGTTAAGTTCTCCTCAAATGT
>CBFHHA010000019.1:0-43187 GCA_965655625.1 Flavobacteriales bacterium | reverse complement strand
CAAGTACAAACCACTAACCGTAATCAGTTACATGTTTACTTTTGCCTTTTTTGTGGTGCTTCCTTTCGGGATTTCTGATGTTCAAGATTTTAGTTTTGGATTTCCTCCCATGGTATTGGGATCCATCGCTTTTATCGTTGTGTTCACTACTTTTTGCACGTATTTGTTCAATATTTTTGCTGTCAAGCAATTGTCTCCAACTATTGCGAGTAGTTACATTTATTTACAACCTGTTTTTGCCATGCTTATGGGGTTTGGGATAAGCATAGTAAATACCAAGAGCAATTATGCCTCGGCTATTACTTGGGATAAATTAGTCTGTACTTTATTGATTTTTGTGGGCGTTTATCTCACAAGTAGGAGTAAGAAGGTTTTGACTTAAAGGGATTGCTTATGGATAGTTCTGAATAGTTTATAAACTGATTACTCTTGAACCTCTTCAATGATGCATTCTTTTTTTAGATGATTGATTTTTGTCGGCCTTATTTCAAGCAGTGTTTTTGATGCAATATTTTTCGTGAATGAGAGAGGAAGTTCCGGAGCTTGCGGAGGAAATCACCGACCGAATCGAAAAATATAAGTTAAAAACACGGAGTGAAATGAAGCCTAGCGTTTTTTTTGATTCGTTTTTTTGTGTCAAAGCCTGTCCCGATTCATCGGGAGCAAAAAGAAGAAAAGGCCAATGAAATACGGATGAATAAGATTCCCACTTTCGTGAGAATGACAAAGGGAAGTTAGCTTTGAAAACAAAAAATAGTAAAATTAACTCTACCTTTACACTCACAAAATTACCACTATGATTCAATCTATGACAGGTTACGGGAAAACGACCGGAACTTACAATGACAAAAAAATAAGTATCGAAATCAAATCATTGAACAGTAAGTACTTTGATTTAAACATGCGTATGCCAGGATTTTATCGTGAGAATGAACTGACTCTTAACAAAAAACTATCGAAGTTGATTGGGAGAGGAAAAGTAGATTTTAATATTTATGTAGAATTGCCACCAAAGAGTAATTCGGCTAAGGTAAATCACGAAGTGGTCACTACTTATTTCAATGATTTAAAAGACCTTTCAACTTCACTTGGAATAGATAATGACGCCAAGTTAATGGAACTTGCTATGAAAATGCCGGAGGTTTATAGCCAAGAAAAAGAAGAGCTGGACCCAGAAGAATGGAAAGCTGTGGAGGTAATGATTGAAGAAGCTGTGAGAAATTTTGAAGAGTTCCGAAAAAGAGAGGGAGAAGCTTTGCACAAAGAATTTACTGGCAACATCAACCGAATAGGCGAGTTGCTGAAAGAAGTTGAAAAATACGAAGGAGAACGAATTGAAACGGTAAAAGCTCGATTAAAATCCAACCTAGAAGAAAAGCTCGACAGCCCACAATTTGACCAAAACAGGTTTGAGCAAGAATTGATTTATTTTATCGAAAAATATGATGTAACAGAGGAAAAAGTGAGACTTTCTGGACATTTGGAATATTTTATCGACATCATGAACAACCCAGAATCTCAAGGAAAAAAACTAGGGTTTGTCGCTCAAGAAATAGGAAGAGAAGTAAACACCTTGGGTTCAAAAGCCAACCACCAAGAGATTCAAAAAATTGTGGTGGAAATGAAAGATCAGCTAGAGAAAATTAAGGAACAGATACTGAATACGCTTTAATTCTGCATTCTATTATTGAAAGAATCATCCTCCAAGTTCCCTTTTATAGTATGTCAGCAGGCTTTAATGGCAGCTTCGTGGGAGTTATAAAGTTCGAATTTTTTATTAAACCTAACAGGTTTTAGCTCAATTGTTATTATTTCATTCCTTTCAAAAACTCTTCCGCTTTCTCCAGGTGCCCATTCCGCTTTTCAGGAGATTGGTTGTCAAAATTCCTAACCAACATTCCAAGTCTTGGGTTTTTCACAAAGAACTCTCTGTGTATGTGCATAAACCTCCAGAATAATCCATCCCAAGTAGCCTGCCAATCGGCTCCTTTTTTGTAATTACTCATTTTTATCACGTAGTTACTTCCACTGATATAGGGCTTGGTGGCAAAGAAACCGCCATCTGCAAATTGACTCATTCCATACACATTGGGAACCATCACCCAATCGTAGGAATCAATAAATAATTCCATGAACCATTGATATACTTCGTCTGGATCAAACTCGCACAATAACATAAAATTGCCAATTACCATCAATCGCTCAATGTGGTGGCAATATCCGGTTTTCAGGATTTTTTTAATCGTATCATCCACAGGAACAATTCCCGTGGTTCCATCATAAAATGAACCAGGAATTTTGCGGGTAAATCCCCAGTAATTTTTGATTCGAGACTCTCGGCCTTTGGCTTCGTACATCCCTCTTATGAATTCTCTCCAACCCATAATCTGCCTGACAAATCCTTCCAATGAATTTAATGGAACATTGTTGTTTTTGCCAAACTCTAAGGCTTTATCCAAGACATAACTTGGAGCTAAAAATCCGACATTCATAACTGGCGTCAGCATGCTGTGATTCAGGAAAATTTCTTCTTTCACAATAGCATCTTCATAGTCTCCAAATTCGTGAAAACGAGTTTCCAAAAACTGATTTAGCCAAGTTTCTGTTTGTTCGAATGTTACGGGGTAATAAGTATCAGAAGTTAGTTCTCCGAGATTATCTTTAAAATTAGTCTCTACATATTTTTTAGCTTCCTTGTGCCATTTGGTTACTTCAGGGAAGTGAATGGCGGGAGGAGTTTTTTTTGCTGGATATTTTTTCCGATTATCCGAATCGTAAGTTAATTTTCCGCCTTCCGGATGTCCTTCTGCATCCATCAGAATATTCAATCGAGCCCGTTCATTTTTATAAAAACTGGTTTGAAAAAACTTCTTTTTTGTGGGTTTAAAAAAAGTGAATAAATCCTCTTTCGAGTTGATAAACAATAGGCTTGAAAGTTCCGTTTTCTCCATATTATTCTCTTTCAATCCTCCTTCCAGCCTTTTCTCTAGGTTATAATCTGTGGGGTTTCGGAAAGTGATTTTTTCAACTCCTTTTTGAGCCAAGTAAGGGATGAATTTTCTTATGTCCGAAATTTCTTCTTTGGCTTCAATGTAAGTTACCGCAAATCCTTTGTCGGTCAAATAACTTTCATAAAACTTCATGGTAGCTCTGTGGAAAGCAATTTTCTGTTTATGAAATTTATATTGGCTAAAAAACAAGTGTTCTTCAATTAAATAAACGGGTGCGCTTTTTTCTAGTTCAGAAATATCTGAATGTAATTGATGAGGGAAAATGAGGGTTGCTTGGGTCATAGTTTTGTTTTTTTTAGTTCTCTTCTCTTTGGGAAAGCTTGTCCAGTCTAATCGGCAGGTTAGAGAGGGGATTTTTTATTCCTTCTACATTTTTCACTGCAATATTTCACTTCCTCCCACACTTTTTCCCATTTTTTACGCCAAGTAAAAGGTCTTTCACAAACAAGGCAAATCTTGGTAGGAAGGTGTTGTTTTTTCATGATTGCTGGTTATTCCCATCCCTTACCCTTCCCCAAGGGAAGGGAGTTTTGAAGGTTTTATTTATATTTATTTATTCATAGAATTTGGAGTCCCTTCCCCTAGGGAAGGTTAGGATGGGATTATTCATAGAATTTGGAGTCCCTTCCCCTAGGGAAGGTTAGGATGGGATTATTCATAGAATTTGGAGTATCACCTCCATTCCGGACAGCCATTACTGACCAATCGGATGGTTAGGTTTGGGTTTCAAATTTCGGCACTTCTTCCAACCTTACGTAAGGAAACGAAGCAATTTTATCCAGTTTATAGTACGAGTTAAGTCCAGAGATTCCCGCAACTTCTGCCTCTCCTAAATCAATGTATCCTTTTTCGTTTACTATTTCTTCTGGCAAAATCACGTGTTCAACTTCTCCAATTACCAAAATGGTTCCGTTTCGTTCAATGGGGATGCTTTCGCAATATTTCATCCCAATTTTGATGCTGCTTTCTTTTACAAAAGGAGCTTTAAAATCGTGTAAATACTCATCGGTCAGTCCACATCGGTCAAATTCTGAAACTTCGCTAGGGAATTTTGCTGAGGTGTAATGGGCATTTTTTACAAAACTTTCATTCACATGGTTGATGGTGTAATTGCCGTTTGCCAAAATATTTTCATACGTATTTCTTGGAACTTCTCCCGTTGGACGCACAATAAAACCGAGTAAAGCTGGATTGCTTCCTAGGTGAATAACAGAACTGAAAATAGCAACGTTTGCTACATTATCTTCAGAAACTGTGCCTATCAAGTTGGCAGGTTTAATCCCAGTAATGGAGTTAATTATGTTCAATCTTTTGGCTTTGTCTAAGCTCTTAATGTCTTCCTTTGTTAAATGCATTTTATTGTTTTTTAATCGTCTATAATTTTTTGAGTCTCGTTTTATCCCATCCTTAATCCTTCCCGAAGGGAAGGAAATATTCTTGTTAAATATTTTATTTGAAGTGAGTTCTCTCCCTTCCCTTGGAGAAGGGCTGGGGATGGGAGCTTCACTTCCTCACTTTTCCAGTAACTTTGTCTCTTGTATGTAATTTTATAATTCTTCTTCTGTTTTGCTTCACTTCAGGCTTTTTTCGGTGACCCCAAATTTTCTCTCTTGCCACTTTGGCTGTTTCTTTTAAATCCACGATGGGCAAAGGATAATCTTTCCCCAAAGTTATTCCACAATCTATTAAATCAATGGCTGTTGCTTTCCAGGGTTCATGAATAAATTCAGTAGGGAAATCTTTCAACTCTGGCACCCATTTTTTGATAAATACTCCCTCAGGATCATTGTCTTGTGATTGTTTTATTGGGTTGTACATTCTTACTGTGTTGATTCCAGTTGTACCTGCTTGCATCTGAAATTGTGGATAATGAATTCCTGGTTCGTAATCCAAAAACTGCTTGGCCAAATGATAAACTCCTTTCCGCCAATCGTTGTCTAAATTAAAACATAGAAACGAGACCAGCATGGCTCGCATCCTAAAGTTTATCCAGCCTGTCTGGGTAACGGCTCGCATGCAGGCATCAACAAGTGGATAGCCGGTTTTACCAAGTTTCCACGCTGCCAAAAACTCCTGGTTATTGCGATATTCCATGGTTTCGTAACCAGAGTTAAGGCAATCCGTTTCGTATTCGCACTCTACCTCAAATTTTTGAATAAAATGACAATGCCATTTCAATCTAGTGAGCATTCCATCAAAGGATCGTTTGTTTTTGTTATAATTTTTGTGACAAACCACAAACTGCGAAGCTTGTTTTACCGATAAATTTCCCCAAGAAATATAAGGAGAAATTCGTCCGCAAGAAATTCTACTTTCGGTAGGTTTTGAAATGTGTCGGTTGTAGTTTTTTCCTCTGTCTTTCACAAAAGATTTTAAATATTTCCAGCCATTTTTTTCGCCAGCTGGCTGAAATTGGCTCGGGTAATTTTCAAGTTTATTTTTAAATTCTGTTGGAAGTTGAAAAGGGTGAGAAAAGATCAATTTTTCTTTCTGCGAATACGTATTGTTAATGGCAGCCTTATTCATATTTTGGTACCACATTTTATCCCAGTTCGATCGGTTTTTTATTCCTCTTAGCACATTGTCTCTCTGGTATTCTGTCCAAGTTATTTGATTAGAATCAAAAAGTTTTTTCACGGCTTTGTCCCTGTTCCAAGTGAGTTTTATTCCGCTTTCTCGGTAGCTAAATACTTGTTTTACAGAATAGTTTTTCAATAAAAACTCAAATACTTTTGTTGCCTCACCGTAACATTCAATTACATTTTGATTTGTTTGGTGTAGGGTTTCATTCATTTGTTTTATCGAATGATAACAAAACTGCAAGTGCCTGTCCGAAGTATCGGAGTAGGCAATTAAGCTAGGTTCGTACAAGAATAGAACGAGATAGGGAATTCCAGCCTTTTCGGCTTCGTGGAGCGCCACATGATCTTGGGTCCGCAAATCTCTTTTTAGCCAAACGATATTTAGGGATTGCTTGCTCAAATTTTCAAGCTCTTCCCGAATTCTCGGGACAAGTTCTTTACTTTTTTCCAATATCCAAAAAACGACCTGAAATCTCCTTGTACTTCTGGGGCAATCCAATCTCGGGCATCTTCTATTCCTTTAAAATGTGTGTTGGTTGGGTGTTCCTTAAAATACAGTTGAGGAGTTGAATAATCTGCGATAAACTCTTTGAATTCGCCTACAAATACTTGGCAGTTTTCAATGTTTTTTGTCAACTCTACTACAAAATTAATCACCTTTTCAGAAGAAGGGTATTTCTCGAAGAAAGAAGGTTCTAAAACCAAAACTCTATTCATTTTTTCTCCTTTTCTCCACGAGGGATCCAAGTTGTAAAAAGTGTAAATAGCTGTGGGCAAAGATTCATCGATAGAAATTGGTTTTTTCTCTGGAAGCACCGTTTTTAGTGCTAAATCCTCCGTATCTGATAGAAGTTGAGGTTGTTCTAATTCTCCTAGAGTTTCGTAGGGCAAATCCAAAAAAGTGCGTTTGTCCGAAGTTTTACAATACTTATTGATGTTCTCTTGGTTTGCAATGTATTGCTTGTTGCTATTGGTCCCTGCCACCCATTGCCAACTCAAGGCATTACTTGCCCAATCGGCATCTAATAAATGATAATACATCCATTTTGCTGGAAGTTTCCAATGATTTTTACCAAAATTACAGGCAATTGCAGCTGTGTACATGCGCAAGTGATTGTGCATGTAGCCAGTTTCGTACAATTCCTCAATTCCTTCGTCAATAGCCGAAATTCCCAATTGGGCATTCACAATTGCCGAGGAAATTTCTCTCGTCAACATCCCTTTTTGGTCGTTTCGGATGTCATGGTCAATTCCTTCTTCTTTATGAATCCAACTCTGTTGCCAGTAATCGCGCCAAGCTAGTTCTTGAAGCATTTTTTCAATCTGGTAAGGTTTATACCCCAAAGTCATAACATGTTCATAAACCTGTTTGGTGGAAATAACTCCTCTCGAAATATAGGGTGACAAGCGAGTAACCGCTCCATCCAAAAAATTTCTTGATTTGCAATAAGCCACAGGTTCGATGGCTTCAATTCGTTTTAAAATAGAAGTGTAATCGGTAGGGAACATCAATTATCTTTTTGAAATTTTGTTGTGAGTAATAGTTCGTTGTCGGGTACATTTGAACCGATCAATTTCCGGATTTCTTTTTTTCAAATGTTTTTGACTCACACCACTATTTACTCTTTTTCGCCAAAGGTTGAAACTTTTTCTTTTCAGAGAATTTCGCATTATTTTAATCACTTCACCTTCGGGCGTACCAAACTGGAATTCAATCGCTTCAAAAGGAGTTCTATCTTCCCAAGCCATTTCAATGATACGATTTATGTCTCTTTCTGTAAGGTCTTGTTTCATTGTTTATTTATTCTCGTTTTATCCCATCCCTAGCCCTTCCCAAAGGGAAGGGGATATTCTCGTGTCAGTCTATTTCTCGCTTTTATTTCTCATTCCAAACTTTGCTCTGTCTGAAGGAGTCAGATAATTCTTTTAATATTAATTTCATTAGTAAAAGAATTGTAAGTTCTTTTTAGAAAAGTTATCATAACACCCTTCCCTTTGGGAAGGGCTGGGATGGGAATCTCTTCTCCAAAGCCACCGTTCTATACTCAAATATTTCGTTCAACTTTTTCTTAATAAAAAGACTGTTTGCAATGGCTCCCAAAAATCCTAGCGGTGGAATGTAAGTCACAATATCTCGCATCAAAACACCTCCTTCAGTTGGTTCGATAAAATGCTGGTGGTGCCACATTTTGTATGGACCCACTCGTTGTTCGTCAATAAAAAATTCCAACTCTTTTACTTGTGTTATTTCCGTCATCCAAGGAGTTTTAATTCCTAGTAAAGGTTTTACCACATAGGTGATAATCATTCCCGGATACATTTTTTTGTCACTGTCTTTGGAAGTAATATCAAAACCCATGTACTCGGGAGTTATCTCTTTCAAGTTTTTGGGTGACGAAATAAAATCCCAAACCTCTTCCATCGTGGCAGGCACTTTTTGTTCTTGTATAAATTGGTAAAATGCCATTATTAGTTTTTTAAAGCGTCTATTTTTTTCAAAACCTCCTCAGCCTCAGCAGTTTTTTCGTCACTTTTTGTTCTGTTCACTTTGGACAAATCAAACGCTTCTTTCATCAATTTTTGATACTGTTCTTGTAGTTTATCCGCTTCACTTTTCTTTTTAAATAGTCCAAACATCTCTTTATAAGTTTTTGTAATTGTTAATTTTTATGTCTTTGGCTTGCAGCATATTCATCAAACTGTACAAGCCAAAAAAGGTTCTGTTCACATAAATAAAATGCTTGGATCCTCTGTTTGCATCCATTTTTCTTAGTTCAGTATTTTTGGTGTATTGCTCACCAAGTTCGCCAATTTTATTAAAGAAAACTTCGTCACTAAAATCAAAATTTTCTTGATGAAAGGGTTTCGCAAACCAACTTAATAGCTCGTGAAACATGGAAGAGAAAAAAGCCACTTCTTCTTCGGTATCAGATTCTTTTAGTATTTCTAGCTCGTACATTTTAGCCAAAAATAAGGTGGAGTCGGCTAAAGTTTCTTTTTGGATTAGCTCAAAATAGGGAGCGTGGAAATCTTCGGGAATAATTTTCATGCAGCCAAAGTCCAAGGCAATTAATTCATCTTTTTCGGATACCAAGAAATTTCCTGGGTGAGGATCTGCGTGCACTTTCTTTAACACGTGCATTTGATACATGTAAAAATCCCATAGGGCTTGACCAATTTTTTTACCACTTTCTTCAGTTGGAGTGTATTCAGATAAATGTTTCCCCGTCATCCAATCCATGGTAATAATTCTTTCCGAAGAAAACTCTTCGTAATACTTAGGGAAAAGCAAATTCGGAATGTTTTTGCAAGCCTCAGAAATCTCTTTACTTTGTTCCAGTTCAAGAAGGTAATTGGTTTCTTCCATCAGTTTATCCTCCACTTCTTTAAAGTATTTATCCGAGTCTTTGGCCGAAATATTTAGGATTTTCAAAGCTACGGGTTTCACCAGTTTTAAGTCAGAACTTATGCTTTCTGAAACTCCGGGATATTGGATTTTTACAGCCAATTCTTGTCCGTCTTTTTTGGCTTTATGCACTTGTCCAATACTGGCCGCGTTGGTCGATTGTGTATCGAACTCATCAAAAACTTCACTGGGTATTTTGCCGAAATAATTGTTGAAAGTTTTGTTTACCAATGGAGGCGAAAGGGGCGGAACCGAGAATTGTGAAAGCGAAAATTTTTCTACGTAAGCCGCAGGCATAATTGACTTCTCCATGCTCAGCATTTGAGCAACTTTCAAGGCACTTCCTTTCAGTTGTTTCAGGCTGTTGTAAATGTCTTCTGCGTTGTCTTTGTTCAATTGATCGCGTGCATCCTCTTCGGTTTTCACAAGTTTGCTACCGTAATACTTTAAATAGTTTACGCCAACTTTCGCGCCTGTTCCTACTAGCTTTCCAGCTCGTTTTATTTTGGAAATCGGAATACTGTCAATCGTTTCCATGATTTATTTTTTTAGTTCTTTTAAGAGGAATTTTCCCAAATCAATCACGCTTTCTAGCGGTTTGATGTCTTGCAATTGAAAACCAGTATTTACTAGTTTTTCAATCAAAATATCCGTTTTTTCGAAACTTGGTGAAGTGTCTCGTTCCCAGTAAGCCAAAATAAAAGCAAACTGTCCCCAGTAGGCTTCTGCAATGCTTTTGTCCTTGAATGAGTTCAATCTGTCCTCAGGAATAATAAGTGTTTCAATGTCAATCGCATGGATAAATTGTTTGAAATGTTTTCCCAATCTTTTTGTCACTCCCAAACCTTTTAGTTTGTCTGTGGCAATAGCTTGCAACACGTAACTGCGGTTTTTAGTCAGTATTTCAAAAAAGGTGTAATAAAAACTCAATAATTTGTTCTGTGCGTCAAAGGTTTTGTATTCTTCGTTTTTTTCGAGAAGAGAAAGAGTTTGTGTGAAAAACTCACAGAATATTTCTTTTTCAAGCTCTTCAAAAGTGGGGAAATGAGCATAAAAATCGCTTTCGCTCATGTCATTCTCTTTCGCAAATTTAAATACATTGTGTGGTTTTTTACCATGCTCCAATACAAAGTGCATGTAGCTTGTAATAATCGCTTCTCGGTGGTTTACGGCTGCTTCTTCCATAGTTTAAGTGTGTAAAAATTTTATCCTTTAACAGAGGACATTCCTCCATCTGCGTGAATTACCTGCCCGGTGATCCAAGCCGATTTGTCTGATAATAAAAATGCTCCTAATTGAGCAATATTTTCTGGATTCCCAATAGTTTTTAAGGGATGTCTTTGTGCGTTTGCTTCTTTTTTTTCGTCACTGCTCAATAGTTTGTTAGCCAACGGAGTATCGGTTAGTGAAGGTGCAATTGCATTCACCCTGATTGCAGGTGCAAATTCAGCCGCCAACGAACGAGTAAGTCCTTCTATGGCTCCTTTGGAAGCAGCAACTTGTGCATGGAAATTGAATCCATTTTGTACAGCAACTGTCGAGAAAAATAGGATAGACGAGTTTCCTGCTGCTTTTAGATTTGGCAATACTTTTTGAATTACTTTGATTGCTCCGTTCACTTGCAATTCAAAATCTTCGGCAAACTGAGCAGGTTTAATTCTTTTGAAAGGCATTAAATTTATGCTTCCAGGGCAATAGGCCAATCCGTGGATTTCATCTGGCAAGTCTTCAAATTCTATTTCGTCTGCCGTTACATCCAGGTGATAATAATTTACACTTGGAATGATACTTTCTGTTTCGTTTTTGTTGAATGTAGCATACACCTCACCTTCTAGTGCCATTTGCTCGGTAAGTGCTTTTCCTATTCCCGAGGAGCCTCCTATAATTAAGTAGTTTTTCATTTTGTTTAACTTTTATGTAGTAAAATTAAACAAAAAGAAGTTAAGACGGCAGTTTTTGAGAGGGAATTTGTGTAAGAACATCGGAATTCATTTGAAATCTATAAGTTTATCCAGGGTGATAGGAACAAACCACTGAAACGACACGTTTTGGACTAAAATTCAATTTATAAAAAACTCAGTTTAACATCTTACGGTGTTTAGAACAAGTTGTTGAAAGGATTGTGGAATTGGTTTGGTTATTGGTCGGAACGGTTTAGCTATAAGCAGTTGTACCCATAGGCGCTATTGCTTATGGGTGTTGTTGTGCTTTCGTGTTTTAATTAATCTATCGCATTCCATAAATTGAGGTGATCATAATTCCTATGATTATTAGATAAATCCATAAAGAATAAGACTCTTTTAGCCCTTCTTTTCTCCATTGAAATATTCTCAAGACCAACCATCCAAATATGAAAACACAAAAGAGAATCAATGCAAAACCAACAACCCAAAAAAAGGTGCTGCCGAACCATGCCCATGAGTAATCCTTGATATAAACCAAAATCAACAAAAGAAGGGATATCGTCAGAATTCCTAAGTCTTTTCTGATTTGATTCTTTTTATTGGTGTTATTCATCTATAAATTCATTTGGCTTTTTTTTAATGTTGCCCAACGGTTTGAATATGGGTAGTAGCCGTCCCGAAGGGCGGCTATTACCTATATTTTTTGTTAGCAAACGTTTTGTTTTTACTCCTATTTAAGTAATATCATTCTTTTAGTATCAACTTCTTTATTATTCACAATTAAGGAATAAATATACATCCCAGCTTTTAACTCTCCACCATTTATGGTTAACTGATTTTTACCTGTTTCGTTAATTGGATATGATTTTAATAAAGTTCCATTCATATCAAATACTACAATTGAACCAGAAGAAAAATTATTCACTTCTATTTCATATTCAATTATAGTTCTTTCGTTAAATGGATTTGGTCTGTTTTGGTATAAAACAGTTTCTTTTATACTTGCATTATCATTTACACCAACTGTTCCGTTATTGTTTGAATTATCAGATATAACTCCTTTTAAATTTTCTAATTCAATTTTTAAAGAATCTAAAATTAATTGTTGCTCTTTAATAGCCGCAACAGTTAATGGTATTATTTGGTCATAATCCATTAATTTAACACCAAGTACATCATCTGTAATTTTTACTTCTGGAAATTCTTTTTCAACTTCTTGAGAAAGAAAGCCATATTCTTTTTTAGTACTCTCAATTTTTTCTCCACTTTCAGAAAGTTTGTTGTCTTTCAAGTCATATGAATACACATTTAATTTCATAATACTACCCAAACCATTTTTGATAGGGATGATATTACTTTTTAATGTGCTATCTGATTGTTTGTAAAATTGTTCAGCATATAACATATTGAATCCTGTCCAAGATTGCCAAAATGCAATTTTGTCAGCAGTTGAGCCTATTTCAGTTCCTGGCCAACCATTACCTACTTTTAGTGTTAGTTCATAGAAAGGATTGGCAGGATAACTGCTGAGCAATAGATTTCCTGCAATGTGACATTTATACCCTGAATTAGGCCAATTTGTGCCTATTCCAACATGACCAAGAGGGTCAACCTTCAATTGACCATATGATGTTAAACTCACCATTAAAAGTGACGTAATTATAGTTATATATTTTGTTTTCATTTTACTATTTTTTTTAATAAATAATTAATTTGATTTAATTTCGAACGTACCTGAGTTTTGATATTGATTACCTCCTTGATAATACTCCTCAGTAAAAGTTCCTTTTATTAAGTATTCCTTACTAAATAACTTGTGCGACCATTCTCCATCTACATCAACTCCAAATTGGGAAAAGGATATGTTTTCTATTTTTCCTTCAATTTTTTTCCCGTCTTTAGTCAGTTCAGAACCGTTGATGATAATTTTGTTTTTAGAAGATTCTGTTATTTCTATTTCAGCAGTTTTAACTACTCCTTGAGGAGTGCTGAATGTAAATGTTCCATAATAATTACCAATACTTGGTTTTTCTTTAGAGCAACCTAGCCCAAAAACTATTAGGAAAATACTTGTAATAAATAAAATGTGAGTTTTCATAAAAATTTAGTTTTAATAACAAGAATTTACATCTATATATAGTTCAGCTCCAACTGGTACCGTAAAGTCACCGTTTATAGATACTCCCTCAGATGCATGTAAATAAATATTGTCACCAATATTTAGACTATTATTACAGTTGCCGTTACCAATCGTAATACTCTTTTTAACTCTGTTATCATGAGTGCCAAAATTATAATTACAAACATTTAAAGTAGTATTACAATCATTATTCAAGTCATAAACTTTAACATAATCGACATACATGTAATCTGTAAAAGACGGTGATGTAGGAGGTAAATACCCTGGTTCTATTGCTAAATTTAAAATGGTACGTACTGGGTCTATAATTCCATGATTCGGGAAAACTCTAGCAGGAGAGCCATCAACATACCAAATTATTTTATTTGGAGACCATTCTATTCCATAAGTATGCCATGTGTTAGCATAATTAAAATTTGTAGGTGTTATATCCTGTCCAAAAATATTACCGTCAGGATAATAGGTGTGTATGTTAGTCCCCATAATATTAGATGGTTTATGACCAACCATTTCAAAAACATCAATTTCTGCTTCATTGGTAGTTGGTACTCCAGCTCCTCTCCATGTCCAAAATGCTGGCCAAAATCCATATCTATATGGCAATTTAATTCGTGCTTCTATATAACCATATTGAGTATTATAGGCTTGTTTAGTTTCTACCCAACCAGAGGTGTAATTATGAGTGCCAGTATTACAACTACCGTAAGCCCATGTTGTTGGGCCTGGAGGTGATGAAGGGCAGTAGGTTGGATTATTATCGACTTTTATAACTAAATTACCTCCTGATGTCCAAACATTCTGCTCTAAATACAATTGAGGTTCTCCAAGGTCACAATAATGTGCTTTAACCCATTTTGTATTATCGAAAAAGTTAAAGTCATCTTTCCATACTTCCTGCCAGTGTGGGTCATTAGAAGGAGTTTGCCCGAATAGTATAAGGGTATTCAGAAAAATAATCATTGAGATTATGTATTTCATATTCTTTATTTTTTAAAAGTTATTTATTCTATTTTGTCTTGCCATACTCGGTTGCCAACCTTAACCGTAGCTTTTTCTATGTTTGCTAACTTGTTGTTATCCGGAAGTTACCCATTAATGCCGTTAACACACTCTTTGCCAGGAGTTTTCATTTAGGAGGTAGGTTTTGTTGCTCGAAATGCAAGGTGCTGATTATCGCACCAAATTGGAGGTAAACGTTACGTCCGAGAATTTGTTAGAATGAATAGCCTAATTATCCTATTCATTGCCTTATAATTTCAAATAGTCATTTGTATAATCTAGAACAGTGTAGGGTTCGTTATTTTATATACTGACTTATTTCTATAAGACTTATTTAGAAATTTATTTTCTCTTCCAAGTAAGAAAAGCACTCGGATATGATTAATACTGAACCGTTTTTGATAGCTGTTTTAATTGCCCATAACGGTTTGTATATGAAACGTAGCGGATTTTTAAGCACTAACTTTTCAGTTTATAACTAACCTTTATTTTATTATTTATCTTTTGGTTAAGCACTAAAACCGCTATTTTTTATATACGTTGTTGTGTTTTCGTACTTTTTTCATTCCACTTGTCAATCAGCGTTGGCAAAGATATACTCTTTTGCAATTTTTGGATTGTGTATTGGCTGTAGCGAATTGCAAATGTGTATGGCTTAAAGCGTTGGCTTCATAATTCAATATTTAATTCGTTCAACAACTCAATTTGTTGTTCACTCAATTCATTATTTTTATAAGCTCTTTTTGTTCTTGCTAATGATTGATACAAATTACTTTGAGTTTTGTCCTTACCTGCTTTTGGATAATGTCCTTTTTCTGAAATAAACACTGCTATTTCTCTCGCTTTATTTGCCCATTTGGTAAATCCATCTCTTTTTGAATTGTTTTTTGAGGCATCTAAATTAATACCCAATTTTCTAAATTCATTTATCCGTTCTTCAGATAATTCTCCGTTTTTAAATGCAACCTTTTGATTTGTCCACCAAGTATATAAAATATTACGTTCTCCATTAATTCTTGAAGGAAGTGATAAATATCCATCTTTGTTTATATGACTAGAAAATTCTGCAAAGCTTTCTTCCCAAGTTTGAATGAATTTACCTTCTCCGACCCATTCGAAATTGATTGAATTAAGTAAATCTTGTCTTTTTTGTGAAAGAGGTTTTCTATTTTTAGCATTACCTGCCATTACAGCTCTTTGGGCTTGTACCCAAGTATATAATGTTTTTTCATTTTGGTCAGTAGAGCTGTAACTAGGGTCTTTGTCATATTTAGCTCGGAAATCTTTATAGGCATTAAATTGATTCAACCAATTCTGCTGAAATTTCTCTTTTCCTTTAGCTTCTATATCATAACCTATTGAAGAAAGTTTATTTACTTGTTCTTTTGTTAAGTTACCATTTTTGAAAACGGCTCTTTGAGAGCCTAACCAACTGTGAAATTCTTTCTGTTTTGTTCTGGTTGGTAGTTTACCGTTTTCGTTAACCCAAGCTTCAACTTTAGCAAATGTCTGTTCCCAAGTTTCAAAAAATCTATCAAGGTTTAATTCTTGGACTTTTTTAGATTGATAATCTGAAAGTTTTCCTTCTTCTAAATCTCTTTTATGACGATAAACCCAATTGTATTCATTATAACCGATTTCATCAATAGAAATAGTTTTTCTTCCTTCTAATATTGATTTAATATTTTCAAATTTTTCAGTCCAAGCATCTGTTTTGCCTTCAAAGTTGAATTGAAGTTCAGTCATTTTATCAAACCAATAATTACCCAAATCATCTTCTCTATATCTTTTTCTAATTGTTTGGCAAAAGATATAAAGTTTACTTTCTCTTGATTTTGAATTACTGCGGTTGTACTGTGGCCAATTTTTAGGTTTTTCTGATTTCCAATTTACTAAGTCATCATAAATTGGGATCCATTTTTTTCGACTAGATGGTCCTTGAAAAAGGTTGTCGATTTTTAGGAATTTATTTTTCTGTTCTTGGGAAATTATTTTTTCATCTTTAATGCAATTTTGTTGGTATTTATACCATTTTACTAAGCTATCATCATCAATACCTTTGCAAGGTGGGAAAACATTTGTTTTAGAATATTCTTGAAAAGTCTCAAATGCTTTATCCCATTTGTAATCAATAATGTTCCACGCAAAATTAATTGAGTTTAATTTTTTTATTTCATCAAATTTTAGCTGTCCCTTTTTCCTTTTGTTTCGTTGTTGTGAGACCCAAGCATATAGGACTTTATTGTCTTTTTTACTTGGATAGTCATTATTGAGTTCTAAATAGTTTTGTAATTCTAAAAACCATATATCCCAATTATTTGAGGTTTTATAAATTATTTGGTCAAATAATGACTCTCGCAATTTATCTTCAAAACCGATAAGGTGTAAAGAATCAATTTCTTCCTCAAATGAGGAAATTATGTCAATTTTCTTAGACCCTTTTTTTCCTTTACCAAATGCAATTGAGTTTATTTCATCTTGTAATCGTTCATCTTGGTCACATAATGAACGAATCACTTGTAATAGGTTTTTAAAAGAACCCTGACTAATAGAGTTCTCAACTTCATCATTGTTTGAGTGATAAATTGGTACTACGATATAGCCTAACTTTTTACCTTTCTTTTTTCTTAAAGCTCTACCAACAGCTTGAATAATATCAACTTTAGAGTTTTTTGGGTCAGAAAAATATACAAGGTCTATTGTAGGTACATCAACACCTTCTGTCAAGCATCTTGCATTGGAAATTATAGCTTTTTCCGAATTTTTGAACTCATTTAGTATTTGATTTCTTATGCTTGTAGCTTGTGTACCATCTACTGAAAATGAAGTAGTCTTATTGAAAAGTTTGGAATGTCTTAAAGCAAATTCTTTTGCTAGTTTGACTCTTGAATGAAATGTTAAAGCGTGATTAGCTACATATTTATTCATTACATAGTCTAGTGCATAATTATTTGCGACTTCATCAATTGAAATATTGTTGTCAACATATCTTCGTTCTTGAAGATAGTTTGCTAACTGTAGGTCATTTACTCCAATCGCTACTATTTTATAATCTACAAGAATATTTTCATCAATTGCATCTTTAAATGACATTCGATAGAATTCCTCCCCAAAAGTTTCTGGGTCATTCATATCGTGTGTGTACTTTAAATCGTCTCCTAACTTTTTCTTTATTGATTCTTTTACGATTCTGGGTGTAGCTGTGGCGTAAAGTCTTCTTTTTGCAGGGATTTTTGAATTGTTGTGCACAAGACCAAAAACTCCTTTACTTATTCCTGCTGTCTTGTGTGCTTCATCACAAAAAACAAAGTCAAATATTATTTCTGTGTTTTCTATCGCTTCTGCAATGGAAGGAAGAGACTGAAAAGTTGAAAAAATAACTTTTTCCTTTGTATCGTTTTGCAAAAACGATATAATTTCATTGGGTTCAGTTGTTACGTTTCCACCAATTTCATAGGTGTGAGTTACTATTGAATCTGTATTGTCTTTGTCGATATCCTTTTCCGAACAGACACATAGATATTGATATTTGGTTTTACGTTGCTTTGACCATTCGTTTTTAATTTGCCTGAGTAAAGCTAGGGAAGGAACTAAAACTAAAGTTTTATTGCTTTCTAATTTTTCTTTTATCCAAAGTGAAGTAAATGTTTTCCCTGCTCCACAAGGAAGAATGAGTTGGCCTCTTGTTTCTTCACCTTCAGTAAACCATTGAACACATTCATTGATAGCTTTTTGTTGGTGGTCTAAGGGTTTAAAAAATACTCTTTCTTTAGGTTCAGCATTTTTTAAAAGTTGCTGAATGTTAGTAAAAACAATTGGTTCAATTTCTAATAAATGACCAATACTGAAAAATGAAAAATTGTCTTGTCTTGATAATGAAACCTTGTCTAGTGAAGCACAATTCGAAAAGACTATATAACCATCAGCTTTAGGACAATAAGCAAATAGATTTGAAATTTTATCTGAAGACCAATTCAGTTTGCTCGTTTCATCATTCTTGAACTTACATTGTACTGCAATGTATTCTTGATTCGTTGTTTTAAGTAGTAAGTCAATTCCGTATTCAACAGTACCAAGGTCTAAACTATTTTTTACATCTAAAGGAATTTCATCATAAAGCCAAACTTGAGAGTAAAGTCCATCAACTTCTGGTGCTGTTAAAAAATAATACTTTGTAAAAACTTCAAATATCTTTCCTGCTGTGGTGTCTTTTATTCCTTTTTCTCTATCATCAACATTATATTTTGAAAGTTCTGTTTTTAATTCAGTCCAACATTTTTTTTCTTCAATTATGTCGGTTAATATTTTTTTGTATTTAATCATCTTTTAGCGTTGGCTAAAAATAGCTCTTTTGGTTTTTAATCGTTGGCTTTTGTGTTGGCAAAAACCAAATGTGCTATTTGTGCGGTTGGCTTTTCCTGTATGAAACACAACTTGTTGTTATGCGGAAGTTACGAAAAATAGTTTGTAATCAATTCGTTTACATAGGTTAGAAACTATTTCATTTATTGTTAAGTAAATTTGTTAGGTGTTAATTAGCACACCTTATTGTGTGTAAACGTCACCTTTATGAAAATACTTTTGTTGAAACGATATAGTAAACAAACTATCGAGAGTTTAATGACAATAAAAAGTCCGCTTGATTAAAATTTTTCGCAAAAAAAAACCAGTAAATCACTTTACTGGTTTGTAATCTTCTGTGGGTCTAGAAATTATTTCTTCTTCACTCTTACGGCATTCATTCCTTTCATTCCCATTTCCAATTCAAATTCTACTTTGTCGTTTTCGTACAATTCTTCGGTTGTGCTACTCACGTGCACAAAGTATTTTTCATTTGTGTCGTTTTCTTTGATAAATCCAAATCCTTTTTCATCGTTAAAGAATTCCACAACTCCTTGTCTGATTGGATCTGGTTCGGGCATTGCTTCTCTGGTTGGTACGCCAATTACGATGTCTTCTGCATCTATTTCTTTTTTCTTTTTTGTGGGATCTGGCGGAGTGTCTGTAATGTTTCCAAATTCATCTACGTAAGCCATCATACTATCCAATCCAGAGTTTTTCTCTTCTTCTTTTCTAGCTAATTTTTTCGCTTCTTTTTCTTGACGTTTTTTCAAACGTTTTTTTTCTTTTTCTTTCTTGTTGTAGGTTTCTTGAGATTTGGCCATGTATTAATTTGGTTTTCGCTTCATCTTTCCAATGGACGAAGTTCCATTTTGTAGAGGATTAGCATGTGGCAAATATACTCGATTTTCTTGGCAACTCAAAATCGTTTCTTGAACATTTGATTAACTTTACTTTATTAATTCAAAAGAACGTCATACCGCCCTCATCAAACAAAAAGCTCACGAGCTTGGTTTTATGTTTTGTGGTGTTTCCAATGCTGAGTTTTTGGAAGAAGAAGCACCAAGACTCGAAAAATGGCTGGAATCCAACATGCATGGAAATATGAGCTACATGGAAAATCATTTTGACAAGAGATTGGATCCAAGATTATTAGTTGATGGAGCAAAGTCGGTTGTTTCTTTAGCACTCAATTATTTTCCTGAGAAAACACAAGAAGATAACACATATAAATTATCGAAATACGCCTATGGCGAAGATTATCATTTCATCATAAAATGGAAATTGAAAGAATTGATGAAATTCATCCAAACCGAAATTGGCGAAGTGGGAGGGAGGGTGTTTGTAGATTCCGCTCCGGTACTTGATAGAGCTTGGGCAAAAAAAAGTGGACTGGGGTGGATTGGTAAAAACGGAAATTTGATAAACAAAGAGTCAGGATCATTTTTCTTTTTGGCCGAACTAATTATCGATTTAGAATTAAAGCCAGACGGACCGGTAAAAGATTATTGCGGAAGTTGCACAGCCTGCATAGACGAGTGTCCTACAGATGCCATACCTGAACCTTATGTAGTAGATGGGTCTAAATGTATTTCATACCTAACCATTGAGTTGAAGGATGAGATAATACCCAAAGAATTTCAGGGTAAAATGGAGGATTGGATGTTTGGCTGCGACATTTGTCAGGATGTGTGCCCTTGGAATCGATTTTCATCTCCACATAACGAACCGTTGTTAAACCCAAAATCCAGTTTATTGGGATTAAATAAGCAAGATTGGGAAGACTTAACCGAAGAAGTGTTTCGAGATTTATTTAAAAACTCTGCCGTGAAACGGACTAAATTTGATGGGTTGAAAAGGAATATTAGTTTTCTAAAGTAAACTTTTGCCTAGTCATTCCCGACAGCAATCGGGAATCTATATCTTGAGAATATTTCAAATGATTAACAAACCTTTTCGGTATTCAAACCGATTCTAAATCGATCACAGAATCAAGGGTGAGTGCAGACTTATAAAAAAACCTGTTAGGTTTATAGTTCTAGTATCAGAAGCATGTTCCTCTTTTGTAGGAGGATAGGAGGTGATTAAATACTTTCTAAAATTCTGTTCAATGTAGTGCTTGGTCTCATTGCTTTTCCAATAATTTCATTATTGGGGTAGTAATATCCTTTTGTGTCTACTGCAACTCCTTGTACTGCCTTTAATTCGTTTACAATAGCAGATTCGTTAGCTGCTAATTTTTCTGCTATTGGAGAGAACTCAGCTTTCAATTCTGCGTTGTTGTTTTGGTTGGCCAGTTCTTGTGCCCAATACATCGCTAAATAAAAGTGAGACCCTCTGTTGTCTAATTCATTTACTTTTCTTGAGGGTGATTTTCTATTTGCCAATAACTTAGTGGTAGCATCGTCCAGTGCGTTTCCTAATACAATTGCTTTGGGGTTATTTGCAAATTCACCCAAATGATTTAAGGAAACAGCAAACGCCAAAAACTCACCCAAAGAATCCCATCTCAGGTGGTTTTCTTGGTTGAATTGTTGAACGTGTTTAGGTGCAGAACCTCCAGCACCAGTTTCAAATAATCCTCCTCCATTCATTAGAGGAACGATAGATAACATTTTTGCAGATGTACCCACTTCAAGAATTGGGAATAAATCGGTTAAATAATCTCTCAACACGTTTCCAGTTACCGAAATAGTGTCTTCTCCTTTTACAATTCTTTCTAATGAAAAGTTTGTAGCATCCACCGGATTCATAATTCTTAGGTCTAGTCCTTCCGTATTATGGTCTTTTAAGTAAGTGTTTACCTTAGCAATCAGTTGGCGGTCATGCGCTCTTTGCTCATCCAACCAAAATACAGCAGGGTTTCCAGTAGCTTTTGCTCTGTTTACAGCCAATTTTACCCAATCTTGGATGGGAGCATCTTTCACTTGGCACATTCTAAAAATGTCTCCTTCTTCTACTGTGTATTCAAATACAATTTCTCCCGCATTGTTTACCACGGTAACAGTTCCATTGGCAGACATTTCAAAAGTTTTGTCGTGCGAACCGTATTCTTCCGCTTTTTGAGCCATCAATCCTACGTTAGAGACAGAACCCATTGTTACGGGATCCAAGGCTCCATTTTGCTTGCAGAAATCGATCGTTGCTTGGTAAACCCCGGCATATGATCTGTCTGGAATTAGAGCTTTGGTGTCTTGTGAGTTTCCTTCGGCATTCCACATTTGTCCCGAAGTTCTTATCATTGCAGGCATGGAGGCATCAATAATTACATCACTTGGTACGTGAAGATTGGTGATTCCTTTGTCCGAATTTACCATGGCCAAAGACGGTCCGTCTGCAAATGCAGCTTTTAGGTCTGCTTCCATTTCTTTTCTTTTATCACCAGAAACTTCGTCAAGGTTGCTCAATAAATTTCCATATCCATTATTCACGTTTACCCCAATTTTATCAAAAGTATTTTGGTGCTTATCAAATACTGGTTTTAAAAATGTTCGTACAACATGTCCAAAAATGATTGGGTCAGAAACCTTCATCATAGTTGCTTTCAAGTGAACAGAGAATAATACTCCCGAGTCTTTTGCGTCTTTTATTTCTTTTTCCAAAAATGAAATCAACTCAGTTTTACTTAGCAATGCGGCATCTACTATTTCTCCTTCTTGAATATCGAAAGCGGCTTTTAGGATTGTTTTTTCTCCAGAAGAAGAAGTAAACTTAATCGTAAGTGCATCTTTTTTGTCAAAAGTGTTGGATTGTTCGCTTCCATAAAAATCGCCTTGAGTCATACTGGCAACATGACTTTTTGATTCCTTGTCCCAAGCACCCATCGAGTGAGGATTATTTCGTGCGTACTCTTTTACAGCCTTTGGGGCTCTTCGGTCAGAGTTTCCTTCTCTCAGTACCGGATTCACTGCACTTCCTTTTACTTTGTTGTAAAGGGCAAGGTTCTTTTTGTCCTCTTCTGTTTCAATCTCATCTGGAAAACTAGGAATGTCAAATCCGGCATTTTGTAATTCGGTAATGGCAGATTTTAGTTGCGGCACCGAAGCACTTATATTGGGTAGTTTGATGATATTGGCTTCTGGCTTTTTTACCAATTCACCCAAAGTAGCTAACGCATCTTCTACTTGTTGCGTTTCTTTTAATCTATTAGGAAATAAAGCAAGAATCCGAGCTGCCAAAGAAATGTCTTTGGTTTCCAAGTTAATGTGAGAGTTTTTTACAAATGCTTGTGCAATAGGTAAAAAAGAATGAGTAGCTAATGCCGGAGCTTCGTCCGTTTTGGTGTAAATGATGGTAGATTGTTTTGCCATTTTTTTCTAAGAACTTTTTTGTTTTGTATGCGAAATATAATCGTGTAAAAGTACGAAATATTTAAGTTTTTTATACTTGAATTAACTATTCTTTATATGATTTTTCGCAGAAAATCTCTCATAAAAAAAGCGATTCGTTTGAATCGCTTTTTTATAATAGGCAGAATTAGTGAATTTAAATGCTGAGTGCAAGACCAAATAAAAAGATTAAAATGTAGATGGATAAAATAACGATAGTGAAAATGCCAACAAATTTGTAGTGGTTTTTTAGATTTTTAAATGCTTCTTCCATCTCGTAATTTGCGCCAGAAAACGTAGCTTTTTTCATTTTGGTTGCAAAGTTATACAGGTAATAAATCGGGAAGAAATAAAGAGCTCCCATGATTATATAAATTAAGGCAACTAGACCGGTAGGGAATTGTACGCCACCTCTGTATCCTTGTGCCGCGGCTAAGGTTGAGTTGAGTTCGTTTCCAAAAATAATCATGCTAATTGCCGCGATAAATATAAAACCTAAGAAAATAAATCCTAGGATAGAAAGGAATTGGCACCACTTGGCCGTTTCTTTCAAATAGGAAATAGTGATTTGTGTCAGAGAGTTGTTCTTGTCCGAATGGGTGTCGTCTAATATGGAATCGTTCATTTGTTTCAGTTTTTTGTGAGGTTGAAAATAGTAAAAAAAATAATGTCCTCAAGAATGAGATCTGAGTTTAATTGTTTTTGTAAATAAAAAAGCCATCAACAGAATACAATGTTGATGGCTCATAGCTGGCTTAGGATAGCTATTTCTCAATGAAATATCTACTTATTCTTTTTTACTCAATTCTCTATACAATAAATGTTATCCTAAGTAGCTTTTTAATAGTTTACTTCTTGATTTTTGTTTCAATTTTCTCAATCCTTTTTCTTTCAGTTGTCTTACTCTTTCTCTTGTTAAGTCAAATTTGTCGCCAATTTCTTCAAGAGTGAGCGGGTAAGATTGGTTAATTCCAAAGTAAAGCTTAATAATATCGGCTTCTCTTGGAGCTAATGTGTCCAATATTCTTCCTATTTCATCGTTTAACGAACCTTCCAACAAATCATCTTCTTGTGCCGTTTCATTGTCTTTGGAAGCGAATACTTCGTACATGTCATTTTCGCTGTCTGTTCCCAGAGGAGCATCCATAGATACGTGTCTTCCTGAAATATGTTGCGCTTTTTTCACTTCTTTTTCAGAAACTTCAAGAGTTTCGGCAACTTCACTTACTGAAGGCGTTCTTTCAAACTCTTGTTCTAATGAAGAAAATGTTTTGTTTATTTTGTTGATTGTCCCAATTTTGTTCAAGGGCAGTCTTACAATTCGTGCGTGCTCTGCGATAGCTTGCAAAATTGACTGTCTGATCCACCATACTGCGTACGAAATAAATTTGAATCCTCGCTTTTCATCAAATCGTTGAGCTGCTTTTATCAATCCTAAATTTCCTTCGTTAATTAAATCTGATAAAGACAATCCCTGGTTTTGGTATTGTTTTGATACAGAAATCACAAACCTCAAGTTGGCTTTAGTTAATCTTTGTAGAGCATGTTGATCACCCTCCCTTATTCTTGCCGCTAATTCCACTTCTTCTTCAGCTGTAATTAGGTCATACTTACTGATCTCTAATAAATACTTATCCAAAGATTGTGTTTCTCTGTTGGTAATTTGTTTGGTTATTTTTAGCTGTCTCATGATTGTAAGTTTTAGTTGTTCGGTATCAAATTCTTTTCCTTCTATTTAGTTAACGAGTATGAATCAACATTGTTACGCTTTTTATTCGCGATTAACAGATTTTAACTTTGTCAATTATTTATCGGTTTCTAAATTGGTTTTAAGGCTTTGTTTATCTTTTTCATGATAAAGTTAAACAAAAGAATAACGAACTCCAAAGAAAATGTTTAATAAAAGTTAAAAATAATTAAACAAAAAAAGCAGGGAGAATAAAAAAACCCCGTTGAACTAGTTCAGCGGGGTTTTGATAAGGTTGTAAGTTTTGTTTTTCTTATCCTTCTTTCTTCTCAGTTTTTTCAGGTCTTGGTAACAAAATCTTTCTTGATAATTTATGTTTTCTTTTCTTCGGATCAAATCCTGTCACTTTAAAGGTAACCATGTCACCAACGGACACAACATCTTCAACTTTTTCAGTCTTATTCCAGTCTAGCTCAGAAATGTGAATCAATCCATCTTGACCAGGAACAACTTCTACGAAGCATCCGAATTCTTTAATAGATTTTACTGCACCTGTGTACGTTTCACCCACTTCAATTTGTGGAGGGTTTACAATCAAATCAATTTTTTCTAGAGCCAATGCCATTCCAGCACCGTCATTTGTCAATACTGATACCGTTGCAGTCTCTCCATCTGGGTTTTCATCGATACTAATTTCTGAGTTAGTTTCAGCTTGTAATTCTTGAATTACTTTACCACCCGAACCAATTACAGCTCCAATTTTATCTGCAGGAATTATCAAACTCTTAATTCTTGGAGTGTGTTCTTTGTAATCTTCGTTAGGAGTAGAGATTGTTTTCATCATTTCTCCCAAGATGTGAGCTCTTCCGTTTTTTGCTTGGTTCAATGCTTCCGTCAATACTTCGTATGAAAGTCCTTTTACCTTAATGTCCATCTGGCAAGCCGTAATTCCATTTTCGGTTCCTGTAACTTTAAAATCCATATCACCCAAGTGATCTTCATCTCCTAATATATCAGATAATACTGCGTACTTCCCATTTTCATCCATGATAAGTCCCATTGCGATTCCAGATACTGGGTTCGAAATTTTAATACCACCATCCATCAAGGCAAGAGAACCTGCACAAACAGAAGCCATTGAAGAAGAACCGTTAGATTCTAGAATCTCTGATACCAATCTAATTGTGTATGGGTTTACGTTTGGATCAGTTGGAATAACTTGTTTCAAAGCTCTTTGAGCTAAGTTTCCGTGACCAACTTCTCTTCTTGATGTTCCTCTCAATGGTCTTGCTTCTCCTGTTGAGAAAGGTGGGAAGTTGTAGTGAAGAGTAAAGTTTTGAGTTTTTTCCTCTACAGCTCCGTCAAATTTTTGCTCATCTTTTTTACCACCCAATGTAAGTGTAGTAAGTGATTGAGTTTCTCCTCTTGTAAATACTGCCGAACCGTGACAAGATGGTAAGTAGTTTACTTCACTCCAGATTGGTCTGATTTCTGTTGTCTGTCTTCCATCCAATCTTTTCTTTTCGTTCAAGATTACATTTCTTACTGCTGCTTTTTGTGCTTTTTTGAAATAAATTCCAATAAAAGGCTTTTCAGCTTCTAATTCTTCTTCGCTTAAGGATGCAATGTATTCTTCCTTTACCGCTCCAAATAGCTGTCCTCTCAATTCTTTGTCAGCATGACCTTCTCTTGCGATTGCTTCACATTTGTCGTTCACAAATGCTTTTATCTTTGCTTCAACCGCAGCATCATGAGTTTCGTGAGAATACTCTCTTTTTGTTTCTTTGCCTAATTCTTTGGTGAACTCTGCCATGATTGCACATTGCTCTTTGATTACCTCATGGGCGGTTTTGATAGCGTCAATCATTTCAGCTTCTGAAATTTCTTTCATTTCACCTTCTACCATCATAATGCTGTCTTTTGTTCCAGCAATTACCATGTCTATGTCAGCAATTTCGTTTTGCTCATAAGTTGGGTTTATTACGAATTCTCCATTTACTCTTGAAATTCTCACCTCAGAAACTGGAGTTTCAAAAGGAATGTCAGAACAAGCCAATGCAGCAGAAGCTGCCAAACATGCAAATGAATCAGCCATGTTTTCATCAGCTGATAGCAATTGAATCATCACCTGCGTATCAGCGTGATAATCTTCTGGGAAAAGCGGACGAAGGGCTCTGTCCACCAATCTCATTGTCAATATTTCGTATTCAGAAGGTCTTGCTTCTCTTTTGAAAAACCCTCCAGGGAATTTTCCAGCTGCAGCGTACTTCTCTCTGTAGTCAATTGTCAATGGCATAAAGTCAACTCCATCTTTTGCTTCTTTTGCAGAGACAGCTGTTGCCAATAATACCGTGTTTCCTATTCTCACCTCTACTGCTCCGTCTGATTGCTTCGCTAGTTTTCCAGTTTGAACTGTAATTTCTCTACCGTCAGGCAGATTCATCTTTTTTGTAATAATGTTCATTGTTACGTTTTTTTTATTTTTTTTCCGTTTCGTACAAATAAGAAGAGTTGAAAAAAATGTCTCTTCTTACATTTTGACCCCTGTGGTCATTTTTTTTTCTTTAATGCAAATTGTCTATATAGCAAATAAGGCAACCGTTAAGGGTTGCCTTATTTAAAATTCTTTATGCTGTTGTCGCTTTAGAATTGAGAATCATTCTTATTTGAATGTGTCTCTAATTCCTACTTTAGCGATTAACTCTCTGTAAGCTACAATATCTTTGTTTCTTATGTATCTCAAGTGCTTTTTTCTTTTTCCTACCATGATTACCAATGATCTTTGTGTGTTGTAATCTTTACGATTCGTTTTAAGATATTCCGTTAGGTTTTTAATCTTTTCAGTAAAAAGAGCAACTTGTGCAGCTGAAGAACCTGTATTTTTCTCAGAACCTCCGTATGTTTTAAACGCTTCTTTTTTAATTTCTTTATCTAAATTCATAGTGTAATATTGTTACCTTTTCTGTTTTAAGAGTGCAAATATAAATATAACTTCTCAGTTTACACAAGTATTTGTTCATAAACTTTGATTTCCTGGTTGTTTTTGTTCAATGTTTAAAATAAATGGCAAATCTTACCGGAAATTTGTCTTTTGGATGAACCAACTTTCACTTAAATTCCCTACATTTAATCACTCAATCGAGCGTGAAACTTTAGCCACACATGAAGGAAACAGATTTTATAGAAAAAAACAAGAAGAAGTGGCAAGAGTTCGAGAAACTTTCTCTAAATAAATCAAAAGACCCAGACAAATTAAGCGAGTTATTCGTGGAGATTACGGAGGACCTTTCCTACGCCAAAACTTTTTACCCAAAAAGATCGGTGAGAGTGTACCTTAACTACTTGGCCCAAAAAGTATTTCTTTCTTTTTCAAAATCCAAAAGCGGTTTCCTGAAAACTTTTGTTTTGTTTTGGAAAAAGAATTTACCCCTAGAAATGTACCGAAGCAGGAAGGCTTTTCTCACTTCTTTTTTGTTCTTTTTTATTGCAGTGCTTGTTGGTGCTGTTTCTTCCTACATCGATCCAGATTTTTCGAGAATTATTTTGGGCGATTACTACGTGGATATGACTATCGACAATATCAATAAAGGTGATCCAATGGCAGTGTACAAGCAAATGAACGAGGGAGATATGTTTTTGCAAATTACCATCAATAATATTCGAGTAGCTTTTTTGGTTTTCATCATGGGTATTTTCTTTTCTGTGGGTTCCGCTTTTTTATTGGTGAGTAATGGCTTTATGTTGGGCGCTTTTCAGTATTTTTTCTACCTCAAAGGTTTACTTCTCACCTCCTTTTTGGTTATTTGGATTCACGGAACTTTGGAGATATCTGCCATCGTTATTGCGGGTGCTGCCGGTATTGTAATGGGAAATGGATTGTTATTTCCTGGAACACTTACTCGAACTCAATCTTTACAAATTCATGCCAAAAGAGGAATAAATATCCTTTTGGGAACTGTTCCTTTGTTTGTGGTAGCGGGTTTTCTGGAAGGGTATGTTACACGGCACACCGAAATGCCAGATTTGATAAAGTGGTTGATTATCTTGTCTTCATTAGTTTTTATTCTGGGATATTTTGTGATCTATCCTTTTCGGTTGGGCCGAAAATTTGCCGATGACCAAAGGATTGAAGAGAAACCAACTCATGTCGAGTCCAGAGAATTAAAGTTATACTCGATAAGAACCATGAGCCATGTTTTTTACGATACGTTCCGGTTCTATAAACTCTACCTGAAACGAATTACCACCGTGATTTTTGTCGTAATAGTACCGCTTTTTTTGGTGTATTTGTTCGCGCTCTTTTCCGTATCTCCTTATTCCGATTATTACCTCGAGCCAGGCGAATTATTCGAGTTGGTTTTTGGAAATTCTATTCATTTTTCCTGGACTTCTTTTGTGGCAAACACTCTGCTTTTCTCTATAAATATTGCGACCGTAATACATTGCTTGAGTCGAATAAACAAGGCGCAAAATCAAAGCTATTTGAAATCATGGATTACTGAGATTTGGCCATTTTTGTTGAGATCGATTCCGTTGGTTTTGTTTTTTATGGGTGTCATGTTTGTTGTGCCTCCAGGATTCTACTTATTCGTTTTAATAGCTTCTCCCTTTTTTGTTTTGCTTTTTTATCCGGTAGTTTCGGGCGAATCATCTTTTCAATCGGCTCTTGTTAGAGGAGTGCGGTATGGTTCCAAAGATTTTGGAGGAACGCTCGTTACATTTGCTTTAATTTCGGTTCTGACTTATGTTTTTTCTTGGAGTTATTACAATCCTTTTGCCCCAGGATTGGACCTAAAAACCCTCGTGATAGATGAGCTAATTGATTGGCATACACTTACTGTTTTTGATGATTTTTTAACAATCAAAAATTTTATTTCGGCATTTTTTATTCTGCTTATTACTCAGCTGCTGTTGCCTTTAATTGTCGCAGCTGTTAGTTTTCAATATGTAAGTATTTATGACAAACAGAACGCCATTGGATTGAAAGAAAGACTAAAGAGTTTTGGGACTGGAAACAAACATTTTGAAACGAATTGATGAAGAAAATCCTTGTTCATATCGGTTGGGTGTGTTGGTTCTTACTTAGTTGGAGCCAATTAGGTTTTGGGCAAGAAGAATTTGATGTGGATGAGTACCTCGAGGAAATCAATTACCACAATCAATACGCAAACAGCAAAGCGCATCATCATTATTTGGCCGACTCAATTTCGGTTGTACCCTTTGATAAAAAGAAATGGGAGAGGTTGAGGATGAATATTGTGAATGAGATATCGGGTGTGGAATACCAAGGGCAAGATGGCAGCGAACTTACTCAAGAAGACAATCCTTATCGTCAATCGGGTCGTCAATTCAGGAGGTATTGGCGAGAAAAAAACTCCAAGCAAATAAAGAGAATACCAAAGGAGAGAGAAGAGTCCCAAGGCGGAAGAAGTAGAAATAATGACTTGCTCAATCCGGGTGCAATTTCTCCTTTTTGGTCCAATTTCATCCTTATTGTGGTTGTTTTGGCTCTTGCTGCACTTATCTTTTTCTTGTTTTTTAATCAATTGAAAGAGGGAAAGGGAAACAAGAAAATTGGGAGAGATTTGGAATCAATAATCCCTACTGAAATTCCTAAAACAGAATTGGAATTATTGCTTGAGAAAGCACTTGAGAAAGAAGATTACCGAGAGGCAATTCGTGTGTATTTTATTTTTGTGATTCGTGGATTGATAAGAAAAAAAGGGATTGTATGGGAGAAAGAAAAAACGAATGTTTCTTATCTCAACGAAATGCGAAACAACCAGTTTTTTATTCCTTTTGAGTCGTGTGTTTCTGTGTATGAAATTGTGTGGTATGGCGAAAGACAATTAACTAAAAGTGAGTATGAGCAGGTAGAACCAAGATTTAAAAACTTAGTAAAAGAACTAGATGAGTAACAAAGCGAAAATACTTGTTTTGGCTGCAGTGATGCTGGTACTCATGGTGGGCTTTTATTTTCTGTATCCCAAGGGATCGGTCAAATCGGAAATAAGCGAAAGTGAAAGAGCTTTGTACGAAAAGTACATAAATAGCGATGGATTGCATCTCTTGGAAGAATTGCTAAAAGAGTATCCCAAAATTGATACAATGCAATTTATACCAGACGAATTAGATTCTACATTACCGAGTAAATTTACGGGAAAACCAGCTGTTTATGTTTTGATTGATGCTGACATTAATATTTCGCCAAAAGCGGCCGACACCCTCCTTCAGTTTGTCAAAAATGGAAACACAGCCCTGGTTGCTGTAAGCGATTTCAACGCGGTATTATCCAATAGGTTTGCTTATTCAAGTATGGTAAGCCAGCGGTTCAACGATGAGGTGAGCGTAGATTTTACTCACCCCAATATGTCGCTTTATTTGCCTTATTTATATTCCGAATACGAGGAGGATTTCAAAAATTACAGATCGTGGAACTACTTTAATTTATCCAATTTTATTAGAGACATAAATGAATTGGCAGTTCTTGGTACGGAAACATACGGAGACCAACCCGTGTTTATTAAAATGAAATATGGGAAAGGCTATTTTTATGTTCATTCTCTTCCCGAACTATTTTACAACGCTAGTTTATTCAACGAAGCTGGTTTGGAGTATGTTCAGAGAGTTTTTTCTCATTTGCCTCAAGGGCATTATTATTGGCACAACCATACCAATAGATGGGATGAATATTCGGATGGCAATTCAATGAACCCAGACGAGATAATAAAAGAAAGTCCAATTCAGTATATCTTGAAGGATAGAAGTTTGAGGCACGCCTATTTAATTTTGGTTTTGGGATTGATTGTGTATGTTTTATTTAAGGTAAAGCGAAGGCAACAAATTATCCCGACAATAGAACCCAATACCAATAGTTCTCTTGAGTTTGTCGAAAACGTGAGTCACTTGTATCTGAAACAAGAAAAGCATTACAAATTCATCAGGCATTATCAGCAAAGTTTTCTTCACTTTATAAAGAACAAATACTACCTCACTTCGGCCAAAATTGATGCGCCATTTCTTGATACTGTTTCCCAAAAATCGGGTATCGAAATAGAGAAAGTTGAGGAAATATTTAAGGAGTTTAAAAGAGCAAAAAAATCCTATAATTTTTCTTCAGAAGAATTAATAGAACTACACAAAAAAATAGAATATTTTTATAAAAACTGTAAATAACAAGCTATGGAAGAGGAAGTAAACCAAGAACCAGAGATGAATAAAAAGTTGGAATCAGGACCCATAAAAGAGGCGAAAGTAGAGGTGAACGAACCTTCAGAAAATCAAGAACAACCTGTCGAAGGTGTTCAATTAGATTCGGGCTTTCAGTTTGAATCTTCGCTTGAACTGCAATTTGTGAAACAAAAAGTAGCAGAAGTGCGCCAGCAAGCAAGTGGATTTATTATTGGACAGCAAGATACCATTGATTTACTCCTTATCGGGATTTTTACAAATGGCCATATTTTACTGGAGGGAGTGCCAGGAATTGCCAAGACGTTGTCAGCTAAAGTAATCTCTAGGTGTTTGGATACAGAATTCTCTCGTATTCAATTTACTCCAGATTTGATGCCATCCGATATAATTGGAACCTCTGTTTTTAATATGAAGACCTCCGAATTTACTTTCCACAAAGGACCAATATTTTCTAATATTATCTTGATTGATGAAGTAAATAGATCACCTGCAAAGACTCAATCTGCCTTATTTGAAGTGATGGAAGAAAGGCAAATTACATTTGAAGGAGTGAAATATGAAATGGAGTACCCGTTTCTTATTATTGCCACTCAAAACCCTGTGGAGCAAGAAGGAACGTACAGTTTGCCCGAGGCCCAGCTCGATAGGTTTTTATTCAAAATAAATTTAGATTATCCTTCCTTGGCCGAAGAACAACAGATATTATCGAGGTACAAAAACACGACACTCTCTCCAGATTTATCTACTATTCAAAAAGTATTTTCGCCCGAAGACTTAAAGAAAATTCAGGCTTTGGTAAATGAGGTGAAAATTGAGGAGAATTTACTGTCTTATATTGCCCAAATTACCCACAGCACAAGAAACCACGCCAAACTGTATTTAGGTGCTTCGCCAAGAGCTTCATTAGCTATGGCAAAAGCTTCAAAAGCTATGGCAGCCATGCGAGGAAGAGATTTTATTACTCCAGATGATATTCAGACAATTGCTCCCCAAGTATTGAATCATAGAATTATTCTCACTCCCGAAGCAGAAATGGAGGGGATGACTCCAGCCACCGTGATTAACGAAATTATACATAAAATCGAGGTGCCGAGATAATAATTGCAATCAATGAAATCCTTGTATTTAAAAAATAGACTGTTCCTTGTTCTGTTGCTTTTGGCAATTGGTTTTGCATTTAGCTTTGCATGGAATGTGCTGTTTCCTATTTTCAAGGTGCTGTTGTTTCTTCTTTTTGCCCTCGTATTAGTAGATGTGTTGATTCTGTTTTTGAGAAAACAACAAATTACCGTTCATAGAGAAATGAAGGATACGCTTGGTTTAGGTGATGAGAATAAAATTTCGCTTGCGGTATCTTCATCTTACTCAATTCCTTTGGATGTTGAGGTGATAGATGAATTGCCATTTCAATTGCAACGAAGAGATAGTGCGTTTCGTTTTTCGCTTGCTCCTGGAGGAAAAAGAACCATTCACTATCAAGTAAAGCCAACAGAAAGAGGAGCTTATCAATTTGAAGATGTAAATGTGTTTGTTTCTTCTGTTTTGGGCTTAGTGGAAAAAAGATATGTAGTGAAAGCAGCAAAGGAGGTGGGTGTGTATCCATCGGTTTTGCAAATGCGGAAACATGAGTTCCAGGTATTTACAAAGTCATCGCAAAATCAAGGAGTAAAGAAAATGCGCAGAATAGGAAATACCAATGAATTTGAGCAAATAAAAGAGTATGTGAAAGGAGATAATTATCGCCATATCAATTGGAAAGCCTCTAGCCGAAGAAATAAATTGATGGTGAATCAGTATCAAGACGAGAAATCTCAACAGGTTTATTGTGTGATAGATAAAAGTAGGTCGATGAAAATGCCCTTTGAAGGTCTGACTTTGCTGGATCATGCGATAAACTCTACTTTGGTAATGAGTAATATAGCTCTCAAGAAAGGAGATAAAGCTGGTGTAATTACTTTTTCTGATAAAATAGGAGCTCAAGTAAAAGCATCCAGAAATGCCACTCACTTGAATAAATTAATGGAGGTATTGTATAGCCAAAAGACACAGTTTTTAGAAGCGAACTACGAGTTACTTTATCAAAGTATAAAAAGAACTGTGCGCGGAAGGAGTTTACTCATTATGTATTTGAATTTCGAAAGTTTTTATTCCCTCAAGAGAGCTTTGCCTATTCTCAGGAGGCTGAATAGAGCCTACTTAATCGTGGTTGTGTTTTTCGAAAATACCGAAATTACCAAGGCTACCCAAATGGAAGGAAGAACAGTTTCCGATATTTATTTACAAACATTTGCACAGAAATTTAACAACGATAAAAAAATGATGGTTCATGAATTGCGCAAATACGGAATTCAATCAATCTTAAGTAAACCGGAGGAGCTTTCGGTGAATACTATTAATAAATATCTTGAGCTTAAGTCTCGAGGAATGATCTAACTATGGAAGAGAAAAAATTTAGCCACATAGATGTGTATAAGTTGTTTTTCAATTTCATACTACGAGTATTTTTTTCTTTTTATTGATCACAAAAGTGCGGCAAAAATATAGAGCTTGAAGTGGGTGAACCGAGAATGTTGATTAAAAGAAAAAACGAAAACAAATTTATTTGCAGTTGTCGTGTGGTAAGACCTAGTTAAGATGTTTTCTTCAATCACGCACAAAAGAGATGGTCAACTATTGCTGCATTGAATTATCGATTAAAATAGAATGGATGAAAATATTAATTGTAGATAGCCAAATTTCTTATCAGGAAGGAGTAGCAAATTTCCTAAATCAGCATCTTAATTCTGTTGAAATTATTTGCGCCAAGGAAGGAAGACGTGCTCTGCAATTAGCTGTTCTGCATGAATTTGATCTAATAATAACTAGCCTTAATCTGCCGATACTTAGCGGATTTGAATTGATTAGGGAAATTAGAAAACACAAGCCGAGTTTATTTATTATGGTTTTAACTTCGTATTGTAACCAATCGATTTTAAACAAACTTAAAGAATTAAATATTCAAGCGTTTATCATGAAATATGTATCGCTTTCAGAGATATTGAATGCAATAAAGTGTATGAAACATGATGAGTTGTATTTTTCAAAAGAACACCTTGAAAAATCAGAAAATTCACTGGTATCAAAGGATGGTGAGTTTTTAAGTGATGATGTTTTTTCCAAAATCTATGAACTGAGTAACAGAGAAGTAGAAGTTTTGCATTTGATGATTGAGAATTTATCTAATGACAAAATTGCTAAAACGTTATTCCTAAGCATTGAAACCATTAAAACTCATAGAAAAAATATTTTTCGTAAACTGAGGGTAAACAACTTACTTGATTTGTATAAACAATTGGTTCAAGCCAATTATATTTAACTCAGACTTTATTAGCTATTTTTTGTCTTTTTTTCAAAAGTAGGAGCATAGCCAATTTTATCCAAAAGATGAGTCAAACCGAGCAAAGAAATTTTATCTGGATGGAAAGAAATGTAAGCCTCTCTTTTCGTAAAATGAACTTCTGATTGAAGAATTCCTTCATTCAGGAGGTTGAGGTTTTCTAGTAGCCAAACACATGAGCTACAATGGATTTGGGGCAGAAATAAGGTTACTTTGCATTGCGTACCACTTTTAAAATCATAAAACTCTTCAGCAATTTCTGTGTTTTCAAGAAACTGATATTTGTTTCCTGCTTCGGTTGGACGAGTTCCTGGTTTTTGTTCAATATCATAGTATTGACTCATCCCGCTCTCGTTCAATATCTCAAATACCATTTTGCACCCATTACAACAAAATACTTTGTCGGTATGTTTGATTTCAATATGGCAATCATCGCCACAGTGGTAGCAAGGTGTTAGGTCTTTCATGGAAGGAGCAACTTTGTTTGAATTTCAATTACAAAATTAGCTGAATCCAGTTTTTTTTATGAGACTAACCGAAGAAATAAGTATGAATTATATCATAAAGTTGAACCAGTAGATTAAAAAAAAGCAGCCTAATCTTCCAAAAACCACTCCGAATAGCTGTTGGCAGTTTCATTCATTTTGGCATAAACCAACCTAACGTCTTTGGGTAATTTAGCCGAGACAACCTCTACGATTTCTTGCAGCAAATTTTCACAAGTAGGGTGGTAGTTTACGTAAATGGTTTTGTCATTATGGGCTTCAATTCCTTTGAATCTGGAGTCAGATTTTAAGATAAGTGCGTGGTCTAGCTTGTCTACAACTTCCTGATTTACAATGTTTTTTAAATCAGTAAAGTCAATAACCATCCCTACATCCGACTTTGTTTCATCAGAAATAACTGACCCCAAAACAGTGATGGTTAGTTTGTAAGAATGTCCATGTATGTTTCTGCATTTGCTGTCGTGCATATCAAGGGCATGAGCCGTTTCAAATGAAAACTCTTTAGAAACTCTAATCTTTTTCATGTTCAATTTATTTTGTACAAAAGTAAACTTATTTGCGAAGTCCACGAATTCCTTTAGTCGGAAATTATGTGTTATTCAAAGGAAAGAGAATTCAGAATCGTTTCAAGTTCCATCATGTACGGACGCTTCGCAAATTTAGGACAGAATACGTGACCTTCAATCGTCACAATTCTTCCTCGCGCTTCATCTACCAATGAGATATTGATGAATGGACCTCCTCTAAAATCCTTTACCATGCTGTAAAGACCTCTTATTTCAAATGCGTAAACTCCTTTGAATAAAATTTCTTTTTCAAAACTAGGTACCAGAGAATCGGGAGCTGTAATCATGTATGAGTCGTCAGTAACGCCTCTAAAATATTTTTTCACCACCGAATCTCTTTTTGCTAACAAAGCCTCTTTGGTCAGTTGACTCTTATCGGTGTATGGATAGTGATACACCATTATAAATTGCTGAACATCACCCGGTGATTGTTGTCTTTCAGAAACGAGTCTCAGTTGCTGTAATGCTGCAAAATTTTCATTGTTAATGCTCAGCTCCATTTCACTTGGCACAATCAAAGAAAGATTGTGTTTTTTCTTTAATTCTTGTTTGGCAAAGTAATTTTGGTCGGCTTTCAAATCTAAGCTCAATCGTTTAATTTCTAATTGAGTAAAATGTCTTTTGATATCTTCGGAGTTGGCCATAAAAACATCGTACAAATCTTGTTGGTTTCTTCCAATAATTCTAATCAGTGACTGGCTCGAAGCCCACACATCTGAGGCATAATCAATAGTAGGTTTTATACTGAAATTTGGATTAATGATAAATTGAATGATGTACCGTTGTTTCTTCGGACTCATGTCAAAAGTTTTCTTGGTAGAGTGTTGTAAGTCGAATTGGTATTCCTCATTTGGATAATAAGGAATCATGGGAGCAATTTGATCTTTTACTATTTCGCCAAGTCTTCCTTCCCATAGTTGCTGGTCCAATACAATTTCGATAATTCCCTGAGTTCCCACCGAGTGAGGTTTGTAATAAGTGGATTCTCCTTCTTCCCCACAAGAGGCTAATGCAATGAGTGAAAAGATGGCTAGAACAAATTGTTTCATGGTGATTTTTTTTAAGTTCGTTACAAGAATAATACCTTTATTTAAGTCGATCAAAATCGATTATTTTGCGGTTTGTATCACGGTTAATCGTATTGAATTATTGTTAATTCCATACCAACCGTTAGTGATTCTGCGTTTAACCCTTCGTTGTATTTTATCAATTCATTCAGACTGAGACCTGGAAACTGATTTATTATAGAAACCAACGAATCTCCTTCTTTTACTTTGTAAACCAAATAGTTATCTGGAATTAGTGCAGAGGTTTTTGGTGTTTTTTTCTCCAATTCCTCTTCAGTTTTTTTCTCCTGAACTTGTATCAATTCTTGTTTAGCTATTTTCTCCGTTTCTATCGGTTTCTTTTTTGTTTCGGCAGGTTTTGTTGAGGGAACTTTCGGAATTGGTTCATATACGGTAAGTAATTGTCCTATTTTTAGGTTGTCGCCTCTGAGGTTGTTCCATTTTTTTAATTCTGAAACAGTGCAGTTGTTTTTGGCTGCTATTTTCCCCAAATAATCTCCTTTTCTTACTCGGTATTTTGACTTTTTCCCGCTTCCGCTTAAATGTGCTTCATTATTTTCGTAAGCAAGATGCAGCTCTCTACTTGTCTCGCAGAGCATCGTTCTATTCACCATAAATTCACCTACCTTTTCTTTGGGCAAATAAATACATAAATCGCCCGAATTAGAAGGGATAATTCCGTGGTAATAAGTTGGATTTAAGAACTTAAGAAAATTAGGAGAAATATCGAGTGCTCTAGAAACCACAGCAAGGTCAAGTCTGTTGGCAACTCTAATCGTATCAATTTCAGAATGAGACGCAAGTGGCTCAAGGGCCGAAATTCCGTAATCTGCAGCGTAATTCATCATGTAATTCATGGCGATAAAAGCCGGAACGTATCCTCTCGTTTCTTTCGGTAAATAAGGATATATTTCCCAATAAGATTTCTTACCTCCGCTTTTTCTGATGGCCTTGTTTACGTTTCCACCTCCTGCATTGTAGGCTGCAAGAGTTAATTCCCAATTTCCATAAATGCCGAATAGTTTTTTTAAGTGTTTACAAGCTGCTTCGGTCGATTTGTATGGGTCTTTCCTCAAATCGAGGTAAGAATTTGCAACAAGTCCATATTGTTTGCCCGTATTGTACATAAATTGCCATAGTCCAGCTGCGCCTGCCCAAGACTCTGCGGTTGGTTTTAGAGCCGATTCTACGATTGGCAAATATTTTAATTCCAACGGTAACTTATATTTTAAAAGCATTTCCTCAAAAATAGGAAAGTAGGTTTCCTTTCTGGCTAGAAAAATTGCAACAGAGCGCTTTCTTTTTTCATACATTCTAATGTATTCCTCAGTTACGGAATTATAAGGAAATGAAAAAGGAGTGTTTTCGTCTAGGATCAATAATTTTTGTTTGATTTCCTCAGGCGAAAAGACGTGCGTTTCATCGTACTCCACTGTTTTAAAAGCATCTGTTGTTTGCTCAGGAGTCAGTTTGCTGTAGAAGAGCATCATGCTGTCCAAAGCAGCCACCACAGGGTTGTCTCGCTCAATCTGATATTTGTGAGTTAACAAAGAATCAATGTAGGTGGTATCTTGCGAAAAAATAGTTAACCAGTGCAAAGAAATAAAAAGGAGTACCGCTGATTTTTTCATAGACTAACGAGTAATTACAGGAGATTCGACTGTGTTGCTCACATTTAATGCACGATCGACTAGTCGAATCTGATACTTTATTGTATCGGATTCAGGTGAAATTGGATTAAAGTAAGAAGGTTCGATAACAACTTTTACTACTCCTTTCAGCGCCTTGTTATTTCCGTTTGGAGTAAGGTAAGGAATGCGGTAGAGAAACGTAATGTCGTTTCCTGCTAAATCTTTTCCTCTTACCCAACCAAGGTTGTCGTCTTTCTCAAAATAATCGATAAACAAATTGTGGTGGTACGTTTTGTCTGCAGAGAAGTTTCCTGTCGTATCACCTTCTCTCAATCCCAAATCACCGTCTCCATCGGTAAAGGAAATGGCTATTTCTCCCGAATCACTCATTGCCCGGAAAGAATCGAATTCAATGACAGGTTCTAACGGAAAAGTTTCTGGTTTTAGGCAAGAACTAATCAATGCGTAAGATATTAGGACGAATAAACTTATCTTTGTTCTCATGGGAATTGAATTATGACCTTAAAATTAATGAAAATACTTGACCCAATCATAGAAACACTTTTTAATATTAACTCCCAAAAGGATTTTGAGACGAAAGCACTCGAGCTTTTCAGATTTCAATATGCCAATAATGAGGTGTATCGCAAATTTGTAGAGTTACTAAAAATAGAGGCTAGTTTGGTTTCTTCCCTTGAAGAAATTCCATTTTTGCCCATCTCTTTTTTTAAGTCTCACCGCTTAAACGTAAAATCAGATCATCAAATTGTATTTAAAAGTAGCGGCACTACAGGTAAAATGAGAAGTAACCATTTTGTTGCAGATACCTCGATTTATGAGGAGTCTTTTCGCTCGGGATTTAAAAGAGCTTACGGAAACCCCACCGAATTTACCCTATTAGCTTTGTTGCCCTCTTATTTAGAACAAGGTGAATCTTCACTTGTATACATGGCAGATTCGCTCATAAAAGAATCTGGCAAAGAAAAGAGTAGTTTTTATCTCAACGATTTCGAAAAATTAAACCAAACGATTATTGAATTAGAGCAGGCAAAGGAGTCGTATATTCTTTTGGGGGTTAGCTTTGCGTTGTTGAACTTTTTCGAAGAATTCCCTCAAAATATTAAATGCGGTATAGTGATGGAAACAGGAGGAATGAAAGGGAGAAGAAAAGAACTGACTAAGACTGAATTGCACCAAGAATTAAAACAAGGTTCCGGAGTGAGAAAAGTGCACTCAGAATACGGAATGACTGAATTGCTCTCACAGGCATACTCCCAGGGAGACGAGTTATACCATTGTCCGCCATGGATGAAGGTACTTACGCGATCTACCACAGATCCACTAAGCTTGGTAACCAACCAGCGAGGACTTATAAATGTAATAGATTTAGCGAATGTTTATTCCTGTCCTTTTATTGCAACAGAAGACATGGGATTTGTGCATCCTGATGGAAGTTTTAAGGTGATGGGTAGGTTTGATACTTCCGAAATTCGAGGCTGTAACTTAATGGTAGAGTAAAAATGTTCGAAATACATAGGTCATCCTACGATTTTGTAATAAATTTGCAAGTATTATGTGTTGGCAAGATTATTGCTAATTAGCCTGAGGTAAACAAAAATAACTGAAATGAAAAAAATTATGTACGCCATATTGGCGCTTTCCCTCCTTGCATCTTGTTCTACAAAGGTGCCTTTTACAACAAAAGCTTTGATTGATTACAAGCTAACAAATGATGACGTTCAGAAATTGCAGTTTTATGTAAAAGGTGATTTGGTTTTGACTAACGGCAAAAGTGATAACTCTACCAAAACAGAAGACGGTGAGTTAGTGATTAAAGATGAGCAAAACTGGAATAAAATTATCATTGCTTCGGGAACCAGAGGAGTCGTGGAAAAAATAGAAGGAGATATTTTGTATGTAAGTTTTGAAGAAGGAAAAAACTTGAGGTTCAAAGCTAGTCCCACGGATGGAAAGTACAGAATGAAGGCAGAAAAGTTTGACCCAAGAAAAAGAACGGGGACAGTAATATACGGAGGCGAGGAGTTTTTGGTTAATTCATCAGGTTTACGCGCATTCTTGGTTTTTAAATTAAAGAATAGCACAAAACGTCAATCAAGTGCTCGTTCTGTAAAAGGAAGAAAACTATAGAGTTTTGATAAAGAGAAGAAATGGTCGAAAGTTAGCTTTCGACCATTTTTTTTGCGTAATAATTGTATTTTAAGATAGATTATTTGTTAATTAGGACCATGCAGCAAAAAACACTCTTTTGGTATTTAACAGCGCCCTTGAGGTTTTTATATAAAATGTATTTTTTGCTGGTTTTTTTTCTTCTCGCATTCCTCCTTTATCCCTTATTTTTTTTTCTGTTGAGGTCCAAAAAAAATGTTCACAAGGCTTTTAAGTTAAAACGGCTTTGGGCAAGAGTATTGTGTGGGCTCACTTTTGTTAAAGTAAGAATAACCGGCAAAGAGAATTTGATCCAAACACCCTGCGTTATATGTGCCAATCATGCATCTTACCTAGATATTGTAGTGATGTTTGTGGTGATGCCTCATACTTTTTTGTTTTTGGGGAAAGCAGAGCTTTTACAATGGCCGATTATCCGAATTTTTTTTCGAAACATGGATATTCCTGTAGATCGAAGCAATAGTTTCAAAGCAAGAGAATCGATTGAGTTAACCAAACAAGCTGTACAAGAAGGATTCTCGATAGCCATATTTCCAGAAGGATTAATCCCTGTGGAGAATGTTCCAAAAATGAAACCATTCAAAAGAGGCGCTTTTGTTTTGGCCATGTCTCAAGAAGTGCCCATCTTACCCATCACCTTTTCAACTAACTGGAAATTATTCGCCACTGAATCTCATCCATTTGGCGCAGGCTGCCCAGGTGTGTCAAAAGTGATCATTCATCCCACTATTTCCACCAAGGGAATGGAAGAGTCTCAAATGATGAGTTTGATTAAAAAGACTTTTGATACAATAGAAAGTGGAATAGAATAGGAAAAAAATCTTGTGTAAGAACAAGGATTCGTGGAACTTTTTTACTTTTACAGAAACTTATTTTTATGGAAATCACCAATGAAATTATCGACAAGTTGGCAAAGCTTGCCAAACTCCAGTTTAAAAATGAACAGCGAGAGGGAATACGTAATGATTTGAGTAAAATCATCGCATTTGTAGATAAGATAGAGGAGTTGGAAACGGAAGGTGTAGAGCCGCTTATTCATATGAGTCAGGAGATTAACGTGCTGAGAGAAGACGAAGTAAAAGAAACGATAACTCAAGTGCAAGCACTCCAGAATGCACCGAGTAAAGACTCTGATTATTTTAAAATATCTACGGTTTTGAACAAGAAATAATTAGTTAATTTCCGTTAATTTAGAATTGTTATAAATAAGCTGAAACGTCCAAAAAAAACTCTCAGATTAGTTTCGTTTAAATGACTACAATGTTACATTTGCTGCATTATTAGATATTTCAGAAATTCTTCACATGAACACATTTTTATCAAAAAAATTGAAAAACAAAGAATTACCCTCATATTTCGCCCTGCTTTTCTTGGTGCTGATTTCATTCAGTGCAACCAGTCAATTAGACGGAAAAGCACTATTTAAGCAAAATTGTGCCTCTTGCCACCACCCTGCAAAAAACTTAACCGGACCTCTTTTAAAAGGAGCCAAGGCTAAATGGGAGGCTGCAGGTGACAACATTTATGCTTGGGTTAAAAATCCACAAGCTCAATACGATGCTGGAGTGAAATCTGCTTTGGCAATTAATTACATGGTAGGTGGAATGCCAGGTCAGGCAGTGAATAATGAGGAAATTGATGCGATACTTAAGTATGTGGATGAGTGGACAGCTCCTGTAGCTGTTGCTGGTGCCGCTGAAGTAGCCGCTGGTCCTGCAACAGAATCAAACAACACTTGGTTGATGTGGTTAATAATAGGAGGTATCCTTTCTATGTTGATTGTGGCTCTTTGGGGAGTTAGAAAACAATTGTATTATGCTGTAAGAGAAAGGAATCAAGGTGAAGAGATTGATGAAGACGAAGAGTCAGTAGCAAAAGAAGTGAAAGGTTGGATGGGAAAAAACCTGAAATTAGTGAGTGTTCTTGGTTTTGTTTTGACTTGTACATTGGCCTACTACGGTGCAGAAGAATTATACAAAGTAGGATTGGTTCCTGAGAATTACAATCCAGAACAGCCAATTGAATTCAATCACTCAATTCATGCTGGTACGAATGAAATAGATTGTCAATATTGTCATAACTCTGCGTCCAAAAGTAAATCTGCGGGAATCCCAACGGTGAATGTTTGTATGAATTGTCACAAAGGGATTCAAGAGGGAGCCGATGAAAAAGGAACAAGAGAAATTGCGAAAATTCACGCAGCTGCAGGGTATGATGTAGATAAAAGAGCTTACACAGGGAAAACAGAACCTGTGAAATGGGTGA
>CBFHHA010000018.1:0-44690 GCA_965655625.1 Flavobacteriales bacterium | reverse complement strand
TTCAGAAACATCTGTTTTTCTGCTTGTTGGTTTTAGCTCTATTAATTCTCTTATGATTCTCAGGATGTGTTTTTTTCCTTTTCCCGGTGGAATGAATAGTTCCGTTTTATCCGTAAAAAACAAAGCTCCAATTTTGTCATTGTTTTGAATAGCCGAAAAAGCAATCACTGCCGAAAGCTCTGCGATGAGTTCTTTTTTAAGTTGATTATGTGAGCCTATATCCTGCGAGCCCGAAACATCAATCAACAGCATTACAGTAAGTTCCCTTTCTTCCTCAAATACCTTCACATGTGGTTTTCCAAAACGAGCCGTAACATTCCAATCTATGGTGCGTATTTCATCTCCGTGGGCATATTCACGAACTTCCGAAAAAGTCATACCTCTTCCCTTGAATGCCGAATGGTATTCTCCCGAGAAAATCTGATTGGATAAGCCCTTTGTCTTGATCTCAATCTTTCTGACTTTTTTTAGTAGTTCTTTTGTTTCCATATTCAAGATATTAGATAAGAGATGTAAGATTAATAGACTCTAACATCTATTATCTAAGTTCTAAAATCTTAGTTAAGGTACTTGCACTTTATTCAAAATCGTGTCGATAATTTGTGTCACCGAAATATTCTCAGCTTCAGCTTCGTAACTCAACCCAATTCTGTGTCTCAGCACATCTTTACAAATTGCTCTTACATCCTCAGGAATCACATACCCTCTGTGATTGATAAAAGCATAAGCTTTTGCAGCCAACGCTAAATTAATACTTGCTCTTGGTGAACCTCCAAATTCTATCAAAGATTCTAGTTCTTCCATTCCATTTTCGGCTGGATATCGAGTTGCTCCCACAATGTCTACAATGTATTGTTCAATTTTTTCATCCATGTACACTTCTCTTACCACCTCTCTTGCTTTTAGGATTTGTTCGGGATTTATAACAGGATTGGGGGTAGGAAATGGTTTGGAAGAAATGTTACTTCTTATGATTAACTTTTCTTCCTCTTTTTTGGGGTAATCCAATACCACCTTGAGCATAAATCTATCTACTTGTGCTTCAGGCAATGGATAAGTTCCCTCTTGCTCAATCGGGTTTTGAGTAGCCAAAACCAAGAAAGGCTCAGGCAGCTTGTAGGTTTCATCACCAATGGTAATTTGTCGTTCTTGCATGGCTTCAAGCAATGCACTTTGTACTTTTGCAGGTGCTCTGTTTATTTCATCCGCTAGAATAAAGTTCGAAAAAATCGGTCCCTTTTTAATGGTAAAGTCTTCCTTTTTTTGATTGTAAATCATGGTTCCAACCAAATCGGCTGGCAATAAATCGGGAGTAAATTGAATTCTACTAAACTGAACATTCACCGCTTTCGACAGGGTATTAATTGCCAGAGTTTTTGCCAACCCAGGAACTCCTTCTAACAACACGTGCCCATTGGATAGCAGCCCAATAAGCAATCGTTCGACCATTTGTTCTTGCCCCACAATTACTTTGCTTATTTCTTGCGTTAATAAAGAAACGAAGGCACTTTCTTTCTTTATTTTTTCATTCAATTCTTGAATATCTGTTGTAGTAGATTCTACTGGCTGTTCGTTGTCTATAAGTTGTTCTTCCATCTTCAAATAATTTGTGATACAAAAAAAATAATTTTACACTACAATGTATAAAATTCAAGTGTTAAAAAAAGTTAAGAATTATTCATTCTTACTCCCACAAAAGTACTTTATTCTTTGTTTCAAATGGGCTTGAAAAGCGAGAGTTATTAATAAGTTGTTCCTCAGTTAAATTCTTAAGAAGAATTAACACCTTTTGTTCTTTAAATTGTCTTTTTTTTTCTTAATTTGAATTTCAAAGTAAACGCAGTATGTTTTTAGATAGAGAAGATTTTGAATCCATAGAAAGTAGAAGAGACATCTACAATTTGGCAGAAGAAAGAAACGTTAAATTAGCTAAGTACAAATGGGATTTGGAATACGAAAAGCAATTAAAAAAATTGCAGGCAGAATTGGTGAATCTTCAAAAATGGATATCGGACAACAACTTGAGAGTAGCGGTTCTTTTTGAAGGAAGAGATGCAGCGGGAAAAGGGGGATCCATCAAACGATTTACCGAGCACTTGAATCCCAGAGCCATGCGAGTAGTTGCCCTGAGCAAACCAACCGAAATGGAAAAAGGACAATGGTATTTCAGGAGGTACATCAAAGAATTACCAAATCCTGGAGAAATCGTTTTTTTTGACCGAAGTTGGTACAACCGAGCTGTTGTAGAACCTGTAATGGGATTCTGTTCGGATGATCAGTACAATCAATTTATGGTACAAGTTCCTGAATTCGAACATATGCTTTATGAAGATGGCGTTACTGTAATTAAATTTTGGTTTTCGATAACCAAAGAAGAACAAGCCAAACGTTTTAAATCGCGACTAGCCAATCCACTCAAGAGATGGAAATTTAGCCCAGTAGACAAGGAAGGCCAAAGATTGTGGAATGAATATACAAAGTACAAAGAGTTGATGTTTTCCAAAACGCATACCGATTTTAGTCCTTGGATTATCGTAAAAACGAACGACAAACGAACCGCAAGGCTTGAAAGCATGCGCTATGTATTGTCTCAATTTGATTACGATGGGAAATCGGAAGCGAAAGCGAATTTATTGCCAGATCCTAATGTGATTGCTCGCTATTACAGACACTTAAAACAATTTGATTAATGGAACTAACGGATAAAGATATAGAATTATTAAACAGCAAAATTGGACTTAAGAAACTGTTGGGAACGAAACCGCTCGATATTCCAAAAGCACTAAAAGCAACGAAATACGAAGTAAAATTAAGGAAACTTCAGGAGAAGTTGATTGAACTTCAAGAACGGGTAATCCAAAACAATGAAAAAATTATAATCCTATTTGAAGGAAGAGATTCTGCAGGTAAAGGTGGAGCCATTAGAAGAATGACAGCCAGATTAAATCCGCGTCATTTTAGAATCGTGGCACTTCCCAAGCCGAGTGTCGAAGAAAAAGGGCAATGGTATTTTCAGCGCTACGTCAACCATCTTCCCAATCCCGGTGAAATTGTGTTCTTTGACAGAAGCTGGTACAACAGAGCTGTGGTGGAGCCTGCCATGAAATTTTGTTCCGAAAAACAATACCAAGAATTTATGATGCAAGTAAATTCTTTTGAAAAAATGTTTACCGATTCAGGGATAAAATTGATTAAACTCTATTTTTCGATAACCAAAGATGAACAAGCGCGGAGATTTGAAGACTTGAGAACAGATTCTTTGAAAAAATGGAAATTATCACCAGTAGATTTAAGAGCCCATGAACTGTGGGATGATTTCACGAAGTACAAGGAAGAAATGTTTACAAAAACCAACACAGATCAGTGTCCCTGGAAAATAATAGAAGCAAACAAAAAAACATCGGCCAGAATTGAGGCTATCGAATACGTAGTAGAACAAACCAACATCACGAAATGAGCAAAGAAACAAAATTTGAAACCATCCTAAATCACGTAAAGACCTTTCACGAATCTTTTGGAATCAACAATGAAGAATCTCCCAAAACTAATGTGGGCGACAAGGTAATTGACTTGAGATTTGAGTTGATGCGCGAGGAAAACGAAGAGTATTTGGAAGCTGCCAAAAACAACGATTTGATAGAAGTGGCAGATGCGTTAGGTGATATGCTTTACATTTTATGTGGCACTATTCTATCGCACGGAATGCAACACAAAATCACCGAAGTATTTGAAGAAATCCAACGAAGCAATATGAGTAAACTTGGGGCAGATGGAAAACCAATTTACCGAGAAGACGGCAAAGTAATGAAGGGTCCAAATTATTTTAAGCCAGACATTAAAAAGATAGTATTCAGTTAATTGAATTATTGTTGATTAATTAGATATTCAACAACTTCAACAAGGCTCTTAGCGTTGAGATATAAAACATAACATAACCGAATGTCTCAAAGATGTTGAAGGATTATGAAAACCTATATTAAATTCAAAAAGGTCACAATGAATATAGAAGTAGATTGATCATCCGATTTTAAAGGTTTATGTTGTATTATAGAAATAACAATTTCAATCCCTCGCTTTCCTCTCCAGCATGGGCACAAATTTGAAATCGCCAAAAGTCTTTTTAGTGAATTCTTTCTCCGAAACTCTAACAAAAAGAGTCATAATTTGCTTTTCCTCTCCTATTGGAATCACAAGCCTACCTCCTATTTTGAGTTGTCCCAAAAGGTCTTCGGGTACAAAAGGAGCTCCACAAGTTACAATGATGGAATCGTAAGGGGCCCAAGCCGGTATTCCTTTGTATCCATCGCCATAATACAATTTGGCCGAGGTGTAATCCATTTTGTTCAGAATCCTTTTTGTCTTATCAAATAATTCTTTTTGCCGCTCAATTGAATAAACTTTGGCACCTAATTCGCACAAAATTGAGGTCTGATATCCCGATCCAGTTCCTATTTCCAACACTTTATGCCCTTTCTCTATTTGTAATAATTCAGACTGAAATGCCACAGTATAAGGATGTGAAATAGTTTGCCCCGAACCAATCGGAAAAGCTTTGTTTTCATACGCATGCTCAGCAAAAGCAGTATCCAAAAAGAAATGCCTAGGAACCGCTCCAATTGCCTCGATCACGCGGAGATCTACAATTCCTTTTTTTGCAATTTCTTCCGCCAATTGTTTTCTTAATCCTTTATGTCTGTATGTGTCTATCAAGTTATATTATTCTCGTTTTATCCCTTCCTAAATCCTTCCCCAAGGGAAAGACTTTTACATTGAAGAGTTTGGAGTTCCCTTCCCTTCAGAAAAGCTTTGGAATGGGAGTTTTATTTATTATTCTCCATCACGTAATTCAGCACTTTGGTCATTAAGTGAACTCGGTCTTTTCCTCTCACATTATGTGGGTGCATGGGGTAAGGAAAGAAATCTAATTGAATACCATCTGTTACAGACTGCTGAACGAGAGCCAAATTATGTTGCATCACCACTACGTCATCAATAGTTCCATGGATCAAGAGTAGTTTTCCATCTAGATTCTTCACATATTGCATCAAACTGTTTTTCTTGTAACCTTCGGGATTTTCTTGTGGAGAATCCATGTAACGTTCCCCATACATAATTTCGTACCATTTCCAATCAATTACAGGACCTCCAGCAACGGCAGTTGTAAATACACCTGGGTGTCTCAACATCAAAGAAGTGGCCATAAATCCTCCGTAACTCCAACCGTGAACCGCCAGTCTCTTGGAATCCACAAAAGACAATGATTTCAAATACTCCACTCCTGTCAATTGGTCTTCCATTTCCACTTCGCCTATTTGTCTGTGTATTTGATTTTCGAAGTGAAACCCTCTATTTGCAGACCCTCTACCATCAACCGTAAAGACAAGGTAACCTTGATTTGCCATCCAATGCATCCACATACTTGCGCCAGCTCCCCAACTATTTGTTATCATCTGAGCATGCGGTCCGCCATACACATAAATAAGAACTGGATATTTCTTGGAAGAATCAAAATTATGGGGTTTAAACATTCTGGAGTAAAGTTTTTCACCACTTTTTGAAGTTAATTCCCCCATTTCTAACTGAGCCATTTTATAGTCAGCTATTGGGTTGTCTGCTCTATCCAATTCAATTTTTTCGCCAGTCGTACAATTAATTAACTGAGTTACCCTTGGTGTATAAATACTTGAATACGAATCAATTAAATATTTTCCAGAAGAACTAATTTGTGCTGAATGAGTCCCGCTAACGCTCGTTAATTTAGTTGTTTCTCCTGTTTCAATACTTACTTTAAAAATATGCTTTTCTCGTCCATCTTCTCCGGTTGCTTGCACAAAAGCAAAAACCCCAGCAGCATTCGTTCCCAAAAACGAAGTGATAGGAAAATCAAATTGAGTCAATGGACTCCATTTTCCATCTGCCAAATTTACTTTGAACAGATTCATAAAACCGTCTTTTTCGCTCAACCAAAGCATTACATTTTTATCCTTTGTAGGAAAAAAACCGGGATTCTCAGGCTCCACCCATTTTTCGTGTTTTTCTTCAAACAGCATGCGTACTTTGTTTTTTCCATCCACATCATATTCGTTAAACCACATGTGATTTTGGTCTCGATTTACTTCTGCGATGTACATTTTCTCTTCTGATGGACCCCAAGTGAGATTCGTGAGGTAGTGATCGTCTTTCTCCCCTCCAGTTTTCAGAAACATGTTTCTTTTAACTAAGCCAAGAATTTTGGTTTTTCCCTTTTTTAAATTGTAAATTCCTACTTTGCCATACTCACTTTTCTGCCCTGCCATGGGATACTTAATTGAATTTAATTTTCCAGGCGTTTCGTTGATATTCAGCAAAGGATAATTAGCCACGTCACTTTCATCTTTTTGATAAAAGGCGATGTTAGTTCCTTCTGGTGACCAAAATATTCCTTTTCCAATCCCGAATTCGAATCGATGAATTGCCTGACCCGTTACAATATTCTTGTCCTCATTTTCAACGATAATCAGCTGACTGTTTTTTTCATTTGCCAAATACAAGTTATTTTCAAGTGTGTAGGCAATAGCCATCGCCTTATCATTAAATTCTTTATTTTCAGCTCCTTCAGGAGTTTCAATTTTAATAATCTTTCCGGAGTCTTCTCCTTTGTAATAGTACAAGATTGTTGCATTCTTTTCGGAAAACAGAACAAACTCTGAATAAAACTCTGAAATACGAGGAACTTTTTTCAAATCAGGAAAACTTTTTTGAAAAAAAGCTAAGTCTAGCGTTAATTCTAACTCGTTCGTTTGAGCAGAATGAATCAAATAAGCTCCATTTTTGTTATACACATAAGCATCCGTTCCAACAACCCAAGTTAGGCTAGTCAAGCCTCTTGGATACAAACCTTTGTAATAACCCAAAACGGCATCTTCTAAACTTAGTTCCTGTTGTGGCTCCACTTCTGTATTGGAAATAGTTGCTGCATCAATCGCCTGAAATTGATTAAAACCTATCACCGAAGTCAATAAAAAAATTGATAAAACACTTGTTTTCATATTCTTATAATTTAAAGATAAACTGTTTGAGTTCAGCATAATGCTGTTGAAGCAGGGGTGCCTTTTCTGGCATAGCTGATACCCATTTATTGTAGTTCTGCTTACCTCTGAAACGCAAATAAAAGATATGGTATTCATACGAAAACCAACGCGATATCACACAAGAAATAAAGTACCAGAACCACACATAGGAATCTGTGAATAAAGAGACAACGAAAGATTGTACACACCAAAAAAAGAACATCAAAAACCCTCCCATCACCATATTAATGGAACTGTCGTATTGCCTGTCTTTTAAGTTATCTAAGAGTAGTTTTTGGGGAATTATTGCCGGAATAAAACTATTTACAAAACCATAGGCAGCCAAAGGAAATCCAATTATGAGTCCTAAAATATTTAACCCAATACTTTGTGATTTTTTATCGAATAAATAAGGCCGTAAGTTGTGTTCTTCACAGGCGTTATTTATTCCCTCTACTTTGTCTTTTATTCCCTTAGTTTCTGAGATCTGAGAGTTAAAAAACTGAGTCAGTTTCAAGTTTTTTTCTTTGTTCCACTTGAATTTTTTAATTAGTGTGGTTCTTTTTCTTCTCACTTTACTCAGTAAAAAATCGTAGACATCATAGAATTCTTTCTGAGAATAATCGAGCATTTCATTGCGTAAACCTGATTCAATTTCATTCATTAGAGGAAGAAACAATTCGTTTTCATTTTTCACCTGACCTATCGATTGAAATATTTCACTGGCATTTATAGCCTTCCCGTAACTAACCAATAGGTCAGCTGATTTATTTCTGGTATTGGAGTAATTCAATCCTACCGGCACTATCCAAATGTCTTCTTCTGTTTCATTATTTGCTTGTGCAGCAATTCTCGCAATTCCTTTTTTCAGAGGTCTCAGTCTATTTTCAATATTGTGACTCCCTTCAGGAAATATGATTATTCTTCCATCGTTTGCCAGTATCTCACTACATCGATTGAATATGGCAATATTCTTTTCTTTAAAATCGGCTCCATCCCTTTCTCGATAAATGGGCAACATATTAAAAGAAAATAAAATTTTGGCAATCATTGGGTTTTTGAAAACATCCGATTTTGTTAAGAAAAATACAGGGTATCGATTGGTGGTCGCAATTACAATCGGGTCAATAAGTGAATTCTGGTGATTGGCCGCAAATATTAGAGGTTTATTCTTAGGAATGTTTGCCAAACCTTTTCGAAAAACCCGTGTAAAATAACCTTGCTTCGTAAACCATACAAGCACATAGACCAGTACGTAGGGAAGGGTCCAATTCTTTATTCGCATGAGTTGTGTATTGCTGTTTTCATATATTTTCAGAAAGAATAAATATAAGGTTTTTGTCACTTTATCGAAACAAAAAATCCGTTCTAATTTTCATTAAAACGGATTCTTATAATTCTTGAATGATTCATTATCCTCCAAAATCATCAAATCTTACGTTTTCGTTAGGAACTCCCCATTCGTCACACATTTTGATAACTGCTTGGTTCATCATTGGAGGGCCACAGAAATAAAACTCAATATCTTCTGGAGCATCGTGCTTAGATAAGTATTGATCGATAACTGCATTGTGAACAAAACCAACAAATCCATCTCCATTCTCGTCATCTATATCTTTCTTTTCTACCCAATTGTCTTCTGGCAATTGATCAGAAAGCACCAAATAGAATTTGAAATTCGGGAAATCTCTTTCTAGGTCTCTGAAGTAGTGAATGTAGAATAATTCAGCTTTACTTCTTCCTCCGTACCAATAGGTAACTTTACGTCCAGTCTTGATTGTTTTGAATAATTCGTATAAGTGAGATCTCATTGGTGCCATTCCGGCTCCACCTCCAATATACAACATTTCTGCATCCGATTCATTGATAAAGAATTCTCCGTAAGGTCCCGAAATTATAACTTTATCACCAACTTTTTGATTAAAGATATAAGAAGAAGCAACTCCCGGATTCACTTTCATCCATCCGTTTGTAGCTCTATCAAATGGTGGAGTAGCAATACGTACATTCAACATGATTTTTCTTCCCTCCGCAGGGTAAGAAGCCATTGAATAAGCTCTTACAACTTCTTCTTTGTTTTCCATTACTAATGGCCACAATCCAAATTTATCCCAATCAGCTTTAAACTTATCTGGCTCTCCAGGGTGATCTTGCGGATGCGCTTCAATGTCCATTTCCTTATAAGGAATGGTACATGGTGGAATTTTTATCTGAATGTATCCTCCAGCTTTGTAATCCATGTCTTCAGGAATTTCTACAATGAACTCCTTAATAAAAGTTGCCACATTGTAATTAGAAGAAACCGTAGCTTCCCATTCCTTGATACCAAGAATTTCTTCTTCTATCTCGATATTCATGTCTTCCTTCACCTTTACTTGGCAACCCAATCTATGATTTGTTGCAATCTCTTTTCTTGTAAAATGGGGTTCCTCTGTAGGTAAGATTGCTCCTCCTCCATCGTGAACTTGACATATACATTGAACACAAGTTCCACCTCCACCACAAGCCGATGGCAAAAATATTCCTTGATTTCCCAATGTGCTCAATAGAGTTCCACCTCCATCTACTTCTAAAATTCTTTCTCCATTATTGATATTAATTTTAATTTTTCCGGATGGTGATAATTTTGCTTTTGCGAAAAGCAACATGAGTACCAAAACAAGAATAACTAATAAAAATACCGCGATTGTGATTAAAACTACTTTAACGTCCATGTTTCTTTATATATTAAATCCTAAAAATCCTAAAAATGCTAATCCCATTAACCCTGTCAAAATAAACGCCATTCCTACTCCTCTCAACGGAGCTGGAACGTGTGAATATTTTATTTTCTCTCTGATTGCTGCTAGTAATACAATAGCGATAAACCATCCGAATCCTGATCCAAAACCATACACTGTGGCATGACCAATAGATGGAAAATTCTTTTGCTGCATGAACAAAGAACCTCCTAAAATAGCACAATTTACAGCGATAAGGGGTAAGAAAATACCTAAAGCTCCGTACAATGCTGGAGAAAACTTTTCTACTAACATTTCAACTAACTGTACAATTGAAGCGATTACTGCAATAAACATAATGAAACTCAAAAAACTTAAGTCAACATCTGCGTATTCTTCTCCCAACCAACCAAGAGCACCATCTTTTAAAATATAGTTTTCGAGTAAGTAGTTAACTGGCACAGTAACAACCAATACAAAGATTACCGCTAAACCTAATCCAAATGCTGTTTTCACAGTTTTGGAAACCGCCAAATAGGAACACATTCCAAAGAAGAATGTAAACACCATGTTATCCACGAAGGCTGCTCTTATAAATAATTTTAATAATTCCATAATTCTATCTTATAAATTTCTTTCCCTTTGTAATAATTAATGTTCGTCAATTAAGCTTGGCGTTCTTTTCTTTTGAATCCAAATATATAATGCTACCAAAATCAATGAGGACGGTGGCAACAACATTAATCCGTTGTCTTCATATCCGATTGCGTACAAACCTGTTTTTTCTACTGAGTTTCCAAAGATTTCAAATCCAAGTAATTTTCCTGAGCCGAATAACTCTTTGAAAAATGCCACAACGACTAATATCAATCCATATCCTAAACCGTTACCTACTCCATCCAAGATAGAAGCCCATGGTTTGTTACCTAAGGCGAAAGCCTCTAATCTTCCCATAATGATACAATTGGTGATAATCAATCCTACAAATACAGAAAGAGATTTTGACACATCGTAAACGAAAGCTTTCAGTACTTGGTCAACAATAATAACCAAGGCAGCTACGATAACTAGTTGTACGATAATCTTAATTTTAGATGGAATTAAGTTTCTCATCAAGGAAACGATTAAGTTTCCCATTACTAATACGAATAGCACGGCAATTGACATAACTATTGCATTATCCATTTGTACTGTTACAGCAAGAGCCGAACATATCCCTAATACCTGTATCGTTACTGGGTTGTTAAGGTTTAATGGATCTGAGATTAGTTTTTTATTCTGTTTGGAGAATAAAGGTTCTTTTGTTTCAGACATAGTATCTAGTTTTAAAAAGGAGTTTAATTATTTAATAGCTAACATGGTAGAGTCTACTACAACTTGAACGCTGTCCATTACTGAAGTAGAATCATTCAGTGGTGATTCAATTGGCTCAAGTGAGGCAGTTCGTAAAGAAGAGAAATACTTGTTGTAAACCTCTAACGATCTATTCATCATCTCATCAACACCAACGGCTGTAAAAGTAGCTCCACTTAATCCTGCAACTTTGTGAGGGTGAGAATTGTATTCTCCGCCAGGCTTCTCAACTTTAATCGGTTTGTATTCGCCCGAGTTTTCATCCGTAATGATTTTACCTTTAAATTGATTTTGAAATAAATCTTCTGTAATCTTAGATCCAAGACCGGGAGTTTCTCCTTTGTGATCGAAAACGGTTCCGTTTATTGTTGTTCCATCTTCTTTGAATGAAGCATAACCCCAGATATCATCCCACAGTCCTTTTCCACTAAAATAGGTTATGTAGTATTTCTCGCCTTCGTTTTCAGCTATAAATAACGGATAAGCAATTCCCTCAGACTTTAATGCTTCTTCGTATTCAGCACCTCCTTCTGGAAATTTCTTCATTAATCCTGTTAATGTATTATAATACTTTCTTACATCCAGGTTAAATGCATCTTTCTCGTCTATCAACTTTTTAGCACTTCCTTTTATTTCGTCTTCATTCGTTAATTCAGAAACAATATTTCCGTCATAATCCAAAATGATTCTTTTCGTGATGTAATCGTTAAATATTTTACCCGCCTCATCTCTAGAAACTCCATTTGTTTCTTCCAATCCGATTGCTTGCAGAATATTTTGCATTTTTTCATTCTTCACGTTTGCTTGTTGAATTGGCTTCAAGGTAGAAGCGATATACGCCAACAAACCTCCAACAACTACTACCATTATAATGGCAAAAGTCATTGTGTATCCGTTTCCTTCTTTGTTTATACTCATGGTTAAAAATTTAATTTTGACTTAGTAAATTATGCTGAGGCCTTTGCCAATCTTTTCTCTCTACGTTTGATATTTCCGTTTAATACCATGTGATCAATTAATGGTGAACACACGTTTGCTATTAAAATCCCTAACATAATTCCTTCCGGATAAGCTGGGTTTGCAACTCGAATCAAGATTCCAATGAATCCTGCCAAGAAGCCGTAGTAAAACTTCCCTTTATTGGTTTGTGCAGCCGTAACTGGATCCGTAATCATAAATACCATACCAAACATAAAACTACCAATCATCAATTGGTGAATAGCTGGTAATTGCATGTAAGCGTTATCTCCTGCAAATAAGTTAAAGATGGTAGCCATTACAAAACCTCCCGCAAAGAAAGACACTACAATTCTCCAGCTTGCAATTCTTGTCATTAGCAAAAACGCTAACCCGATTAAAATAGCATAAACTGAAGACTCTCCGATAGAACCTGGATAATCTCCCATCAACGCTCGACTAAAGGTAATTCCATTCTCTGTAAAGTCTTGAATGTTTGCGTATGCCGGACTATCAGTGGTCATAGAGGCTAAATCTCCTAATGGAGTGGCACCTGAAACTCCGTCTGCCAATGTTCCGTTTGCCTTCATTTCATTCAATCCAGAAATCCACACAGTATTTCCCGACATGGAAGTTGGGTGAGCAAAGAATAAGAACGCTCTCGTTGTCAAGGCAACATTTAGTACGTTCATTCCTGTTCCTCCAAACACTTCTTTACCAATTACTACTCCAAAAACTGTTGCAACAGCAATCATCCATAAAGGTGTATCCACTGGCATAATTAAAGGGATAAGCATACCAGAAACTAAGTATCCTTCGTGAAGTGCATGACCTTTTATTATTCCGAAAATAAATTCCACTGCCAATCCTACTGTATAGGAAACAGCAATAATAGGTATGACTCTAATTGCACCGTGAATGATTTTCTCCATGAAGTCCACTTCTTGGCCAAGGGCAATAAAGTGTTGTTGACCTACATTCCAGATTCCAAATAATAAGGCAGGAACCATAGCAACAATTACAAACATCATGGTTCTCTTCAAGTCAATTCCATCTCTAATGTGAGATCCAGACTTTGTTGTATGATTAGGTGTAAACACCAAAGTTTCGAAAGATTCAATCAATGGATACCATTTCTTGTTGGTCTTTTCGTAACGTTTATCGAAAAAATTTCTTAAAAATTTCATAGTTTATTAAATATAGGTTGAAAATAAAGAGTCTATTACATGCACTCTTCCTCAATTACTTTTAATCCGTCTCTAATTATTTGTTGAGAATTAATTTTTGAAGTACAAACAAATTCACACAACGCAAAATCTTCGGGAGCCACTTCGTAGATACCAAGTTTTTCCATTTTGTCAATGTCATTTGTAATTGCTGCTTTCAATAACTGAACTGGATAAATATCAAAAGGAAATACTTCCTCATATTGACCAGAAACAACAAAAGCTCTTTCCTCACCATTCAAATTTGTATCTACATCGTATGATTTCTTAGGCAATAATGCGGACAAAAAAGCTTTCGAATTGGATAGTTTATTAAACCCTGGAGCTAACCATCCTTCCGTGAAAGACACTTTGTAGTGGTCTCCTTCAGGAATTACAGTCACTTGGTTGTCGTAAAACCCTAAGAAACCATCTTTACCTACATTTGTTCCTACTAATACGTTTCCAGAAATGTAACGAACGTTTTCAGTAACAACTTTTTTCTCTATTAAATTTGTTAAGCTCGCTCCACTTATTATTTTATAATAGGAAGGCGCTTCTACTTCTGAGCCAGTGAGTGCAATTGTTTTAGAAAAATCAACTTTCCCTGTTAAAAACAACGAACCAATTCTTGCAACATCCAACGCATTAATCGTCCAAACTATCTCCCCTTTGTTAATTGGGTTAATTTGGTGAATTTGAGTCCCAACGTTACCAGCAGGATGTTTACTATTAACGGTATACAAGTCTATTCCATTAATGGAAGAAAAAACACTTGTATTCTTCGAAGTATTTTCGATGGTTACATTCACATTCCCTTCGGTTAGCTTTGCCAAAGCATCAAATCCAGCTTGTAGAGCTTCTTTTTTATCTTTCAATAAAAATTCATAATTTGGTGCCAAAGGCGAAGAATCAAACCCCGAAACAAAAATTGCTTTTGGTGTTTGTGTGTAATCGGCTACAATGTCAAGAGGTCTTTGTTTAATAAATGGCCACAAACCACTTTTTAAGATAACTTCTTTTGTGTCCCCTTTTGTCTCAATTGTTTCTGAGGTGAATTCTGAATCAGATTTGATAATTACCTCGAGAATCTTTCTTTTTTCTCCACGTTTCACTTCACTTATCGTTCCGCTAATTGGAGAAACATATTGAATGGACTCTCTGTATTTGTCATAAAATATAGGTGATCCTATTTTTACTGATTCACCTTCTTTCACTACCATTTTAGGTGTTAATGAAGGAAAGTCTGTTGGTTTGATTGCGTAATAAGATGAGTTCGAAACTTCGCTAGTCGTTAGTTCTGGTTTACCTTTTAGCTTTAAATCAAGCCCTTTTCTAATTTTTATAGCTTTTGCCATCTGATGTAATTCTACATTTAATTGCTGCAAATTTATAAAAAGCCAATGCTTATATGCAATTGTTTTGTCTCTTTTTTCAACATATAAAAAGTTAATATCTTCTTAGGTTGTTTTCCTAGATATTATCGTAGGCAAACAGAATACACAAAGCGCTGTAATTTAGAATTTTAAATCAAATCAATTAACTTATTTAGAATGATTCCAAGTTTAAAACCTTGAAAACGCAGGTATTTGGAGCTCTAGTTTGATTCCTCACATTTTTTGAACAGACAAATCCGTATATTTGCAAAAAATAGATGAAAACCCGATAAATAAAGGAATGAAATATTACAACAATATCTTAGAAACTATAGGAAACACACCTTTAGTAAAGCTAAACACATTAACAAAAGAAATTGATGCACTTGTGCTGGCAAAAGTAGAAACAACTAACCCAGGGAATTCTGTGAAAGACAGAATGGCTGTAAAAATGATAGAGGACGCGGAGAAAGCTGGATTATTGAAACCGGGAGGAACAGTGATAGAAGGAACTTCTGGAAATACAGGTATGGGGCTTGCCTTGGCCTGTATCATTAAAGGGTACAAAATGATCTGCGTGTTGAGCGACAAACAATCCAAAGAAAAAATGGATATTTTGAGAGCAGTTGGCGCTGAAGTAGTTGTATGTCCTACCAATGTAGAACCAGACGATCCTCGCTCCTACTACTCTGTTTCCAAAAGATTAGCAACAGAAGTACCAAATAGCTGGTATGTAAATCAATATGACAACCTTTCTAATAGATTGGCTCATTACGAAAGCACAGGTCCTGAAATTTGGGAGCAAACTGAGGGTAAAATCACGCATTTTGTGGTGGGTGTAGGTACAGGAGGAACTATTTCGGGCGTAGGTAAATACTTGAAAGAGAAAAATCCAGACATCAAAATAATAGGAATCGATACATATGGCTCTGTATTTAAAAAGTACCACGAAACTGGAATTTTTGATGAAGCAGAAATATATCCATATGTGACTGAAGGAATTGGAGAAGATATTTTACCAAAAAATGTCGATTTTAATATCATCGATCATTTTGAAAAGGTAACCGACAAGGATGCCGCGATAATGACTCCACGAATTGCAAAAGAAGAAGGTATTTTCGTTGGAAACTCTGCTGGTTCAGCCGTAAAAGGATTGCTTCAAATGAAGCACATGTTTAAGAAAGATGATGTAGTGGTTGTGTTATTTCATGATCACGGAAGTAGGTACGTAGGTAAATTCTTTAATCAAGAATGGATGAAAGAAAGAGGGTATGTGGAAAATACTTCTACTCCTATTGCAAAAGACATTGTCAGTACTGAAGGAAATTTAGTGATTGCAAATCACGATGAATCAATAAGTTCTGTGGTAGAAAAAATGTCGAAATTTAATATTTCACAAATTCCCGTTTTCAAAGGGAAAGACATGGTTGGTTCCATTAGCGAAACCAGCGTGTTAAATTACCTCTTCGAACATCCAGAAGCTAAAAGAGATTCCATCGAACCCTTGATGCATGCTCCTTTTCCTCTCGTTGAATTGACTTCTAAACTTGAAGATATTTCACAACTAATTACAAAAGAAAATGCTGCTGTGATGGTTCAGAAAGAAGACGGACATTATCACATCATCACAAAACAAGACATCATCAAAGCAATAGCTTAATATTTCCATGGCCGAAACAAAAAACATCCATTTATTCAGAAGAGTATTAGTCTTCTTAAAACCTCATAAAACGATGTTTTTATTGACGGTTTTTGGAACAATTCTGAACGCTGTACTTTCGCCTTTGCGTCCGCTTATCTTATTCTTTATGATAGATAAATTTGTGGATGGAAAAACTGAGTTCAATGGGTTTATGATGAAAAGCCTAAATGAGTTTGACAGTTCAATTCAGCCAGAAAATGGATTTCTTTACTGGACAATTATTGCGATTCTTACGATTGTTTTGGAAGCAATTTTGCGTTTTGTTACCGTGTACTTCACCAACCTCATTGGCCAGAATATCATTGCGGACATGAGAGAGAGATTGTACAATCACCTCACAACTTTTAAAACGCAATACTTTGACAAAAATCCTATCGGAAGACTTGTAACTAGACTGGTATCGGATGTAGAAGCGGCTTCAGAAATATTTTCGAATGGAATAATCACTGTTGCGGGTGATATTTTGAGCTTGGCTCTTGTTATCATTGTCATGTTCTCTACAAATTGGATGTTTACGTTAATGGTGCTTCTCCCCTTGCCTCTTTTATTTTGGGCAACCAATATATTTAAGAATGCAATAAAAAAAGCCTATCAATTAGAAAGTACTCAGGTATCAAAATTAAACACCTTTGTACAGGAGAGAATCATAGGTATGAGCATTTTGCAGTTGTTTTCGAGAGAAAAAATTGAATACAATAAGTTTGAAGAAATCAATAAGCTTCACCGAAATGCTCACATAAAGTCAGTGTGGGCTTATTCCATCTTTTTTCCTGTCGTAGAAATTTTGAGTTCTATTTCCATTGCTTTTGTGATTTTTTATGCCTCATATCAAATCATTGACCGACCTCTTTCAGAGACAAGCACGGGAGAACTTGTAGCCTTCATTATGTGGATAAACATGCTGTATCGACCAATAAGAATGCTGGCAGATAAATTCAATGTGATTCAAAGGGGACTTGTGAGAGCCAAAAATATTTTTGAAGTATTGGATGACGACCAACTAATCCCTACGAACAGAGAGAAAACGGAACACAGCAAGTACGAAGGAGACGTTGTGTTTGATTCGGTAAAGTTTGCCTACAACGAAGATGATTATGTTCTCAAAAATGTTTCTTTCGACATAAAAAAAGGACAAACAGTTGCGTTTGTTGGCGCAACCGGTGCCGGCAAATCGAGTATCATTAATATCCTGAGTAGATTCTACGAATTCCAGTCTGGAAGCATTACCGTGGATGGAAAAGATATCAGAGAAGTTTCGTTAGAAGATTTAAGGCAAAACATAGCAGTTGTGCTGCAAGATGTTTTCTTGTTTTCGGATACCATTCTGAATAACATTACGTTAAAAAATCCAGTAATTTCTAAAGACAAAGTGATAGAGGCGTCAAAATTTGTAGGGCTTCATGATTTCATTATGCGATTGCCAGGCAATTATGATTACGATGTAAAAGAAAGAGGAAACTCACTTTCAACTGGTCAAAGACAACTTATTTCGTTTGTTAGAGCTTATGTTTACAATCCTAGTATTTTAGTTTTGGATGAGGCAACTTCAAGCATTGATACAGAAACCGAAGAACTCATACAAACGGCTATCGACAAGCTCACACAGGGCAGAACTTCCATTATCGTTGCGCATAGATTATCTACCATCAAAAAAGCCGATAAAATCATTGTGTTAGATAAAGGAGAAATTATTGAACAGGGAAATCACGAGGAGCTACTTGCCTTGAACGGTACTTACAGAAATCTATACGAAATTCAGTTCGAGGAGAACTAAGTTTGCACACCAATCTAACCATCAATCATGATTGAACTTCAAGAAATTCAAATACCAACGGATTGTCGTATGATTCATCATGAATTTTATACATACGAGCCAGAAACTGAGATTGAAGAAGAACTAAATCACAAATACTTGAGCGAGAATCTTTTTCAGTGCATCTTTCCCGAGCACCACCTCAAAATAGATTTGGGCTGGTATGGAAATTACTCTTCTCGATCAGGAGAATTCCGAATTCAACTAATTGTAAACGAAAATTGGGAACATCCGTTTAATACCATTTATTCGAAATCGGCAATGGAAGTTAAAGGATTACTTCACAATATATTTAAGTATTATTCCTCTTTCGAATTTGATGTAGAGAACTAATAAGAATTTGGCCCTCCAGCATAGTTTTTCTCCATGAATTCATTTCTTAAATGGAGAATTTTCTTAAAAAATGCCTCGTTCGTTTGTTTAAGAGATAATTTGTTGAAATTGATAAAATTTCCCTCTGAATGAATGCTGTCGTATTCTGTTTGGTACAACACCAATTTGTAATACGGTATTACCCAAACCCAGTGAGTCAGGTTATCTTTAAAATGAACAAGGATTCCTTTAGGCCGTAGTTCTACACTTCCGTATTTTATTTGCTGAAATTTCGATAGTTTTTCAAAAATTTCGAGGCTCGATTTCTCTATTTTCATTCGATGTGAACCAATACCTCTCATGGCAAGTCTCATTCTCAATGAAAATGGTTTTCCTAGTTTCTCATTAATTTCTCTTGTAACACGAATGGGTCGGGTCGAATAATCTACTATCATAATTCAAAATTAATTTAAAAAAGATTGAGTTGTTCTAATTTTTAAACAGCGATTCACACTTTCTCCTTAAAATTTGCTCCTTTCCCTTATCTTTGAAAAAAATAAGACATGAAACAACTTTTTACCTACCTGCTAACCTGTGGAATAATTGCTTCTTGCTCTGTCTCCAAAAAAGTAGAAAATCAAGCTATTGAAAAAGTGTTTTCTTTTACTCAGGAAGAAGAATTACTTCTTTCAAAAGGTAAAGTTTCTGAACCAATGAGGGTATTGCAAATAACGAACAAAGAAGATTCCATAACACTTAGAACAGCCAGTAAAAACATAGATATTATCAACAACACCAAACTAACTAAATTACTTGCTGATAGATTATTAACGACAGTAAACGACCCAAAAAACCCGGGAGTAGGAATTGCTGCACCACAAATAGGGATTTTAAAAAAAATGGTGGCAGTGCAACGTTTTGATAAAGAAGATTTTCCCTTTGAAGTGTATGTGAATCCCACAATCAAACAATATTCCAAAAAAACACAATTTTGCTTGGAAGGGTGCCTGTCAATTCCGGATAAAATGGATACCACAAAAAATAGAGCTTATGCGATATTGTTGGAGTACGAAAAATTAGATGGAAGTCGAGAAATCGAAATGGTTGAGGCATTTACAGCAGTTATATTTCAACATGAAATAGATCATTTAAACGGAATTTTATTCACCGATCATTTGGATATTGAAATAGAAGAAGCCGAAGAAAGAAAGAGGAAAAACAATGAGTAAACAAAAAAAAACATTGGCCATAATTGGCGGAGGATCTGCTGCAATAATGCTGGCAGCTCACATTGATTCTAACAAATATGATGTCACAATTTATGAGAGAAACCAGGCGCTTGGTCGAAAATTTTTGGTTGCAGGCAAAGGAGGTTTCAATCTTACACACTCTTCTGATATTGCCGATATGAAAACGAAATACGTTGCCTCCTCGCCTATTATGGAATGCTTGGATTCTTTTACGAATCAAGATTTTATTTCTTGGCTAAAAGATAATGGAATAGAAACATTTGTAGGAAGTAGTAAAAGAATTTTTCCCGTAAAACCAACCAAACCTATTCAAGTATTGCAGGCTTTTGAAAAGAAAATAAAAGAGAAAGAAATAACCATTGAGTATAATCATTGCTGGAAAGGTTTTCGCGACAAATCTCTTGTTTTTGATTCGCCCGAGGGAACAAAAGAAATTGAAGCAGAGAAGGTGGTATTTTCTTTGGGAGGAGCAAGTTGGAAAAAAACTGGTTCGCAAGGAGAATGGATTCCTTATTTTGATCAAAAGAATATTAAAACAAAGCCTTTCACAGCTTCTAATTGTGGCATACAGATAACTTGGAAAGAAAAATTTGTAAAAACGAACGAGGGTCAACCATTAAAAAGCATTGAGGTTTTCTGTGGAGACTTATCCAAAAAAGGAGATGTTATCGTTACCCGATTGGGATTAGAAGGAAGCGCTGTGTATGCACTTAGTCCAGCGATTAGAAAACAAATAGAATCGAGCGGCTCTTCCCAAATTCATCTAGATTTAAAACCAACAACAAAGCTTGATGCCGTAGTGCGAAAGTTAAAAAGCCCCAAAAAGAAAAACACATGGAGTGAGCATGTCATTTGGCAACTAAAATTATCAAAGCCGATGTTTGATTTGGTAAAAAGAACTTGCCGAAAAGAAGATTTTATGAATCCTGAGTTTTTAGCGAATCATGTTAAGAAAATTCCGCTTACGGTAATTGGGTTTGATGACATGGATAAGGCAATTTCAACTGTTGGTGGGATTGATTTAAACGAAATCAGAAATAATTTTGAGCTAGTCAACTTACCAAACCATTACGTGATTGGTGAAATGCTCGATTGGGATGCGCCCACTGGCGGATATCTCCTTCAAGCTTGTATGAGTATGGGGAAAAAGTTAAGCGATCACCTTAACTAACAAAGTTGTACTTAGATAAAAAGTAATCCCAGTCCCAAACAAATTTTTCCACAATATTATTCAATCTCTTCAGAAACTTGGGGTTTGGCGTATTCATGTCCTTAAAATATTCCTCTTGAAAAGAGGCCAATTTATATTTGTGAAATATGCACTTTGACATCCCATACAAAGCATTCTTTGAAGGGTAATTAATCTTGGACATAAAAGAAGTATAACTTCTTATGTATTCTTTTGTTTGAGTTACTTTAAGTCCATACAAAGTAGAAAATTTTTCGATAAGCAATTCTTTCAGTCTATCGGCCTGTTCTCCCTCTAATCGCTTTTCCATTATTTTTAAATTTCCCACGAATAAAATGAGCATAAATCGGTCGTAGTCCTCAGGCGAAACATTAGGTTTTTCTACAAAATCTTTGTCATTATTTATCAGTTCCGATATATCCGGAAAACCCACTTCCATTGCGTGAACCAACGAGTTGATTAACACATTAGCGAGTTTATCCTCGTTTACTTTCTTTTTGAAGATCGTTCTTAGCATATAACTTAAAGTTTCTGTTCAAATATAATGGGATTTGAATGCAGTGCCTAAGTCTTTTACAAATGATTCTTAACCAAGGGTTGTTAATAGCTTAACAAAGAAGAAATCTCTTGTTCTACTTTAGTAGCATTTGGAATCATAGTAAACTCCAAAGTAGAATTTAAAGGAATAGCCGGAAGGTTTTCTGATCCTACGATAGAAACTGGAGCATCTAGTTTTTCAAAGCAATTTCTTGAAATCAACGAAGCAATACTTTGACCAAATCCATTTCCTTTTGGCTCTTCGGTTACAACAATGCATTTTCCATGTTTGCTTGCTGTGCTAATTATTAATTCCTCATCAAGCGGATAAATGGTACGAATGTCCACAATTTCTACTTTACCTTTGTGTGATTTTGCTGCTTCAAGCGCCCAATAAACTCCCATTCCGTAGGTTATTATTGCAAGGGAATCACCATTTTTAAGCTCGTTTTCATCATGTTCCAATACCACTCTCCCTTTTCCAAAAGGAATCACGTAGACCTCATCAGGATCAATCGTTTTAGCCCCTTCAGTTCCTTTTATTTTACTCCAATACAATCCTTTGTGCTCCAACATCACACAAGGATTAGGGTCGTAATAGGCAGCTTTTAACAAACCTTTGAGATCTGCCCCAGTACTTGGGTAGGCAATCTTTATTCCTCGAATATTCGCTAATACAGACTCAACACTAGATGAATGGTAAGGTCCACCACTTCCATAGGCACCAATAGGAACTCGAAGAATAGAACTCACAGGCCATTTTCCATTTGAGAGGTAACAAGATCTGCTCACTTCAGTAAACAATTGATTGAGCCCCGGCCAAATATAATCTGCAAATTGCACTTCAACAATTGGCTTGGTGCCAGCTGCAGACATTCCTACTGTACTACCTATGATAAAAGCTTCTTGAATTGGTGTGTTAAACACTCTGTTGTCGCCAAATTTTTGAGCCAAAGTTGCAGCTTCTCTAAATACACCTCCTAATCTACCGCCTACATCTTGACCGTAAAGCAAACATTCTGGGTGTTTTTCCATTAATTCCTGCACCGCAAATAATGCGCTATCTACCATAACAGTTGGTTCCTTCCCCGCAGGCGATCTTTCCCCTTTTTCTTCGGTGATGGGAGTGGGAGCAAAATCATGAGTGAATAAATCGGCCGGGGAAGGATCTTCTTCTTTTAAAGCCAATTGGTAGTCTGCTTCCACAGTTTGTTTCGCTCTAGCCTCTACGTTTATAAGGTCAGCTATTCCAATCCCTAGTTCTTTCAGTTGTGCTTTGAATTTTGGGAACGGATCTCTCTTTCGTTGTTCTTTCAAATCATCTCTGTACCACTCCATTCTTACTCCAGATGTATGGTGATTAAGCAAAGGAACTTCTGCATGAATCAAGAAAGGTCTTCTTTCAGTTCTTACTTTTTCGATCGTTTCTTCTAGCACACGGTAAGAATTTACAAAATCAGTACCATCTATCGTGAGAGCCTCCAATCCTTTAAATCCTTGTGCGTACTCATAGGCATTTTGGGTTCTTATTTCTCTCGCATGTGCAGAAATGTCCCATTCATTGTCTTGAACCACAAAAATAATAGGGATTTGCTTTAAAGCAGCCATGTGAAAAGCTTCTGAAACCTCTCCTTCTGTTACGCAGGCATCACCCAACGAACACACCACCACGGGTTTATCGTCTGTTTTATTTAAGCCTTGTTGTTCCAAATATTGAATTCCCATAGCCAACCCTGTAGTTGGGATTGCTTGCATACCGGTAGCCGAGGATTGATGGGGTATTTTAGGTTTGTCATCGTCTTTCAAACTAGGGTGCGAATAATAGGTTCTTCCTCCAGAAAATGGGTCATTCTTCTTTCCTAATAATTGCAACATCAAATCAAACGGCCTCATTCCAATTCCCAATAACATGGAATCATCACGGTAGTAAGGAGCTAAGAAGTCACAAGGCTTTAGCTGCATAGAGACAGCTAACTGAATTGCTTCATGCCCTCTCGAAGTTGCGTGGACATATTTACTCGTAATTGTTTTGTTCTCTTCGTACAATTCTGTCATCGAAACAGCAGAACACATCAATTCGTAGGCTTTAATTAGGGTTTTCTTATCTATTTCTTTCTTCACTTTTGTTTATTCTTTTTTCTTTCAGAAAATTTTGAAAAATATTATTGTTAGTTTGCCACTTCGGACATAAATTTAATTCTCATTAATCTCAATTCCTCCTCTTCGTATTCCTCTTCTAGTTCTTGATAAGCCTGATTAATTGAGTCAGTAGTAGATTCCATAAAATACTCGAAAATTTCTTCTTGTTCTTCCTCTCCAAGCATTTCGTCTATGTAGTAATCAAGGTTTATTTTAGTCCCCGAATGAACAATGGTTTCTATTTCCGTAATTAATTCATCAAACGGAATGTTATTTTGGCTGGCAATGTCCTCCAAGTCACTTTTCTTGTCGATACTTGTAATAATATGGATCTTAAGCGCAGATTTGTTTGCCACAGACTTCACCACAAAATCGTTGGGTCTTTCTATTCCATTTTCTTCCACATAACTGGAAATCACATCCAAAAATGGCTGACCAAATCGCTTTGATTTTCCTGTTCCCACTCCTCCTATATTTTTTAACTCATCCATTGTGAGAGGATAGTGTAAACACATTTCCTGTAACGAAGGCTCTTGAAACACTGCAAACGGTGGGATACCTTTTTCTTTCGAAACTTTTTTGGTTAAATCTTTCAGAACCTTGTACAATGCTTCGTCCATCACTTTTTCTTTCGTGTTCTGAATTATGGGTCCAGTCAAATCACTGTAATCTCGCTCCTTAAATAACGAAACATCATATGGTTTTTTTAAAAAATCTTGTCCCTTTGAAGTTACTTTTATGATCCCGTAAGACTCCACTTCTTTCTTAATAAACTCTTTAAGTAAGCTTTGTCTAATAATTGATCTCCAAGACTTTGAATCTCTATCACTACCTTCTCCAAAAATTTCTAGTCTATTGTGTTTGTAGTTAGTGATCTCATTATTTAGTGTTCCAGCCAATACATCTGCAATGTGGGTTGGTTTTTGTTTTTCATTCATAGCTAACACAGCTTTTAATAACAAAACAATCAACTCTTTCGCTTCAAATTTTTCTTTGGGATTAGCGCAGTTGTCACATTTCTTATTGCAATTAGTTTCTTCATAATCTTCACCAAAATAATGAAGAATGTACTTTCTCCTACACACCGATGTTTCAGAGAAAGAAACTATGTCGTTTAATAATTGCCTACCTATTTCCACTTCGCTTACCGGCTTTCCTTGAAGAAATTTCTCTAATTTCTCAACATCTTTATAACTGTAAAAGGCTATACAGTTTCCTTCGCCTCCATCTCTTCCTGCCCTACCTGTTTCTTGGTAGTATCCCTCTATACTTTTTGGAATATCGTGGTGAATGACAAATCTCACATCCGGCTTATCGATTCCCATTCCAAAAGCAATGGTTGCCACAATAACATCAGCATCTTCCATCAAAAACATATCTTGGTGTTTAGCTCTAGTTTTTGCATCCAAGCCAGCATGATATGGAAGTGCTTTTATTCCATTTACTTGTAATAATTCTGCAAATTTTTCTACCATTTTTCTGCTCAAACAATAGATTACACCTGATTTTCCTTCGTGTTGCTTGATGTATTGTACGATTTGTTTCTCAACATCTTGTTTAGGGCGAACTTCGTAATACAAATTATCTCTATTAAAGGAAGAATTGAATAAACTCGCCTTTTTCATTCCCAAAGTCTTTTGAATATCAATTTGAACTTTGGGCGTGGCCGTAGCAGTTAATGCCATTACAGGAACATCTGTAATCGCACTCATTATTTCTTTAAGTCTTCTATACTCTGGTCTAAAGTCGTGTCCCCATTCCGAAATACAGTGAGCTTCGTCAATTGCAAAGAATGAAACCTCTGTTTTTCTTAAAAAATCGATGTACTCTTGTTTGTTTAATGATTCGGGAGCCACGTAAAGCAATTTAGTTTTCCCACCTACCACATCTTGTTTTACTCTGGCTATATCACCTTTGTTTAGAGATGAATTCAAGAAATGAGCAACAGAATCATCCTGGCAGTGTTGTCGAATTGCATCCACTTGGTTTTTCATTAATGCAATAAGGGGAGAAACGATTACTGCAGTTCCATTTTGGATAAGGGCAGGTAGTTGATAACACAATGACTTTCCACCGCCTGTTGGCATGATCACAAATGTGTCGTTCTTATCCATAACGCTTTGGATAATAGCCTCCTGATTTCCTTTAAAATGACTAAAACCGAAATACTCCTGTAATTTTTCTTTTAGATTAACTTGGGTAGAAATAGACATATTTCTTGTTGCTTTTTTTGATTAGATAAATATAAAATAAGTTTTGCTGCTATTCAAAGGTATACTTCAAAAAAGATATAAAATTTGTTCTATTCATAAGTTAGTGGTGTAACTTTCGAAATAGTTTATATTTTTGTTCAATATGAGTGAAAACGAAACAAACACATCCTTTTTAGGACATCTCGAAGAGTTAAGATGGCGACTAGTAAAATCTGCCATTGCAGTTGTATTAGTTGCAGTATCTGTCTTTATTTTCATTGAACCTCTCACCGATTTAGTCTTAATGTCAATGTCAAGGGCTTCCTTTCCAACCTACAAGATTATGTGTTTTATTTCCAATAATTTAGGGTTAGGTGATGCCTTTTGTGCAAATAATATTGAAGTAAAAACCATTGAGACTCAGATGACAAAGCAATTTGCAACGAGCATATACTTTTCTCTCGTAAGTGGAATTATTCTGGCTTTTCCATTTTTAGCTTTTCAAATTTGGTCTTTTGTAAAGCCTGGACTAAAGCCGAAGGAAATTAAAGCAACTAGAGGTATTGTGGCCTACTCCACTTTACTGTTTTTAACAGGAGTTGGTTTTGGTTACTTCATCATCTCTCCTTTGTGTATTCAGTTTTTTGGGTTTTACAAAATGTCCCAAAGTATAGAGCTTACCCCTACTTTTACTTCTTATTATTCGCTAATTGTTTCCTCCACTATCGCTTGTGGTTTGTTTTTTCAACTACCTATCGTAATTTTTATTTTAACCAAACTGGGAATGATGACTCCCGATGTATTAAAAAAATATAGAAAACATGCTTTGGTTGGAATTTTAGTGTTAGCTGCTATCATTACACCACCTGACTTTATTAGCCAAGTTATTGTGGCTATACCTGTTTCGTTATTGTATGAATTGAGTATTGTAATTTCGAGGAGAGTTATCAACAAACAAAAAGCAGATGTTTAACCTCAATCATTTTTTTGCATTCGTATTTGCTCTTTTTATAAGCACAGTCTCTTTTGGCCAAAAAACAAAGGTTTACGGGGTAATTCGAGATGAAATTACGAAAGAAACTGTTCCATTCGCTACGATCTCTTTTAAAGGAACAAAAACCGGAACCACCTCGGATATAGACGGAAAATATATTCTGGAAAGTTACTATTCCAGCGATTCTATTTTGGTGACTTTTGTAGGATACGCTCCCAAATCAATTGGAATTAAAAAAGATAAATCGCAAGAGGTGGATGTTTTCTTGTCTACCTCTGAAAAGATATTGACCGAGTTTGTTGTTGAGGGTTCTAAGAAAGATGAAAACCCTGCTCACGCCTTGATTAAAAAGGTGATTGAGAATAAAAAAATAAACAACAGAGTGAAACTTGATGCCTACGAATATGAGGTGTACAATAAAATTGAATTTGACCTCAATAACCTCGATGAGAAATTCATGAATCGAAAGGTTTTTCAAAAGTTCGATTTTGTATTCGAATTGATAGACTCGACTGATGAAAAGCCCTATTTGCCTATTTTTATTATTGAATCTTTATCTGATTATCACTACAAAAGAAAACCAGAGGAGAAAAAAGAAATCATAAAAGCGACCAAAATCTCTGGTCCCGAAAATGAATCGATTTCTCAATATTTAGGGGATATGTATCAAAATATCAATTTGTATGACAATACAATGTATGTGTTTGGGAGACAATTCATAAGTCCTCTGAATAACAATATGCTGTTGCATTACAAATTGTATTTAACCGATAGTGGTTACATTGACAATAATTGGTGTTACAAATTAGAATTTATGCCAAAAAGAAAAAGCGATTTGGCATTTGTGGGAGAAATGTGGATTCATGATACCACTTATGCCGTGAAAGTATTTGAAGCAGAAATTGCCGGTGATGCCAATATTAATTTCATTAATAGCTATCGTATAAAACAAACATTTGAACAAGTGGAAGAGGAAGTTTGGATGATGGTACTAGACGAGACAATCGCTGACATAAACCCTCTTGAAAGTGATAAACAAAAGGGGTTTTACGGCAGAAAAACAACTTCTTACAAGGATTTTGTCATTAACAAACCCCGCGATGAAGAGTTTTACAAAGGAACAGATATCCTTGTTTTGGATTCTGTGCAAAACAAAACCTCTGAGTTTTGGGACGAAAAACGACACATAAAACTAAGCGAAAAGGAGAATAAAATTTACCACATGATTGATACGGTAAAGAACCTGCCTATCGTAAAAACTTACATTGATGTAATCCAAACATTGGTAACTGGATACAAAATACTTGGCCCGATTGAGTTGGGTCCATACTCTTCCATTTACAGTTTCAATCCAATAGAAGGGCATAGATTTTCGGCCGGGATACAAACAAGTAATGATTTTAGTACACAAATCATGTTTAAGGGAAATGTGGCGTATGGCTTAACCGATGAAAAATGGAAATTCAATTTAGGCACCAAGTTTTTTCTGTCCAAATCAAAGAAACCGAGAAGACTTGTTGATATAAAATATGTAAATGATGTGACTCAATTTGATCGACAATTGTTTGAACCATTTAACCAAAACATCATCTCATCCTTTTTGAGAAGAAATCCTTACAATAAATTGATCAACTTGGAAGGAGCAAGAATCAAATATTTCCACGAGTGGTTTGAAGGGTTTTCCAATTCGATTTCTATCAGCAGTTACAACATTGAGGCGCTTGGTGATGTACTGACATATTCCAAAACCCAAGGAGCGGTTACCACTTCTGTGAACAATTTGTACAACTCGGAAGTGACTCTCGGAATGAGATTTGCCAAAGATGAAAAATTTGTATCTGGAGAATTTAATCGAATTAGCCTAGGTTCTGTAAAACCAATTTTTGAGCTGGAGGCTTCATTTGGAATAAAAGGAGTTTTGAACAGCGGATACGATTATCAAAAATTAAAATTCAGTGTAAAAGATAGAGTTCTGTTGGGTTATTGGGGGATTTGTAGGTACGATTTGGAAATAGGAAAATTATGGGGAACAGTTCCTTTTCCTTTCCTATTTATTCATAATGGAAACGAAACCTGGGGCTACACAAATGACTTTAATGCCATGAATATTGGTGAATTTATGAGCGATGAATACATCTCGCTTTCGGTGGCTCACTATTTTGGCGGAGTATTTTTAAACCGAATTCCACTGTTAAGAAAACTAAAATGGCGAGAACTTGTGACTGCAAAGGTGGTTTATGGACAACTGAATGATCGCCATGCTACAGTTTTGGATCTCCCAACTTTCTCTGGCACATTTTCTGACAGGCCTTATGCCGAGGTTAGTGCCGGAATTGAAAACATATTCAAAATATTGAGAGTGGATGCGTTGTGGCGATTAACTTATTTAGACAATAACGCGCAAGACATTAACGTTCTTCGATTTGGAATAAGAGCCAAACTACAATTTGAATTTTAACTCATACCTATGCAAATAATAGCCAACAATTTAAAGAAAATTTACAACGGAAAGGAAGTCGTCAAGGATGTTTCTTTGGAAGTAAATCAGGGAGAAATTGTAGGATTGTTGGGACCAAATGGGGCAGGCAAAACAACAAGTTTTTACATGATTGTGGGATTGGTAAGACCCAATGTAGGTCAGGTATTATTTGACGGGAAAGACATCACCTCTTTTCCGATGTATAAAAGAGCTCAAATGGGAATTGGATATTTGCCACAAGAAGTATCTGTTTTTAGAAATCTATCAGTGGAGGATAACATTACAGCTATTCTCGAGCTATTCATCAAAGACAAAAATCAAAGAAAAGAAAGATTAGAGGAATTGCTAGACGAATTTGGACTTACTGAGCACAGAAAAACCATGGGGCAATCATTGTCAGGAGGACAGAAAAGAAGAGTCGAGATTGCTCGAGCTCTTGCCTCTGACCCAAAATTTATTTTGTTGGACGAACCATTTGCTGGTGTGGATCCGGTAGCAGTGGAAGATATTCAGGCAATAGTATCCAAGCTAAAACAAAAAAACATTGGAGTCCTTATCACGGACCACAATGTGCAAGAAACTTTGGCAATTACTGATAGAACTTACTTGATGTTTGAGGGAAACATTCTGAAAGCAGGAAAACCAAGAGAATTGGTGGAAGACGAAATGGTGAGAAAAGTGTATTTGGGTCAAAATTTCATCTTCCGAGAAAAAAATCTATAGAGGAGAATTATTCTTCCTCTTCTTTTACTTCTTTCACAAATACATCGTTGGCAGCCAACAAGTTGTACCATTGAAATACTTTTCTGATGTCGTGATCTTTCACTTCCTGATCGTTGTACTCTTCCCAAACAGATTCAAAATACGCTCTCAATTCAGCTGGATCGGTTTTGTGAGATTTAGACACTTTACCACCTTCTTTGTCGTAAATTTTTCCGAATACTTCTCCTAAAGACAAATCATCCACATGACCAAAAATAGTAATGTCTGCTAATGAAATTACTTTACTCGAGGCAAATGCTGGCTTTCTTCTTCCAGTTTCTACATCTTCAATTATAATTCTGTTTGCACCTTGGGATACTACTTTAAAAAGTCCTGGCTTTCCAGAAATTGAGATTATTCCATCTATATTCATTGTCTATTTTTTAAGATCGTCATTTATTTTTTCCTTTTCGGTTTGTGGTAAACAATAAAAATACTATCATTAACCACACAAAGAAAGTCTGCAAATGAAAGAAATATTTATCAAAACACAAAAAACAGCCCGTGTTTTTAGTAAAAATAGTGAGAACAAAAAAGCGAAAGACGTGGTAATTGCGCTTCATGGTTATGCTCAATTGGCTTCTTTCTTTCTCAAAAAATTTGACTTTCTTGAAGAATCCAAAACACCGGTTTATGCACCGGAGGGTTTAAGCAGGTTCTATTGGAACGGAATGAGCGGAAGAGTTGTGGCCTCTTGGATGACCAAAGAAGACCGTAAAAATGAAATCATTGACCAGGAATTTTTCTTGAATTCTTTACTCAAACAAGTTCAACAGAATCATCCCAATGCTGAAATAACGATTATTGGTTTTTCGCAAGGATCTGCAACAGCTAGTAGATGGATTAATTCTTCTAAGTTTTGTCCAAAGCGATTTATCATTTGGGCAGGCGATATTCCTGAAGATGTACTAAGTTCTCAACACCTAAAGTCGTTTCCCATTCAATTAGTACTGGGAGATTCTGATCAATTCATTCCTCTGGAACTGGCTTCAAAACGAATTGAACTTTACAAGGAAGAAAAATTTCAACTAGAGGTAATTCGGTACCAAGGAGATCACAAAATTTATCCCGAAGTGCTAAGTAATTTATTTAGGTAAAAGAATAATTTTGGGATTAGCTCTTGAGAAGCGTTTTGGCATTTTCTAGAGCTGCTTCGCTAACCTCACTTCCACTCAGCATTTTGGCTATTTCCACTACTCTACTTTCCTCAGTCAGCACTTTCATTTTGGTGTAAGTAGACTGTTCATCTGTGGTTTTATACACTTTGTAATGAGCGTCACCTCTACTGGCAATTTGCGGTAAATGGGTAATAGCCAATACTTGTGAGTTGGCACTGATGCGTTTCATCATTTCGGCCATTTTAGAGGCAATATCACCCGAAACCCCAGTGTCTATCTCATCAAATATCAAGGATGGCAATTGTTTCTTTTGAGCCAAATTGGTTTTGATACACAACATAAGACGCGATAATTCTCCTCCCGAAGCAACTTTTGCTATTGGATTAAAACTGCCACCTTTATTCGCTTTGAACAAAATTTGAATCAGGTCATTTCCATTAGCTGAAAACTCCTTTCTTGTTTCACATTGCAGCTGAATTTGAGCATCTTTCATTCCCAAGCCATCTAGCATTTCGTTAATTTCGGTTTCTATTGTTTCAAAAACAGATAATCTTGATTTACTCAACTTCTCCCCTATTTTTTCTAGGGAGCTGAATTGGTCTTTGAGATTCTTGGTTAATTTTTGAATTTCTTCATCAAAGTTTGAAGCCAATACCAAATTAGATTCAATATTGTTTCTTTTTTCTATCAATTCATGAACAGAATCTGTTCGGTGTTTTTGGTAACTAGATTGCAACAAATTGAGAGTTTCTGATAGTACTTCTATCCTATCCGAGTCAAACACAATCTCTTCATTTGTTTCTACAATTTCTGATTTTATGTCCTCCAATTCGATCAAAGAAGAATGAATTCGTTCAAAAATTTCTTTGGTTTTTCTACTCGAATCAGAAACAGAGGCCAATGAATGATTGGCTTCTTGGAGTTGGCTAATAATTCCCATTTCATTATCAAGTAGCTCAAATGCTTTGTTGAAACTTGCTTTTATAAATTCAGCATTGTTGAGCAAATCAAGCTCTTCTTGCATCTCATCTTCCTGAATTTGCTCCAAATTAAGGGCTTCGAGCTCATCAAACTGAAACTGAAAATAATCTAAATCCGCTTTCAATTTCAATTCTCTCTCTTGCAGCTCGTCTAATTCTGTTTTTATTTTTTTGTACACATTATATTCCGAAGAAAAATCTGCTCTCAATTTTTCGTTGCGGGCATTCGCATCTACAATTCCCAGTTGGTATTCGCTCGTATTGAGCAACAGCGTTTGATGTTGGGAATGAACATCAATCAGTTTTTCGCTTAATTGTTTCAAAACAGACAAAGAAACAGGCGTATCATTGATAAAAGCTCTTGACTTACCTGACGGCAAGACTTCTCTTCTCAAAATTGTCTCAGATTCGTAATCTAACTCATATTGAACAAAAAAGTACTGAAGGTTTAGGTTGCTTACTTCAAACCAAGTTTCAATCACACACTTCTTAGAACCATTGTTCAACACAGAGCCTTCCACTCTCTCACCAAGTGTAAGTCCTAATGCTCCTAGAATAATGGATTTTCCTGCACCAGTTTCACCTGTAATTGCAGAGAACCCCGAATAAAAGTTTATTTCTAACTCATTAATGAGGGCGTAATTCTTTATTTTTATCTTCGATAGCACGCACAAAAGTACAAAACAGATTGTGAACTATTTCAATAGTTTTACGAAACTTTTATTTCATATTTTCCCTTACTTTTTTGTGTTTTTTGATAACTTTGTTCACCTATGAATCACCAAGAAATATTAACCGATGTAAAAGAAAAGAAACTCCAACCTATTTATTTTTTGGAAGGGGAAGAAACATATTTTATTGATATGATTTCGGATTACATAGAAGATAATGTGCTGGAAGAACACGAAAAGGATTTTAATCAAATATTTTTTTATGGCAAAGATTCGGATCCAAATCAAATCATAGAAACTTGCAAGCGATTTCCCATGATGAGCGACAAGCAGGTAGTAATAATAAAAGAAGCTCAGCATCTGAACAAGGTGCTAGATCAATTCGAAAACTATTTCAAACAGCCCCAACCTTCTACTATTTTGGTATTTTGTTACAAGTACAAAAACCTTGATAAAAGAAAAGCCATTACGAAAGTAATTGCAAAAAACTCTGTTTATTTTACCGCTGCAAAAATTAAAGATTACCAACTATCCGCTTGGATTGAAAACCAAGTAAAAAGACATAAATTAAAGATAGATGGACGTAATGCATCACTTTTGGCCGAGTATTTAGGAAATGATTTGAGCAAAATAGAGAATGAATTAGCTAAGCTTGCTATGATTCTTAAGCCTGGAGGTGAAATTTCTTCTCAAATCATAGAAGAGCATATAGGGATCAGTAAAGACTTTAATGTTTTTGAATTGCAACATGCAATTTCTACAAAAAATCAGGAAGCCGCTTATAAAATCGCTCACTATTTTGGAAAAAATGAAAAGGCCCATCCATTTGTGCTGACAGTAGGGTTTTTATTCTCTTATTTTTCTAAAGTAAGCGTTGTCGCATTTTCTAAAAACAAAGGAAATGACAATGCGCTGGCAAAAGAAGCTGGTATCTCTCCATACTTTATAAAAGATTACAAGCTTGCTGCACGTCATTATTCCCCTACCAAATTGGTAAAAATAATAAAGTACCTGAAAGAATATGACCTTAAATCAAAAGGAGTAAACAACACTTCTGCAAGCCACAACGACTTGTTGAAAGAACTATTATTTAAAATATTGAACTAAAGGATCTAATAATGAAAACGATCAATGTTACTTTAGGAATTCTTGCTGCCATCCTCCTGTTTAGTTGTGCTTTAGCCAAGTCCTCTTCAATGAAAAAAGCGGAAGAAAAGATGAATTTTAATTTTTCTAAACTGAATAAACATGGACTCATAAAAGTTCGAAAGACAACTTTGGCTTTTGAATTCTGCATTCCCAACGAAACTGAATATCTAAATGAAATTAAATCAATCGATGAGTCGATAGCGGTCTACAAATCCTCCGATGGAAAAATTGGATGTGGAAAGAATCAAATTTTATGCATTGGAGAAACAGCGGGGAAAGACTATATAAAAATACTCATTTCACTTACAAAATTGCCTTATGTTAAAAATATCGATGAAAGTTTTTTTGAGTAATATTCTATTCCTCATTTTGTGTTCAACTTGTACCGTTTCAAAAAAAACAGCCAACAATTCTCATCATTTGGTAGGGGAAATTACTATCAGACAAATTCAAGAGAGCGTGCATAAAGATTGGTTTAACACTGAACTGAACACCTATCCAGTTGACACAGAAACACTTGATGATTTTTTGAACAATCCAAAAAGACTCAAGCAAATTTCTGTTACAATATTTCTGGGTACTTGGTGCAGCGATAGCCAAAGAGAGTTTCCAAGATTTTACAATATAATGAGGTATTTGAACATTACCAACTACACAATTATTGGCATGGATCTTAACAAAAAGACACCAAAAAAACTAGAAAAAGGGATGGACATAAAATATGTGCCAACAATTATTATCTATCAAAATGGGAAAGAAATAAATCGAATTATTGAATCTCCCATTCAATCTCTTGAAAAAGATTTGATTGCAATTGTTCAAACTAAAAATTACTCACCCAAGTACAACTAATCATTTTTTTTTCTCTATATTCATATTGATTATGGAAGAAATAAAGCAATTATTTAATTTTAATCAACTCAATTCATTGAGCTTGGAAAAAGGAAGAATACTCATATCAGACCCTTTTCTTAATGATAATTACTTTTCCAATTCTGTTATACTTTTGTGTGAATTAAATGAAAAGGGAGCTTTTGGTTTGGTACTCAACCATTATATTGATGGATCTCTCTCGGACTTTATGAATGACTTTCAAGGAAAAAAAACTGATCGGTTCAAAATAAGCCTTGGAGGACCTGTCGATACTGACAGCATTTATTACATTCATAATCGGCCGGATATTATTGAGGGAAGTATTCAAATAATCGATGATGTTTACCTGGGGAACGGGATAAACTTTACTGATCTTTCTGTCCTAATCGAAGAAGAGAAAATTAAAAAAAATGAATTAAAATTCTTTTTGGGATACTCAGGATGGACCGCTGGGCAACTGCAAGAAGAGTTACTCAAAAACTCTTGGTTTGTAGGAAATCTATCGACTCGTACTTTAATGAATTATGACCAAGAAGATATTTGGAAAAAGACGTTAGAACAAATGAGCGAAAAACATAGAGTTATCTCTAATTTTCCCCAAAACCCACTTTTAAATTAGCTCTGAATAACAGCCCGGGTATCTTCATTTAACAATTGAATTAATTCATCGGCCATTTTGTGAAAAAAACGTTTCGTTTTGTAACTTCTAACCCACTTAATTCCCTGAATGGAATTTGTTAAAATAATCTCGTCACACGACAATAGGTGTCCTGCTGTAATAGAACTTTCATACACCTTAATGTTGTTGGACAAAGCAAGGTTTATCACCTTCATCCTCATGGTACCTCCAACACATCCAGACGACAATGGCGGAGTATAAAGTACTCCATTACTGACAATAAAAAAATTTGAGTTGGTGCTCTCAATAATATTCATCTTTTCATTAATCAATAGATGATCTCCCAACCCTTTTTCCTTTGCTGCATGAATTGCTGATACATAAAAGAATGCATTGGTCGTTTTAAAAGAAGCATACTTATTCAGTGGTTTTGTAATTTCATTGAATACATCTATATCAATACCTTCTGGGCTAAGAACAAACTCATTGAATGGAAAAGATTCTGCTTCAATGATAAAACCAGGCTCATTAGTTTCTGAGAAATAGGAAGCTACCTCCCCCTTTCGATAGATAGTAAGTTTAGCCCTTCCACCGGTGTGAATCCCATTGTGTTGAATCAAACTCTTTATTTGATTATTAAAATATTCGATGGTAAAGTAATCAGGAATATCAATCTTAAACACCTTCATTCCTTCTATTAGCCTTGCAAAATGAGCTTCAAAATTGTACACTTCCCCATTTACAACTCGAATACTTTCAAATAAACCATCTCCATATCGAAATGATCGATTGTTAATGGATAAAATGGGTTGGTTTGACGGATAGAATTCTCCGTTGTATATTAAATCTGCACTCAAAATATGGATTAGTTTTTAAATTATGTATTGAATTTGTTGAATAAAGTTAGCAATAACAAATTTAGGACTAAGAATTATTGTAAACAACACACCAAACAAAGCTCCCAAAAGATGTGCATCATGAGCGATGTTTGTTCTTCCCTTATTATTCATATACATTTCATAAATCACGTACAACACTCCAAAAACTATTGCAGGCATTGGAATTGCCGCATAAATATAAATGGTTTTGGTAGGATCGAGCATGATAGAAGAAAACAAAACAGCTGAAACTGCACCAGAAGCACCTAAGGAATTATACAATGGATTATCTTTATTTTTTTTTAGAGCAGGGATCGAAGCGAACAATATTCCTCCAACATACAAGAAAAAGAAGTACAGCATTCCCAGTTCTAAACCAAATTTTTGGGCAAAGATTGTCTCAACATATTGGCCAAAAAAGTACAATACAAACATATTCACACCTAAATGAAGTAAATCGGCATGGATAAAAGCATGAGAAAATAATCGATACCATTCATTGTGGTAATAAACTTTTGCAGGATTAAATAGCATTTTATGCTTTAGTTCCATTTTTTCTGAAACGTACAGAGAAATAGCAACAGTTAGGATGATGAGAGAAAGAGTGACTGAAAAACTCATTTATTGCTTCTTTTGGGATTCTTCGAATTTAGCTAAATGAGATACTCCTCGCAAATTAAAAAGAATAAAATGCAAATACTGTTCTAAGCAACGTATAATGAGGGTTTTGAGAAGAAACAAAGTCGAAATACTAAATAATTAGAATTTCCTATCGTATTTATGAACATTTAATCAGTTTTATTAACATAAACCCTTGCTGCACTTGGTTTATAAAGGATTTCGTATATATTTGCTACTGTTAACAATAGTTAATGTTTTTTATTAATCATTTAAAAAGAAAAAAATGAACAAAACAGATTTAATCGATGCTATGGCATCAAATTCAGGACTAAGCAAAGCTGACTCAAAAAGAGCTTTGGAAGGATTTATGGAAGCTACTGCTGGAACTTTGAAAAAAGGAGACAAAGTATCTCTAGTAGGATGGGGAACTTTTTCTGTATCTAACAGAGCTGCTAGAACTGGAAGAAACCCACAAACTGGGAAAGAAATCAAAATTGCTGCTAAGAATGTAGTAAAATTCAAAGCTGGTTCTGAATTAGCTAAGACTGTAAACTAAGAGTAACTTTTTAGTTGAATAAAAAAGCCCGCTGGTTATCCAACGGGCTTTTTTTATGCACTCTATTTTTATCTAGTTTTTAGTTCTTTTTCTTAAAAAGAACTAAAATTCAAAATCGAGGTGTAGTTTGTCTTTTAAATAAAGAAGTTCGGGTTTTGTTTCTGCCAATTTCAAAAATTTTTCCTTGTCGGTGTACAAAAATACTTCGGCCTTTTCGTTTTTAATCAATTTTGCCTGAAGTTGAATCGAGTAGTTGTTTAATTCCTTTTTTAGAAAATCCAAAAACGTTTGTTTTTCTCTATTGAAATTGTCGAACAATGTTTTGTTATCCAGCACATGTTCTATTGTAAAACCTTCTTTTAGTTCTGGAGAATTTGTGGTAAGTGCTGTGTGCAACGTTTTTTTGTTTTTATCATTGGCTTTAGTTGCGTATTCGAGCCACTTTTCCATCAAGCTTTCGTAAGTAAATGGATCTTTGTCTTTCCTTTCCTCTTCTTCGGCAAGCTCTTGTTTTTTTTCTAAAGTTTGTTTAATGGAGAAACCCGAAAAACTTTTATTCTTTTGGATAGGCTTTGATTCAATCACCTCCTTTGGAGCCTCAGTTGAATTAAACTCCTTCTTTACTTCTATTGGATTGGCTGTCTTGGTACTTGAAAGAGAATCAGTTTTTTGTTCAGGAACCGAACCTGCATTATCTACTTTATCAGAGGTTTCTATTTTTACCTCAATCAATTTATTTGATGAAAGTGATTCGGTAGAATTGTCTTTAGTTTCTAGATTTTTTTTTTGCTCACTTTGTCCAAGTGAGCTTAATTTTATCAAAGTTAATTCGACTAGTAATCGTTGATTCTTACTTGCCTTGTAGTGGGTATCGGCATCCGAAATAATCTCGAGGCCTTTTACCAGAGTTCGTGCACTTGTTTCTACGCTTTGTTGCAAGTATTTTTCTTTTACGTTCTCTCCTACCTCCAAGAGCTTCACCGTTTCTGGACTTTTTGATACTAATAAATCTCTAAAATGACTTCCTAATCCTGTCATAAAATGATGCCCATCAAATCCATTATTGAGTATCTCATCCAGGGCTAGAAGGCAATCGGAAATATTGTGTTTATTGATGGAATCAACAATCCTAAAATAATAGTTGTAATCCAACACATTTAGGTTTTGAATTACCGAGTCGTAAGTTATATTTCTATTGGAGAAATTAACTATTTGGTCAAAAATAGACAAGGAATCTCTCAAAGCTCCATCGGCTTTTTCTGCAATGACGTAAAGCGCTTCTTTTTCGTAAGAAATCTCTTCTTTCTGAGCGATTTTCTCTAAATGGGAAACCATATCCACCACCTTAATTCTATTAAAGTTATATACCTGACACCTCGACAAAATGGTAGGAATTATTTTGTGCTTTTCGGTCGTGGCAAGAATAAATATAGCATGCGGTGGTGGTTCTTCTAGAGTTTTCAAAAACGCATTAAATGCCGCACTCGACAGCATGTGTACCTCATCTATGATGTAGACTTTGTACTTTCCTACCTGAGGTGGAATCCTCACCTGGTCGGTGATGTATCGGATGTCTTCTACCGAGTTATTTGAAGCAGCATCTAGTTCAAAAATATTGAAAGATAAATCTTCATTTTCACCCAGAGAATCTTGGTTGATTATTTTGGCAAAAATTCGAGCGCAAGAAGTTTTCCCTACACCTCGAGGCCCGCAAAACAAGTAGGCTTGAGCCATTTGACCTGTTTTTATCGAGTTTTCTAAGGTAGAAGTAATTGATTCTTGACCAACTACACTCTCAAATGTATTGGGTCTATATTTTCTTGCTGAAACTACAAATTCGCTCATGTAGTAAAATTAGTATATTTCTGTGAGTTTAAAAGGATAATTTGTGCAATTTTTTTAACCAAACGCTTCTATTCAAAATCGGAATAAAGCAAGTACTTAGCTCGCATAATTTTGTATGAATTCAAATCCTTTTGCCAAGATTGCTTTATCATTTCTATGGAGGTACCTTTTTCAATTTGTTTTCTTAATTGATCTGTACCAGCCAGTTTATCAAAAAAACTTGCTCTTGTTATATAATTACCATTCGTTTTTTCATTCATTCCAACTAGCCAATGTAAATACAATCCTTTGGTATTTCGCACGTACAACAAACCAAAAGTACTGAGGTTGTAACCTATACAGTTTTTTCCTTCGTGCTTCGGACTAGAAGCACCAACAATAGATTTGGGAACAAATTCATAAGAACCAGAATCTATAAATGGAGAACCAATTATTTGGAAGGGAAGCTCAGTCCCTCTTCCCACACTCACGGAAGTACCCTCAAAAAAACACAAAGATGGATACAAATATATGGAAGACATATTGGGTAAATTTGGCGAAGGAGCTATGGGCAATTTATAAAAATCCGAATGCGAATAATCCAAACAAGAAACCACTGTTAAGTTGCAACTAACCCCATTTTTTAGCCATTTTTCCCCATTAATCATTTTGGCCAATTCGCCCACTGTCAATCCATGCACCACCGGAATCGGATGCATTCCAACAAATGATTCAAAACCTTTTTTTAGTATGGGGCCATCCACATAAAATCCGTTGGGGTTGGGACGATCCAACACAATTACCTCTTTGTCGTTTTCAGCAGCTACTTCCATGATATAATGCAGGGTAGAAATATAGGTGTAAAACCTTGCTCCTACGTCTTGGATATCAAAAATCAACACATCCAAATCCTGAATTTGTTGTACCGAAGGCTTTTTATTTGAACCATAAAGCGACACTATCGGTAAACCTGTTTTTCGGTCTTTGGAAGAACTTACGTATTCTCCCGCATCGGCTTTTCCTCTAAAACCATGCTCTGGAGAAAATACTTTCTTGACCAAAACACCTAACGAAAGTAGTGTATCGACTAAATGAGTGGCACCAATAGCAGAGGTTTGGTTCGCCACTACTCCCACTCGTTTTCCTTCTAATTTTGGCAAATAAAGTGGTAATCTTTCGGCTCCTATTGTCAGGTTAGTTTTAAATTGTGTGGAAAAATGAGAATTTTGATTAATACCTATTACGGAGAAAAAGAATAAAAAAGTAAAAATAAGGAGGGGACGAATACTCATAATTTGTGTAGTTTTAACAAACAATAATTTTAACACTTCAAACATTGGTAAGCAAATTTATTTCAAATAAACTTAGAAAAGAACTGAGCACGGGAAATAAATTTTCCAAACCGATAATCAAAGTTGCTATTGTAAGTATTACAATAAGTATGCTAGTTATGCTTATTTCTATTTCTATTGTGAGAGGATTTCAAAGAGAAATCAAGAACAAAGTGGTTAATTTTTCTTCTCACCTTCAGGTTACCGCTGGTGGAACAAATTTTAGTTTAGAAACCTCCCCTATCCAAATTTCTAATGCTTACCAAGAGAGAGTGCGAAACTTGCCTGGCGTAGCGCATATCCAAACTTTTGCCACCAAAGCAGGTATTCTACAATCCAATGCCGATACCGTAATATACGACACCGAAACTAAGATAAATAGAGACATTGAAGGAATAATATTTAAAGGAATAAACACAGATTTCTCCTGGGAGTTTTTGAACTCTAAACTATTGGAAGGCAAATCATTTAGCGCTCTTTCTTCAGAACCAAACGACAGTATTCTTATTTCAAATTACCTTAAAAAAAGATTAAAACTAGAGGTGAACGAAAGGATTCGAGGTTATTTTTTTAATGGTAAAAAACCTATCACCAAGTCCTTTGTTATTGCGGGAATTTATGAAACCGGTTTGGAAGAATTCGACAACCAATTTGTATTTGCAGACATTCAACATATCCAAAAGCTAAACAATTGGGGGATTTCAACCTCTCTTTTTCTTGAGACTTTGCCTGTAAACGATCAGGTTAAAATTTCGACTAACTCCATTGGCGGAAACGAAAATTACCTTCATCAATTCAACAACAAAAAACCAACACATAGTAACACAATTGAGTTTTGCGCAAATAAAGACACGGTCATTAGAGTTATCACGAATGACTACGCCATAAATACAGTTACCCTTCAATCCGAACCAGTTTCTATTGCCGATACTGCTTGGCTCAAAATAGAAGTAAATTCCGCGAACAACGAGTGCATCACTGCTTCTGGGGAGTTTGAATATGAATCCTTGAACGACTCAACAAGGCTCTACACAGGGGCTAACGGCAGCATCAAGACTATTCTCACAACTACCGGTGGAAGCCATTCAGATTTTGTAGGTGGTTACGAAATTTATTTGAAAAATTTTGACAACCTAGAAAAGATGGAAAAGGAACTAAATTTTGTGACAGATCCATTTCAAAAAATTTCTAAAATCACGGATTTGCAAAGTGAAATTTTTGGTTGGTTAAACGTATTGGATACCAATGCTATTATCATTATTGTATTGATGATAATGGTGGCGGTAATAAACATTGCCGCCTTGCTCCTTGTTATTATTATTGAAAAAATTAGTTTCATTGGAATAATGAAATCTTTTGGGTCGCGCGATATTGTTGTACAGCGAGTTTTTATCAAGTTAGGAGGATTTATTCTGGCTCGAGGGATTGTTTTGGGGAATGTGATTGCGTTTTTACTCATTTGGTTGCAATCAGTTTTTGGGTTTTTAACACTTCCGCAAGACAAATATTATTTATCGAAAGTCCCCTTGGGATTTGAATGGAAGGAATTTATTTTAATAAATCTTATTACGGTGGTACTTGCTCTCATGATATTATTCTTGACCTCCTTATTCATTGCTAATATAAAACCAGTAAAAGCAATCAAATTTAATTGACACAACCTTATGGCAGAGAAAATGAAAGCCGTTTTTTTGACACAATACGGAAAAGACAAAAATAATTTTGAAGCAAGAGAAGTAATGAAGCCTATCCTTGAACCAGGCGAGGTTTTGATTCGTTGCGAAGGATTTGGACTTAACTATGCCGATGTAATGGCCAGACAAGGACTATACAAAGGAGCTCCACCACTTCCTTCTGTATTGGGCTATGATGTGGTAGGAATTGTAGAGCAAGTTGCTCCACACGAAAACGAAAATTGGATTGGGAAAAGAGTGGTTGGATTAACACGATTTGGCGGTTATGCCGAATTTGCCAAAACAAAAATTTCTGCCATTGCCGAAATCCCAAGTAATTGGTCTATTCCAGAGGCAACTGCAATAGCCACTCAGTATTGCACGGCCTATTATTCCAGTCAATATATTACCAATTTGCACAAAGGTGACAAAGTTCTCATACATGCCGCAGCAGGAGGAGTTGGAACTGCTCTTACCCAAATAGCAAAAGCCAAAGGGTGCGAAGTTTATGGATTAACTAGCTCAAACGAAAAAATGGATTATTTACGAAATAATGGAGTTGATTTTCCAATAAACCTATCAAATTCTGATTATCACGAGCAATTCTTGAAATTATCAAAAGGCATAAAAGCAGATGTGATTTTTAATTCAATTGGTGGCGAATCGATCAAGGAAGATTTTAGGATATTATCTGTAAGTGGCAGGTTAATTAATTACGGTGCGGCTAGTATCTCTGGAAAAAAACCGAACCTTTTCACTCTGTTGGGGCTTTTAAGAAAAACCCCAAAGGTAAAACCACTGAAACTACTTGGTAAATCGTCCGGAATATTGGGAGTAAACATGCTCACCGTGGGGGATGTAAAACCCAATGTAATTAGCGAATGTATGAAGGCGGTAATTTCTTTAATGGAAGAGAATCCTTGCATTAAACCTATCTCGGGTGGCGAATTTCCCGTAACCGAAATAACCAAAGCTCATGACTTACTTGCAAGCCGAAAATCGACAGGAAAAATTGGAATAAAGTGGTGAGGTGGATTCAAGCAAAACGATTAACCTTTTTACAATGAACATTTGTATACAAAGGCGGGCGGCACATTAATAAGCGAAAAAGCCAGCTTTACTGAACCAAAATTTTCCTTTAGTAACTTGTGTGCATTTAATGAATACTGAAACTGAATATACTGACCTTTCTCACTTAAATTTTCAACTGCGGATTTTAATATATTCTCTTTCAACTTCTTTGGAAACACAGTCAATGGCAAAGAAGAAATAATATAATCTGCTTTCTCATGATTTTTTAACGAAAGATATTCCCCAATTTTTTCAGCGCTCTCATTCAATATCAAAGCCCTTTCATCCTTTATTTCCTTCTTTAATTTTTCATAAAAACTTGGATTGGTCTCGAAAACAATCATACTCGCTTCAGGATTCATTCTTTTTAAAATCTCTTTCGTAAACACTCCCGTACCAGGACCAAATTCAACAATACATTTCACTTTCGAAAAATCAATTCCGCCATACATTTTCTTTCCCAAAAACTTACTGCTTGGAGCAACAGCACCAATTTCAGACTTATTTTTAAAAAACTCGGAGATAAACGACATAATAACTATTCTTGTTGTGTATGACCAAAATCATAGAAATTGGTTTAAAGATGAAATAAATTTGTTTTCAAAATTACACAAGTTGTTGGCATTTCATAACAATTAGTGGATTAAAATAAGAGAGAGATAAAAATGAAAAAGAAACATCTTAAAAAATTGGGTTGGGCCACTATCATTTTCTTTATCGTCAAAGGCACAATTACTTCTGCTATTATTCTCTATGGTCTTTATTGGGGATTAAAACAATGAATATATTCTCAAAATTATAGGTGTTTCACAAATCATTTGAGTAATTTAGTGACCTATCTATGGGGTCGACTGGATTTGACAGCGAGATGAACTAGTCCAGTAAGCATGTGGAGTATTGAATGTTAGCTCCCTAAATCAAAATATTCATTCCATTTAATTGGAGAAAACAACTACGCGTTAGCTGCGTAACCAGAACCAGGTTCTGTTACCTTAATCGCTCCATAATATTGGACCGACTAACTGCCCAGCAATGAATCCCCGTTTAACTGTTCATTGCAATTGGGTATCAAGTTTGTTAAACTAGTGCATCCAAAGTCTTGATGGATGCGCGAAACTAAAAAGAATAAGTTTGTAGTGGATTGCTTATGGTCAGCTACTTATCGAAAATTAATTGTAAGATAAACATGTAGAAAGCTCGATTATTCCTTGTTTGGACGAGGGTTCGAAACCCTCCGACTCCACTTTTATCCACTTAACGGGGTTCTATTTCTAACGAAAGAGGAACCCCGATTAAG
>CBFHHA010000017.1:38405-45172 GCA_965655625.1 Flavobacteriales bacterium | reverse complement strand
ATCAAATTTATTGAAGTTTTTGTCTAGCTTAAACAGAAAATCGGAATAATGGTCAAAAATTAGTGTCGTATCATTGTTCACGAAAAGAGGGGCGTACAAAGGCTCGTAATAGATACTTTGGGTAAAGTTGGCTGCACCTATCCAAATTTCTTTATCTATACCGGTTACAAGTTCTTGGCGGTAAGCCCAGAGTTTTTCTTTGTTGGGAGCGTATTTATATTCCGCGCGGTACAAATCCATCATGAAATTATTCTTTACCCGATGAATTGTTTTTGTTGCAGTATCTTGGAGTCCTTGCGAGTAATAATTGAACGCGGGATAGTTAGGGTTGTAATCGGAGTAGAGAAAATGCTGGGAAGTAGTGTCAATGATTCGCGTAGTAAATGAGTAAAATTTGTCTTTGTCAACAGGACGAAGTCTGAATTCATTTTGAAAAATTGAAATGGTATAAACCTTGAATTCAGTAATGAGATAGAGTCTGTTTTCAAAATCTTTGAACAAACGTTGGGGTTTGTTAGGTGTTTTAGTTTCAGATAGCAGGATGTTGTCTTTTGTGGCAAGTTGAAGATAGCCGTCTTTTTTTAGAGATTTTTCGTAAGCCAACACCACCAAGTGATTTCCAATAAATTCGTAATCTGCAATACTTGTGGTGTTACTGCCAAACACCGTCTCGGGTTTTTCTTTCGCGTATATGACTTTCTCTTTGAGTGTATTGATCTGAAGCGTGATGTTTTGTTGAGCGCTTCCATTTTTAAAATCGGCACTATTTAGAGATAAAGTGGCTGTTTTGTATCCCACGTGTCTCACAATAAGTTGAGTTCTATTGACAAACGTAAGAGGAAGAGAGTACTTTCCTTTGATGTTGGTGCGGGTAACTAATTTTGGGTTGTTACTTACATAAACAGAAACATCTTCGATGGGTTCGCCCATTTCGTTGGTAATTATTCCTGTAATTACTTTTTGCCCTTGCCCCAAACCAATGTTAGAAAAAAAGAAAAGGAGAATTACAATGTGGAATAAAGTTTTCATGGTGTGAATTTATTAATAAGATGCGAATCAAGAAATATTCCATAAAAAAAGTGCTTAGGATGAGTAAGCACTTTTGAATAATATTTTCTTGCGAACGACTAAAAAGTTTTAATCCAGCCCCATTTGTCCTCTTCTTGCCCTCTTTTTATTCGCGTTAGGAAGGTTAGCACTTTATTTGATATTTTTCTTTCAGAAATTTCTGGTAGTACGTAGTTTTTGCCTTCGTATCCAATGGTGTGGATTTGGGCAATAGTAGCGGCAGTTCCAGCACCAAAAGCTTCTTGAAGTGTTCCGTTTTCCATAGCGGTGATAATTTCAGAAACTTCAATTTTCCTTTCCTCCACTTCAATTCCCCAACTTCTTACAATCTCTAGCACACTTTTTCTCGTTATTCCTGGTAAAATTGTTCCACTCAAATCTGGAGAGATTAACTTTCCGTCAATCACAAACATTACGTTCATTGTTCCAGATTCTTCAATGTACTTGTGTTCCTTGCTGTCTGTCCATAACAATTGGTGGTAACCCTCTTCCTTTGCCAGTTTAGCTGGATACAAGGATGCAGCATAATTTCCAGCAGCTTTTGCTTCTCCTACACCTCCGTTTGCAGCTCTTGTGTAGTGAGATTCTATTTTAACCTTAAGCGGTTCTGTATAATAGCTACCTACTGGGCAACCAAATATGATGAATTTGTAGGTTTCTGAAGGCCTAATCCCGACATATTCGTCCGTTGCAAACATAAAAGGACGCAAATAAAGAGAATTCGAATCGTTATCTGGAATCCATTTTTGGTCCAATTTTAGTAACTGCTCAAGAGCCTCCATTACCAATTCGTTAGGAATGTTTGGCATGCACATTCTGTTCGCAGATTTATTCAATCTTTCAAAATTATCTTTGGCCCGAAATGTATAGATTTTATCTTCTTTTCGGTAAGCTTTCATTCCTTCAAAAATCGATTGTCCGTAATGCAAAGAAGACATGGCGGGACTGAAATTGAGATTCTGAAATGGAGTGATTTCAAAGTTGCTCCATTCCCCGTTTGCATAGTCCATAGAAAACATGTGATCTGAGAATACTTTCCCAAAAGGAATGTTGTCAAAATCCACCTCGTTGATTCTTGAGTTTTCAGTTTTGGTGATTTTTATCGTTGAAATATTAGTTCCCATATTGGTTTCAAAAATTCGTTTTACACTCAGAATTTGAATCTAAGTTGTTGTTTTTTATACGAGTTACTCACTAAATCAAGCACTTCGCATCGTTCGTATAATTGCACAAAGATACTCTTTTTTTAAGTTAATTAAAATACATTTGGTACTTTCGTTTTACTAAAAAATGATCTATGCGTCAGAATTATACTGACAATCAGGAGGGTTTTCTCCAAAGAAAATATTAACAAAATTATAAAATTACACTATGAAAGGATACGTATTTCCGGGTCAAGGAGCCCAGTTTGTAGGAATGGGAAAAGAACTTTATGACAACTCACAATTGGGTAAAGAATTGTTTGAGAAAGCAAACGAAATATTAGGTTACCGAATAACAGATATTATGTTTGATGGAACGCCCGAAGATTTACAGCAGACTAAAGTTACTCAGCCTGCTATTTTTTTACATTCTACTATCATGGCCAAAGTTGCGGGTGATTCGTTCAAACCAGAAATGGTGGCAGGTCATTCATTGGGTGAGTTTTCGGCATTGGTTGCGGCAGATGCCTTGTCTTTTGAAGATGGATTAAGACTTGTGTACACGAGAGCTATGGCAATGCAAAAGGCTTGTGAAAAGCAACCTTCTACTATGGCAGCTGTTCTGGGATTGGAAGATTCTATCGTGGAAGAGGTTTGTGCAAATATTGAAGGGGTTGTTGTAGCGGCAAATTACAATTGTCCGGGGCAATTGGTAATTTCGGGAGAGCTCGAAGCAATTGATAAAGCGTGCGAGGAGCTGAAAGAAAAGGGTGCAAGAAGAGCGTTGAAATTGCCAGTGGGTGGCGCGTTTCACTCGCCTCTTATGTCACCAGCAAAAGAAGAATTGCAAGCTGGAATTGAAGCTGCCGAAATTAAAGCACCGATTTGTCCAATTTACCAAAATGTAACGGCAAAAGCAGAAACAGATCCGGTGGTAATCAAAGAAAACCTGATAAATCAACTAACAGGAGCTGTGAGATGGACCCAAACTATGACTAATATGATAGAAAATGGATTGGCTGAAGTTGTTGAGGTTGGGCCTGGGAAAGTTTTGCAAGGTTTGTTTAAAAAAGTGGATCGTCAGTTTCCTACTTCGAGTATGGAAATCTAAGAATTTACTCTTTTCTTTTTATCCAATTGGGTACTGTACTTTTGTAAGTATTGCTGTAAATAGCAGTGTCTCCCAAAACTAATTTGATTCTTATCTCAACACTATCTTTCCCTGAATAAATGGGGGTTTTGGTGTAAATGTATTGCTTGGGTTTGATTTTGTAATAAAAATCCCCAAGCTTTTCTTTTGTTCTGTTTTCAATGTCAATCCACTTGTTTTTTTTGGTTTTCATCTGCTGAATAATGAGTGCGCAACCTCTGTGAAGCGGCAAATTCATTGATTTTAGCGAAGCGGTATTTTCAATAATTACAGGAAAGGCTTGAATGTATTTTTCTTTTTTTTCCTTTCGTACTTGAATGTTCATTTTTGTGTGAATACTGTCGAGTACATGCACTTGTAATTTGTGAAAACTTCCTTTACTGAAGTTTGCTTTTTTTGAGTTTCTGTGGTTTTTACTACTCAAAAAAGGGTCAAAAATTTGGTTGTGATTAAATGGGATGGTTGCTGTGGTTCTTGGGTTTAATTTTTTATTCGCTCCTCTGTCAATATCCATTTTATAATATAGCTCAAACGGAATGGAGTTTTTTTTCTTCTTACAAGTTGTTGTAAGTATCAGGGCCGCAAACCAGGTGTAATAAAAGAGAAGTTTCATGAGTTACAATGAATAAGAAATGAGAGTGGTAAAAAAACCCACAATTAAAATAGCTCCAAATATATATAAAATCGCGCCCTTCTTATGTCGATAGAATTTGGCTGTGATAATGGTTCCAAGCGGAATAGAAATAAAAGAAGCTGTAAGTAAGGCGAGGCCCACAATTCCTAAACTATTCTTAGTTCTGATGATAATCTTGTTTTTTTTGGTGAATACTTTTTTCTTAATCCCTTTTCTAGCTCTTCTCGCCTGAGTAAGGTTGATTACGTAAACGGAAAGGTAATAGCAAATACTAGCACCAGTCATTGCGCCAGTTACGCAAACCAAATAAGTCAGAACAATGTGGTTCCCTTCTATAAGTCTCGAGGTTGCGGGCGCAAACAGAAATTTGATCATTGACCAAAAGAAAATACCAATATAAGGAAGTAGCATGTGTTATAATTTAGGTCCGTAGGTTAAATCACCGGCATCTCCAAGTCCAGGAACGATATAGGATTTTTCGTTCAGGTGAGAGTCTATTTCTCCAATCCAAAAATCGGTATTTTCTGGAAAGAAATTTTGTGTTGCAGCTAAACCTTCAGGTGAGGCAACCACTGATAAGATATGAATTTTTTTTGGAGTTCCATTTTTTAAGGCGGCTTTGTATGCCAGTATCATGGAAGCACCTGTGGCTAGCATTGGGTCACACAAAATAAGAGTCTTTCCTTCAAGTGCTGGGCTGGATAGGTATTCTATTTCTACCTCAAATTCTTCTTCGCTTGTGTGATTTCGATAGGCGGAAATGAAACAACTCTCGGCTTTATCGAAATAATTGAGAACTCCATTATGTAAGGGTAGTCCAGCACGCAGAATTGTTGCGATTACAGGTTGGTTGGAGAGTGCGAAAACACTTTTTTGGGCAAGTGGAGTAGAAATGTTCTCGGTTTTGTACTCCAGAGTTTTGCTTAGTTCGTAAGCCATTATTTCGCCAATTCGCTCAATGTTTCTTCTGAAACGCATAGAATCCTGCTGAATTTTTGTGTCTCTTAGCTCACGCATAAATGAGCTTAGGATAGAGTTGGTTTGTGCAAATTCAGTAATCATTATTTTTCCGGTTTTTTTTGCTCAACCTTTATTTCTGCACCTTGTGCGTAATTGGGCTGGATAATGCGTAAATCCCTCTGAGGAAAAGGAATCGTAACTCCGTTTTCTCTAAATGCTTTGTCAATCATGAAACGGAGGTCACTTTTTAAGATTTCAATCCGAAAAATTTCTGAGGTCCAAAAATAAAGCTCAAAGACAAGGGCCGAATCACCAAAATCCTTGAATCCAACAAACCCTTTTTTGTGTTTACTGACGAGCGAATGAGATTCTAAACAATTCATTAACAGTTGTGCCACGAGTTTAGTGTCGCTTCCGTAAGCAACACCCACCTCAATGTTAAAACGCATGATGTGGTTGTTGTGACTCCAGTTTGTTACATTTTCTGTGATAAACTTTTTATTCGGCATAATTATAGTGTAGTCATCTCTCGTAATCAGTGTCGTATTTCTCAACGTTATTTTTTCCACTTTTCCAATGTTGTTGTCTACCTCTATAATGTCGTTCGATTTTATGGTGCCATCAAAAAGTATGATTACACCAGAAATGAAATCGGTGAATAAACTTTGAAGCCCAAAAGAAATAACGACCAAAATTGCACTGGCACTTACTATGATGCTTGTTAGGTCTGCTTTTAGGAATTTTAGACAAACCAAAAAAGCTATAAAAGACATGATGTACTTTTGAATCTGCACGAACGAATCAACCCTTCCTTTACTGTCCGGATTGTTGTCCATAAATTTGTGAGTAAGAGCTTTTAATGTCTTAGTGACTAGAAAAGCAATAACCACCGTAATGAGGATGAAGAATAGCGCTATGACACGAATTATTTTTTCATCGTTGTCTCCGTAGGTAAATAATATTTCGTTAAAAAAATTGAGCACGATTTGATTGTTTAATGTAGGCGAAATTACGGAATATATCTTGGACTAGGAACTATTCATCTTGAAAATGAAAGGGATTGTTTAATTGTCTTTTTATTGATTTTGGTTGCAAAAAACATCTTTTATTTTTGTTTTCGGATATATATACATATCAAAAAAGCCACTAACATGACTGTAAGTGGCTTGTCTTTTTGCTCCCCCTCAATCCAGAAGTATCGGGATTGAACCTATTGATTAATCCCGATTCATCGGGACTCAAACCAGCCGATGGTTTACGAGCCCCAACCTTCTGTGATGATTTTTTCAATCAAGACTCGGCTTTTTTGTTTTTTGATGAACTTTTCTGCTTTCAAGGCATCTGATTTTGTTTCAAATTCAATTACTTTTTTCAGAAACCAAGGTTGACCTTTTTTGGTCCATTTTTTATTTCGTTGATCGTTGTGGTTCTCCAATCTGTTTTTAGGGTTTTAAGAAAACCCTACGTAATATTTATTGATCGATTCAGAAAATAGGAGTTAAACGTAAAACTTATTCATAACGAAAGGATGTAACAGCAAAAAAGCCACTAACATGACTGTAAGTGGCTTGTCTTTTTGCTCCCCCTCAAGGACTCGAACCTTGGACCTATTGATTAACAGTCAACCGCTCTAACCAGCTGAGCTAAGGGGGAATTTAAATCTGGTTTTTCACCGGTTTTTTCAAATCGGAGTGCAATATTAAGGGAAAGTTTCTAATTAAACAATATATTTGTAAAAAAAAGTTGGAAAACAATTTTTTAAAACGATAAAACACACAAAATCAACTAATTAAATTAAAAAACACCTAAACAA
>CBFHHA010000017.1:36350-38305 GCA_965655625.1 Flavobacteriales bacterium | reverse complement strand
GCAAGTACTGATGATACTTCTTTCGAGAATATGAAACGTGCAGTAATTGTTGGATCCGCAATGGCTTCTTTTTGCGTAGAGAAATTTGGTTCAGAAAGAATTGAGAATCTATCGTTAGACGAAATTAACACCAGAGTGGAAGAGTTTAAGAAGTTGACAGATTTCAATTTAAATTTAGCTCTTAAGTAATCGTGTATTTAATAGTAGATATAGGAAATACATTAATGAAGTTTGCTCTTTTTCAAGAGCAAACTTTGTTGTTTAAAGGAAAAGGTGACTGGAAGGATTTGTCTCAGTTTATTGAGGGTAAACATATCAAAGCCTGCATCGTAAGTAGCGTCACTAAAGAGGGTTTAGGTCAGCTTTCTTCCCTTGTAAATTCCTCTATTATAGAGCTTTCTCACGCAACACCTATTCCTGTTTTTAATTCCTACTCTACCAAAGAAACCTTAGGCGATGATCGGTTGGCAAACTCTGTAGGAGCAAAGTCGCTTTGGCATGAACAAAACACGTTGGTGATTGATTGCGGTACTTGCGTAAAGTTCGATTTTACCACTGCGAAAGGAGAATATCTAGGAGGAAGCATTTCTCCGGGTTTGAAAATGCGATTTAAAGCATTAAATGAATTTACCGGCTTGTTACCGTTGCTGGATCCGGCCACGAGTCCAAAGCTGATAGGGGATTCTACGTTCACTTCCATTAATTCGGGAGTGGTAAATGGCATGGTAGCAGAAATCGATGGGCTAATCGCAAATTACCACTCTGTTTATGAAAATTTAACAGTTATTTTAACCGGTGGAGATGCATCTTTCTTTGATAAGGAATTAAAAAGTAACATATTTGTAGAACCAAATCTAACAATGATAGGACTAAATGAGATACTTCGTTACAACACTTCTAACTAAACTTATTGCAGCAGCCCTTGTGGTTTTCTGTTTTGCTAATGCTAATGCGCAAGAAACCGGCATATCACCCTACTCGAGAATTGGTCTTGGCGATTTGAACCTTTCTCATTCGCCCGGATACGCCTCTATGGGCGGAGCTTCTGTTTCGCTTTCCGATTTTAATATGGTGAACGTGTCCAATCCTGCTTCACTTTCTGCCCTTTCGCCTCACATGCCAGTTTTCGAGCTAAGTGGCTCTTCTCAGTTTTTGAAACTTAGTTCCGAAAATTCTTCCGCCAATTTGAATTCAACCAATTTCACTCGAATGAGTATCGCTTTGCCAGTAAACAAAAAGCTAGGACTAGCACTAGGGATAAAACCTTTTACAACAACTGGATATAATATTACAACGACAAATGAAGAACCTTCAATAGGAAATGTAACATATTTGTATAAAGGAAAAGGAGGGGTAAACAACTTGTTTTTGTCAGGAGGGTATTCCTTGATCCAATCAGATTCTATTAGCTTATCCGTTGGTGCAAGTGTAAACTTTTTGTTCGGGAATATTGATAAAACAAGGAGAGTGGAGTTTCCCGAGGATGAAACAGCTCTTAATTCCATGTTGGCCCAAAAAACTAGTTACAATGGGGTAGATTTCCAGGCAGGAGTTTTGTTTAGGCAAAGAGTATCAAAAAATATGACATATTCGATTGGAGCATCTTATTCACTGGGGACAAAATTGAACGCCACACGCGAAGATTTTTTTGGAACTTACACCAATTTTTCTTCTGTTGAGGTGATTCAGGATACGCTTCAGTATTTTTCTGAAAACGAGGGAAAAGTGGTTGTGCCCTCTTCCTTATCAGTGGGTGGGTCTGTAAACTTAAACAAGAATTTGGATATAGCGGTTCAATACAATCGCCAAGATTGGTCGAATTATGAAGAAATATTCGATCAAAACAGTGTATCAGATACCCTTGCTTCGAGTTCATCATTTGCAGTAGGAATAAGATATACACCCACCGATGTATTCTCAACAGCAAAGCTTTACGAAAGAATAGAGTATCGGGC
>CBFHHA010000017.1:21762-36253 GCA_965655625.1 Flavobacteriales bacterium | reverse complement strand
TTATTTGCAGTAGGAATAAGATATACACCCACCGATGTATTCTCAACAGCAAAGCTTTACGAAAGAATAGAGTATCGGGCAGGATTTAGATCGGGGAACTCTTCTTTACAATTTAATAACAATCAACTCACTGTGTTTGGCACGAGTTTTGGATTGGGAATACCGCTAAGAAAAAGCGCCACCTCTAAAAACGAATTTAGGTCACTTTCTATGTTTAATGTAGGAGTGGAAACTGGAAGAAGAGGTAATAGCGAAAATGGATTAATTCAAGAAAACTTTACCACAGTTTACTTTGGAATTTCAATCATGCCTCAGGTTCAAAATAGGTGGTTCGTAAAAAGAAAATTTAAATAAGAAAAAATAAAATAATGAAACGTATAGTATTAACAGCCTTAATTTCAATTACATCAATTAGTATGTTTGCTCAAACGGGTAATTTGGGAGATAATCCAGAAGAATGTAAAAAGAACCTTTCGCTTTACACAGATTATTTGACACAAAAAGTATACAAGGATGCTTACAAATTTTGGGTTGAAGCAGTAAAAGTGTGTCCGGAGTACAATGCAAACTTATATGATAATGGAATTTACATCATGAAAAAGCTGAAGAAAGGAGCGAGTGCTGAAAGACAAAAATCACTCTCTGATTCGATTGTGTGGGCTTACGAGCAAAGTATCAAATTATTTGGTGATAATCCAAAAATTAATGAAAACTACGGAGCAGACTTAATTAAATTAGGAAAAATTTCTAAAGGAGTTGAGGTGATGAAAAAGTCTATTGACTCTGCCAATGGACAAACCAGAGCAAGTTCAATATATTATTATACGAATGCCTTAGCCGTATTAAAGAATAAAGAAAAAATGGATTGTGAGGTATTGGTGAACGAATACGACAGATTGTCCACAATCATTGGGATGAACGAAGGGCAAAATGGATACGATAAAGCACAAGATGCAATCGATAAATTTTTAGGGCCTTGTTTGACTTGCGACAAATTACTTCCGGTAATAGAAAAGAAATTTGAACAAGCAAAAACGGACGACAATCTAAGAACAAAAGTGCTTAATACTCTTAAAAAGAGAGAATGTACCGACAATGAGATGTTCAAGACATTGATCGTAATCGATGTAGAAAAAAATCCGAGTGCGGAAGGGTATGAAGGCCTAGCTCAAATGTATTTGCAAGAAGGAAATAATTCGAAATCAATTACCTACTACGACAAAGCGATTGAAATGACGGATGATGCTTCAAAAAAAGAATCGATGCTCATAAATACCGCTAAGATTTTATTGAGCAAAGGGAATAGAAGCAAGGCTGGAGGTTACGCAAACGAAGCATTAAAATTGAATAGCAGCAACGGTGATGCTTACCTGATAAAAGCTTCGATTATCGCTTCTTCTGCCTGTGGAACTTCCAGATTTGACGATCAAGCGATTAACTGGGCGGCCTACGACATGGCTGCAAAAGCGAAGTCAGTTGATTCTAGTGTTTCTTCTCAAGCATCGAAAGATATGGCCAGATATAAGGCAAGGTTTCCTGAAAAAGGAGATGTGTTTTCGCAAGGTTTGCAAGCTGGAGAGTCTTATAAAACATGTAACGGGTATTCTACTACGGTAAAACAATAAACGAATTAAAAGCATACTAACCGTCCCGAGAAATCGTGGGCGGTTTTTTTATGCTAATTTAGTTAGTTTGTTTAGCTTTGGATACCAATTCCTCAATCTATTACGTTTACCAATTAAATCCAATTGAAGGTATGAAAAAATATGAATGTTTGGTTGTTTTATTCTTGGTAGGAATTCTAATTTTTTCTAGTTGTCAAGGAAGTGATTTGGAAAAGATGAAAACTATTCATCAAGCATCTTTACCTGATGAAGTTTCTACGAACGTTAAGCTTACTTATTCGGATTCTGGCAGAGTCAAGCGAATTCTTCAAGCACCCTTGATTCATAAGTATACAACAGATACAACTTACACTGTTTTTCCAAAAGGTGTAACAGCTCAATTTTTCAACAAAAAAGGGGAGCAAGTGACAGAACTTACCTGTGGTTATGGTCTTACTGGGGCCAACAATGAATCGCTTATTTTTCGAAAAAATGTGAAAATAACCAACCACAAAAAAGAAACTATTTTGTCCGAAGAAATTTACCTGAAAGAGAACTACATTTATTCGGATAGCACGGTTTATATCGTAACTCCTACCCTTACTTTGCGAGGAACTAGTCTCAAAGCTCCAAGGGATTTCTCTTCCTACACGCTTTCTAATCCGGTAGGAGTTGCAAGAACAGAAGCTCTTGAATCGAACAAAAACCACCAATAGTCGGCCAAAAAGAGGGCGGTAATAAACTAGTTTTTTATCCTTATCGTTGATCTGTACAATTGGTTTTAGAACTGTTTTATTATGAATAAGATAAAAAAATCACTCTAGTTCATCATTTTAATTATGAAATCGACTTGGGCGCTTAATTGGTTTTGTTAGCTTTTGACTTTTCATGTTTGTTAACAGATTATTCGGTATTGTTAATAATTAAATTTACCTTTGCACAGCAATAAGGATTTCTTAAACCTCGTAATGTCGTGTTAATGTGTTTTTTTAAGAGATTTTTATTCGTAATAATTAATTAAAAAAAATCAGAAATGACATTTAAAGAACTTGGCCTCAAGCAAGAGGTCTTGGACGCAGTCGCGTCCTTGGGTTTTGTTGAGCCCTCACCTATTCAACAAGAAGCAATACCCCAATTATTAGAAACAAAAAGAGACTTAGTTGGACTTGCCCAAACGGGTACAGGGAAAACTGCTGCTTTTGGATTGCCTATGGTAAACCAAGTGGATTTCAACAGCAAAACAACTCAAGGATTAGTGATTTGCCCAACAAGAGAATTGTGTATTCAGATTAGTAAAGATTTTCAACAATTTTCTAGAAACTTCAGAGGAGCTAATATCGTTCCTGTGTATGGAGGAGCTAGCATTGATACGCAAGTAAGACAACTTAATAGAGGCGCGCAAGTTGTTGTGGCAACTCCAGGTAGGTTGATGGATATGATCAAAAGAAAGAGAGTTGACTTATCACAAGTAAGTTATGTGGCTCTTGATGAAGCAGACGAGATGTTGAATATGGGATTCAAGGAAGATATAGACGCTATCTTGGAAAATACTCCGAACGACAAGCAGACTTGGTTGTTTTCGGCTACTATGCCAAAAGAGGTTGTGAGAATCGCAAAAAATTACATGGATGACCCAATCGAAATTACGGTGGGAACCAAGAATGCAGCTTCTAAGAATATTGAACATCACTTTTACAAGGTAAATGACCGAGATAGGTTTCATGGATTAAAACGTATTATTGATTTTGAACCAACTATGTATGGAGTTATTTTCTGCAGAACGAGAAGAGAAACTTCTGAGGTGGCTGATAAACTAATGAAAAGTAACTACAGTGCCGAACCGTTGCATGGTGATTTGTCGCAAGCGCAAAGAGACCGAGTGATGAAAGCATTCAGAAACAAAGATATCCAATTATTGGTAGCTACTGATGTGGCAGCAAGAGGGATTGATGTGGATGATATTACGCATGTAATCAACTACAACCTTCCGGATGAAATAGAAAGTTATACGCACCGATCTGGTAGAACTGCCCGAGCAGGAAAGAAAGGAACTTCTATTTTGTTGTTAAACAACAGAGAGTCTAACAAACTTAGGTTTGTTGAGAAGATAATCAACTCAAAAATTGATCAAAAGAAATTTCCTACAGGAAAAGATATTTGTGAAAAGCAATTGATGCAACTAATCGATAAAGTGGTTGATGTTGAAGTAAAAGAAGAACAAATTGCTCCTTATTTACCAGCGGTTGATGAAAAATTGAGAGAACTTTCGAAAGAAGAAATTATCACAAAATTCGTTTCTGCAGAATTTAATAAGTTTTTGTCTTATTACGAGAATGCAAGAGATATAAATGACGAATCACGAGGCGGAAGTGACAGAGGCAGAGGAAACGAACGAAGAAGAGGCGACAGAGAAAGAGATAGAGGCGGAAGAGACAGAGGAAGAGACAGAAAGCCAAGAAGTGACAGGAGAGAAAGACGTGGAGATAGAGATAGTGGAGGTTTCAACAGAAATGTAGAAGGAGAATCTACTACCTTGTTCCTTAATGTTGGAGAAAAAGACTTTTCGGACAAAGGGCACCTAATTAGAGTGCTGTGTCAAGAAGGAGGAGTTGCTGGAAAAAACTTAGGAAAAATAAGAATGATGGATAACTTTAGTTTTGTAGATGTTGCTCCAAAAATCGCTGGAAAATTATTGAAAGGGATTAATGGTGTTGAAATAGAAGGAGGAAGAAAGATGAGAGCTGAGGTTTCTAATCAATAAAACAAAAAATAAATAAATAAAGTAAAGGGATGGCAAAACACGATTGTTATCCCTTTTTTTATGTCCTATTAATTCGTAATTTTGATTTAAATAAATCACGATATGTTTTTAGAATCATTAACGCAAGGAAACGAAAAAAGAGGCTGGATAGAAGTTGTGTGTGGTTCTATGTTTTCTGGTAAAACAGAGGAGTTGATTAGGCGATTAAAGAGAGCTGAATTTGCTCAGCAATCTGTTGAGATTTTTAAACCTACGTTTGATAAAAGATACGATGATGAGGATGTTGTAAGTCACAATGAAAACTCTATTCGCTGTACTCCTGTTTCTTCCTCACGCAATATTTTGTTGCTTGCCGATGGCGTTGAGGTAATAGGAATTGACGAAGCTCAGTTTTTTGATGAAGGACTTATTGAAGTTTGTAATCAGCTCGCAAATAATGGAGCGAGAGTGATTGTTGCGGGATTGGATATGGATTTCTCAGGAAAACCATTTGGCGTAATGCCAGGTTTGATTGCTACCGCTGAATATGTTACCAAAGTGCATGCTATTTGTGTGAAATGTGGTTCTTTGGCCCAATTTTCTCATCGAAAAACTACCGATGAGCAACAAGTGATGTTGGGTGAGACTGAGGCTTACGAGCCTTTGTGTAGAATTTGTTTTAATCAAGCTGCCAAATAATGAACTATTCTTTAACCGAACTTATTAACAGTATGGAGGGAAGTACAGATTCCCTGAAGGAAGGTTTTGTCAATCACGTTTCAGTTGATAGTCGTTCGGTACAAAATTCATCCTCAACCGTTTTTTTTGCAATAGAAACCGAGAAAAGAGACGGCCACCAGTTTATACCTGAACTTATTACTCAAGGAGTTAAGGTATTTGTCATATCAAAGAATGTGGGAATCGTTGAGCGGGATGTTACCTTAATTAAGGTGAACAATTCGCTTGAAGCCCTTCAGAAATTTGCCAAACATCACAGGCAGAAATTTCCTGTCCCGGTCATCGGAATAACTGGAAGTTACGGAAAAACAATTGTGAAGGAATGGCTTTATCAGCTTTTGAGCCCGGATTATCTTATTTGTAGAAGTCCCAAAAGTTTTAATTCTCAATTGGGAGTTCCATTGTCTGTCTTGCTTTTGAATGAAACGCATACGCTGGCAATTTTTGAGGCTGGAATTTCTGAGGTAGGCGAAATGGAAAAGTTAGAGTCTATATTGAAGCCGAGCATCGGGGTGCTAACCCGAATGGGTGAGGCTCATCAAGATGGATTTGTCAGTCTCGATCAAAAACAAGAAGAAAAAGCCCTCTTGTTCAAAAATGTGAACGAAAGGGTAACTTACGATTCAGAAATTAAAGGATACGTATTTCCATTTTCGGATAAGTCTTCGATAGAAAATTGCAAAATTTGTATCGCAGTTTTGATAAAAATGGGTTACAAGAAAGAAGTAATTCAAGCACGAATAGCGCATCTTTCTCCTTTGGCATTGAGGCTCGAAATGAAGAAAGGGATTGAAAATTCAACGATTATTAATGATGGATACAACATTAGCTACTCTTCGTTAGTCTTGTCATTGGATTATTTGAATACGCAGGCGAATAATTTTCCTAAAACGGTTATCATTACCGAGATTCCAGAAACACCTTTCACTGACCCCAAATTAATAGAGTTATTAAATTCGAGCGGTATAAATCGCTTACTGGTAGTAGGTACCGAAAAGCTAACGGGCATAGATTCTTCCATAGAATTGAAACAATACTACTCAACAACCGAACTTTTGGCTCAGCTGAAGGAGTTTGGTTTTAGGGATCATTACTTGTTGATAAAAGGAAGTAGAAACCATAGGTTGGAGCAAGTTGCTAAAGTGTTGGAAGAAAAGAATCACCGAACGGTATTAGAAATTAGCTTGAATCAATTAGCCGACAATTTAGCAGTTTATCGAAAGAAAATAAACCCTTCAACCAAATTAATGGTGATGGTAAAAGCATTTGCTTACGGATCTGGAGCCACAGAAATCCCTCGGTTTTTGGAGCAAGAAAAAGTAGATTATTTGGGTGTAGCCTACACAGATGAGGGAATTACTTTACGAAAAAAAGGCGTTACCATGCCAATTGTAGTCATGAATCCAGAGCCAGAAACTTTCATGGATTTGATAAAGTACAACCTAGAGCCAGAGGTTTATTCACTGGAAATGTTGGATGAATTGGTGAAAGATTTAATTGTGTCTGACAAGAAAGAATACCCCATTCACATCAAATTGGAAACAGGGATGAATCGTCTTGGTTTTTTGCCAACTCAACTCCCTCAATTGGTCCAATATCTTTATGCTCAACCGGAGGTGTATATTAAGTCCGTTTTTTCCCATTTGTCTTCGGCTGATGATCGCAATGAGCGCGAATACACAGAAAAACAGTTGAAGAAGTTCGAACACTATTCTTCTTTTTTAATAGGGCAGTTTAATTATCCTATTCATCGCCATATTTTGAATACAGCTGGGATCGAAAACTACAATGATTTTCAGTACGATATGGTTCGGCTGGGAATCGGGTTGTACGGAATAAATGTAGGAAATGAAGCGTCTAAAATAAAGCCAATTAGCCGGCTCAAAACGGTGGTGATTCAGACCAAAGAACTGGAGAAAGGAGATTCTATTGGGTACGGAAGAAAAACAAAAGCGGAGGGTAAAATGACTATAGCTATGCTGCCCATTGGCTATTCGGATGGGATAAAGAGAAGCCTCGGAAATAGAAATTTTTCATTTTATTGGAAGGATTTGCCTTGCGATATTGTAGGAAATATCTGTATGGATGTGTGCATGATTGAGGTAACTGGATTGGATGTGAAAGTGGGAGATGAAATAGAAATTTTTGGAAAACACAACCAAATTAAAGATTTGGCCAAAGCAATGGATACAATTCCCTATGAAGTGCTTACTTCCATTTCTCAGCGCGTAAAACGGGTTTTTTACAAAGATTAATTAACAACTCTTAACGGCAGAATTGAATTGTAACTTCGATTTTTGTTATCTTTATGTAACATGAAAACATTAAAATTTCTCCTTCTATTTTCCATACTTTTTAGCTTTTTTGGAGCCAATTGTCAAACGGATACTGTTGCTTTAAAAAAAGATTCGGTATCAGAGATTTATGTCCAAATTTCGGGAATTGTAGTAGCTGGCTCTAAATTAGAACCAGTTCCTTTTGTTACGGTTCTTGAGAAGAGTTCGTACCGGGGCACAAGTTCTGATTATTACGGGTTTTTCTCATTCGTTGCTATGCCTGGCGATACCATAGTTTTTTCCTCCATTGGGTATAAAAAATCAACCTATGTAATTCCAGATTCTTTGGTGGATGGAAGGTATTCATTGATACATGCAATTGAAGAAGATACCGTGAAACTTGCTCAGCTAGATGTGTATCCTTGGCCATCCAGAGAGCAATTCAGAGATGCTTTTTTAAATACGGATATTCCTAACGATGATCTGACTCGTGCTCAGAACAACCTCGATCCAGAGACTCTGGCACTCAAGCAAGAAGCTTATCCAGCCGGAGGTTCGCTCAATTTTAAATGGCAAATGCAAGACGTTCATTCAAGGTTGTATTACGCAGGCCAAGCACCACCAAATAATTTGCTAAATCCAATTGCTTGGAGCCAGTTTATTCAAGCATGGAAAAATGGGGATTTTAAGAAAAAAGACTGATTCTTTACTTTTTGTTTAATCGCCTCAAAGTATTTATTTTTATAACTTTTAGTCAAATAAACTACGTCCTAAATATATTTGTTTTAATTTAGTTTAATATATTTCATAAAGTATTAAACAAAATATGTCAATTAAAAATTCTTTTTCAATAAAAGACCTAGAAAATCTAAGCGGAATCAAGGCACACACTATTCGTATATGGGAAAAGAGGTACAATCTTCTAGAGCCTGAAAGATCGGATTCTAACATCAGAACTTACAATTTACAAAACTTAAGAAAGATATTGAATATCGCTGTTCTCAATAACAGCGGTGTGAAGATTTCTCACATTGCCGATATTAGCGAAGAGGAGTTGAACGAGAAAGTGAGAGACATTACGATAGAGAATAAGGAAAACTCACTAGCGGTGAACAATTTTAAAATTGCGATGTTGAATTTTGATCAATCGTTATTTGAATCCACTTACAATCAGTTGTTGGCCCGAAATTCGTTTAGGGATGTTTTTTTAAAAGAATTCCTTATTCTCCTTACCGATATAGGGAATCTCTGGACAACAAATACAATAAGCCCAGCACACGAGCGATTTATTTCTACCTTGATTAAACAAAAGATTTTGGTGAATATTGAAAGAGTACAAAACGTGAGTCCGAAAGATGAAATGACTTATATCTTGTATTTACCGATGAACGAAATACATGATATTGGCATTTTGTATCTCCATTTTGAGTTATTGTTGAAAGGGTATAAATCTGTTTTTCTAGGGCCAAGCGTGCCCTTAGAAAATTTATATGAGTTACAGCATGTATTCGAAAATATAACCTATATCAGTTATTTTACAGTAGAACCAGGAAGAGAAAAGGTAGTAGAGTATTTAAAAACCGTGAGTAAGAATATTTTGGGAAAAAGAAATGAAACAATGCACGTATTGGGAAACAATACTAAAGAAATTAAACAAAGCGATGTGCCGAATAACATTGTGGTTCATGATTCCATTGTTGAGTTGATTGACAAAATATAGAAAGAAAGTGGATAGTTTGGGAAACTCATTGTTTAACCTTAATTATTTTGCATATTCGTAAAGTAAATGAAGAAAAAAGTAGCAATAATAGGATCAGGATTTTCGTCCTTGTCAGCAGCAAGTTATCTTGCAAAGTCAGGTTTTAGCGTATCGGTTTACGAAAAGAATAGTTCGTTGGGAGGAAGAGCTAGGGTCAAGCAGATCGAAGGTTTTACGTTTGATATGGGTCCGAGTTGGTATTGGATGCCAGATGTATTTGAAAGTTATTTCGAGGATTTTGGAAAAAAAGTGAGCGATTTTTATGAGTTGGTAAGGCTTTCTCCAAGTTACAGAGTTTTTTGGAAAGACGCTCCTGACGATATTCCGTCAGATATGACTGAATTGAAGGCTTATTTTGAGCACTATGAAAAAGGATCTGGAGCAAAATTAGAGGAGTTCATGAAGGAAGCTCAAACCAAGTACGAAATTGGAATGGGTGAGTTTGTGACTAAACCATCTTTGTCCATCAAAGAATTTATGACTATCGATATTGCCAAAAAAGGAATGTCTCTCGATTTATTCAAGCCAATTAGCAAACACATTCGTAGTTATTTTAAACACCCAAAATTAATAGAGCTTTTGGAGTTTCCCGTACTTTTTTTAGGAGCGAAACCACGGAATACTCCTTCCCTTTACAGTCTGATGAATTATGCCGATATGGCATTAGGAACTTGGTACCCTATGGGAGGAATGGGGAAAATTGTTGAGGGAATGGTGACTGTTGCCAAAGAGCTAGGGGTTCAGTTTCACACAAATGCTCCGGTCGAGAAAATAATCGTTGAGAACAGAGAAGCAAAAGGTTTGAGGGTGAATGGAGAAACCATTTTGGCTGACATTATTGTGAGTGGAGCAGATTATCACCACACGGAACAAAAGCTGCTAAAGGAAAAAGAAAGAAATTATACTCAGAAATATTGGGATAAAAGAACAATGGCTCCGTCAAGTTTGCTATATTACGTGGGTGTGAATAAAAAAGTGGATGGCATTAAGCACCACAATTTGTTTTTTGACGAAAGCTTTGATGTTCATGCTACGGAAATATACGATACACACAAATGGCCGGATAGCCCACTGTTTTATATCTGTAGTCCTAGCAAAACCGATGATTCAGTTGCTCCAGAAGGACAAGAAAACATGTTTTTTTTAGTGCCTGTATCAACCGAATTGAAGAACGATACAGAGCAAGTAAGAAAGAAATACTTTGATATGATTTGTGATAGATTAACAAAGCATATTGGGGAGGACATTAGGCCTCACATCGAAGTGTACGAATCTTTTGCTCACTCAGATTTTGTGGAGGTGTATAATTCATTTAAAGGAAACGCCTACGGATTGGCCAATACCTTGAAGCAAACGGCATTTTTAAAGCCAAAATTAAAAAGCAAGAAAGTAGAGAATTTATTTTATACAGGTCAATTAACCTCGCCAGGACCAGGAGTTCCTCCTTCCCTTATTTCGGGTAAAGTTGTGAGTGATCTGATAGAAAAAATGAATGCAGTAAGCATTGCGTAGAAAGTAATAAGTTAACTAGAAAAGAGTATGAAAAGTATATTTGACAAAGTGTCTTATGAGGCAAGTAAAATTGTAACAACCAATTACAGCACATCCTTTTCTTTGGCTGTAAAAATGTTGTCGCCAAAAATTCAAGATGATATTCATGCGATATATGGTTTTGTGAGATTTGCGGATGAAATAGTCGATACTTTTCATGACTACGACAAAGAAACGTTAATTCTGGAATTTGAAAAAGACTTGAAACTAGCAATAGAAAGAGGCATAAGCTTAAATCCAATATTGAATTCTTTTCAAGATGTGTTAAAAAAGTATCAGATTGATTATAAATTGGTGGATGCTTTTATGAAAAGTATGAAATTTGATTTAAATAAAAATATTTATTCAACCACCGAAGATTATCAAGAATATATTTATGGATCGGCTGATGTGGTAGGGCTGATGTGCCTGAAAGTATTTGTGAATGGAGATCAAAAAATGTACGATGAATTGAAAGGCCCAGCGATGAAGCTTGGAAGCGCGTTTCAAAAAGTAAACTTCTTGAGAGATCTAAAAGCAGATTCAGAAGAATTGAACAGGGTGTATTTTCCTCATTTAGAAGGGATGGGATTGAGTGAAGAAAATAAAGCTGAAATTATCATTGAAATACAACAAGATTTTAACGAAGCTTTTGAGGGAATAAAAAGGTTGCCGGAATCTGCAAAGTTTGGCGTGTACACAGCCTACAAATATTACAGCAAACTGCTCAAAAAGCTTATCAACTCCGATGTAGAAGACATTAAGTCTAACAGAATAAGAGTGAGTAATCCAATGAAGTTTGCGCTTCTCACAAAATCGTATTTCGACTACAAAATGAGAATTATATGAAACGCTTTTTTATACTTTTTTTCTTGGTTGTTCTGTCATTCTCACTTTCGGCAGGAAATGATTTAGCTAGTTTTAGAAAAGATTTTCAGCAGGTTACTGATAAGTCATCAGCCGAATCTTTTTTGAAAGAGGAAATTGCTGCAGGCGATTTGAAAGAAAAAATAACCATCAATGCCTACAAAGCAGTATGTAAAATGATGATGGCTCAGTACGTATCGAATCCAATTTCTAAGTATGGTTGGTTCAATGAAGGGAAAGAAATGCTAGAGCAGTCCATTAAAATGAACAGAAACGTAGAGAATATTCACCTGCGGTTGTTGGTGCAAATGAACGCTCCTTCCTTTCTTGGGTATGCTTCCGATGTAGAGAAAGATGTTCAGTACATCAAAAAGAACTTGGAGAAATCAAGCGTATCAGAGGAAACTAAAAAAATGATTTTGAACAATTTAGTAACAAACGATAAGGAAGGTAGATTTGAAGAGCTTGCAAAAAAATATCAGATAAAATGAATCCAAACGAAGTAATAGCGGTAAACGAAAAAGACGAGGTAGTTGGGTATGTAGAGAAAATGGAAGCTCACAGGAAAGGAATTCTTCATCGAGCTATTTCTGTTTTGGTGTTTAATGACAAAAAAGAATGGTTGCTGCAACAAAGAGCTGCGCACAAATATCACTCGGGTTTGTTGTGGAGTAATACTTCTTGTACACACCCAATGCAAAATGAGGAAACGTTGGAGGCAGCTCACAGAAGATTGCAAGAAGAAATGGGGATGCAATCAGAGCTAGAGAAAAAATTTAGCTTCACCTACAAAGCTGAACTAGCTGGAAATATGATTGAACACGAATTAGATCATGTTTTTTTTGGGGTAACAAACTCGCAACCAGAGATTAATAAAAATGAAGTAGCGAGCTATAGATATGTTTCTACAGAAGATTTACAAACCGAAATCACTATGTTCCCTGATCAATTTACCGAGTGGTTCAAAATGTTATTCGAACGGGTAAAAACAGAATTAGCTTAAAATCTCCTTCAATGCAGGTTTCAATTGGGTGAACCGAAATTTATACCCACTGGCTTCTATTTTGTTGGAAGAAATAGGTGAGCCCTCCAAGGCGATTACAGCTTGTTCTCCTAGCAGTAATTTTAGAGCAAATGCAGGAACCTTAGGAAACCAAAACGGCTTGTTGAGAACAGTGGCAACAGTTTTACTGAACTCTTGATTCGTTACAATTTGAGGCGCAGCACCATTAAAGGCCCCCTGCAGCGATTCATTTTCTATTAGATGTCGGTAAATTTGGCAAATATCCTCTAAGTGAATCCATGGCATTGCTTGTTTTCCAGTTCCTAATGCCGAACCTATTCCTAGTTTGATTGGAGTGAGCAACTTAGCCAAAGCACCTTCTTTTTTATCCAAGACAACTCCTGTTCTAACGAGTGCCACTCTCGTGTTTAGTTGGTTAAATTGATTGGCTGTTTCTTCCCATTTTTGGCAAACTTCTGCTAAAAAATCTGTTCCAGCCGGGTGGGTTTCCTCAAAAATTGTTTCTTCGGTTACCATGCCATAATAGCCAATGGCTGAAGAACTAATGAATGCCTTGAGGGTGGGGTTGTGTTTTTTTACCTCTTGGTACAAAAGGTTGCCGGAGTTTACTCGGCTATCAATAATTTCTTTTTTTCTTTTCTCGGTCCATTTTCCTTCACCTACATTAGCTCCTGCCAAATGAACAATTACCTCTGCTTTTGCTATTGCATCAGATTCAATTTCTTGATTTTCAATGTCCCAAGTGTAGTAAGTTACTTTGCCCGATTGCTTTTTAGTTCGACTAAGAATTGACACGCTATGTCCGTTCTCAAGTAATATATTTGTTAATCGTTTCCCTATTAGTCCCGTTCCTCCCGTTATTAATATATTCATATCTCTAGTTTTGGTTTCATTCCTTCGTTCTCCAATAGTGCAAGCCAACGACAACCTTTTTATTGTCTCGTAAAGGCAAAGAGTGGAATCAACTCTCTATTCCTTCTTTGTAAGTGGCGATGGCTCTTTCTCTTGCAAATTTATGCTCAACCATAGGCTGAGGGAATATAAGCTCCGAGTATTCGGGAGCCCATTGTTGTACATAAGTCATTTTTTTGTCAAATTTAGTAAGTTGACTTTCGGGGTTAAATACCCTAAAATAAGGACTAGCATCGCAACCCGTACCTGCCGACCATTGCCAGTTTCCGTTATTGGAAGCCAGTTCGTAATCCAGTAGTTTTTGAGCAAAATAGGCTTCGCCCCATTTCCAATCAATAAGCAAATGCTTGCACAAGAAACTAGCAGTTACCATTCGTACTCGGTTGTGCATGTATCCAGTTTTGTTCAGTTGGCGCATGCCTGCGTCCACCAGCGGATACCCAGTTTTACCTTCGCACCATTTTTTAAATTCTTCTTGGTTGTTTCGCCATTTTATGCCGTCATATTTCGCTCTGAAATTATTACTAACAACGTGCGGAAAGTGGTAGAGAATTTGCATAAAAAACTCTCTCCAAATTAATTCGCTCAAGAATACTTCGTCCTTTTGTTTTAATTTTCTAATTATGCTTCTTACGCTTACCGTGCCAAATCGCAAGTGAGGACCAAGGTAGCTTGTGCCGTCTGTGGCAGGAAAATTTCTAGTTTCCTCATAATTATCGAGTTGAGACAAATCGATAGGACGCACCTTGATGGAGCTTTTCGTAAATCCCATTTCATTAAGGCTTGGAAATTTAAATTTCCCTTCCAGGCAATTCTCAATAGTTAATTGATAATCTTGGATCATGAGAGATTCATCAAAATGTGAGAGCCATTTGTTTTTAAAAGGAGTGTAAACAGTGTAAGGTTTTCCATCATCTTTTGTGACTTCACTTTTTTCAAAAATAACTTGGTCCTTAAAGGTCAGAAAATCTACGTTTTTTGCACTCAAAAATTCAGCAACTTTTTTATCCCGATTAAGGGCATAAGGCTCATAATCTCTGT
>CBFHHA010000017.1:9805-21257 GCA_965655625.1 Flavobacteriales bacterium | reverse complement strand
AGATTGTCTTACTCAAAGCTTGTGGCGTAATTCCCAAGTAGGAGGCAATCATTTTTTGCGGAACTCGTTGCACAATTCCTGGGTAAGTCGCAATAAAGTCTTCATACCTCTCGAGAGCGGTTTTACTCATGAGTGAGATTATCCTTTTTTGAAGTACTGCATTTCTTTTCAGAAGTTTTCTTACTTCTTCTTTGTAGTTTTGATTGACATCTTCAGTAAGTTTAACAAAAGCATCTCTTGAGATTACCTCAACAATAGAATCTTCAATCGCTTGAACAAACAACTCGGTTTTTCCAAAAGTAGTTACGGAGTTAACATCGGTAACTATCCAATTTTCAGGAGCAAACATAAAAATATGCTCCTTTCCTTTTTCGTCAAGCACATAGCTCTTGAGTAATCCTTGTCGAACAAAAAATACTTTGCTAACACTGTCACCTTGATGCTGAACAATTTCTTTCCTTTTGATTTCTTTAAGTTGAATGTGTTGTTCAAACTCTTTTTCGATCAATTCAGTTGACTCCAAACTAGGATTCAAGGAAGAGAATATATGAAACTTATCATCGGAATTGAAATCTGTCATATGGAATAGTTTTAGTAGCTCATTTCTACAATTTGCTCTACGTGTTCGGGTGTAAGTTTGCCTAGTTCTCCTATTGCAAGCCAACCTCTTTCGGTAAATCGTTGCGAAATTTTTTGTGCAGTTCCTTCAAATTCATCGGTGTAGCTCGAAAGGTTTGTGCTTATCCCTATCGAAAGAAAAAACTCTTCAATGGCTTCGATGCATTGTTCTGCCTTTTCTTTTTCATCTCCTTCTGTGATTCCAAAAACTCTCTCGGCACATTGCGCCAATTTTTCTTGCTTGGTTTCTAAGTTAAAGGTGTAATGACTTTTTGTAAGAATTGCCAATGTACGGGCATGATCTATTCCGTAAAAAGCGGTAAGCTCATGACCCATTGCGTGAATAGCCCAGTCGGTAGGAACTCCTTTTTGTATCATTCCGTTTAGTGCCATGGTGCAGTTCCACATAAAGTTTGCTGCAGATTTGTAATCGGCTGGATTTTCCATGATTCTGGGCGCGGTTTCAATGATTGAACTCAATATACTTTCCGCAAACCTATCTTGAAGAAGGGCATCAACCGGGTAAGTCATGTATTGTTCCAAAACGTGCGTGAAGGAGTCTGCCAGCCCATTTGCCAGTTGTCTTTCGGGAATTGAACTCACCACCGTTGGGTCTAAAATAGAGAACTGCGGGAAGAGTCCCGGTCCTCCCATGCCAAGTTTTTCATGGGTTTCTGTATTGGTTACTACAGCGCCCGAATTCATTTCGCTTCCGGTGGCTGGCAGTGTCAATACCGTGCCAAAAGGCATCCCTTTTTCGGTTCTTATTTTGTTTTTTAAAATATCCCAAGGTTCTTCTCCTTCATACAAAGCTGCCGAAGATAAAAATTTAGTTCCATCGATAACCGAACCTCCTCCAACGGCAAGCAAGTACGTGATGTTTTCTTTCTTTATCAAATCCAAAGCTTTTACCAATACTTGGTATTCCGGGTTTGGAGGTATTCCACCAAATTCTAGCCAATCAAAACCAGCCAAAGCTTCTGTTACCTGTTCGTATATTCCATTCTTTTGTATACTACCTCCGCCATATACTACTAGGACTTTGGCATCTTTTGGTAATTCGTTTGTTAATTTAGCTATTTCTCCTTTTCCAAATATTATTTTGGTAGGATTGTAAAATTCAAAGTTGTTCATTCTGTGTGTTAATTGTTGTCGATAAAAGTAAGATAATTTAGGTTTTGGTTTCAATTAAAATATCTTTATTCCGAGCTTAGTTTCAATGTGTAGTTCTAATATTTGTCCCATCGTTTTGAAATTTAAAAACAAAGGATTGTTGTAATACACAGCAAACTCTTTTTTGAGTGATTCAATGTTTTCTTTGCATGTAATCGTGTCTTTTTTCATTCTTCTAAGCAAAGACTTCGTTCGTTGTTTGTATGCGAGGTAACGTTTTTTCATAGCAACCCTTTCTTGTTTCATGTATTGTTGAGCCATTTCATCCGTCAGGAGTTCTCTCGCCAAACCCACTAAGGGTAAGTTGTCTTTGTAATATTGTGGCAAGTACATGTTTTTTCGCCCTTCATAACTTTGTTGGTCAAAATCCATGGCTCTCAGCCGGTATTGAACGTTGTCAAAATCTTGTGTGATTTCTACCACAAAATTATAAGCGCGCATGTCGCCCAATAATCTCACAAAGCACCGTTCGTTAAATTTTACAAATTCTTTGGCAAATCTCAATCTGTTTTCAATTTTCACATTCTTGTTTCGTTCAATAAATTCATCGCAAGGAATGCCCACCACATGATCCTCAATCAATGTCGATTTGTTGACAAGAAATGTTACTTTATCGGGAGAAAAGATCTCCTCTAATTCCAATCCATAGATTCTCGATGCATCGGCTTTTTTGATGTAAAAATAATCGTAGTTGTCGTTAATTTCATTGATGACTTTGATTCGAAACGGTTTTGAGTTTCCGAACGAACAGAAATCAATACTTCCCACTTTTACATAATTGAGGATGTCCCCATCTGCTACCAATGTTTGGTATATTTTCACCAACTCTTCCTGAAAATACTTTTGCTCTTCGATGGGGTAGAGTGCTGAAAACCAATTGGTGTCTTTCCCATTTATATCCGTAATAGGAATAAGTTGCTGGTACCGTAATAAGTCTTCGTAAGAAAGCGAAAGATCCGATAACCTCGAGTATTGTTCCAGGTGATCTCTAAGCGGAGCTTTTATTTTATAAAAAGGTTTTTTGTACTCAATGTAATTGAATGGCATAAAAGTTTTAGCTGATTTTTTTGTTTACCAAAAAGGTACGAAAAACTAAATACTTCCCAAATTAGTTTGTATTCTTTGTTTTATGATTTGACTAATTCTTCTGTTTATCTCAGAGGAATTGGCTTGATAAAATTGGACTTCTTCAATGCTCATTAAACCCAAAACAACTCCAATGTATTGATTTTTTAGTTGTTGGTTTTTACCCATTACGCTTTCAATAAATTCTTCCTTTTTTTCATTGGAAATAGATCCCCAGTTTTTGTGTATTTTTCTGGCATATTTTGAAAATAGGAGTAAAATGACTTCATGTTGAAATTTAATGATTTGTCGGAGTGCCGTATTTTGAAATTCTTCTATTTTTGAAATCCCGCTGGTTATTTCTGCTTGCGGAATATCTGGGCGTAAGTTTTTAATTTGTTCCTGTCTCATGTCCCTGTTGTTTTATGAATGAGTAAAAAGAGTGTTTCCTCATTTTACCATTCTTGGTTCTTATCCCATCTTTTGTAACAAGAATACACCACAAATTTGTCGTTGTCAAATACAACAGAAACTCTTTTGAATATTTTTTCTAAATGTGGCTTATAATTCAGGTGAGAATTTGCCACTAGCTGAAATTTCCCTTCATTCACTAATTTCTTTTCCACTGCTCTAAATAAGCGCAACGGCAGACTTATGTCTACCTCGTATTCTACATGAAATGGTGGATTACTTACCACATAATCCAATGAATTAGAGGCGATGTCCTCTAAATTATTGTTATGGAAAAATGAGAGGTTATCTCCGGTTAAGTTTAATTTTGAGCTTTCTATGGCGAGTAGCGAATCATCCACTAAGATTAACTCAGATTCGGGAAATTGCTTCTGAATTTGTTTTGCTAAAATTCCATTTCCAGCTGCCAAATCTAGGGCAGAATTCACAATTTCTGGTGGCTCCAAGTTTTCGATTAAAAATTGGGTGGCATAATCGATGTGATTAGAGGAGAAAACACCAAAATATTGTTTTATTTCTTCCTCACCGAACGGAATGGATTTGATCATTGATTTTTCCAAAGCCTTTTTTGGTGTCTTCAAAATCAGAAGTCGAGCTTTCTTTTTGGAAAGTGATTGTTCTACTTCTTCAAAGTATAGTTGCGCTATTTCTACTAACTGTTTTGTGAAATTACGAGTCATAAATCCACACAAAAGAACAGATTCTTCCGTAGAGTTTTTTACGAAATGTGAAATGAACAATTCAAATAATTCGAGTGATTTAGGAATTTTCATCATTCCAATTTCTACTTTTTCAGGAAGTACGGACAGGGGAGAAGAGGGTACAAAATTATCTGTATTCAGTGAGTTGGTGACAAAGTTTTCGATGGTTGCTTTTTCTTGGCTTTTTGCCTCAAGAGCGCCATATACTTTTTTGGGTTGAGCATGAGCACTTAAATAGCCAAATGCATCATTGTAAATGAGAACAGAATCTGACTTTGATTCATCGAGCTGAGCAATCAGTAACTCATCCGCAGCGCTCCATGCTCGCAGTGAATTGTTGGTAGATTTGGGTACTCTATTGATTGTTAACTCTTGTTGCATTTGGTATGTTTTTTAACGTAAAAAACATGCTCTTTCAATTCCTATTGATGAGCATGTTTTGTATGGTTTTTTTTAACGAATCACTTCATTTTAAGGGTGTGACCCATTTTGTCTCTTTTTGTTTCTAAATAACCTTTGTTGTGCACATTTGCTTCAATTTCTAACGGAACATTTTCTATGATTTCTAATCCGTATCCGATTAAACCAGTTCTTTTTTGAGGATTATTACTCATCAGTTTCATTTTTGTAACTCCGAGCTTTCTCAAAATTTGTGCTCCAATTCCGTAATCTCTTTGGTCTCCTTTAAATCCAAGTTTTATGTTTGCTTCAAGCGTATCATACCCTTCTTCTTGCAATTTGTAAGCTTTCAGTTTGTTCAACAAACCAATTCCTCTTCCTTCTTGGTTCATGTACAAAATCACTCCTTTGCCGGCATCTTCTACCATCTTCATAGCCGTTTTTAGCTGAGGCCCGCAATCGCAACGGCAAGAACCAAAAATATCGCCTGTCATACAACTTGAGTGAACTCGAACTAAAATTGGTTCATCTTTTTCCCATTTTCCTTTTACCAGTGCCAAGTGTTCTTTTCCGTCAGTAGTTTGTGAAAAGTGAACTAGATTGAAATCTCCGTGTTCAGTGGGCAGTTTTATTTCTAGTTGTTTTTCAACCAAGCTTTCATTTTGCAATCGGTATGAAATCAAATCCTCAATGGAAATAATTTTCATGTCATGTTTGTTTGCAATTTTCATGAGCTGGGGCAGTCTTGCCATCGTGCCGTCTTCATTCAATATTTCAACAATGATTCCCGCTTCTTCAAAACCAGCCATTCTGGAGATGTCCACAGCTGCTTCTGTATGTCCTGCCCTTCTCAGCACTCCTCCATTTCTTGCTCTTAACGGAAAAATATGACCAGGTTTTCCCAATTGGTTGGGTTTAGTTTCAGGGTCAATCAATGCCTTAATGGTTTTGTCTCTGTCGCTTGCCGATATTCCTGTTGTACATCCGTTACCCAATAGATCCACCGAAATTGTAAAGGGTGTTTCGTAAGGAGAATCGTTGTTTTGAACCATAAGCTCAAGCTCCAATTCGGCACATCTTTTTTCTGATAACGGTGCACAAATTAAACCACGACCGTGAGTAGCCATAAAATTTATAATTTCTGGAGTTGAGTTTCTGGCAGCGGTCAAAAAATCTCCCTCGTTTTCTCGGTCTTCGTCATCCACCACAATGATAACCTTTCCTGCTCTTATATCGTTCAGCGCTTCCTCAATGGTGTTTAATTTGATTTCTTCCATGTTTTATTCAAAAAAAATATTCATACTTTGTTCTGCAAAAGTACGCCAAATATTAGAGGTCTTCATGATTTTTTAAATGTTAATTATCATTTGTCAATTATCATTTATCAATTATCTTTGAACTCAACCAAGATAAAAAATAGTAGAATGAAATTATTAGCAGATAAAGTTGTCTTAATAACGGGTGCTTCCAAAGGAATTGGAAAAGGAATTGCCATAAAATGTGCAGAACAAGGTGCGAACATTGCTTTCACCTATTTGTCTTCTCCAGAAAAGGCCAAAGAAGTTGAAAAGGAATTGATTGGAATGGGAGTAAAGGCAAAGGGATATCAATCTGATGCATCCGAATTTGAAGCTTCTCAAAAATTAGTAGAGGATGTAATGGCTGATTTTGGTCAGATAGATGCGTTGGTAAACAATGCAGGAATTACAAAAGATGGCTTGCTGATGAGAATGTCTGAACAAGATTGGGATGATGTGATTCGTATAAATTTAAAGTCTGTTTTCAATTTAACGAAAGCAGTTCAGCGACCGATGTTAAAACAAAGAAAAGGATCGATTGTGAACTTAACTTCGGTAGTTGGGGTGAATGGAAATGCAGGGCAATCAAACTATGCTGCCTCTAAAGCAGGAATGATTGGATTTACCAAATCCGTAGCAAAAGAATTGGGTTCTAGAAACATAAGAAGTAATGCCATTGCACCCGGATTTATTGCGACCGAAATGACTGCGAAACTGGATCAAGAAGTAGTAGAAGGATGGGTAAAAGATATTCCCTTAAAAAGAGCTGGATCGCCAGATGACGTGGCAGATGTTGTTGTTTTCTTGGCAAGTGATATGAGTGCTTACGTGACAGGCCAAACGATTCACGTGTGCGGAGGAATGCTAACTTAATAGAACCTACTGATTGAAAATTCTCCTTAATTCACCTATTTGGTACATTGCAATTTGCCTATTAATTGCAGGGTTGGGGGCGTATTTGCTATATCGAAATGATTCTAAATTAAAAGAAATGCCCAACGGTTGGAAAAGTCTGTTGGGTGTTTTTCGTTTTGTGAGTTTGTTTGTGCTTACTTTTTTGCTGCTGGAACCTCTTTTGGAGTATGCCAAAACCAAAGTCGAAAGGCCCATCGTAGTTTTATTGAAAGACAACAGTTCCTCCGTTTTGGCAAATAGAGATTCTGTGGAATATGCTTCTTTGTATGAAGCTAAAATGAAAGAAGTGAGTGATAATTTGTCTCAAGAATTTGAAGTTGTTTCGTATTCTTTTGGCAAGCAACTTTCCGAAAACGACCTCCTCAATTTTGCCGAAAACGGAACAAATTTATCCGCAGTTTTTTCTGAAGTACAACAACGCTATTACAATAGAAACTTGGGAGCAATTGTGTTTGCCTCAGATGGGATTTATAACCAAGGAAGTAATCCTATTTACTCAGTAAAAGAGTTTAAAAATGTTCCGGTCAATACGGTTTTGTTAGGTGATTCTTCCCAACAAAAGGATAGTTGGATAGAAAATGTCTTTCACAACAAAATTGCTTATCAAGGAAATACATTTCCGGTTGAAATAGCTATTCAATCCAGTGGAGTTTTTCAAGACAAAGCACGCGTTACATTGCAATCGGGAGGAGCGCTACTTTCAGAAAAGCCCCTTTTCGTTTCTAGCTCGAAGGGAATTCAAAAAGTAAGGTTTGAAATAGAAGCGGCCAAGGAAGGTTTACAGAAATTTACGGCAAAGCTAGAAGGAGTGGAAGGGGAAGTAACATTGCAAAACAATCAAATTTCTTTTTACGTAGAGGTCCTCAAATCGAAACAAAAAATTCTGTTGTTGGCCAATTCACCTCATCCAGATGTACAAGCAATAAAAAACGGGTTGATTTCCAACGATAATTATCAACTGGAAACAAAGCTAGCTAGCGACATACCTAATAATCTGAAAGAGTACAGTTTAATTATTACTCACAATTTACCTAGTTCTCAACAGAAAGTGCTTGAGGTATTTAATTCCGTTATTCCAGTTTTTTCAATTGTAGGAAATCAAGTAGATTTTGGTGTTTTCAATCAAAGTGAAATGGGCGTTCAAATAAAGGGTGCCAAAACAGAAACCGAAGCCAGCCTCGTGGCAAACTCTAGTTTTAATCAATTTGAGTTATCCATAGAATCGATTAGTAAGCTTGGCGGATACAGTCCTATTCAAGTGCCTTTTTCTAACGTTTACGAGGTGAGCAACTCCTCTCAAGTGGCGCTTTTTCAAAGAATAGGTCCTGCAAAAACGGATTATCCTTTGTTGTTGTTTTCCAATAAAGAGGAAAGGAAAAGAGGTGTATTGGTGGGAGAAGGGTTTTGGAGATGGCGACTTCAAGAGTTTGGACAAGAAGGAAGCAGCCAAAGTTTTGACGAGTTGTTTCAGCAGTCAGTCCAGCTGCTGGTAGCCAAAGAGGATAAAAGTAGATTCCGAGTAGAAGGAAAGCCTGTATATTCCGAGGGAGACGACATTACAGTTCAAGGAGAAGTGTACAACAAAAGTTATGAATTAATTAATTCGCAGGAGGTAGCTTTTCAACTAACTGATGAAAATAAAGAAAAGTTTGATTTCTTGTTTTCTCCAAGTGGTGAATCCTATGCTTTAGCTTTAGGGAAATTGAAGTCAGGAAATTACTCTTACACAGCAAGCACCTTGCTTGATGGAAAAAAAGTGAACAAATCCGGTGAATTCTCTGTAGAAAAAGTAAACGTAGAATTTAAAAACACGAGGGCTGATTTTGATTTGATGTATCAGTTAAGCGAAAGTACCAACGGCAAAATGGTTCCCCTCGATAAAGCAGGGGATTTAGTCGAATACATCGCAAGTAATCAGTCGATGGTAGATGTACGATACGAAGAAAAGGAGGTAGAAGATTTGATAGAACTTAAGTTGTTATTCTACCTACTTCTTGCATTCCTCGGGGTGGAATGGTTTGTTAGAAAAAGAAATGGTGGATACTAATTTATTGTGTTTTCCTCATAAGACAAGGGCATTAAAAATCTTAAGTAACAAAAGTTGCATTTAAGTTGAATTATTTTTATAAAATTTAAAAAAAAAATTCGATGAAAAAACTATTAATTATTGGAGGAGGAACAGGCGGAATCATGACCGCTGCGCAGTTTTTGAAAAAGGGAAATGTAACCGTTACCTTACTTGAGCCAGCTGAATATCACTATTACCAGCCGGCATGGACTTTAGTAGGTGCCAATGCTTACAATTTTGAAAAAACAAAAAGAACCATGGCGTCAGTGATGCCAAAGGGCGTTAATTGGATAAAAGAATTTGCCGATTCATTTGATTGTGAAAACAATGCAGTAATCACCAAATCAGGTAAAAGAATTGACTACGATTATCTAGTGGTATCACCTGGAATAAAAATCGATACCTCGCTAGTAAAAGGATTAACGGAAGCAATAGATAAAGGAGTAGTCTGTAGTAATTATACTGACCCGAAGCATACTTGGGAAGTTTTAAAGAATTTTAAAGGAGGAACGGCTTTATTTACTCAACCGGCTACACCTATTAAGTGTGGTGGGGCTCCACAAAAAATAATGTATCTAGCCGATGAGCATTTTGCCAAATCAGGAGTAAGGCAAAAAACAGATATAGTTTTTGCAACCCCTGGAGGTGTTATTTTTGGCGTGAAGCCAATAGCCAAAACCCTCATGGAAGTTATCAATAAAAAAGATATCAATGTCAGGTATCACCACAAATTGGTAGAAGTAGATGCCGAAAAACAAATTGCTTGGTATGAATTAACAAAAAATCCAAAAGCGGGAGGTTGTGTCTTGATGGAAGATAAAGATGATAGCTCTTCCAGCATAGACGAATCGATAAATTACAATAGCAAAGACATCAAAGTGACAAAAATGGATACCATGTACGGTATTCATTTTGACATGCTTCATTTAGCACCCCCTCAAACAGCACCAGATTTCATTAAAAATTCTGACTTGGCTAACGAAGCTGGGTGGTTGGATGTGGACCATGGTACGCTTCAGCATAAGAAATATGCAAATGTATTTGGAATGGGAGATGCAGCAGCTTTGCCAACAGCTAAAACTGGAGCGGCAATAAGGAAGCAAGTTCCGATTGTGGTAGAAAATATTTCTAGATTGATCCAATCTAATCCAGTGGGAGAAAAGACTTATAATGGATATTCTTCGTGTCCGTTGGTTACTGGTTACGGAAAAATGGTGCTGGCCGAATTCGATTATGACTCAAATTTCACACCGGATCCAAAGCTTAAACAAATGTTAGTCTTTGATTCTTCGAAGGAGCACCGAAGATTATGGTGGCTTAAGAAATACATTTTACCCAGATTGTATTGGAACAAAATGCTGAAGGGTGTTGAAGTATAATCTAGTGATTAGAGAGTTGAAAAAAGGGAAGGCAGAGATGTTCTTCTCTTTTTTTTTGTGACTAATTTTTTATGGGCTTGATATGGGCTATATGTTATTGCATACATTGTTACATTTGTAAAAAAAATATTAGATGTATATTAAATACACATTCTTTCTTTTCTTCCTCTTTTTTGTGTTAGGTCTTCAAGCTCAAGACTCATCAAACGCCTCAGGAGGAGAATTTACCTCTGTTAGCGGCACAGTCAGTTTTTCTGTAGGACAATTGGTTTGCGATTTTTATAGTGGTTCTTCTCAATCGATAGCCGAGGGAGTTCATCAGCCCTATGAAATAAGCAAAACATTTGGGATTCCTATCTTGGGTGCAGACATAGAACTGTTGGTTTACCCAAATCCCACTTTTAGCACGGTCATATTAAATTCTAACAAACCAGATGGCTTGGAATATCGATTGTACACTATTCATGGTAAGCTAATCGTATCTAATTCCATTTCTTTACAACATACTGAAATTAATTTGTCCAACTTGGCTCAAGCGACCTATTTATTGAAAGTAAGTAAAAGCGGGCAAATAATTAAAAACTTTAAATTGATTAAAAATTAAACTCATGAAAAAGACTTTATTCTTTTCTTTCTTTGTTGCTCTTACTTATTTATCATTTGGACAATCTCCAAATAAAATGAGTTATTAGGCAGTCATTAGAAATTCAACAAATAATTTGGTTGTAAATCAACCCATTGGTATGCAAGTATCTATTATTCAAGGATCTTCAACAGGAACTGTTGTATTCTCTGAGCGACATACCCCTGCAACGAATGCAAACGGACTTGTATCGATAGAAATAGGTGATGGCATTCCTGTTTTTGGAGTTTTTTCTGGAATAGATTGGGGGAATGGACCTTTTTTTATTAAAACTGAAACAGATCCAAATGGAGGGGTGAGTTACTCTATTACGGGTGTTTCTCAGTTGTTAAGCGTTCCTTTTTCTTTGTATTCTTCTATGTCTGATAGCAGTAAATTTGATAAAGTGAATGATGCAGACAGCGATCCGAACAATGAAATTCAGATTCTTTCATACTCTAATGACACCCTATTCCTTTCCAACTCTGGCTTTGTTGTGCTGCCTTCACCAGGATCTGGTCCTCAGGGACCACAAGGGCTACAAGGAGTTCAAGGGCCAAAAGGAGATACAGGAGCAATTGGTCCTCAAGGTCCACAAGGGCTACAAGGGCCAATAGGATTAACAGGAGCAACCGGTCCTCAGGGTCCTCAGGGTCCTCAAGGCCTTCAGGGAATTCAGGGCCCCAAAGGAGATACCGGAGCGATGGGTCCTCAAGGGATTCAGGGAGTTCAAGGGCCAATAG
>CBFHHA010000017.1:0-9795 GCA_965655625.1 Flavobacteriales bacterium | reverse complement strand
GGAGATACCGGAGCGATGGGTCCTCAAGGGATTCAGGGAGTTCAAGGGCCAATAGGATTAACCGGAGCAACAGGTCCTCAAGGCCCTCAGGGAATTCAGGGCCCCAAAGGAGATACCGGAGCGATGGGTCCTCAAGGGATTCAGGGAGTTCAAGGGCCAATAGGATTAACCGGAGCAACAGGTCCTCAAGGCCCTCAGGGAATTCAGGGCCCCAAAGGAGATACCGGAGCGATGGGTCCTCAAGGGATTCAGGGAGTTCAAGGGCCAGTAGGATTAACTGGAGCAACAGGTCCACAAGGCCCTCAAGGACTACAAGGAGTTCAAGGACCAAAAGGTGATACGGGAGCAACTGGTCCACAAGGCCCTCAAGGGCTTCAAGGTCCGAAAGGAGATACTGGAGTTATGGGACCTCAGGGTCCTGCAGGAATATTAACTCCAGGAAATAATGGGCAAACATTAGCTCATGACGGTACTGATTGGCAAGCTTCTAGTACAATTACCAATCGAAACAATCAGGTGGGTATTGGAACTTCTTCACCAAATAATTCGGCAGTGTTAGATATTCAATCCAATTCAAAAGGAGTGTTATTACCTCGATTGTTGGAAGCTCAAAGAAATGCGATTTCCTCACCTGCCACTGGTTTACTAGTGTTTCAAAGTGATGGAGTTTCCGGATTTTATTTTTATAACGGTACTGCTTGGCAGCTAGTAGGAGGCTCAGGTTCTTCGAGTTCTGGAGGCTCAGATGGAAACACATTAATTTACACTACATCAGGTTTTTAATCAATAAATATGACAATTAAAATGAAAAAAATAATCTTATCACTTAGTTTTTTGCTTGCGAGTATTTTTTCTTTTTCTCAAGCCTCTCCTTCTTTGATTATCGATGGAAAAGCTATAAAATTTGAGAGAGACATCTCACTTCCTTATTGGTTAGATGCTGGTAAAACAGTTTCGCTTGGCGCCAATGCTGCATCGGTTTCTATCTTGGAATTTACTATAGATAGTAATAATTTGGTTTACAACAAAACCATTCATCTTACATCCAATTCTTCAGTGCCAAATGGTAAAACATGGAAGATAGAGTCGATTGGCGTTGGAAAGAATCCAAATTATCCTACGATGAATGGGTTTACAAACGATCAGAATCCATCAATATTTACCTCTCCATATACTTTTTCAATTCCGGGAGTTTATACTTGGATTGTTCCTCCGGGAATTACCTCAATTTGTGTTGAATTATGGGGGCCTGGAGGCAAGGGTGATAATAATTGTTGTGGTAGAGGTTCCAGGGGTGGAGGAGCAGGGGGAGGTTATGGTTATGAATGTATTGCAGTAACTCCAGGACAAAGCTTTTCTGTGCGAATTGGTAGTGGTAAAGCCAATGTTCAAGACACTACTTTTTTTGATACTCTTTTTGCTGCCGGTGGTCAGCTAGGAGGTATTAATATAGCTCAAGGAGGTTTTTCTAATGCCAAATTTAATATTCGTGGAGAAAATGGAGGTGGGATAACTAGTAGCACCTATTCAAATTTAAGTAAAGGAGGCAATGGAGCAAATGGTGGACTAGGAAGTGAAAGGATCAATAATGCTTATAGCAATAACGATTTAGACAATCTGTTTCCAAATGGTTGGGCTAGAAATAGCAGTCAACAAATCCCGGGAGGAGGGGGTGGTTTATTGTCAGAAAGTAATGGTGAAGTTCTTTATGGTGGTTCTGGTCAAATAAAAATTTACTTTTAAATTCTACAACAACTAAACAATATGAAAAAAATAATCAAAATAACATTAATCAGTCTTATTACGTTGTTTACTGTAAATTCCTTCTCCCAAGGAAATCTTCAATTTAATAGAGTTAGGTTAGAGACATATAGTAATAATAATTTACAAGGTGGTACAACAAAACATGATACGATTGTTGTATCTGCTGGAAAGGTTTTAAAAATAACCAGTACTTCCACGACAAATCGAATAAGTTCTACATCTGATAATTTTTTTCCAAATACTACTGTATATAGCTATCTTGATGATTTATTACTCTGTTGTAGTTCTTTTTCAGTAGAGTATCCGATTTGGTTGAATGAAGGAAAACATATTTTAACTTTTTACAACTTACAAACAAGTAGTACTTACCGAGATTTTAAATTCTCCTTTTCAGGAATAGAATTCAACGTAGTTCCTTAAATTGTTTAAATCAAAAAAAATAGTACAACATGATTCAGCTAAGGCCCAAACTAGCCATTCCTCTAGAAAAATTATGGAAAGAACACAAAGGAGAAGACTATGCCCAATATACTCCGCATGCTCTTTCTGAGATTCCTGAATCTGGTCTTTTGTTTATTGGAATAAATCCTTCGTTGACAAGAAACAAGGAAGAATTAAAAAAGCTAATTAGGACAAAACCTAATTTTGGAACAGAGGAGAATAAGGAGCACAAATACTTTAAGAAATTCATTGAAATTTCCGAAGCCACCCAACTGCCTTGGGGGCACTTGGATATCTTTTATCTGCGAGAAACCAGCCAGAATTCAGTTAAGGATTTATTGAAACGCGAGAATAGCAGAGATTTTTTGAATCAACAATGGGTCCTAACTAAGTCTATTCTTGACACCCTTTTACAAGGTTCGGAAAAAAGAATCGTTGTAGTGAGTAATGCATTTGCTCGAGATATTATTATGAGCAATGTTAATGGCCTCAGCGAAGGATATACTTTAGAGTTTGATGAGAGGATTGGAACTTATACGTACAAGAATACTATTTTCTTTTTTACTAGCATGCTCACAGGTCAGCGAGCTTTGGATAAGGGTTCTTTTGAAAGGTTGATTTGGCAGATCAATTTTATAAAGAAATTGAATAAGTCAACATGACGAAAAAAAATGATTTAGCTGTTTTGTATTGAGAATCGCTACTATCTAATCAAAGAAAGTCAGTCTCTTCGGAGGCAGACTTTTTTTTGTGAATCAATGTTCCATTATCTCTAAGCGAAAATTCTTACTTTTAGACTGAATTAAAAAATTAGCTTAACGGATGAAATCTGATTTTACTCAATTGTTACTGGATGTTCAAAACAAGACGAATGTTACTGTTCGTTCCGTTCGAGATGTTCGGTATTTAAAAGAAGAAATTGAATCAACGACCGGGCGAGTAATTGGTTTTAATACATTGCGTAGGTTATTTGGTTTTTTGGAATCCAGAACACCCAACGTTACTACATTAAATACCTTGTCTGTGTATTTGGGTTTTTCTTCTTTTTCTAATTATCAGCGCAATCATTCTACCTATGAGCAATGGTATTTTCAACAAAACTTACAGCGTGTCATTTTAGAAAATAGGGTTGGCGACAAAGAAATTGAGTTTGTCAATAACGGATTGGTTAATCCTCAAAACATTGTTTATTTTGGGCATTTTGTCTGCCATTTTATAGAAAAGAACAACCAAAAGGTGTTACAAAAAATCTTTACGGAAGTAAGATTTTTATCGCTCTCATCAACTGAAATCCATAAGTTTGCGCTTGTGGTCTCGATTAAATTAAACAGCCTGACCGAAAAGAGAGCACTAAAGCTTTATGAGGGGTTAATTCCAATTGATAATTTTAGAAACCACGTCCCTTTACTTTACATTGACTACAGTAATTTAACCGGGCGATACGATAAAGTATTGGACATGATCGGCAAGCATAATTCAAACCCATCGGATCACTTGTTTGTTCAGTTAATGAAGGGCTACGGACAGTACTATTCCGAAAAATTAGTAGAGTTACCAGTTGTATCTCAACCAGTAGGATTTGATTCCATGTACTCTGTATTGCAGGGTAGGTATTTTGGTTATCAAATATTGTGTTCTGCAGGGTTAGGTCAAGAAATAAAAAGCCAAATAGAAAAACGCTGTGATTCGATAAAGGTCAGTTATTTCCTAGAGGAGATTGTGCCTGCTCTTGTCATAAAGGAGGAATTCGAATTTCTTAATTTTCTATTTTCAAATTATTACGAAGATATTTTTGAATTAGAAGTTTGGTCCTCCAAAACTACTCAGGCCATTTATCTAATTGGATTAGCGGCCGTAAATCAATACAAGGGAAATTATTCAGTAGCAAAAAAAAATTTAGAGCTTGTGGAACTAGATAGAGTGGAGTTGGGATATGAAAAGTACGTAACGCTTTTTTATTTACTCATTTCTGTTAAGCTCAGCTGTTCTGACCGAAAAGGTAAAAGTGATAGTAAACCTTATGAAAAGCTCAAGAAACTATCTCGAGAAACTGGGTTTGGAGTGTTTTTGACGATAGCGAATAAATATCTATCAGATTAGTTTGTTTCTAGATGTAATAAAAAGGCACCGATTGAGATTACTGAAATGGCAAGCCAGTTTTGTTTTGAAATAGCCTCTTTAAAAAAGAGCGAACTAAATACAATCGTAGTAATTGGACTGGCCAAGAAAATCATTCCTGAGACAATGGGGTTAGTGATTTTTAACCCCAATAAACTACAAGAGAAAGCTGCTAACAACACAAGACTCATTGAGAAAATTGGAGCGAAGTTTTGATGAAGAGATGTTTTTAGCTTAGGTATATTTTTATATCGAAAGACAAGAAAGAGAGAAGTGAGAAGTACAATCGATTCTTGATTAGAAATAATGACCAAAGGAGACACGTTTTCTGTCAAGTACTTCCAATGAATTAAGGATGAAGCTGAAAAGGATAGGGTCATCAAAGAGAGCAATAAATGTTGACGCATGTTTAGCTGAAAAGAATTTGTAGAGTTGGAATGTATAAACCAACCAAATCCGAATAAAATAAATGCTCCACCAAAGAAAACTGATGATACTTCCACTTCTTCGAATACCCAAATATAGAAAGTGGTAATTAGGATTCCAATCAAATTATATATTCCGACCCATTGTAAAGAAGATTTTTTTAGGAAAAGAAGCATGCTAAAAAGACCAATAACTCCTAGAAAGGATCCTGCAGTAATTTTTAAATAATCGGTAGGCGTTACTGAAAATTCTGGAAGTAGGATAAATAGAGCGACCCATGAAAAAATGGTGGTAAAAATAGCGCGGTAAGAAATCAAAAACTCAACTGAAGATTTACCGATGTTCTTTTTCCAAAGTACATTATTGAAGGAGAATAGAATGACAGCCAGTAAAAGAAAATGCATAAAAAAAAGACTTTTGGAAGTCAAAGAAACAAAAAAAGAGAGTCGAAACCGCCTCATTATTACTACATATTTACTTCTTTGCTAGTCTGTTTCGTTATAGGTTAGATTTGGTTGGTTACTTTTAACGCCTTCCGTTTTTCAACAAGTTATTTATCCTGCAATATGCGAATACTCTTCTTGGTCATTTTTCTTTGTGTTAGTACCATTGGATTTGCCCAAATCCCTTTAGGTTACTATACCACTGCTCTTGGTTATACGGGCGATTCGTTAAAGTTTAAATTAAATGATATCATAGATAATCACATAGAATTTCCTTACACCAGTAGCTCAACTGATGTTTGGGATATTCTGAAACAAACAGACCGAGATACAGCGAATTCAAGTAATGTGACGTTGTTGTATTCTGGTTGGTCGGTAGATGCAAATCAAGAATATAATTCTGGAGCGGGATGGTCGAGAGAGCATGTTTGGGCAAAATCTCGAGGTAATTTTGGAACGGCCATTGGGCCTGGTACCGATGTACATGCGATTCGTCCTTGTGATATTAGTGTGAATTCTGCCAGAAATAATCGCTGGTTTGCCGAGTGCACAGAGGAGTACATTGATGCCGATGGTCCCACAGGAAGTTACTGGAGTTCCACTGAGTGGATTTGGAAGCCCAATGACAAGGTGAAAGGAGATGTGGCACGAATGATTTTTTATATGGCTACACGTTACGAAGGGGAAAGAGGTGAGCCCGATTTAGAGGTAATCGATTCGATTCCAGTGAATAATAGTACTAATTTGCCTATTCATGCTAAATTATCCGATTTGATGAGGTGGCATGTGGAGGATACCGTGGACGAGTGGGAAAGAAATAGAAACGACATTATCTATTATAGTTTTCAGCAAAATAGAAACCCATTCATAGATCATCCAGAATACGCAGAATTGATTTGGGGTAACTTTGTGGGCGTAAAAAGGTCCTTACCTGTTCAAAAAAAAAAGCTAATGAAGGTAATGAATCTTTTCGGGATTGAGGTAAATCCCTCTCCCAATCAAATTCTGTTTTATCTCTATTCAGATGGTTCTGTGGAAAAAAAAATATTCCAATAGCATCCTTAACAGGTTCAGTATTTTTTGAAGTCTCAATCGTAATAGTAGCTTGATAATTTACGTAAAATATTAAGGCGTTGGCTATTTCACTGACCTACTTTTTTTATAGAATAGAGCATATACCGACTATCTTTTTCCTCTCGCTGTCCGGTAATCAGTTTTTTTTCTTTTTTACTGAGGTAGTCCTCGTTTACTGATTTTATAATACGAGAGCGTTTCACTCTTATAGAGTCCTGGCTCATCGAAGACTTAAGTCCAAATAAAAGATCCGTTTCATCTAATTATGTATGGACTTTAATTCTATGCTCCATTTGGGAAAAACTTACCAGTGCTGAGACAAGTATGGGCAGAAAGATGATTAAGTTCAGGATTTTTAATTTCATGTTTTAATTTTGGCAGAAGTAGTATTAAACTTCCAGATTATTAGTTCACAACTTGTTCATTGTTGACTAAGTTTACCTACAATTGGATATCCATTAATTTTTAAATAGTTATGACTGTCACAAATAAATGAACATCTATATTTTTCTCATTTTTTAATACGCGAAATGTTTCACATGATATGCTTTTAAATGTTTGTTTTACAAGCATTAATAAAAGTATTCGATTGACAGAGTATCTCCTCAAAATTTCTGGTAACACATCATTTGTTATGCGATTTATGTAGTTTTTTTTAATTGAAAAATGGGTTATTCTTACATTCGATCCAATTAAAATTGAGTCTATGTATGTTCACAGAATTATTTTCCTTTTTTCACCTTCTTTTCGTGTTGCAGCTCAAGTGTCCTCACAACTTGATTTCTTTAAATTTAACATATTGAAATTGATATTGTTAGAGAGTTTTTGTTTGCGTAATATTGTCAAATTTCATTTTTCCTTTTGGTATTTAGAAGGTTTAAATGAAATTCCTTAATACCAGACTAAAAAAAACACTACAATAATACTACTTTTTGTTGTTTCGAAACCTTCCGCCTCGTCCCTTCGTAGTATCTTTAACTATGAAATATCATTCTACTTTTTTTAATCCAACAAGTCGTTTTAAGCACAAAGCATTTTTATTTGTTTTTTGTTTGGGCATTTTCTTTTTTGGTTCTCAAAACCTATGGAGTCAAATTCCCGGTGTGTCTGTGTTCGTTGAAGATGAAATTTCAGTTTGTGAAGTCCAAAATATAACGTTGAAGCCGAGGATTACCCTGTCCAATCCATCAATCGTAATTGATTCAATAAAATGGTTTTATAGTGGAGGTTTGTTGGCTTCATCCGATTCAGTGAACGTCTTATTAACCAATTCAAATCAGGGATTTTATAAGGTTGGTATTTGGGTGGATACATTTTTTTTGGAAGATTCTGTCCAGCTTGGTATTCTAAATCCAGGCCAAATCAATGGGGGAGAAGTAATTTGTGCAGGTGATATTCCTACTCCTTTTGCCAGTGGCACTTTAGCTTCCCTCATAACAGGGGATACATTCAATTACGAATGGGAAAAATCGTTGGATAGCCTCTTTTGGTCATCTATTTCAGGTTCAAATTTAGCGGGATATAGCGCGGGTTCGTTAACTCAAAAAACCTATTACAGAAGAAAAGTGAATCTGATTAAAAATGGAAGTATAGACTGCTTTACCTATTCGAATGTGTTGTGTGTCGAGGTGTTAGCCGGGGTTTCTATTCAAGCTGGAGTAGATACACTTGTTTGCCCTACTAATCCTTTTACTTTTTCTGGTAACATTTCAGGGATTGGTTCTTATCAGCCTGTTTATCAATGGACAGGTCCAGGAGGTTTTTCCGATACCACCTTAACACCAACAATTTCGTCTGTTTCTCAAGCAAATGCCGGTACTTATGTGTTGTCAGCTACAATTGGAAGCTGTGTGTTGCGCGATACGGTAGTTTTGGGAGTTCAAGTAGCGGGCATTAGCTCATCGAGCCTTAATTCTTTTGGTGTTTTAGTTAGATGTGGAATTAATGCTTCTGGACAAGGTCCCATATCATTTTCTCTGACTTTACCGAGCAATGTTTCAGTCCTTCAAGGTTTTACGATTGATTGGGGTGACGGCACAACATCCGTAGTTCCCCCAGCAAATTATTCAAATAACCAAACGCATGTATATTCCGCTGGTTCTTATGTTTTAACTCTTACTTATTCATTTACTAATGGATGTAGCTCAATATTGAGTTACCCTGTTTTTGTAGGGAGTTCTCCATCTGGTGCAGGTTTAACTTTGCTAAATAGTCAGTCTCAAGGTTGTGCTCCTCATACAACTCAATTTCTTTTTGATGCCAATTCTATCTCAAATGTAAATGGAACCACTTATACAGTTGATTGGGGAGATGGTTCTCCTCTAGAAATTTATGTTCATCCGAATGCACCTGATACACTGACACATGTTTGGCAAAGTTCGTGTGGTAATATTGCTGTTTCGGGATCCAATACGTATTACAATGCTTTCCAAACTGAAGTTGTAACTGAAAATCCCTGTGCATCCCAGTCCCAGAGTGGTAATCAAATTTATGTAAGCGAACCTCCTTCAGCTTCTTTCACTGTTTCCAAAGATATAATTTGCCCAGATGACTCCGTACTTTTTGTTAATACCTCCTCTTTTGGGTTTGCGGTCCCTCAAGGAAATAGTCAAATTGCCGGTTCTTGTGACTCAACTCAACCTTTTTATTGGACCATTACTCCAGCGAATTCAGGAGGTTCTGCCTTGTGGTCGGTGTTGTCAGGATCTCTTGGCACTGATGGTCCGAATCCAACATTTCCAGATACTTGGACTTCTGGAACTAATTCTCCAGCGGTTCAATTTCACAGCTCCGGTACTTATGTCATTGATTTATTTGTTGGTTCGGGTTGTGGTGTAAGTCATTATTCTGATACCATTTGTGTCATTGTTCCCCCAGTTTGTTCCATTGAATTAGAGGATACGGCAGGCTGTTCTGTCTTTACAACTTCTGTATACAGTAATTCTAGCCTACCTACTTGCGATTCTTTTGATTTGCCGGTTCAGTACTCTTGGTCAGTAACTAACCCTTCAGGGTGCTCTGGTTGTTCGAATTCCGTTCAGAACAGCACAACTGACTCTACAGGAATAACCTTAGTAAATAACTCAAACTCAATTCAATATTTCACTGTTGAATTAACGGTCACGGCAATTGACTCCAATACAAATTCTCTGCTTTCAAATTGTGAGTCGGTCTGTTCTCGATTGATAAAAGTATATCCTCGTGTTCAGCTTGATCCTCTCACAAGTTGCAATAGTCAATTAAATTGGAATTTATCCAATCAAGTAAATGTGCCTTCTTCTTTTACCTGGCAAGCGACTGACAATCCCAATGTCACTGGTGAAACAACCTCTTTACAAACCTCTAATTTAATTGCAGATATATTAATAAATACTTCTACAACCTCTCAAACGGTAACTTATTTTGTTACCGCAGAATCTATTGAGGGAGGGTGTATAGATACAGCCACATTTACTGTCAATTTAGCACCTCAAGTAATAGTCCAATCAATAGATAATGATACAGTCTGTGTGGGAGGTACTATTTCCTC
>CBFHHA010000016.1:0-48563 GCA_965655625.1 Flavobacteriales bacterium | reverse complement strand
CACAATCAAGAAAGATTTTGTTGTGAAGATTCCTTCGTATTACCACATAAAAGGAAATACCAAAGCCACTTCCATGTACACGCATCCAGAGATAGAGGCGTTTGATGTTTCTGATTCTTCCTACTACTTGGTAAAAAGGGCCGCTTTGCACGATTTTGAGTTTATAGAAGAAGATGATTTCGAACTCAAGAGATTGGCCAAGAAGTTTTATAAAGAATTGGAGATTGATTCCATCGAAACCAATTTGGACATGAGCCAACCATATCCGACTAGCTTAAGTTATGGAAAAACCAAAGAAGGAAAAGACCTAACGATAAAAATTGTGGTGAAAGGCGCATATTATTATTTGCTCGCTACCACCAGTGCAAGCAAAAAAAAGTCTCAACAATTTTTTGACTCGTTTGCCTTTACCGAACAAGACTATACATTTCCTTTTGAAGAAAGAATAGACTCTGCTCTTTACTTTACCGTGAACTCGAACTACGTGTCTCCCAACCCTTACACACAAATGATAAGAAAGGGATATGAAAGGAAAAGAGAGCGAAAACAAAAAGAGGACAAATCTTATTTGTCGAGTAAAATGAAACAAATTTATTACTCTGAGAACTACGAAAGAATATTAGTAGAGTACGACAAATTTCATCGTTATCAGTCTTTCAAACATTTGGATACTTTATTCAATAGAGAAATACGTTATTTTACCAAAAATGAGAAACTAATTTTGAAGTCTCGCCAAAGCGGTAATGTTGGTCCCAATCAATTTGTTGAAGCTTACTTTACAGACACTAACTCGAGCAGAATGATAAGAAAAAAGTACCTAGTAAGTAAAGGTACTTTGTACACGCTCTCTGCAAATCTAGACACAATTGGGCCGAATTCTAAATTTGTAGAATCATTCTTTTCTACTTTTGCTCCTTCCGATTCTTCTAGCCAATTGGAATTAACCGAGAGTAAATCAAAGTTGTTTTTTGAGGCAATTTATTCTTCAGACAGCACCGAAAAAGAGCGCGCCCTCAAATCAGTTGTGATGATTGATGATTTTGATGAGAAAGACCTTAACAAACTGAAAGAAGTAATTCTTACCTATTCATTTCCGTCCAAGCACTTGGAGGCAAAAGCCAATTTAATTCAATCATTAGGAGGAATAAAAAATCCGAGTATCACTCCTTTCTTGGCCAATTTGTATGACAAAGTAGAAGATACTGCCATGTTTCAATTGGCAATTTTAAGAGCTTTATCCAATCAAAAAACAAAAGAATCAGCCAAGTTACTGGTAGATTTAATTGAAAAAGATATTCCACTAAGCTCTTCTAGGTGGGGAACCTCTTCTATTTTTTATCCTTTTTTTGATTCGCTGTCGCTCACAAAATATATCTATCCAGATTTGTTCAACTTTACTTTTGTGGATGAATACCAAAAACCTATTTACGACCTGATGATCAAGGCAATTGATAGCAGCGAATTAAAGAAGAATATTCTGAAAAAAGAATACAAACAAATTTTGAGAGAAGCTAAAATTGAATTGAAATCTCAAATTAGCAACGAACAAACTGCGAAAGCAAAAGAGGAAAAAAGAAAGTATTACTACACGAGCTACAAAAATCAAGGGAATTACAAATTGATAAGATATTGCAGAATGCTTATGCCTTATTATGCTAAATTGGATGTACGAGAGTTCTTTGGTAAATTGGAAAAAGTACAAGATTACCAAATTCAAACAGACTTGGCTTGCTTACTTATTTTGAACCAAAAAGAAGTGTCGCAAGCTACATGGAATAAGTTAGCAGCGGATGTCATTAATAAACATTATTTGTACGAATCACTTAAAGAGATTGACAAATTAGATTTGTTCCCTTCAGCTGAACTAACTCAAGAAGGTATTTGTCAATCATTCTTGTACGAACGAGGATTCGATTTTTCAAAAGACTCATTGCTCTTTCTTTCGAAAGAAAAAGTGGAGGTGAAGGGCGAGGAAGGATTTGTTTATTTCTTTCAATCAAAAGGGAAAAATGATGACAACTGGGAGTTAGATTTTATTGGACTTCAACCGTTAGATCTAACCAAAGTGAATACTTCAAATTTATTTAAGAAAAAAGGATTAAAAATAGGAAAAGACAAAGATGTGAAGGAATTGATAGAGGAGAAAATGAAAGAAATTAGAGTAAAAGACCATCCTCGAGCAGACGAATCAGAAAATGGAAATGGCGGAGGATACAACTATTTTTAATACCTTCGTTTGATAAAAAACAACAACAGACAGATTGAAGTTACCGGAAAATAACATGAAAAGATGGACCATATTTGTGTATGATCTTTTAGCCTCACTTTTAGCCTTGTTTTTAGCTTATGCCTTGAGGTTCGACTTTTTTAGCGCTCAACAAGGATTCGAAGAAGAATTTCAAGTGCTCTGGTCGGCTTTACCTTTGTTTATTGTAGTGAGAGCTTTGTTTTTTTATTTTGGTAAAACTTACGTGGGAATCATCCGATATACGAGTACCGAAGATGCCAAAAGAATTTTTTATGTCGTAACCGGAGGGACAATTGTTTTCATCGTTTTTAGTTTGTTGAGGTATTATTTGTTAGATGAAAAATATTTTCTACCACGTCCTATTATTGCGATTGAGTATTTGCTTACCTTATTTTTTATGGTGGCGGTAAGAATTGCAGTGAAACTAAGTTATCATGAAGGAAGAAAAGATACCGAGGACCACGAAAACGTGATTATTTACGGAGCTGGAGAAATGGGGAGTATCGTGTGCAGAACTTTAACAGAGTCAGCTAATATTAAACAAAAAGTTGTCGCTTTCATTGATGATAATCCAAATAAATCTGGCAATACGCTGCTGGGAAAAAAAGTGTATCATACTAGTAGTTTGGAACAAATTGTAGAAAAAAGAAATGTAAAAACATTGTTAGTCGCTTTTCAATCTACTGAAAAAGGTAAGAAGAATAAACTATTGGATACAGCGCTTAATCTGTCATTGGAAATCTTGAATACACCAAAAGTTGAAAACTGGATTAATGGTCAATTAAATGTGAATCAAATAAAAAAAATTAACATTGAAGACTTGTTAGGGAGGAAAGAAATTGAATTGGATCGACAAAAAATATCCCAAGATGTCGCAGGCAAAGTAATTTTGGTTACGGGTGCTGCTGGTTCGATAGGAAGCGAGATGGTTCGACAACTACTCAATTTTTCTCCAAAAAAAATAATTTTGTTAGATCAGGCAGAATCAGGTTTGTATGACTTGGAACAAGAATTAATTGAATACGCAACAAAATTAGAGATGGTTGTGGGTGATATTTCTAATCACCACAGAATAGAAAGAGTTTTTGCTCATTTTTCACCTTCAATTGTGTTTCATGCGGCAGCGTACAAACACGTTCCGTTGATGGAAGACAATCCGTGTGAGGCCATAGAAACCAATGTGCAAGGAACAAGAAACTTGGTTGATTTATCGGATAAGTATAGAGTAGAAAAATTTGTGATGATATCTACGGATAAAGCCGTGAATCCAACGAATGTAATGGGGGCTTCTAAGAGGATAGCAGAAATAATTGCACAAAAAAAGAGCGAAAGTTCTTCCACGGCTTTCATTACTACTCGTTTTGGAAATGTTCTTGGATCCAACGGTTCGGTAATTCCTTTATTCAAACGACAAATTGAGCGAGGTGGACCGCTCACAGTAACTCACGAAGAAGTAACCCGATTTTTTATGACCATTCCAGAGGCTTGTCAACTAGTTTTGGAGGCAGGAACACTCGGAAAAGGAGGCGAGATTTTTGTGTTTGATATGGGCGAATCAGTTAAAATAATTGACTTGGCAAGAAGAATGATTAAGTTATCGGGATTTGAACCTGAGAAAGAAATTAAAATAAAGATTACGGGTCTTCGCCCGGGAGAAAAACTATACGAAGAAGTGTTGAGCGACCTTGAATCTACTTTGCCAACTCACCATCCTCAAATTTTGATTGGAAAAATAAGAGAGATTAAACCAGAAGTGGATGAACAGATTTCTCGCCTTATACAATTAGCCGTAGGTCAGCAAAACGAGGAAGCTGTAAAAGAAATGAAAAATATCATACCTGAATTCTTGAGTAACAATTCGGTTTTCAATAAATTAGATTAATCAAATTACATTAACCGAATGAATGAAGAAGTACAGGAGTTAGAAAAGAAAATTGAAAATTACATTGGTGCAGCCAGTAACATTGAGCTCAAGTTTCAATATCAAGAAATGGACAAGGAAGTGAAGTTGGATTTAATCACCTTCAATCCAAAGCATAATCAGTTATTTTTGTTTCATTCGGCCCTAGGTTTCGGAAAAATTGATGCGTTGTACAAAATGCTTGATTACCTCAAAAATTACAAAGAAAAAGAAAGTTCTTACACGATTCAATGGTCTCTAAAAGAAAGTACGGAATTGAATACGTCCTATTTTAGGGCGGCCAATTTGCTCTCAGCCATAGAAAAGTTTTATTTCGAAAGAGATGTGAATTCAACCGTTGTTTTTAGTGTTGTGTTAAATCCAATATCATGAAAAAAGAAACCAAAAAAATCCAAACTAAATTACAAGTTCGGTTCAATGATTTAGACATGGCGGGTCATGTTCATAATTCAGAATATTTAAATTACTTTGAGATTGGAAGAATCGATTTTTTCAACAAAGTAATTGCTCCCGATTGGGATTGGAAGAAGAAAGGAGTTTTGGTAGCGAGAAATGAAGTAGATTACTTGCAAGCAACTCATTTTTATGACGAGCTATTTGTCGAAACTTCTTGCGAAGATTTAGGTAAAAAAAGCATCACACTAGAATACAAAATTTTCAAAGAAAAAGAGGGTGTGAAGCTACTTTGCACAAAGGGCCGAAGCATTTTGGTGTGCTATGATTTTGATGCAAACGAATCGGTTGAGGTGTTTTCCGAATGGCGTGAAGCAATTGTAGAATAAGGACTAAATTCACCTTTTAATTTAGCCCTTAACCTATTGTCTGATTATGCCTTTACAGAATTTGTTGCCACTGCTAATTCCAAAAAGTCTTCAAACAAGCTCTCGTTTTTATTCTTGTTATACCAAATCTGCAAGTCTTTTTTAAACTCTGCATCTACGGTTCCATGTTTTGCTTTGTAATCATTCACCATATTGGTTGCTACGCTTGGCCTAGGACCCCAAGTTCCGGTTACTTTATTGTCTTGAACTTGAATTAGTTTGGGAATTGCCTGGCCGCCATTTGTCAAATATTCATTCATCAACTCGGGCTGTTCGTCTCTGAGCACAATTCGGAGTGTTATTAGCGGATTGAGTTCTGCCATTTTATTAATTGCGGGTAGGTTTTGGGCCGCATCGCCACACCATCCCTCGCTCAGTACAGTCCAAGTTGTGGGTTCATCAATAGATTGCATAGCATGAACCACTTTTTCAGGCAATTTAGTCGTCTTGTCGAGTCTTTTCATTCTGCTGTGGTTCAGCTTGCTGTACCCAACCAATGATTCAGGTCCATTTGCAGTTGTTGATTTGTTTTCTGACAACAAATCGGAAACTAACTCTCTGTAATCAGCATAGGTGTAACTTTTTTCTAAGGCACTTTCTAGGTGTTTCATGGTTCTTTTTTTTAGGTTAAACGAACGGAACAAGCCTATCTTACAACGATCGATTTTAAACTCTGTTAAGACTTCTTTAAAAAAGTAAAAACACTTGTCAACGTACTAACTTTGAAGTAAATTCGTTTTAGCAAATCTAACTGTTATGTCACAAAATTTTCAAGATTCAAAAGTAAAAAAGAAAAGCCAAATGAAGAATATTTTAAAATGGACCGGAATAACTTTCCTACTTATTTTTATCGCACTAATTTCTTTGCCGTTTATTTTTAAAGGTAAATTGATTGAAGTAGTAAAAGAGGAAGTCAATAATTCGGTGAAGGCTCAGATAGATTGGGGAGAGTTTGACCTGACAATTTTGAGTTCATTTCCTAATTTTTTGTTTGAAATAGACAACGTAAAAGTACTTGGTATAGAGGAGTTTGAAGGAGTTACTTTGGCAGATATAAAGCATACTTCCATTAAATTAGATTTGATGAGTGTGCTTGGTGGAGGTAAAATTAAGATCAACAGTATATTGATTGAGGAGCCAGAGATAAATATCTTGGTAAACAAAGATACAATGGCCAACTATGACATTGCCAAAACGTCCGAAGAGCTTGTAGAAGAATCGATTGATACTTCTTCCGCACAGTTTGAAATAGGCTTAAAAAAATTAATGATTACCGGAGCGAATATTTCTTACAAAGATGAAGTGGCTCATATGAGTTCTGACATAAAAAACATGGACTTTGAATTGTCGGGAGATTTCACACAAGATGTATTTGATGTTCTCATTGCCTCTTCCATTGAGGAATTAACTGTAACAGATGGACCAGTATCTTACCTGAGCAAGACAAAAGTATCGTTCGATGCAGGCATAAATATTGATAAGTTCGAGAAATACACTTTGAAAGAAAATGTGCTAAAATTAAATGAACTAGAACTCGGATTTGACGGATTTTTAGAATTGTTGGCAGATAAAATGAATATGGATCTTATGTTCCATTCAAAACAAACTGAATTCAAGCATATTTTGTCATTGATTCCGGCAGTGTATATGACCGATTTTGAATCAGTAAAAACCCGAGGAAAGTTCGCTTTGAAAGGAATGATGAAAGGAGAAATGAAAGGAGAAGAGTATCCTCAATTTGATGTCTCTATGGCGATAGATGAAGGATATTTTAAATACCCAGATCTGCCAAATTCAGTCACAAATATTGGGTTAAAAACAAGAATTACTCATCCTCAAGGTGACTTAGATTTAATGGTAATTGATTTGAGTAAGTTTTCAATGAAATTGGCAGATAATCCAATAAACGGAAATCTAAAAGTGTCTAATCCAATGACAGACCCACTTATTTCCTCCAAGATTTTAGCAAATTTGGATCTATCCAAATTGGGAACAGTAATTCCTATGGAAGAGAATGAAAAGTTGAACGGAACTATTGCTGCCGATATCGTGTTGGCTGGAAGAATGTCTTCTATCGAAAAAGAGGAATATCAAAACTTTAAAGCAGAGGGAGATGTTACTGTAACCAATATGGAATATGCTTCCAAAGAATTGCCTTACGAAATAGTAGTAAATTCCATGGAAATGAAATTTTCGCCACAGTATGTAGAGCTAAATAATTTCGCCATAAAAATTGGAAACAGCGACCTACAAGCGAAAGGGAAAATTGACAATATATTGCCTTATGTATTTAATAACGAAGTGTTAAAAGGAAGCATGCATGTCACATCTTCCAAATTGGATGTAGATGATTTGATGCGAACTGTGGAAGGAGAATCCACTCCGGAAGCTCCAGCTACTGACTCTTCGGTAGCTTATGGAGTGATAAGAGTTCCTGCTTTTTATGATTTGAATCTCACGACAGATATTAAAGAAATGATTTATGACGGAACCTCTATTAAAAACATGAGAGGTGGTGTAAGTGTAAAAGACGAAGTTGCCAAGCTGAGCAAGGTAAATCTTGATATGCTGGATGGAAACGTTAAATTAAATGGAAGTTACAATACGCAACAAAACAACCCCATAGTCAATTTTGATTACGAGGTAAAAGCTGTGGATATTGAGAAAACTGTCGCATTTTTTGGAGCCTTAGAAACGATAGCTCCAATCCTAAAAAACTGCAAAGGAAAGGTTTCTACCAACCTAAAAGTTAGGACAGAGCTAGACCAAAATATGGAGCCTGTGTATAACACAATGGATGGGCAAGGAGGATTATTTGCCAATAATTTATCCTTAGAAGGAGTGAAATCTTTACAGGAAATTGCTGATATATTAAAAGTAAAAGAACTTGCAACACAGAGTATTGACAAATTAAAATTAGCCTTTGAATTCAAGAAAGGAAGAGCTTTTGTTAACCCTTTTGATGTGAAATTATCGGGAATTAATTCAACCATATCTGGGTCTACCGGTTTTGACCAAACGATAGACTATGACGTAACAATGCAAGTGCCAAAAGCCAAACTAGGAAGTAAAGCAAATGAAGTAGCCGAATCCTTACTTGGGAAAGCAAAAATAGAGGGGAAGCAAGTAACAATTCCCGATGTGATTCCGGTAAAGTTTAAAATAGGAGGAACAGTAACTTCTCCAAAGGTAAATGGAGATTTAAAAAATAAAGCCTCGAGTGTAATTACCGATATAAAGGATAAAGTGGTAGACACGGTAAAGAAAACCTACAACGCCCAAATTGATAAGCTAATGAAGGAAGCGAGAGAACAAGGCGATAAATTGAAGCAAGAGGCAAAGGTACAAGCAGACAAATTGAGAGAAGAAGGAAGAAAAGCAACTGTGGAGGCCAAAAAGAAAGCAGAAGAAATTGCCGAAGATGCTAGAGAAAAAGCAAAAGAAGAAGCGGATATATTGGCAAATAAAGGAGCAAATCCTTTCGAAAAAATAGCGAATAAGAAGCTGGCAGAAGCTGGTCAGCGAAAAGCATTTGAACAAATTGAAAAGACAAAGCAAAAAGCCTATTCTCAAGCAGAAAATATTGAAAAGCAAGCCGATGAAAAGGCAAATAAAATTGAAGAAGAAGCCGACAACCAAGCGCAAAAAATACTGGAATCTGCTCAAAAGAAAGCAGAGGCAATGAAGAAATAGAAGCGATTTTTTTCGTTTGAACAAGACACAACTATGACCAAATATTTAACCATTATTTTCTCTTTTTTTTCCATTTCATTCTTTGCCCAAAAGGAATGCGAACTTCCTGATAATGGGAAGGTGAAAAAATTGTACGAAAAGGCACTGGATAGAAAAAAAACCAAAGATCCAGAAAAGAGGCTGGAGTTCATGAAAGAGGCAATTGAAGAGGACGAAAGTTGTGTTCCTTGTTATTGGGAATTGGCAAAAAGGAGCTACTCGAAAGCCAAGTATAATAAATCGTCTTATTCCAAAGCAATTGAATATTATGAAGAAGTAGAGCGACTGTGTCCCAATTTTCACTCGGATTTATACTACTATCTAGGTCTGATGAATTACCAAGAATCAAATTCGAAAGAAGCAGAAAAATATTTCAAGAAATTTGTAGAGTTTAAAGATAAAGACGACCGTAAGTTTGATAAGTATTACTTCGATAAGAAAAAAGCTGCCGAAAGAGTACTGCCAGAACTTAATTTCAACAATACATTTTTTAATAATCCCGTTCCGTTTACCCCTTCAATCGTGGAGAATGTTTCTACAGAAGGAGAGGAGTATTTGCCGATGATTTCTGCCGATGACGAAAATTTATTCTTTACGAGAGTCTATTCAAAAAAAGGCTTAGGTGACATTGTATCCACCAAAATAGAAGAGTTAGTTGTGAGTACGCGAAACTCTTCAGATGAAAAATTTGATGATGGTACCGCTTTGCCTAAGCCATTTAACGTGGGGCAAAACTATGGCGGTGTTTCCATTTCATTGAACAACAAAGAACTGTATTTGTGCGCTTGTAGCGAAGTGAACAATTATAATAACTGTGATATTTTTGTTTCTAATTACGAATACAAAAAAAATGAAAAGACCGGAAAGTATGAATATCACTGGAGTGAATTGCGAAACTTGGGAGAAGCGGTAAATAGCGAAACAACCTGGGAAGCTCAACCCTCGATTTCAGCAGACGGAAAAACGCTATATTTTGCCACAAGTCGACCAACTTCAGAGGGAATAGATATTTATTATTCAGAAAAACAAGAAAACGGAGAATGGGGCAAAGCCAAAAGTATGGGAGGCATAATCAATACAAAAGGGAATGACAAGGCTCCGTTTATGCATACGGATAGTAAAACAATGTATTTTGCTTCTCAAATCTCTGGAAATAGGAGAGGGGTGGGAGATTACGATATTTTCTTTTCTAAACAAGATGAAAATGGAACTTGGAGCGAGCCAAAGAACTTAGGCTATCCAATAAATACGGCTCAGGCAGAAGATGGGTTAATCGTAAATATTACGGGATCTACTGCGTATTTTTCCTCTGGGAGAATTAAAAATGGTGCAGGGGGAAAAGATATTTATTCTTTTGAATTGCCCAAAGAAGCAAAACCGGATAAAGTAGTTTTGATGAAAGGAAACTTGGCAAACTATAAGGGAGAGCCGATTAATGAAGCAAAACTTTCTTTGAACTATGAAGACGAGTCAAAGAACAGAGAAATTGATATTGTAACGGATGACGGAAGTTTTGCGGTAGCGGTCAACATGGAAAAAGAGGAGAAAGTTGTGGTAACTCTTGAAAAAGAAGGAACAGCATATCAGTCAAGACTGGTAAAGAGCGAGGAGGCAAAAGTAGGGGTGATAAAAAATCGCAACATTGAAGTGAAGCCTCTGGAAAAAGGACAGAGTTTTGATATTAAGGACATTGTGTTTGCGACCAATTCTTTTGAACTCAATGAGGACGCCCAATTTATCTTAACTAATTTTTTACAGTATTTAAAAAAGAATCCATCCATAAAATTTAGGGTAGTAGGCCACACAGATGATATTGGAGATGCCTCACAGAATCAAGTTTTATCGGCAAATAGAGCTAACTCAGTCAAGCAGTTTTTAGAAGATGGAGGAATCAATTCTTCTAGAATTTCTTCTGCCGGAAAAGGAGAAACAAAACCAAAAGTGCCAAATACCTCTGACGAAAACAGACAAATTAACAGAAGGACCGAAATAATCGTTTTAAGTTTGTAAATGAATTTGACTGAACTATCAGAGTTTTTGAATGCGAAAACAATTGAATACAATAATCCGGACTTTATAAAAAGTGATCCGATCAGTATTCCCCATTTATTTACAAAAAAAGAGGACATTGAAATTTCGGGTCTTTTGTCGGCTACAATTGCTTGGGGACAAAGAAAAACAATCATCAATAATGCCAACAAAATGGTTGAGCTGATGGATTTTTCGCCTTATGATTTTGTCATGAACCACGAACAATCAGATTTGACTCGTTTTGACTCGTTTAAACATCGGACTTTTAACGCAGATGATTTAAAATATTTTGTTGCCGCACTCCAACACATTTATGTAACTCATGGAGGGATAGAAAAGGCTTTTTCTCAAGGTTTAACTGAACAATCTACAGACTGTTCGGGAGCGATAGAGAATTTTCGCAGGTTGTTTTTCGAGAAAGCATCAGAGATTAATAAACGTACACAAAAACATGTTTCGAGTCCCAAGAAAGGTTCTGCATCCAAAAGATTAGTGATGTATTTGAGGTGGATGGCACGAAAAGACAATTGTGGAGTGGATTTTGGTATTTGGAATACCCTTTCACCAAGTTTGTTGTCATGTCCTCTTGACGTTCATTCAGGCAATGTTGCCAGAAAATTGGGTCTGTTATCAAGGACTCAAAACGACTGGAAAGCAGTTGTAGAATTAGATGATGTTTTAAAGAAAATGGATCCGAAAGATCCATCTAAATATGATTTTGCTTTATTTGGACTAGGTGTTTTTGAGGGATTTTAATATCAACCAAAAACTTCGGTTTTTTCTAAATAAAAGATAGATTTACAAGGGTTTGTTCGAATATATTCTTGGATAAAAAAAAGTAGTATTGGTTTTTTTAAGAGTATATTTCATTCAATGTTTTTTAAAGTGGCTCTTTCAGGTATTAAAATTATTCGTTTTTTATCGTTTGAATTTATGGAGGAGTTCCATAATGAATTTGGAAAAATTTTAGGCAAAAAAATGTACCTTTGATAGCCTATGACAACACGTTTAACTTTATTTGCGGATGTAATTTTGCCCTTGCCAATTCCTTATTTGTTTACCTACCGGGTTCCGGTGGAATTAAATGAATATGTAGAGGTAGGGAAAAGAGTGGTTGTCCAATTTGGTAAGAAAAAATTATATTCTGGGATAGTTTCTCATCTGCACTCTATTCCTCCTAAAGCGTATCAAGCAAAATACATTGATTCTATCCTGGATGAATCTCCGGTTGTGAACGAATCTCAACTAAAATTTTGGAAATGGTTAAGTTCCTATTATTTGTGTTCAATAGGAGAAGTGATGAATGCTGCTTTGCCAACAGGTTTAAAATTGGTGAGCAAAACCAAAATTATCCGAAATGAAGAGGTTGAAATTTCTCCCAATGAACTATCGGATAAAGAATACTTAATTCTTGAGGCACTTGAGATAAGAAATGTATTGGAAATGAGTGAAGTGGATTCAATAGTTTCGAGCAGTTCGAGTTATAAAGTTATAAAATCGTTGCTTGAAAAAAACGCGGTTATTGTGGCCGAACAACTAAAAGAAAAGTACAAACCGAAAGTAGAAAAGTACGTTCAGTTGCCTGCAAATTTTTCTGAAAACGAAGTAAGAAATGCGTTTGAGTCTTTGGAAAAGGCTCCCAAGCAACTAGAGGCGTTTATGATGTTTTTGCAGCTAAAAAAAGAAGCCGAAAGCATACCGAAGAAAAAATTAATTCGATTAGCCAACACAAGTTCTTCCATTGTAAAGCAATTAATCGTGAAAGGTTTTTTGTGTGAAGTATCAAAAGAAGAATCTAGGATAGAAACGAAAAATGTACAAGAAAATATAGATTCTCTTTCGGTGATTCAAGAAGCTGCCATTAAGGAAATAAAAGTGTATTTCGAACAAGACAAAACAGTGCTCTTGCACGGAGTGACCGGTAGTGGAAAGACGGAAGTATACATTCAATTGATTCAAGAGCAACTAGAAAAAGGGAACCAAGTTCTTTATTTGTTGCCAGAAATTGCTTTGACCACTCAAATCATCACCAGATTGAGAAAGAAGTTTGGAGATAAAGTAGGGATTTACCATTCTAAGTCTAATTCGCACGAAAGAGTAGAAGTTTGGAATGAGTTACTAAAAAAGGAAAAAAGTAGGTTTCAAATAATCATAGGAGCTCGGTCAGCTATTTTTCTGCCTTTCCACAATTTGGGACTTGCCATTGTGGATGAAGAACATGATTCCTCTTATAAGCAACAAGATCCCGCTCCTCGTTACCAAGGACGAGATGCTTCCCTATATTTATCTAGTATCCATGGAGCAAAAGTACTACTGGGTTCTGCTACGCCTTCCATTGAGTCCTATTGGAATGCCAAAGAAAAAAAGTTTGGGTTAGTTGAAATAACCGAGAGATATGGCGAAGTAAAACTCCCAGAAATTGTCATCTCCGATTTGAAAGAGGCAACGAGAAAAAAGAAAATGAAATCGCATTTTTCTCAGTTTTTGATTGACGAAATGCAAACCTATTTGGACAACAAAGAGCAAATAATTTTGTTTCAGAACAGAAGAGGTTACAATCCTTCCTGGCTTTGCGAAAGTTGTGGATGGGTTCCGCAATGCAAGAATTGCGACATAAGCCTTACCTATCACAAATATACCCATTATCAAAAATGTCATTATTGTGGATTTACAGAAAAACCTATTTCTAAGTGTAAAGCGTGTGGAAGCAATTCACTAAAAATGCAAGGATTTGGTACCGAGAAAATAGAGGAAGATTTATCCCTATATTTTCCAACAAGTGCGGTAAAGAGAATGGATTATGACACGACCAGAAACAAAAACGGCTACCAACACATCATCGATAATTTTGAGCAAGGTGCGATAGATATTTTAGTTGGAACCCAAATGGTAACCAAAGGATTAGATTTTGACAATGTGGGGATGGTGGGTGTGTTAAATGCAGATAGCTTGTTGCATTATCCAGACTTTCGTTCATTCGAAAGGTCTTTTCAATTGCTTACTCAAGTAGCCGGAAGAGCTGGCAGAAAAGAGAAACAAGGAAAAGTGATTATCCAAACCTACTCGCCAGAGCACCCGGTGATAGAAAGAGTGATTGAAAATGATTTTCTCGGCATGTACAATCAAGAGATTGAAGAACGAGAGAAATATGGTTATCCTCCTTTTTATAGATTGATTAAAATAACGGTAAAGCACAGAGAGCGAGAACGATCGGCCGAAGCGGCAGATGAGTTAGGCAAATTATTGAAAAAACAATTAGGAGCCAGAGTCTTGGGTCCTGAAACTCCTACAATAGCTAGAATCAAGAATTTATACATCAATCAGTTAATGATTAAGTTTGAAAGAAAAATTTCGCCCGTAAAATTAAAAGAGTTTATCCGAGAAACGGTGGGTAAGTTTAACAATCAACCTCATTTTAAATCGGTGAGAATTGTGCTGGATGTAGATTTTTATTAGCTAGTTCAAACCTAACAGTTTTTTAAAACCTGTTAGGTTTTTTTCAGGTTGATAAAATCTGTTAGGTTTTTTAGCTTTTACTCTACAATAATTGTAATTTCAAATTCCTTTAAAGGTCAACTAAACAAAAAAAAGTCACATGGATTTCCATATAAAAAAAATGAAAACCTCCTACGAAAATGAAGTTGTAGATTATTACTTGGGCGATGAAAAACTCCACGTCAATGAATTGATTGGCAACGAAGTAGAGTTCAAGTACAGGGGCGAAATCAATTGCATTGTGTGTGGCAAGAAAACAAAAACCAGTTTCGGCCAAGGATTTTGTTACAATCATTTTATGAACTCTCCGCAGGCATCTCCTTGTATCATTCGCCCAGAATTGTGCGAGGCACATTTGGGAAAAGGGAGAGATGTAGAATGGGAAGAAAAACACCATAACGTAAAACACTACGTGTATTTGGCAGTTTCGAGTGCAGTGAAAGTAGGAATTACGAATGGAAAAAATCTGCCTTACAGATGGATAGACCAGGGAGCAAGTTCAGGAATTATTTTGGCCGAAGTTCCTTACAGAAGATTGGCTGGAGAAATGGAAGTAGCGCTTAAAGAACATTTTACCGACAAAACAAACTGGAGGAAAATGTTGACCAACAACATTATTACGGATGTAGATTTAGAAGAAATAAAATGGGAGTTGGAAGAGACTTTACCCAGCGATTTGCGCCAGTATTTATCGGAAGAAGATAAGGTGACAGAAATTAATTATCCCGTACTTCAATACCCCACCAAAGTAACTAGCGTGAATTTGGAAAAGATTCCTAAGTTCAGAAAAAAACTGATGGGAGTGAAAGGGCAATATTTTATTTTTGATGATAACACGGTAATTAATATCAGAAAATATACCGGATATAACCTTGAAATTAATTTTTAAACATGCCTAAACTTGAGTTGACCGTTGAGGTGAATAATCCTGATGAAATAATTGCCAAAGAAAAAGGAAGATGGATAGGATTGGCTTCTAAACTACTTTCGTTTGAAAAAAGAAAAGCAAAAGTAGAGGAGGAAGTGTATCTTAGTTTGAGGAAAGAATTAGCCGAAACCTTGACCCAAAAGTTACTTGATCAAGGAGTGGATTCTTTGGTTAATATTAAGATTATAGAATAAAGACACCCTTTCCCGAAGTGTCGGGACAGGCCGATACGATTCGAACAAGTTCGAATCACTCAGGGTTCAGATTAGAATAAAAATAGACTGGGAGCTGATTTTTTTCTAAGTAAAAGTATCAGCTAAGCAAAGATTAACTTATAAAACAAAACTATGTCACATTTATCCCCCGATTTTATAGAATTCTTTAAAGAATTAGCTCCAAACAACAACAAAGATTGGTTTGATGAAAACCGAGCAAGGTACCATGAAAGTATCAAAAAGCCTTTCGAAGATTTTGTAACTGCCGTGATAAATGAGATGCGAAAAACAGATGAATCCTTGAACATCACCTACAAGGATTGTATTTTCAGAATTAACAGAGACATTCGTTTTGCCAAAGATAAATCGCCTTATAAGCTAAATCGCTCAGCGTTTATTTCCAATGCCGGAAAAAAGGAAAAAGCCATTCCGGGATTGTATTTTGAGCTTTCGCCCGAGCATGCCCGAGTTTACACGGGAGTTTACCAACCAGATAAAGAACAATTGTATGCCATAAGAGAAGAGATTATGGAAAACGGAAAAGAGTTTGAAAAAATCATTTCCGAAAAAAAGTTTAAAGCAACATTTGGAGATATTTTGGGAGACAAAAATGCCCGATTACCTAAAGAATTTCAAGCGGCTGCTGAAAAACAATCACTTTTATACAACAAACAATTGTATGTTTATACCACTTTTGAACCAGAAGAAATACTGCAAGAAGGATTTGAAAAGAAAATAGTGGAAACCTATAAAATTGCAGAACCGTTTGCTAAGTTTTTGAGTAAACCTATTTTGAATTTGAAAGGGTAGTCAATAAGTCACCCTTCGATTCTCTCTCCCGAGAAGTCGGGATCGAACTCAGGATTCGGTTTTGCAGAATCTGAGGGCTGAGTGTTTTTTCGAAGAATAAATGTATCGAAGCCCAACTAGTAAAAACAATCCAAAATTTCCCTAAATTCGCACAACAAAAAGAAAGACAATGAACGCATATATACTAGACGCAATACGAACACCTATTGGTAACTTTACAGGATCACTTTCCACCATTCGCCCAGATGACATGGGAGCTTTGGTGATAGAAGAATTAATGAACCGTAATTCAAACATCCCAAAAGAAGACATTGAAGATGTAATTTTTGGTTGTGCCAATCAAGCGGGAGAAGACAACCGAAACGTGGCGCGAATGAGCGGATTATTGGCTGGTTTACCATTTTCCGTGCCAGGAGAAACAGTGAACAGACTGTGCGCTTCGGGAATGAGTTCGGTGGTTCATGCACAACGAGCAATCAACAATGGCGAAGGAGATGTATACATCGCAGGTGGAGTGGAAAATATGACAAGAGGACCTTGGGTGATTTCCAAAGTTTCTAAGCCTTTTGGGAGAGATGCACAAATGCACGATTCTAGTTTTGGGTGGAGATTTGTAAACCCCAAAATGAAAGAATTATACGGAACTCACGGCATGGGAGAAACTGCTGAGAATTTGGTAGAGAAATACAATATTTCGAGAGAAGATCAAGATAAATTTTCTCTTTGGTCGCAACAGAAAGCTACCAAAGCCCAAGAAAATGGAAGACTAGCAGAGGAGATATTGACTGTGGAAATCCCACAAAGAAAAAAAGATCCAATTTTGTTTAGCAAAGATGAGTTTGTGAAACCCAATTCTTCAGAAGAGGTGTTGGCAAAACTTAGACCAGCTTTCAAAAAAGAAGGAGGTTCGGTTACCGCAGGAAATTCCTCGGGATTGAATGATGGAGCTGCAGCTTTGTTGGTGGTTTCGGAAGATTATGTAAAAAAACACAATTTAAAACCGTTGACAAGAATTGTTTCTTCGGCAGTATTTGGTGTAGAACCAAGAATTATGGGAATTGGTCCTGTGGGAGCTACTCATAAAGCACTAAAAAGAGCAGGATTAACCTTGGACGATATGGATATTATTGAACTAAACGAAGCCTTTGCAGCTCAAGCTTTGGCTTGTACTCGCGAACTTGGTTTGGCTGATGATGATACCAGAATTAACCCAAATGGCGGAGCAATTGCACTGGGTCACCCACTTGGAATGACCGGTGCTAGATTGCTGCAAACTGCCTCAATCGAGTTGAATAAAACAGGGAAAAAATACGCATTGTGTACCATGTGTATTGGAGTAGGACAAGGCTATGCAACAATAATTGAAAACGTAAATTTATAAGTGCTTTTTCTTCAAACTAAAATTTAGTTTGATTTGAGGATTGATGTTTTTTAAGAAATAGTACTAAGTTGGGGAGTTATGGTATGTGTGAGTAAGGGCAAAAACTTACTTCGGTTTGTTCCTTTTTTTTAGGAACAAAATTTCCAAAAAAGCTTCTTAATTTTTTCGTTCTTTTGTACTTGCGCTTAGTTTATCGAAGTATCAAGACAAAAGGACATAAAGAATAAACGATAAATAATAATAAATGTTCACAGGAATAATAGAAGAATTAGCAGAAGTCATATCTGTTACCCAAAAGGGTGGAAACGTAGATTTAGTTGTTAAATCTAACATGACAAACGAATTAAAAATAGACCAAAGTGTGTCTCACAATGGTGTGTGTCTTACAGTGGTTGAAATTGAAGGGAATACTTATACCGTAACGGCCATTGAAGAAACGCTCAATCGAACCAATATTGGTTTGCTCCAGGCTGGAGACGCCATTAATTTAGAAAGGTGTACCCAAATAGGAGCAAGACTTGATGGGCATATTGTTCAAGGTCATGTTGATACCTTAGGAACTTGCACTAAAATTGTAGAATTGGACGGAAGCTGGGAATATTACTTTGAGTACAACTCATCCGATGTAACCGTTGAGAAGGGTTCCATTACAGTAAACGGAACAAGTTTGACGGTATGTGATTCTGGAGAAAACAACTTTTCGGTAGCGATTATCCCTTATACCTATGACAACACTTTTTTCAAATATTTGAAAGTAGGAGACAAGGTAAATTTAGAATTTGATATAGTGGGTAAATATGTGGCTAAATTGATGAATAGGTGATTCTGGTTTCTAGTTAGCTAGTTGCGAGATTTTTATTGTCAGAATAAGCGTAGTCGAAGTCTTTTCATCTTTCATTCCAGCCTTCGAGCCGGAATCTTAAAACGAGAATATCTCACAAATAAATCATAAAAAGTTACCTTCAACCAAAGCAATCCCCATGTTCTGAGTAATCCACAAATTCAAAATAAAAACAAGATAAAGCACAACAATTTGAAAGAAATTGGTTTGAATTAACCAAGTTAATGGCAAAACACGTTGGAGGCTTTGGTTTTCGATTACACAAAATTATGACGTAAAATTACGTTGCGTATCCTCAGTGGCCCAATAATGAAACCTGGGAAAGCGATTGGAATAATATGGCTGAGCATTTACAAGAGATGAGCCATTTGATGAAAGAGACTGCGAAACTAGCGAAACGATGTGTGAGGTGGAAGTGGTTGAAGATTTATTGAAATAATAGATTGAATTTTCATAAAGAATCCTACTTTTTTTCTGACCTAGGCGACAAAAGTACCAAAAGGTGAATTCAAGAGGAGAGTGGAATCAAGAATAATGAAAGGTCATAACTTATCTGTTTTTTTCAATAAAATCCTATATTAGTATCCTAAACAAGATTCATGTCGCAAGGAAAAAAATTCGGAACATTTGCAGGTGTATTCACTCCCTCAATCTTAACTATTCTGGGTGTAATTATGTACATGCGGCTCAGTTGGATAGTAGGAAACGCAGGACTTGGATTAGCTATTGGGATTGTGCTCATTGCCCATGTTGTTTCAATTTCTACTGGACTTAGCGTTTCTTCTGTGGCTACCGACAGAAAAATAAAGGCTGGAGGAATCTATTATATGCTTTCCAGAAGCTTGGGATTGCCTATTGGTGGTTCTATAGGAATTACTCTCTTTGTGGCTACAGCCCTTAGTATTGCCTTATATTTAATTGGTTTTGCGGAAAGTGCATTGGTCGTTTTACAAGAACCTCTTGGTCTGCAAGATGTGGGAATCAATCACATTCGTTTGTTTGGATCTATTGCATTGTTTTTGATTGTTACCATTGCCTACATTAGTACGAGCATTGCTATAAAATCTCAATTTTTTATATTGGGAGCTATCATCTTGTCTGTTTTGTCTATTTTATTTGGAACACAGGAAGGAAAAGTATTTGATATATCTAGAGCGGGAGAAATCGAATCGAGTTTCTTTGTTCTGTTTGGAATATTTTTTCCAGCTGTAACTGGTTTTACCACAGGAGTCGCCATGTCGGGCGATTTAAAAGATCCCAAAAAATCAATCCCTTGGGGAACAATGCTTGCAGTTGGCGTGGGTCTTTTGGTATATGTCGGGTTGGCGTTTTTTATTTATTACTCCATAGATTTAGATATTCTTATTTCAGATAAAAACGCTTTGATAAAATTTGGGTTTGTACCCGTACTAGTCATTGCAGGAATTTGGGGAGCAACACTTTCATCTGCTTTGGGTGGGATTTTGGGAGCGCCAAGAATTCTTCAAGCCATGTCAGTAGATAGCATAACTCCAAAATTATTTGCGAAAGGAAAGGGAGAAGACAACGAACCTAGAAACGCATTGATTCTTACATTCGTAATCGCACAAGCTGGTATTTTGATTGGTGAGCTAGATGTAATTGCCGAAGTAGTGGCCATGTTTTATCTTTCAGCTTATTTATTCATCAATGTGTCTTGTTTCCTGGAACAATGGGCCAGTCCTGATTTTAGACCCAGTTTCAAAATTCCACTTCCTGTTTCTCTCATTGGAGCAATAGTCACATTTGTGCTAATGATCCAGCTTAATTTGCTGGCGGCAGTGGTAGCAATTTTGGTGATGATGCTCATTTTTATTTGGCTCACTCGCAAGCAGTTAGTTCTAGGATCTGGCGATGTTTGGCAAAGCGTTTGGTCTTCTATCGTAAAAGTGGGACTTAAGAACTTAGATAAAAAATCTACCCACAAAAGAAACTGGAATCCCAATATCTTATTGTTTAGCGGAGGAACAGATACACGAACAAAACTAGTGGAGTTTAGTAAAACGGTAGCGGGAGCAAAGGGAATGATTTCCAATTTTGATTTAATAGAGAACAAAACTGCTCAAGTTCTATTTCCTAAACACAAACAGTCTATCAAAGACGAAGAGTTATTCAGTCAGGGGATTTTTGCCCGAAAACAAGAATGTAAGGATGTGTACGAGGGAATAGAAGTAATTTCTAGCACGTATGGTTTTTCGGGTGTAGAACCCAATACCATACTCATGAGTTGGGAACAAAGCTCCGATGAACCGGCTCGTTTTGCTAAATTAACCAACAAACTGTGTCAGTTGGATTACAACGTGTTGTATCTTGATTACGATCAACAACGAGGGTTTGGAAGAAAAAAATCAATTGATATTTGGTGGAATGATTTCAGTAACACTACGGAATTAACACTTAACTTGGCAAAGTTCATGAATACCTCTATGGATTGGAGACATGCAGCGATAAGAGTTTTGTATGTGAACGATAACAACGACAACAAAGCACAGCTAGAAGAGGTAATAGATGAGTTACTCGCCAATTATCGTATTTCGGCCAAATCAAAAATCATTAACAACGAAATAGAAAATAAAGAACTCTACGAGATTATGAAAGTAGAATCTTATCAATCCGATTTGGTTATTGTTGGGATTCCAGATGAATTGGAAAATGAATCAGATTTCGTGAGCAAAACTGATGAGTTGGTTGGGATTTTGGGAACTACTTTGTTGGTGAGAGCATCTTCTCATTTTGAAGAAACTGAAGTAGTTTTAACCAAAGAAACTGAAATAGGTTTGTCTCCCTTAAAAGAGGAGGAAGAAGAAGAATTAGAATTATCTCAAGATTTTTATGCCTATCCATTTCTCCATAATTTGTTCGTGTTCAATTCCAGAAATACGGCTCATTTAACCGAGACTATTTTTTCCAAGATATTTGGTAAATATCAGTTTTTGCTCAACGAAATGGAGCGCCTACTTATTGAAAATGGAGAAAATTTGAGCAAGCAGTTTTCGTCAAACAAAGAACAAAACAAAGAAGTGCTAAATCGCTCATTTATTGAGTATGTTCAAGGAATGTCGCAACATTTGCATCACTACAATTCAGAATTTTTACCAAAAGTAGAGAATAGTTTTTATGCAGGAATCGAGAATTTGCTCGTACAGAATGAGACCTACCTTGCTCGTCTTCCAAAAAGGCTAAAAAGAACACTTATGGAAGATGAGTTAGTGATACTTACCACCGATTCGCGAGCAGAAAAAAGAGCCAAAAAGTGGGTAAGTTTCAAAAAGAAAAGACTTGGGTTGAGCCCCAAGCGCTCGGTGAATTACCAAGAAAATGTGACTTACTATTATCAAAATTTCTACCTAAAAACATGGATGAACACGTTGATGAAATCAGGAATTTTTGTTTACCAGAATACCACATTAATAAACCAAGTTGCGGATCAAATTAAAAACAACTATTCGCAACTTCGTCAAGAACAAAATATCAGTAAAGAAGGGGTTCAAAAAATGATTGAATCCATATCGGTAGAAATAGAAAAACAAAGAACTCAACTGGTAAGAAATTACAAGGAATTAACGATTCATTTGAACAAAATGAATCGGGATTATGTGTATTCATTAAGCAAGAAATTGGAGTTACTCTCCATTAATGCCGAAGTGGAAGAGGCAATCGAAGAAAAAGGAACGAGTCAATTCAAGAAACAAATTAAAGAACTAAAAGCTTACCCAGCTTTTTTTACCCGAAATAATAAATTGATTCACAATGCGATTCTATTGGATATTTCACTTCACGAAATTCATCCTGAAATAGATTCGGTCATCCACGATACTATTTCATCTATTAATAGGCTGAGCATCAAGCCGGAGCTGGTAAAAGTGAAGCAATTGAAAGAGATAGACAAATCGTTAGTTCTGAATGATGGCCTAACCAAAATGGAATTAATTCGATACCTCAATCGATTGCCGCTGTTTTCTTTTGATATAGAAGGGCTTATCAATACCACGATAAGAAAGGTTGAGAAAATTGTGTATAAACTGAAGAGTTCTCTCGAGATTATGGATGTGGACTCTATAAATAACTTGAATGAAGAACAGCAGTCGGGTGTGAAAACAAATACCATTCAATTACAGCGATTAATTTTGTTTTCGGTGGAGAATAAGTTAATAAAAGCCTTGAACTCAGAAACGGATACGCTGGAAAAAAACCTCAATGAGTTGATTACGGTTTTTAAGAATAAAACCCTAACTATTGAAACCATTGATTTTGAAAAAGAGCAAGAAACTGCACAAGAAATGAGAAGTGAATTACTCAAATCAAGCGTGAAGCTAGAAGACGATATTGAGACTAGATTTAAACATTATATATCAAAGATTAATGAGGAACTAGAGGAGACTTATAATTTATTAGATTATGATTTTATTGCTGGAAACAGTGCTGTGATAAATCAATACATCAACAAAACGGGAGTAGCAACCTCTCGTTTTAAACGAGTTTTTAATCAAACAAAAAGAGAAATAAAAAAGAGAATTTCTCAAACTTTGTCGTTAGTTGACCAACAAAGAGACGAGTATTTAGCGACAGAGTATAAATTGAAAAACAAGGGAATTGAAAATTTAAGCTCAGTAGTTTCGGGGTTTGTGGAGAAAGTAAAAATGTCTAAATCTACGAAGGAGGAGCTTCCATTTTTTTATAAAAAATTATTTTTGGGAGGTCATTCTTCTTCCATAAAAATTGATCATCGAGAAGAAGAAATTGATCAAGCAAACAAAGCCATTAGATTATTGAATCGAAAGTCGGGAGGTGCAATTTTGGTAGTGGGAGAGCAATTAGCAGGAAAAAAATATTTTGCTGATTATATGGCTTCAAGGATGCTTAAGAGAACTGTAATCACGATTGATCCTATTATCGAAAACAGGACAAACTCGCTCTCTTTTTCCAAAACAATTTCCAACGCATTTGGCAATGAGTTATCTCTGGAAGACAACTTAAATCAGCAGAAAGCTTGTACACTCGTGTTCAACAATATCGAAAAATGGGGAGTGAATATTGAAGTGGTTTTGTATATAAAACAGGCAGTTGAAAATTACGGTAAAAAGCATCACTTTATTTTGACAAGTTCAACTCCTTATTATAAATATCAACAGCCGATTACTCAACTAGATGATTGTATAATCTCTACCATTTTGTTGCTTCCCGTCCGAAAAGAAGGATTTGTAGAAACACTCAAGCTAAAGCATCAAGCGGGGGGAATGAAGTTTGTTTTGAATGGGAAAAGAGAGGTTGATTTAACACACAGAAAAGAAGATTTCTTGTACCAAAAGTACCACTCTGTGTACAAGGGGAACTTGGGTAGAGCTTTTTCTGGATGGGTTAATAATATTGGATCTGTAGAAGGGAATGAGTTCACGATGAAAGAACCTAAAAATTTCTTTTTTCCCGATATTTCGAACCCGGAATGGATAGTGCTACTCAAAACACTAATCCTGTATAAAGAAGTAAGCAAAAAAGATTTAACTGCCCTTTTTTCAAACAATTTTAATTTTATTTCGGTGTTGAATCAAATGAAGCGTATCCGGTTAGTACAAGAAACAAAAAGCAACGTGTTTGAACTATCGGATGAGGTGTATTTTGCTGTAAGACAATATTTAAAAGACAAAAAAATAATTTAATAATGAACGATTTTTTCAGTATCGATATCTCTCGTATATCAATTTTCACCATTTTAGGAATGGTGGTTTTTGGTGCGGTTATTTATTTTTTTACTTGGTTTATTAAAAACTACGGATTGATTTTGCTGGTCAAGTCACCAGTCAAACGAAAAAGAATCAGCACATTGTTGCCTGCAATTTTCACAATTGGCTGGATTTTATTTGGATTATATTGCTTTTATTTACTAATCATTCCTTTCCCGTTTATGGGAATTGTTCTATCTGCTATTTTTATTTATCTCGGCAAAGGGTATTTCGCCAATTTAGTTCACGGCTTATTTTTTAGGTTAAAAGGAGACATATCGGTAGGTCAGAAAATTGCAACGAAAGAGTATGCAGGTATAGTTGTTCGGCTCAATACTTTTGATGTGGAAATACAGAATAAAGAGGGAGAAATTGTACAGATTCCATACGGAAATATGGCGAGTAAAGAGTTGGTAAAAAAGGACTTTTCGGCCGATTTCTCTTCCCACAAATTTGTGATTGCCATGAACAAATCCATTTCGGATTCAATTATCAGAAATACGTTGCTTTCTCAACCCTGGGTGTCCTCTGTAATTATGCCTAAAATTACTCGGATAAAGGAAGAAAGTGACACGGTTACTTACTCTATTTTAGTTTATCCTATTGACGAGAAGTTCAATTCTTTTGTAGAAAGAGATTTACGGGAAAGCCTGACTCATTAATCAATAATTGATCCGGTCAGAAACAAAAAAATCAAGATCGGTATTCCAAATACTGCTGTATTTAACACTGTGTAATAAAAAGGAGTTGGGTTTTTAAACAGTAAAGAAAGAACTACTATCACGATGCAAAAAATACCGATGGGGTAGTGGAAGGCTCTTTTCTTATTGATGTCCATAAAAAAGATGTCATCAATTCGGTAGCCTAAATCTATATCAAAAATACGAGTAGATACCACTTCAATGTGATTGCTGGTATAAAAATAACCAGCTAATTCTCCTTGAACAGAGGCGGTATGTTCTTTTCCGTTTATATCTTTCGTAATAATTTCGGAGAGAATATAACCGGGCTGAGCTGTTCCAACCAGCATTCCTTCAACTAGACTTATTCTATTAGTTTCGAGGTATTCTACGGAATTAAATTGAGGTGACAAATGAAAATCAAGAAACAAAGTGATAGAAAATAACATGCCAAAAATGGCTATGAAGGGAAAGGTTTTATAAACCCACGATTTTTTTAGATTTTCAAAGTCGCGAATCGCCTCCAGTTCTTCTTGTTCTTCTTTTTTCTTCCTATATTCTTTAGTCTGTTTTTTTAGCTGAGACAATTCCTCTCGGGTCATCCATCTATTATGCTTTCGGCTAAATATTTTTTCAGATTTTTCGGATTGTAATGTCCTGAAAGTTTTATTGTCTTGGTTTAGTAAAGCAAGATACGCTTCTTTTATTTCAATGAATTGATCACTGGTATCTTTCTTATTCGTATCAGGATGGTATTGCAAGGCAAGTTTCCGATAAGCTCTTTTAACCTCCTCCTGGCTGGCGTCCTCTTTTAAGCCAAGTATGTGGTAGTGATTTTTCAATAGAAATTAGGAGAATATTTGTTCGAAAGAGGCTTAAAACTTGTTTTTTCAAATTTAGTAAAAGAAATGAAACGTTCTGGCTGTTTTAGCAAAACAAGTAAATTCTTGTTGTGTTTTTTTAAAACAAACTCACAATACAGGCTTCTAAACACGAAAGATTGTTGGAGTTTCTTGAGAGAGTGGCTTTTCTATCAATTCTCTGAAAGAGGAATTGAGTGCTGGAATTACTATGAATTTCTTGATTCAACGTGTCCTAAGTGGTCGAGTGAGGAAAGTTTCAGTTACACAATATTTTTTTCAAAAAAAAAGTGGATTTTCAGGAATATTTATTAATTTTGCAGTCCTTAAACCCTTAACTATGGAAACGAAACATCAGTATAAGATTCCTTTTGTTGGGCTAAAAGAAGGTAAACACCTATTTGAGTTTACTGCAGGAAAATTGTTCTTTGAAGAGTATCAGTATATATTAGTAGACAACGTAAGTCTGGAAGCTACGGTAGAGTTAGAGAAACTATCTACCATGATGGCAATGGTTATCAAAACCCAAGCAACTTATATCACCCAGTGTGATATGTGCGGTGATAACATACAATCAGAAGCAAGTTCAGAGAATAAATTGTTTATTAAATTTGGCGAAGGAGAAAGCACAGATGAAAATATTTTGTTGTTGGACCAATCGGAGTATGAAATAAATGTAGCGGAATTGCTATTTGAGTTTTTTGTAACCTCTGTACCTGCCAAACATAAGCACCCAAAAGGAAAGTGTAACCAAGAAGTTTTGGCGAAGCTAGAAACCTATAAAGTGAATGAAACTCCAGAAGAATCAAACCCAATGTGGGATAAATTAAAAGAATTAAAAAAATAACACAATAAAATGGCACATCCAAAGAGAAGACAGTCAAAACAAAGACAGAGAAAGAGAAGAACGCATTACAAGGCTGCAAGTCAACAATTAACACAATGCCCAACAACTGGAGAGTTTCACTTAACTCACAGAGCATATTGGCACGAGGAGAAATTATACTGGAAAGGACAAGTCGTAATTGATAAAACTGAAATAGCTGAAGCATAATTTTGGCTAAAACACCCTTTAATATTGGGATTGATATGTGGGGAGGAGATAATTCTCCCACATGTAACTTAAATGGAGTACACAGTTTTTTAGAAAATCACCCCGATTTACTAGATTTTGTGTCTCTTTTTTTGTTTGGAGATAGTCTGTCTATATCCGAACAGTTAGGAGAAGAACTTTGTGGGAAATCCTATATACAAATAATTGATTGTCAGGAAGTAATTGAATACAACGACCATCCTGTTAAATCATTCATTCAAAAAACAGAATCAAGCATTACCAAAGGTTTCGATTACTTGAAAGAAGGGAAAATTGATGTGTTTTCCTCAGCAGGTAATACAGGAGCGATGATGGTGGGTGCTACCCAAGCAATTGGTGTGGTAGAAGGTATTTCTAGACCTGTTATTGCCAGTGTTTTACCTAGAGAAAGTGGAAATGATGGGATTATAATGGACGTGGGAATTAACGCCGATTGTAAACCAGAAATGCTCGATAAATTTGCCGTTATTGGTTCTATTTATGCCGAGTATGTTTACCACATTAAGTCTCCCAAAGTGGGACTTTTGAACATTGGAGAAGAAGAAGAGAAAGGTAGTATCCTTACTAAAGCAGCATATAAATTACTGAAAGAAAATAAGCGAATAAACTTTATTGGCAATATCGAAAGTAGAGGTATCTTGAATGAAGGAGCTGATGTAATTGTGTGTGATGGATTTACAGGGAATGTCATTTTAAAACAAGCCGAATCTTTTTATGAAATTATTAAAAAAAGAGGAATCAAAGACGAATATTTTGATAGGTTTAATTATGAAAATTACGGTGGAACTCCAGTGTTAGGGATCAATTCAAACGTGATAATTGCGCACGGTATATCGAATTCAAAGGCCATTGCAAATATGATAAAACTATCTTTCGATGTGGTTGAATCCGGTTTGGTAAATAAAATCAAAGAAGTGATTTAGAGCAAATAATATTTTGAATTTTTTTGATTTGACAATTTTATTTCTATCTTGAATCTTATTAATCAAAAAACAAATTAAAATGAAAAAGATTTTCGCTTTCGCTATGGGATTAGCTATCATCTCATCTTGTTCAACTTCTAGTGAGGTTGCTTCGAACAAACTTTTCCAAAAAAGGAAATATCAAAAAGGTTGGCATGTAAATTCTTCGTCAAGAATTGATAAGTCAACAAAAGTAATTGAGGAAGAAGAATCAATTGCTCAATATGAAGAATCTGTAGTTGTTACTCAAACTAAAGAAAATGACCTAATAACAGAAGCTACTGCATCTATTAATCCTAGCTTACCTGTTCAAGAATTTGTTTCTGCTGAACTAAACGAGGAAGCTAATTCAGTTTTAACAGATTACACAAATTATTTAGAATCAACTGAATCGACATTCTCTTCGAGTAATACTGAAGAATTAATGAGCGAAGCTATTAATTTTCAAAAGGGGGTAAATGAAGTGGTTAATTCTGACATTCAAGAGGTTTCAGCCGAGGATATGTCAGGAAATTCGTCATTCTCTGCTGAATGGTGGATGTTCGTTCTTTGTTTTTTTATACCTTGGTTAGCAGTTGGTTTAGTTACAAACTGGGACATTAAAACGGTAGTGATTAATTTATTGTGGAGTCTATTATGTGGATTCCCGGGTATTATTCACGCACTTATTGTGGTAAGTAGAGAAGGATAGAATAATTCATGATTCAATTAAAAAAGTATGGAATACTCAACCAGATTAAATTTGTTATTTGGTTGAGTATTCCTTTTTTTTTGTTTTTTTTACCAGTTGATTTATTTGATTCTGGAACCTCAATTTGCCCATCCCAACTTATTCTTAACAAAGAATGTCCTGGATGTGGAATTACTAGGAGTGTTCAACATGCCATCCACTTTGACTTTAAAACTTCATGGAATTACAATAAATTAGTTGTCATAGTTCTGCCTGTTTTGACTTTTATTTGGATCAAAACGGCCCGGAAATTATTTATCGAATTATTCAAGAAAGAAAAGTGAAATGCTAAAATTAACGATAAGAAATAGTGCAGTTGTGATTTTTTTTATTACACTTCTTTTTTCATGTTCTACCTCAAATCAAGTAGCTTCCAATAAAATTTTTCAGAAAAGAAAATACGCGAAAGGTTGGTACATAAATGGATCGAACAGTGTGGAGTCTCGATCAACAAAGCTCGAGAACAAAACAGGGGCGTTCGAGAAGATTTCTGAATTAGTTTCGGATTCTATCCCAGCAGTTGCATCTGAGGTATTAGAGCCAAAGAGAAAAACAGAAGTTAGTTTAAATGATAATTATTCGATTAAGAAAATACAGACTCCTAAAATTAACTTTGGTAAGAAATTGAAAGAAACCGCTGTGTTATCACCTGTTTTTTCTTCTAAAGCAACATGGCATCAATCATCTCCAACTAATCTACAATCAGGCTCAGCTCAAGACCCTTGGCTCAATGACAAAACGGTAAACATATTGCTTTCAATCTTGGCAATTCTAGTTTTGTTTTTCACCGGAATAGCTCCCTTAGCTGTTTGGATTGCAAATGGACCTGGCCCTGCATTGCGAACCAGTGCAATTTTGTATGTTACCTTTTTGTTGTCCGCAGCTATTTTGATTATGACCATCCTCTATTTGGCCTTGTATTCTGCAGGAACTGCTGCAGTAGGAATTATCGGACTAGCAATCGTTTTCGGAATTTTATCTGTAGTTTTGGGACTAGTTTCGTTCTTTCATGCTTTGATTTCAATTATCAGAGGATTTTAGAATTTCATCCGCTTTATCTTTCCTGTTTCAGTCAATACAATTTTTTGAATGATTGTTTCTTTCGGGATTTCATATTTTTCTAAATTGACTTTTTCCCAATTTATTTCTAGTTCTTCTTCACAAACCAGAACTAATTTTTCACCTAAATGAGTGTCCTTCTTAGAGGTGAGATAAAATAATGTTTCGGGAAGGATTTTCATTAGTTTTTCTTCAATTGCCTCGGGAAAAAGTTTTATTCCACCAGAATTCACCACGTTGTCTTTGCGACCTAACCACTCAAAACCACTTTTTGTTAGTTTCACAATGTCATTAGTTTCAATCGGTTCGGGAAATAGAGTAGGGCATTTTATCACCAAACAATTAGAGTTGTTAATGGTAACAGTATAAGCGGGTAAAGTTTCAAATGAATCAGATTTTTTGGGACCGTTTAATCTCTTTAAAGCAATGTGACTTAACGTCTCAGTCATTCCATAAGTGGAATAAAATTCATTTTTAAATGACTGAATCTTCTCAGTAAAGGAATTGTTCACGGCACCTCCGCCAATTATTACGTGACTTGTTTTCGCTAGTTTTTCGGGCGAGTCATTCAGGCAATTTTGGGCTTGCATAGGGGTTACGGCTAAAAAATTTACATCATTAGAAACCTTTTTTAAGGGAGAGGAGGAAGGTTCTACAATCCATAGATTATAACCAGAAACAAGGGCTCGAATAGCCATCATTTTTCCACCAATATATTTGATAGGAATACAAAGAAGAGCTTGAGTTTCTTTGTTAAGTGAAAGAAAACCGCAGGTATTTATGGCGCTTTCTACAAAGCTTTGTTTGGGTAATGTGATTAGTTTTGGAACTCCTGTCGAACCAGAAGTCTGCACAGAAAGGAATTCCGACTCAGAAAACCATTCTTTTAGAAAAGAAATAACCTCTCCCGTATGATTTGGGTAATCATCCTTCTCGGTAAGAATTTCTTCTTTCGAGAATTTCTTTCCATTCAGCCAAATATGTGTCAGTGATTTATAATCCACTTAGATCCCAGTTTAGTTGTGAGTTATATCGTATTTCATCTCCAATAACTTGGAGGGGTGAACCAATGTTGTTGGTATATAATTTGCCTGTTCCAAGTCCCTGGAAAAGTGTATTTTCGGTGGTAGAAACAAATTGGGAGATTGCATTTAACCCAATATTTGACTCTAAGGCAGAGGTTATCCACCAATTAATACCTCTTTCTTCTGCCAATTCAATCCATTCTTTGCAGCCTTTTATTCCTCCAATTAGCGAGGGTTTTAAAATGATGTAAGGGGGATTTATGTCATCCAAAGTTTTGGCTTTTTCGGCTCGAGTGAATTTTCCAATTAACTCCTCGTCCAAGGCAATGGGCAAAGGACTTTCCCTGCATAATTGATTCATTGTAGCAGGAAAACCTTGTTTAATTGGCTGTTCGATGGAGTGGAGGTTGAATTCAGATAATCGAGTTAATTTTTCTAACGCTTCGGCAGGAGAAAAAGCACCATTTGCATCTACTCTCAGTTCAATTTTCTTACTTTTTTCGCGAATTGATTTTAAAATATGAAGCTCTTGCTCAAAATCTATAGCCCCAATTTTTAATTTGATACAGCGAAATCCGTTGGCTATTTTTTCGTCTACTTGCTCCATCATGTTTTCAAAACTTCCCATCCATATTAATCCATTAATAGGAATGCTTTTTTTTGATTGAGAAAATGGTGTGTCAAAAAGGATTTTATTTCCATTCTTTTCCAAATCGAGCAGAGCAATTTCTAACCCAAAGTGAATTGACGGAAACTCTACTAATCCTTTAGATAACCAGTATTCACTTTCGTTTATTCGGTCACATACTTCGGCAATTTTTTCTTCGTATGATTCTAGTTTTTCGGGATTTAGCCCAGGCAAATAACTGCATTCTCCAATTCCTATAATCCCAGGATTTTCTTCCTCCCAAACCTGAATGTACCAAGAATCTTTCGTTGTAAACCATCCTCTAGAAGTACCTCTTTCTTCAGTAAGGTTGAGGGTGTATTTTGTAAAGTTCGCTTTTAGCATGATAAATATATTCCTATAAAGTAAAGTAATGAGATAAAGAAGGCAGAAAGTGCTACTTTTTTTAATTCAGGGTCAAACTCTTTATTATCTGCCGTGTTTTTTACAAAGTAAAGGTGTTTTATTAAGAGTAAAAAAGGCATTATAAACAACCATTCCCAGATGGTTTGAGTCATTAAGAAGGCATGAACAAGCAATAACATCATCCCACTCAGAACCAAAAAATAATGATAAATTTTGGCTTTATGTAGTCCAAGTTTTACCACTACTGTGTTTTTTCCGTTGGCTTTGTCGTTGTGTTCATCTCGCATGTTGTTCAGGTTAAGAACTGCCATAGAAAATAATCCAATACTGAAAGCAGGCAAAATTTCGTTTCCCAATAAACTTCCAGAAATTAAGAATTTGGCTCCCAATACGCCCACAAGTCCAAAGAAAATAAAAACAAATACATCTCCAAGACCCGAATACCCGTATGCTTTTTTTCCCACTGTATAATTGATAGCAGCCGACACAGAAAGAATCCCTAAGATTAAGAACAAAATTAAAAATTTGGTCTCCATGAGTTGAGTTCCCAAATAGGATAAATAGGATCCCAAAGCAAGAGAGATAAGGGAAGTTAAAACCAGAGCAACTTGCATTTCTTTTTTGGAAATTAAACCTGCCTGCATCGTTCTTTTGGGACCAATTCGATTGTCATTATCGGTTCCTTTCGAAAAATCTCCGTAGTCATTTGCGAAGTTCGAGAGTATTTGGAAACAAGTGGCTGTTGCGATACACAACCAAAAAATAGTGGAATTAAAGTTATGACAATAACTCAAAGCTCCCCCCATAATTATTCCAGCCAATGAGAGTGGAAGTGTTCTTAATCGCGCTGCTTTAATCCATTTCATTTGTTCTCGTTTTTAATTCAATTGTTGCCAAAGTTATAACAATAAGCTTTTCCATGACAAAATAAGTGATTCCTAGCTAAGTTAATTCTGAATAATAGGTAATCAAACAATAAACAGAAATAATAAAATAAATATAATTCCCAATGGATAAGCCGAGCAGATATTTCGATACGTTATTTTTGACGTCAAAAAAACAGTAAGCAGAATACGTTAATACTACTCCTGCGAAAAAAAAGAGGTTTAACAAAATATTTGTTGGCATCCCAATTAACGTCTGAAACTTAGGTAGAATAAACCGAAGAAAAATAAATGATAATGAAGCAAGTATACCATCAATCAAGAAAAGTTTTTTTGGATCTTTCGTTAGTTTGTCGATGATAGAATTAAAATTCATAGTTTTTTTCTTCGTCATCCTGAATTCAGTTCAAGATCTCACAGGAAATATTTACCTTTTGACTCTAAGGTAATATTTAAATGAATGAAATTATTGAATCAGGCCTAGCAAGACTCGCCTTAGTGATTTCAATTTGGTTTAGTATTTGTTAATTAGCTCGTAGAATTAATTGTTTGATCCTAAAATACGGCCCGCAATTGTCTCTTTTTCATTGTTATTTTTCACATCCACTCCCTAATATTACTAAAATAAGCGTATATTTACAAAATATATTAAACTTTCAATCATTTCTGAAAATGAGCAGCGAAAAAATAAACCCATACAAAGAAAAAGAAGCTCCTAAGACTGAGCAGGTAGCCGAAATGTTCGACAATATTTCAGGTAAATACGACTTTCTAAATCACTTTTTCTCTCTGGGAATTGATAAGATATGGAGGAATAAAGTCCGGAATATTGTCAAGAATATTCCACACAACCAAATATTGGATGTAGCAACGGGTACTGGAGATTTAGCAATTGCTTTATCAAAAATTAAGGGAACCAACATCATTGGTGTAGATATTTCGAATAAAATGTTGGATGTAGGGAGACAGAAAGTAGTAAAGAAAAAATTAGAAGGTAGAGTAGATTTGAGAAACGGAGATTCGTTAAACCTCCCTTTTGAGGATAACCAATTTGATGCGGTTACTGTGGCTTTTGGGGTAAGAAATTTCGAAAATATAAGTCAAGGACTGAGTGAAATTAGTCGAGTTTTGAAAGCGAACGGAAAAATTATTGTGTTGGAGTTTTCCAATCCGAAAAAGTTTCCAATTAAGCAATTGTTTAATTTTTATTCAAGAAAATTGATGCCTTCTGTGGGAAAAATTGTTTCGAAAGATAGTCGTGCTTATTCCTACTTACCCGAATCTGTTCAGGCATTCCCTACAGAAGATAAGTTTGCCAAAATTATTGAGAAAAGCGATTTTGTGAATGCTTCTTACGAAAATGTATCGGGAGGTATTGCTGCAATTCATGTTGCGACAAAAAAATAAAGAATTAGTTGAGTTGGTCAAATGAAAGTAAGTGATAAAATATCGGTACAGAGAATCGTTGAGCATTGTAAGCGAAATGGCATCAAAGATATCGTTATTTCTCCTGGTTCAAGAAACGCACCTTTCACTATTTCATTTACACACAACCCCTATTTTACCTGCTATAGTTTGGTGGACGAAAGATCTGCTGCTCACTTTGCCTTGGGAATTGCTCAACAAAAAAAACAACCAGTTGCTCTTGTTTGCACTTCAGGTACAGCTGTTTTGAATTATGCTCCTGCTATCGCAGAAGCCCACATGCAAGCTATTCCGTTGCTTTTGATTACGGCCGACCGACAAAGCAATGGGTTGGCTATTGGCGATGGCCAAGCAATAAGACAGAAAGGAGTTTACCACAATTTTTGTGACAATAATTACAACCTTGTTGAGGACGAAAATGATACAAGCCAGGAAAATTCTGCCAATATTCAGGAAGGATTTTATGAATTAATTCAAAATAAAAATACGGTGCATTTTAATGTTCAGTTAGCTGAGCCGCTTTACGACACCATAGAGGTAACACCCACAGAACTTTGTCCTAAATATCCGGAGCCGGAATCATTTTTGAACGTGTCTGAAAAGTCCAAAATCCTCATTTCGAAATGGAAAACTTTCGAAAGTAAGTTAATCATTGTGTCCCAAAATAGGTATGAAAACCTACAATCGGGATTAGAAAAATTAATAGAAATTGATAAAAATACGGTTGTGCTTACAGAAACCACGGGAGACGTTGTCAACAGTGAGTTTGTATCTTGCATTGATCGTACTATTGAATTAATTGATAAGGAAAACCCTCTGCGATTTGTACCTGATTTAATTGTTGCAATTGGTCATTCAGTCATTTCAAAAAAAGTCAAGCAACTATTTAGAGCAAATAAACCTAAAGACTTTTGGAGTTTCTCCGAGGGAAGAAACGAAAACTTATTCGAACTTGACTCTTTCGAAAGTTTGACGGACGAAAATGATTTTTTGGGATTAGTTAGTTCAGTAGGAATTAGGCCTTACGAGCAACAAGATTTTAAAGTTAACTGGCAAAAAATTAATCACTTGGCTCAGGTAGCACACAACGAGTTTTTAAAGGAAGCACCTTTCTCGGATTTAAAGGTTTTTGATTTTTTAACTAAAAATCTACCCAGCTGTAATTTACAAATGGGAAATAGTTCGGTGGTTCGGTACATACAGTTATTTAATCAACGAGAGGACATTCAATACAATGGAAATAGGGGAGTGAGCGGGATTGAAGGTTGCACTTCAACTGCCTTAGGCGCTCATCAAGTAACGAATAATTCGATATTAATTTCGGGTGATATTAGTTTTTTTTATGATTCCAATGCCTTTTGGAACGGACATGTTCTACCAAATTTCAAAGCTGTAGTGATTAATAATGGAGAAGGAAATATTTTTAAAATCATTCCTCATCCCAAGAAGGATGAAGTTTCTTTGCCCTACTTTACTACTCCTCATCAAACATCAATAAGAAAATTTTGCGACCTTTATAACCTGAAGTATTACAAAGCCAAAAATCTGGATGAATTACAAAATACTTTCACTCCTTTTACTGAAGAAAACGAGCAAGCCTCGGTTCTTGAAATAGATACAAGCCAGGAGGAAAATGATACAATACTAACTAATTATTTCACTTATATAAACCAAAACAACCATGGAAAATAAAACGGTAAAATGGGAAACCATGAAGGAATTCTCAGATATAAATTTTGAGTTTTACAATGGAATTGCAAAAATAACGATTAACCGACCAGATGTTTATAATGCATTTAGACCTGAAACGACTATTCAGATGCTGGAAGCAATAGACTTGTGCAGAGAAGAAGCAAGAATAAAAGTGGTGGTACTAACCGGAATTGGAGATAAGGCATTTTGTGCGGGAGGTGACCAAAATGTAAAAGGAAAAGGAGGATATATTGGAGAAGATGGAGTACCAAGATTAAATATTTTGGATTTGCATAAGAAAATCCGTTCGATACCCAAACCTGTTATCGCAATGGTGAATGGATATGCGATTGGAGGAGGTCACGTGTTACACGTAGTGTGTGATATCACGATTGCCTCCGAAAACGCAAAATTTGGACAAACTGGACCAAAAGTAGGAAGTTTTGATGCTGGATTTGGTTCTTCTTATTTAGCAAGGCATGTAGGTCAAAAAAAGGCGAGAGAAATCTGGTTTTTATGTGAGCAATACACAGCCAAAGAAGCGGAAGAAATGGGAATGGTAAACAAGGTAGTTTCATTCGAAGAACTAGAGTCAACTACCATTCAATGGGCAGAAACTATGATGAAAAGAAGTCCACTTGCATTGAGAATGATAAAAAGAGGATTGAATGCAGAACTGGATGGACAAACAGGAATTATGGAGTTTGCTGGAGACGCAACTCTCATGTATTACCTCATGGATGAAGCACACGAAGGTAAGAATGCATTTTTAGAAAAAAGAGATCCAGATTTCTCGAAGTTTCCAACATTCCCTTAATTAGATTAGAAAGAATCAGAAAACCCAAAAGCTATGATAGCAATGGATGTAACAAATAATATAGCAGAAGAGCTGGCAAAAGATTTACAGCAAATTGACGCCTTGAAAAGAGAAATATTTTTTCAAGACAAAAAGGAGACCTCTCCTTTAATTGCCACTTTTTTGGAGTTTGTATTCAACAAACAAGGAAAGAATTTAAGACCAAAACTGGCCTTGCTCACTTCTAAAGTGGTTGGCAACACGAACCGCTCCACATATCTTTCGGCAATCTTGATTGATATCTTACACGAAGCAACTTTATTGCATGATGACGTGGTAGATGCTGCCGAACTAAGAAGAGGAGAAACTTCGGCCAATGTGGTATTTGGGAACAAAGCAACTGTCCTGATGGGGGATTACTTACTTTCTAAAATGATCGAAGTATGTACCAAACAAAAGGAATTTAAGCTCCTAGAAATTATATCTACTACACTTGTTTCCCTCTCCAAAGGAGAATTGATCCAGTTGAACGCCACAAAAGAAAATGAATTTTCGGTATCTCAACTCACCAAAATCGCAGCTCTCAAGACTGGGAGTTTGCTTAAGGCAAGCTGTCTTGCAGGAGCTTATTCTGCTGGGTTACAAGAGAAAGATGAACAGATTTGGGTAGATTTTGCAGAATACTTGGGAGTTTCCTACCAAATAAAAGATGACATCATCGACTATTTAGAGAATGGGAAAGAACGATACAAAGACATCAAAGAGGGAAAAGTGAATATTCCTATGGCTCTGGCACTGGAAAATTCCGACCAGGAAACTTCAGAACATATTTTATGTTTAATAAAGGACAATGAAAATTTTGAAACGAATATCGATCAAATCCACTCTTTTTTAAAGGAGAATGAAGGGTTGAAATTAGCAGAATCGCTTCAAGAAAATTTCTTAGAAAAAGCCATTAATGAGCTTCAAAAATTACCCAATTCCGATGATTTGATTGTGTTTACAGAAGCCATAGGCCAGCGAACTTTTTAGTACTGAGAAAACTAGACTATATATTGATTAGTTCTATAGCGCTGATTGGTTTGTATTTGTTTGCATTCGCAGTATTAGGCCTTTACCTTGGATTGTATTCATTTTTTAATCAACCTTTTGAGTCAAGTGTTTTTGCTCTTGTTTCCATTCTTGGTATTGTTGGTTATATTGGAATCGTTCTGTTATTTTTTTACCACAACAAAAAATACCTTAAGACTACTTTTTATTTTCTGTGCTGTGGACTGTTGTCCTTCCTGCTCATATTTTTTATCTCTGGATATTCATTAAAGGAATTATATTATCTGCTTACTGATAAATATGAATACCCAGAAAACGCTATTTTTATTTGGTTTATATCAGTTTCCCTATTTTATACCGTGAAGGTAGGTTGGAAAATTTTCAGGTAGTTTTATTTCCCCAAAATAATACGACTCGCTTCAAAAGGAGAAATTTTTCCGTTCTGTACTTCTTGTTCCACAATTTTTAATTTTTCAGCAATACTCTTCTCCTCGTAAAAAGAGGCGAGAATCTGATTATTCAAAAACTTATAAAACCAATCTTTTGTTTGTCTTTTTCTGTTCTCTTCGAAATAGCCCGTACTTTTTGTTTTGACCACATAAGATTCTATGATACTCCAAGCTTCACTAATTCCGGTTTCTTCAAGAGCAGAACAGAGTTCAACCCTGGGAATCCAGTCACTTTCTTTTGCAGGAAATAAATGAAGTGCATTGGCATATTCTCGTTTCGCTTGTTTCGCTTTTATCAAATTGTCTTTTTCGGCTTTGTTAATCAAAATAGTATCAGCCATTTCCATTATGCCACGTTTTATTCCTTGGAGTTCATCTCCCGCACCCGCAATCATGAGTAACAGAAAGAAATCGGTCATGGAAAAAACCTCTGTTTCTGACTGACCAACGCCAACGGTTTCCACAAGAATGATATCAAAACCGGCTGCTTCGCACAGAATAATTGTTTCGTGAGTTTTTTGTCCTACACCTCCAAGGGTTTTACCAGAAGCAGAAGGGCGAATGTAAGCAGAAGGGTTTACGGCTAGTTTATCCATTCGAGTTTTATCTCCCAAAATACTTCCTCTCGATTGCTGAGAGGTGGGGTCAATCGCCAAAACAGCCACTTTTTTTCCAATCGATGTGAGGAAATTTCCAAATGATTCAATGAATGTACTTTTACCAACGCCTGGCACTCCAGTAATACCAATCCGAATAGATTGTCCACTTTTGGGCAAACACTCGTTAATTATCTGTTGACCTAAGTTTTGGTGTACTTGTCTACTACTTTCGATCAAGGTAATAGCTTGGCTTAGAATTACAGTATTGCTCTGGGCAATTCCTTCTTTGTAATAGTTGAGTGTTTGCAGTTTCAGTGTTACGCGTTTTTTATTGAACCACCAATTTACGAGTTTTCTTTCCTTTTTGTGAGATTACGGTCACGAAATAAACGCCTTTTTTATAATTAGAGACATCTATTTGTGTAGAGTAAGAATCAGCATCGATATCCTGAACTACTTTTCCAACCAAATCTGAAACAATGATTCTATTTTTGTTTTCAAGCTCGTTTGTTTGTATCGTTACCAGATGGTTTGCCGGATTTGGGTACAAGTGAAAGTCAATTTCATTACTTTTTTCATCTAATGATAAGGTGCCAGTTCCTTCTGTAAAAAATGTCAATCCTCCTTTCAAGTTTCCTAATAGCAGATCTAGTTTTCCATCGTTTTTAAAATCATAAATAGTAGGGGAGGAGAACAAACCATAAGTTTTCATGTCAATTATTGTATCGATAATGAATGTTTGTCTCGGGTTCGAGGTATTTATTCCTGTAAATTTATAAATTCCACCAGATTGGCTTCCACAATATAGGTAAGTGATTCCGCCTTCTCTATAGAATTTTGGTGTTGCAAATCCAGTAGAGGCGCCATAAATATCCCAGATTTCATGTAGTTGTACACGTCCCATTGTATCAGTTATTTTTTGAAAACTGTAAGAAGAAGGAGTTCCGATATTTTCGTAATATCGGATACTACCATTTACTTTACCAATAATTAAATCTAAATCTGAGTCGTTGTCATAATCAAACAACTGAGGAGACGAAAACTGACCCACATCTATTGTGTCTCCCAAGTGATCTTGAAGTCTAGAGCTTGTAAGGACGAAATTGGCTATATTTCCAGCACCTGCCGTATTCGTAAAGAAATGAAGGTATCCTTCACTATTTCCAAGAATCATATCTTGATCTCCGTCATTGTCTATGTCGCCAAAAGTTGGCTCTAGTGATTTTCCTAACTTTAATGTATCCAAGGAATGGTAATTATCGGTAACAAACTCAAAACTTGGAGTTGAGGCGGTTCCGATATTTTTAAATAGTGAAATTTTACAATCATACACAATACTATCTCGATTGAAATAACCGTAATTCGAAACTATAATATCCATTAAGCCGTCTGCATTGTAATCAAAAAACTCAGGAATAGATTTATCCCCTAAATCAATGTATTGATCTTGAAATAAATTTTTTCTCTGAAAGTCAAAAATTGGAGAATTGTTAGTTCCTTTGTTTTTGTAAAACCAAATTTGGTTGTGGTTTTCTGCAAGTTCTGTTGAATTGGGCGCCACGATTAAGTCGTTTAATCCGTCATTGTCCACATCTTCAATGTAGGACGCGGGGAAAAGCATCACATCTGCCGGTACATCATAAGAAGGATAGGCAGTGTCTTGCAAAGTAACACAAGAGCTTTGGTCAGGTAATAGTCCGCCATTTTGTGCCAAAACTAAGTTATTGAAAGTCACGTCTCCAAGTAATAAATCAGTGACACTGTCGCCATTGTTGTCGAATGCTGTTACGGTAGATCCAATATGTCTGGAACTGGCTCCCATGGGTCTTTTGCCCGCACCAATGGCAGGTTCCGTTCCTAGTTCTGCACCTGGCACGTTAAAACTACACGTGTCATTTAATTCTAATTTATTGCTGCTGGTTCCTATTTCGAGAAAGCAACCCCAGCAGTAATTTCTTAATTCAAAATCCAAGGAGTCGCTATTTCCTGTTCTTTCAATGGCAAAGTTTTTATGGTATTCAATTGAAACTCCAAGTACACCGAAGGTTAAGATATCTAAATCACCATCACCATTTACGTCATAAATTGCTGGAATATCTTCATTTGGAATGTAGATAGGAATAATACCTCCAGGATATTGAGGGCCAGCAACGGCATTCGAGTAAAGCGAAAACTCAAGCGAAGAGCTTGATGTATTGGTCGAAACACTTAGATTACCTCCTGATAAACAGTAAAATATATCTTTCTTTCCATCGTTGTTGTAATCTCTCATTAGCATCCAGCCTCTGGATTCAGGAAATTTTTGTTTGTAAATGGGAGCATATTTATAGGAAACTATTCCCGACCCTCCCATATTGAGGAGGGGAGTAACCTGTTTGTCGGCTCTGTCAAATGCGATCAAATCTTCCTTTCCGTCTAAATTTAGGTCTACTCTCGAAAACTGAGGCGCATTGAAACCGCCACACCAAGGCATTTCCATTACTTGTGAGTTTTTTGTTACGGTAAATTCTGTATTGGGCAAAAATGTAATTTGACCAAACATTGATGTAGACATCAAAGACAGTGGCAGTAGTATTTTTAGAACAGAATTGAAAGACATAAAATGTATGTTTAATGGTTAGTTAAAATTAAGTAAAATCTGAGAGAATAAGATGTTTTTCTTTTCAAGACAGAGGTTTTTCTCATAAAGTATTATCAGAAACATCCTTATTCAAAACCTGTAAAATACGAACTAATATTTGTATTTTTGAATCTCTAACTTATGCTATGAATGAATTTTTCCAGACTATAAAATCTAAATTTTACCAGGGCGAAATGCATGTTCGGTTGGTTATGGTAAACGTGGCTATATTTCTGTTACTTTTACTAGGAACTATTTTAACCAGAGCAATATCGCCAAATTTTGATTTAGCTCAATATTTTGCTGCGCCTTCTACTTTGTCAGAGTTGGTTTTACAACCTTGGTCTCTTGTTACTTATATGTTTTCACACTCACTTTCGAGTATTTGGCATATCGTTTGGAATATGATTTTGCTTTATTTCGCTGGAAATATTTTTCGTCATTACTTGGGAAACAAAAAAATATTAAGTGTATACCTGGCTGGTGGTTTTATAGGGTATTTGTTTTTCTTTCTTGGATATAATTTTATTCCTGCATTTGTAGGTAAAGGAATGTTGGTAGGTGCGTCTGCAGCAGTTTTATCCGTTTTTGTCGCAATTGGAGTAACAAAACCTAATATGGAATTAAAAATTATGTTCGTTCCACAACCCGTCAAATTGATTTACATTGTTGCAATTTTTGTTTTGTTAGATTTAATGAGGCTCCAATCAAGTATTGGTGTAGAAGGTGGCAATACAGGCGGGTGGTTAGCTCATTTGGGAGGGGCTGCTTTTGGTGTTTTTTATGGCGTAAAATCAAAAGAAGGAAAAAATATTCTGAGAGGTTTTGAAAAGATATTGGATTCACTTTTTTCTTTTGATATCGGCTCTTTTTTTAAAAGGGAAAAAAGAAAGCCAAAGATGAAAGTGACCAAAGGAGGGAGAGGTAAACCACAAGGGAAGCCATCGGAAAGTGATAACCAAATTGATAGGATCTTGAAAAAAGTAAAGCAATCTGGTTATAGTAGTTTAACCAAAGAGGAGAAAGAGCTGTTTTTTTCTCAATCAAGAAAGTAACATGAATTTTTTTAGAGTTTTAGTGAGTTTTTTTGGATTTGAAACTAAACCAAAAGTAGATTTAGACAAATCGGTACCCAGAGATGATTTTGAGTACAATGAAATACGGAAGAATAAAGAGGATAAAATGGATGCCATTCTTGAAAAAATTTCAGCGAAAGGAATCGATAGTTTGACAAGAAAGGAAAAAGAGTTTTTGGACTCGCAATCAAAATAAAAGTGAATGAAGGTGAATTTTTATAAATACCAGGGAACGGGAAATGATTTTGTGATGATCGACAACCGCAATTTATTAATAGATAAAACTGATCTTTCTTTAGTAAAAAGACTTTGCGACAGAAAGTTTGGGATTGGTGCAGACGGATTAATTTTAATAGAAAATCATCCAGAGTTAGATTTTGAAATGATATATTTTAATGCTGATGGTACGCAAAGTTTTTGTGGGAACGGAAGCCGATGTGCAGTGGCATTTGCGAAAAAACTCGGAATTATTACTCAAACCACTTCATTCTTGGCAATAGACGGGGTTCACCAAGCAACTATTGTAGACGATAAAGTTGAATTAAAGATGGGAGATGTTTCTTCAATCGAAAAAACAGAAAATTTCTTTTTTATACACACGGGTTCTCCTCATTATATTGAGTATCACCAAAATGTTTCGGAGATAGATTTAGTACGAGAAGCACAAAAAATTAGATATAATTTGAGGTTTGAGAAGGAGGGAACGAACGTAAATTTTGTAGAAAAATTAGACAGCAATTCTTTGGTTATGAGAACGTATGAAAGGGGAGTGGAAGACGAAACGTTGTCCTGCGGAACAGGTGCTACGGCCGTTGCTCTCAGCGGGTTTTTATTACATGGATTAGCTTCTCCGGTAAAAATTCATGTTCCTGGAGGTGAATTAGAAATCAAGTTTAAGAATATTACAAACCAACAGTTTACAGATATTTGGTTGATAGGACCTGCAAAAGAGGTATTCAGTGGTGAAATAATTAGTTAGTTTTCTAAATCGGAAATGGCTTCTTTCATTTCTTCTTCGGTAATTCCTCCCGATAGTAGAAACTTCATTACTTCGCTAGACTTGGCATTGATGGGAGTAATATTTTCTTTGGGAACAATCACAATTTTACTCATGTAACTAAATGTGAAGGGAAGAGCTACGGCAATTCTGCTGTCGTCTATTCCTAAGAATTTTAAATCCTCTTTGGCAATAAATCCAATTCTTTCCATGTCATGATTTTTACTCAACTTCACCAGAACTGGACGGTCAAACGTCTTTTTCTTTCCAACCAATGCAGACGAAACATCCTCGAGAGTGGAGTAAATACTTTTTAATACTGGTACTTTATTGAGTGCTTTATTAAAATATTGTTTCGCAACATCATCGATTCGAGAAATAGTGGTAAACCACCCAAAAATGATAAGGAATACCACAATTATTAAGATTCCCAAACCAGGAATAAAACGATATTCATCAGGAATAATTCCATCTATCCACACAAAGGCGGTGTACAAGACGTACCCAAATACAATTAAGGGAAGCAAATAGAGAAGCCCTGCGATAAAATACTTAAATAATCGATTGTTTTTCATGATTTCGGTTCTAGGTTAGTGTTATCAAATGTATGCGGTTTTCATGAGATTTAATGAGAATAGTTTTAATCTTTTTTTAAGTGTTTTTCAGTTCTTCTTTTTGCTTTTTGGTAAGTTTACTTACTACCAACTCATAGGAATGATTGATAAGATGATAAAGAGTTTTGTCAGGCACGTCACTCAATGTTTTTATGGTATTCCAATGTTTTTTACTCATGTGATAGCCATCAATGATTCCCTCATATTTTTCTCTTAATTCAATGGCATAATCGGGATCACATTTTAAGTTTATTCCCTCAAATTCATCTATATCAGTTAGCGCAAACATTTTCCCCATGACCTTAAATACTAATGTTTTATTGTCAAAGGGGAATCCTTCGCTAACTCCGGATTTGGAAAGACAATATTCTCTATATTCTTCGATGTTCATTTTTTGTCAGTTTGTATAGCACAGGTTTACTGGGACTCGCATCATTTTCAAATGGTGCAATTTGTAGATTGAGCAAATAAAGTCCATTGTCAATGGAGTTTGGAACAAAAATAAATTCAGTAATGGTATTTTCGTACTGAATACTTTCTGGGTAATTCCAAAAAGCTTTGTGACTTAATAAATCTCCATTATCCACTTCTTTGTCCACAGAAGGTAAGTCGATTAAGAGATGTTTCACTCCAATTTCTCTTAAGAACTTGGCCGCTTCGTGGCACAAGTAAGGTGGATTCGTATTAGAGTATTGAAAGGTAAGCTTGTTACTGGAGTTTGGCAATGTTCTTAAAACCAATGCTTCAGGCGTATTAATACCGATTGCTTCTTTCAGTTGGGTTTTAGTAATTATCAAATCTCCTTTTTCTCTGGTTCCAGAATTGGAGGTCCATACTTCTGGTTCTATCGAAACAACTTGTGCCAAGAAATGGAAGGTTTTTAGCAATTGATTAATAGAATGAATTTCTATATCGATATGGCCTACAGTTTCTGTATGGGTTCCATTACCATGAGGATTGAAAACAATATCTCTGAAATTTACGGAACCTCCTTGGGCCACACTTCCAATGAATCCTTCTCCTTTTACAGGTTCTATTTTTATCGGAGAAACATACCAAGCACTTGAGTTGTTTGGCTCTGTTGAGAGTCTCATCGAAATATCCAAGGGCTGATGTAAATCTAATTCGTAAGTTCCTGATTTTAGTTCTACTGTTGTTTTCATAGCTAAAGTTATGAAAAAAAATAACTCTCAATCATCCTCAGAAGTAAATACTTTGCTTAATTTTAAGCATGAGTTTTCCTAAAAGAGATAAGCAAGTCATGCCATTAAAATTAGCTATTGAAAGATTGCTAAAAGCCTATAAAATAGAGGATAAAATGGACGAACTAGATTTACACAAAGAGTGGACCGAAATGATGGGAACGGCAATTGCTGCCAAAACAAAATCATTGGAATTACGCAAACGTATTTTGATTATTCAAATTGAATCTTCTGTGTTGAGACACGAACTTTCTTTTGCAAAGGAAAAACTAAAAGAATCATTGAATCGCAAACTCCAAAAAAGAGTAGTGGATGAAATATTGTTTAAATAAAAGTAAACACAAAAAAAATCATCCTTGAATAGGTATAAAATGGATAAAAAACTATATTTTTGTCCTTTCAAAAAAACAAACAAATGGCAGACATAGAAAATTTTGATGTACAGGAGATTAGCGATAAAATCCAAGATAAATTTGAGCAAAACAAAAACACAATTTACATTGTTTTAGGAGCAATAGCGGTTGTGATTGCAGGTTTTTGGTGGTATAATAATAACAAAGCCCAAAAGTCTACCGAGGGAAGTAGCATAATCTGGAAACAAGAGAATAATTTTGGAGCTAATAACTTTCAAGTAGCAATTGATGGAGATCAAAACAACTTGGGTTATGCAACCATAGCAGAGGAATATAGTGGAACTTCAGCCGGTGATATTGCTGCTTACAACATGGGTGTGGGTTATTTGAATATGGGAATGTTCCAAGAAGCTATTTCTGCTTTGGAGGGAGTAAGCTTCGAGGACGAATTAATTGGAGCTATCGCCAAAGGAGCTTTGGGAGACGCTTATTTTGAAACGCAACAAGCAGATAAAGCTATAGCCAATTACAAAGCGGCTATTGCTCATTCAACCAATGACTTTACAACACCAGTTTATCTTAAGAAACTAGCTGTTGCTCAAGAAGAAGTGGGTGATATTGCAGATGCGATTGCAAATTACGAAAGAATAAAAAAAGAATTTTCTACTTCAGCAGAGGCTCAAGGAATAGAAAAATTCATAGCAAAACTTAAAAATTAATTATGGCAACAGCCTCAACTAACTTATCAAATTACGATAAAGAGTCAATCCCGAATGCATCAGCGATGTCATTCGGGATTGTTGTTTCGGAATGGAACGAACAGATTACCTCCAATTTGTTAAAAGGTGCTTTCGATACACTTATTGAAAACGGTGCTTTGGCTAAAAACATTTTAGTAAAACATGTGCCGGGTACTTATGAATTGCCTTTGGCTTCTCAGCTAGTTATTGAGCATACAGAAGTTGATGCAGTAATTGCTATAGGAAGTGTGATTCAGGGTGAAACTAAGCATTTTGACTATGTTTGTGAAGCTACTTCTTTAGGAATCAAAGACGTGAATTTAATGTATGGAGTTCCGGTAATATTTTGTGTGTTAACAGACAACACAATGCAACAAGCACTAGATAGAAGTGGAGGGAAACACGGTAATAAAGGCGTGGAATGTGCAGTGGCAGGAATTAAAATGGCAGCGTTAAAAAGGGAGTTGCTACCGCCACAATAAGTTGTAAAAACAGGAGTATTCCTAATCAGGATCAACTCTTTTGTAAGAATTTATCAGTTCTGTCTTATTGAAAGAAGGAAATGTAAATGATTAATAAAAAAGGTGAGTGTCTCAATATTTCTCCGAAAATTTCTTGAGAATTTCTATTTTTTTGGTTTAATCCAAGTCAGTCTGATTCGGCTAGAATGATTTATGAGTTAAACCAAATTGGTATCCTACGGTCATATTTGCCTGGAAATAAGAGAAATTTTGAGAAGCTTTATCGTTTCCAGAGGTGTTTGTTAGAACATCGGGAAGAGTCACATACCCAACTTTTACTGCAGGATGAAGAAACAAGTGTTTAAAGAAAAAAAGCTTTAATCCTATATTTGCATTTATTGAGCCACCTGCTAAGTGAAACTCATCGGTTCCTCTATTTTCGAATAACCGTGCGTTTGTTTTGGGAACTACTGCACCAGCGCCAATTCCAGTGACTAAATCCACCGCAAACTTTCTATTCAAAGTTTCCAACAAGAGGTCGTTGTAGTCTAATTCCAAGTAGATGATATTCAATCCATCTGTGTGTTCATACTTCACAAAATCTTGGGTAATTGCCATTAATTCTTGGTCATATTCTTTCGCCCAGTCACTACTGGCAGAGGTTTCGATACTCCCATTTACTGTGGCTATTTGCGAATTATCTAATACATATTTCATGTGATCGACACTTACCGACAAAGAAAGCTTATTCGTCAAAAAATAACCCACTCTTAAGTTGTACTGGGGTATTGTAAAAAGAGAGGGATTGAAATAAACTTTTGGATCGAACTTCGTTTGTCTATCCTTCGCAAAAGCCTCTTTTATCGTAAAATCATACCCTTCTCCCCAAAATCTGATGTCGCTTAAACTATAGGCAGAACGGTTATAACCCCAAGAGGCAAACATTTTTCCTTTGCGTTTTAAATAGAAATCTGTAGGATTCAGGTTGTGTAATCTTGCTTCTTCCTTGGCTGCTGAATCAGTTTCTTGAGCATTGGAAGTCAAGGAGATGACAAATACAAGAGCAAGGGTAGATAATCGGTTTATCATGGTGTATTCATTTTCACAACCTGTGTAGGTTTTATGTTGTTGTTTCTCCAGTTTATTTGCTCAACTACGTTCGCTGACAGCAAATCAAAAGCGATAGCAGAAGGAGTGCCATCTTGTGCAGCAATGGGAGTTCCGGCATCGCCTGCTTCTCTTATGCTTTGAACTAATGGTATTTCACCTAAAAGTTTCACGTCTATTTGCTCACACAAATCTTTCACTCCGTCTTTTCCAAAGATATAATACTTGTTTTCTGGCAGTTCTTCCGGAGTGAAATAAGCCATGTTTTCTACCACCCCAAGAACAGGCACGTTAATGTTTGGCATTTTAAACATGTGAATACCTTTTTTTACATCGGCCAAAGCAATTGCTTGCGGAGTACTCACGATAACAGCTCCCGTGATTGGGACCAATTGTACCAGAGTTAAATGAACATCTCCGGTTCCTGGTGGTAAATCTATTAGCATGTAATCTAGTTCTCCCCAATATGTGTCGATAAACATTTGTCTTATCGCTTTACTAGCCATTGCACCTCTCCAAACAATTGCTTGGTTCAAATCAGCAAAAAAGCCAATTGACATTACTTTTACCCCGTGTGTTTCTACAGGCGAAATATAGCTTTTTCCGTCCACATCTACCATGGTTGGCTTGTCGTAAGCACAGTCCATCATCAAAGGCATAGAAGGACCATAAATATCAGCATCAATTAGTCCAACTTTGTATCCTTTTTTTGCCAAACTTATTGCAATATTGGCAGTAACTGTAGATTTTCCTACACCCCCTTTACCCGAAGCCACAGCTACAATGTTTTTCACACCTGGAAGGATTTTTCTTAAATTGGGATCGGTTTCTTCAGATCCTATGCCAGAAATTTCTATTTCGGCCTCTACTTCTTTGCTAATGAATCGTTCTAGGT